>JAYRZU010000025.1:0-27020 GCA_041916315.1 Anaerolineae bacterium
CGGTGATGAAACGCTTATTTGGTGATGTGATCCGCTCTCGTTCATGGCGACTTCAGCGGCGTGAACCCATGCTTAAAGCGCTGGTCTATAACCTGCACCGTTAGTGCTGCCTGTTCTTACTTCATCTTTGCAACTGAGCAACCACGACCTAATATTTCCATCAGAAGCTTAATCACTTCACTCTCAGTAGCAATGGACCGATTGGAAGCAGCTGCTTCCAATCGGCACATTACATTAAGCATCGTTAAGTCGAAAGATATTCTTACCCCGTAACACCTAACCTCATCTTGCCTTCTCTTTAACACTCACCGCCTATCCTATGCGCGTTTCGAGTGAGAAGGGGACACGAGCGTATATGCTGAACATCACCGACCTGCGGGTCGTTTACGGCAACGGTAACGAAGCCCTCAAGTCGGTTTCGCTGTCCGCGAACCGGGGCGAGATTATTGCCATCATCGGACGTTCAGGCGCTGGCAAATCAACCCTGCTCCGCTGCATCAATGGCCTTCAGCAGCCAACTTCCGGGAAGATCGTCCTTGATGGTGACGAGATCACGGCCATGAATGGGCAGCAGATCCGCCAGACACGCCGACACATCGGCTTCATCTGGCAGGAATACAACCTCGTCGAACGCCTCCCGGCGATCACCAATGTCTTGACTGGACGACTGGGCTATAACACAGGTTGGAAGAATCTCCTGTTCTACTTCAACCCTCAGCATCGGCAGATCGCGCTGCGCAACCTCGAGCGCGTCGGTCTGCTGCATCGCGCCAAGTTCCGGTCTGATCGCCTGTCGGGTGGTGAAAAACAGCGCGTCGCCATCGCCCGTGCTATCTCCCAAGAACCCAAAATCCTGCTAGCAGATGAACCTGTCGCGAGCCTTGACCCCGAACTCAGTGTTCAGGTGATGCGCGACCTGGCCCGTGTCGCTCGCGAAGACGGCGTGCTGACCCTCATCAACATCCATCAAGTCGAACTGGCGAAAGAATTCGCCGATCGATTGATCGGCATCGCTCACGGTGTAGTGGTATTTGATGGTTCGCCAGTCGGTTTGACTGAAACCGTGCTGGATCGGATCTACCGTTTTGATCAGCCAAACCCGCTCGAAACGCGCGCCCCCCACCGTGATACGACCCCCGATTACTTAACCGCCGCTCGTCCGGCTCTGGAGTAAGCGCATGGCTCAAATCCGCACGTCGACCGTTAGTCCTCAGACAACCTCGCCGGAAGTCCTGCGCACCCAGCTTCTGCGCCCGTATCCTGCATTGTCGTGGCGCGCCATCCTCATCATCGTTGGCGTGGTCGGCATTCTAGCCTGGAGTTTGTCCGGCGTTGGCCCCGGTGTGACCAACCGCGTGACCTCCGTGTTTGACCCACTGATCGCCATGTTTAACCTGCTGCGCCGGATGGTCCCGCCGGAATTTGAAGTTGATCGCAGCCGTGAAGTGGCGTTTACGCTGCTCGGTCAGCCGATTGACTTCGTGATTTCAGCGAGCACGATTAACGTGTTCGGGGTGGAATGGCAGATCGGCTGGCTGCCGATTGTCACAGCGGTGTTCGAAACCGTGCAAATGGCCATCGTCGGCACACTCGGCGCAGTCATCATGGCGCTGCCGCTGGCGCTGTTCGCTGCCCGCAACACCTCGCCCCATCCCGCCATCTACCAGATCGTCCGACTGCTGCTCAATTTCATGCGGTCTATTCCGGAATTGGTGTGGGCGCTGCTGTTCGTTGCCGCGGTCGGTCTTGGTCCGTTCACCGGCGTGATGGCGCTCGCCTTCGGTTCAGTCGGCTCGTTAACCCGAGTTTTTTCCGAAGCGATTGAACAAATTGATCCGGCGCAGGTGAATGCGGTCCGCGCCACCGGGGCTAACGGTCTGCAAACCTTCATCTACGCGGTTATACCGCAAGCCCTACCCCTGTTCATCTCATACACCATCGTCTTCTTCGAAAGTAATGTGCGCCACGCAACCATTCTTGGTTACGTCGGTGCGGGTGGCGTCGGCTTCCTGCTGTTCAAATACACAGGAACGAGCGATTACCAGAAACTGCTCGGCGCGGCCCTTGTCCTCGTTGTGGCTGTCACGATCATTGATCGTTTCAGCAGTTCGCTGCGCCAGCGTTTCATCTAGTGACTGGATGCACGACTGTTAGGTAGTACGACTTGTGTGGTCTTAAAGGAGTCTCGCAGAATGAAGAAGTTCGCTATCGTGCTGTTGAGTGTGCTGGTTTTCGTCGCTCTGTCGTTCAGTTTAGTCGTCGCCCAGGAAGCCACGCCTGAACCTGTGGATCGCACGGGTTGGCCGGAAACGTTCATCATTGGCGTCTACCCCGGTGATAATGTTGAAGCTGCACTCGCTTCGAATGAGCCTCTCCGCACCTACCTCGAAAGCGCCCTCGGCGTCCGGACTGTGATCATCACCGGCACAAGCTACAATGCCGTGGTCGAAGCGATGGCTGCGGGCCGCGCGGACGCGTTCGAAGTTGGCCCCTTCTCGTACACACTCGCGGCGCAGGTCGCCAACGCCGAAGCGATCGCGGTGGGTACCTATTCGACCGACCGTGATCTGTTCCAGAACCGCGTGCCCGGCTACTACAGCCTGATGTTCACCAAGAAGGGTTCGGGCATCACCAGCATCGACGACCTCGCGGGCCGAAGCTTCACCTTCACCGACCCGGCCAGCACCAGCGGCTACCTCGTCCCCGCCACTGACATTCTGCTCGATCAGGAATTCTCGGATCCGGCGCAGATTGAAGACTTCGCCGCGGTCTCATTCGCGGGCAACCATCCGGCGTCCGTTCTCGCCGTTTGGAACGGCAACGTGGACGCGGGTGCAACGTTCGACGACAACCTTGCCACGCAGGTCGCCGCCGCCGGAGTGGAACTCTGCGGTTTCACCGACATGAACGACGGTGACCTGATCACCGCCGCCGAATGGCCCTACAAGAACGCCATGACCGAAGAAGAAATCATGGCGATTTACAACGATTGCCCGGATGGCAGCCTGGTCGTCTTCCACCAGTCGCCGCTCATCCCGCAGACGCCCTTCGCCATTAACGCCGCGCTGCCGGAAACCTTCAAGACCGCGGTCTATGACGCCCTCATGGATCTCGTCAATCACCCGGACATCGTCGACGTGCTCGGCCGTTACTACATGGACCCGACCGCAGTTGATCCGTCGCTGGAAAGCATCGACGCGGTTTACAACCCGCTTCGCGACATCGCGCGTTTGCTCAACCTCGATTTGACCGCGCGCTAACGCTTAAGCAGCTCGACTGGTTGGCTCATCTAGCGATGAGCCGACCTTCTTTTGTCTCTTGACGAATGGAGTTTCACTTATGAGCGCCCTACTGAGTACGCTCACCCACGCCCCAGCCGAGGTTGTCAAAACCTTCGCCGAAGAGCTCCTACCCCTGCTTGGTGAGATTCGCGTCTTAGTCAACCGCACCGGGCTGGTCATGATCCCTTACAGCGACAGCGCCGGTGGAACAGTCTTCCACTTAGGCGAAGTCCTGGTCAGTGAGGCACAGGTTGAACTTGAGGACGGAACCTCAGGCTACGCGTTGGTGATTGGGCGCGATCTCGTGCAGGCGCTGGCCATTGCGCTCATCGATGCTGCGGCACGGGCAAAAATTGCCGTGGAACACATCACCACTTTTGCCCACCGTCAGGCTGAACGGCAGCAAGCCGCCGACCGCGATCTGCTGTCCCAGATAGAAGCCACTCGCATTGAGATGGAGACGTTTGCACCATGAGCGACTTTGTTCACCCCGTCTATAGTCCGGCTGAGCGCCGCATGCGGCGCACCTTCCTCACGCTGATGAATGCTCTGGGCACACCGGGGCGCACACATGCGCTGCCCGATCTCGGCGACCCGTTCGCGCTGATTGCCGAGAGTCTGCTGGATCTGGAAACGAGCGCTTACACCGCACACGGCACCCTCAAGGCGATTTTGACCGCTACCGGCACACGTCTGCTCACGCCCGAATCCGCTGCCTATCATTTCTATGAGTTAGGTGACTCAGCCGCCCTCGAAGGCATCTCCATCGCCTCGGTCGGCACGCACAACCGGCCAGATGACGCGGCGACGCTGTTCATCGGCGGTTGTACGTTTGGTACTGGCACGCGCTGGACACTGACCGGTCCGGGCATCAACGGCAAGACCGCCATCCGGGTCGATGGCATCCCCGACCGCCTGTGGCAGTTACGGGTGCTGCGGGTGCACTATCCGCTCGGTTGGGATGTCTATCTGCTCGACGGCCACAATGTCATCGGTTTGCCGCGTTCGACAATGATGGTCAGGGGTTAGCATGTACATCGCAGCCAAAGGCGGTGAGGCCGCCATCCAAGCCTCTGAGGCGCTGTTTCAGCGGCTCAAAGCGCCCATCACGCTCGACCTCGTGCGCCAGATTCAGGCCGCCCTGCCCTATCTGGTTGACCGCGTAATGGGCGAAGGCTCAGTCTACACGCCTGAACTCGCGGCGCTCGCGCTGGCGCAGGCGGGCGGCGACCTGTACGAAGCTGTGCTGCTGCTCCGCGCCTATCGTTCAACGCAACCGAGGCTCGCGTACGCCGCGCCGGTGACGCCCGCCGATCTTCTGACGATCCGCCGCATTTCGGCCTCCTTCAAAGATATTCCCGGTGGACAAGTGCTCGGTCCATCGCTGGATTACTCCCACCGGATGCTGAACCTCGATTTGCTGGATGGCATCGTCGCCGAAGAAGTACCCGTTCCCGCCACGCTCGACACGCCCATCCCGGATGAAACCAACGGGCTCTACCCGCTGGTCGCGGATTGGCAGCGGCAAAACGGTCTGCTTAAAGCGTCCGCGCCGCCACCGGACTTGCACCCCGCTGACATTCCCGATGTCACGCGCGACCCGATCATGTTCCCCGCACCGCGGCAGCACCGCCTGCAGTCGCTGGCGCGCGCCGATACCGGCGGTGTGCTGGCGCTCGGTTACGCCAGTATGCGCGGCTACGGCATGATCCACCCGACCGTCAACGAATTGCGTCTGGCCTATGCGGAAATCAACGTCACTCACCCGATTACGGGCGAAGCATTCAGCGCGGGGCGTGTGCGCGTGAGTCAGGCGGAAGTCGTCACGCAAGCTGAAGACAAGGCGCAAGGCTTGCAGCTCGGTTTCGCCGCGACGCTCGGCTGGAACGAGGTCAAGCTGATTGCTGGGGCGACACTCGACATGGAAATGAACAGTTCTGACCCGCACCCGGCGCACAAAGAGGAATTTGTGCTCTACCACACCGAAGCGGTCGAAGCCTCCGGCTTCTGCGTCCACTTCAAGCTGCCGCACTACGTCACGTTTGCCAGCAGTCTGGACAACGTCCGCAAGGTGATTTCGACGTTCTACGGCAAAGACGAATCCCCGCAGCCCAAGCAGAAGGCAGAGGCCGTCCAGTGACCACTACACCGCAACTCGATCAACTGGCCATCCCGCGCGAGGACTACGCTTACGGCTTCCTCGACGCCTATGCGAAACGCGAACTGCGCCGCCGCATGCTCAAAGCGATTGCAATCCCCGGCTATCAGGTCCCGTACGCCAGCCGTGAACTGCCGATCGCGCGCGGTTGGGGCACGGGCGGGCTGCAAATCTCGCTGGCGCTGGTCGGGCCAGAGAGCGTCGTCAAAGTCATCGATCAGGGTGCAGATGATTCGACCAATGCCGCGAACCTACGCCGCTTCATCCATCGCATGTCCGGCTGCGACACCACGACCGACACATTGGCCGCCACCATCATCCAGAGCCGTCATCGCATCCCTGAAGAAATCCTCGGCGACGGGCAAATTCTGGTGCTGCAAGTCCCCGATCCTGAACCGCTGCGCGCTGTCCAGCCGAATATGTCGCTGGCCGCGCAAATGCACGCCGATGCCGACTACGGTCAGATGTGGCTGGTGCTCTACGAGCAGTTGGTGCGCTACAAGCAGTACATTCGTGGCGCGGATTACCCGGTGCTGGTCAACAGGCGCTACATCATGGCGTCCAGCCCGATCCCGCGCTGGGATACGCCCAAGTTCCACCAAGCGGCGAACTTGACCTTCCTGAGCGCCGGGCGCGAAAAGCGCCTGTATGCCGTCCCGCCCTACACCGATGTCTACCCGCTTGAGTTCACCGATGTCCCGTTCCAGGTCGAAGACCAGCGCACATGGGCGGATTATCGCACTGGGACGCGCCACAAATTTATGAACGAAATCCCGCAGCCCGACGGCACTTCGCTCTACGAGCTGTCGGACACGGGCTTTGCGGAAAAACTGATCACGGCGCTGCGTCCGATCGGCGCGACGTATTTCGACGACGAAGGGAACTTCTACCAACATGGTTATCTCAAACCACCCGTCCGCCCTGAATGAGCCAGTGCTCACGACCGAGCCGCCGCTGCTGTGCGTCCGCGGGCTGAACAAGCGCTATGGGCACATTGTGGCAGCGGAAACGGTCAGCTTCGACGTGTATCGCGGCGAAGTATTGGGCATCGTGGGGGAGTCGGGTTCCGGCAAATCGACGATTCTGCGCCTGTTGAATTTGGAGGAGCCGGCAGATAGCGGCTCGTACACGCTTGCGCTGCCGCACCTCAAGAATGTCAACCTGCTCACGCTGGATCGCTTCGCCAAGCGGGATATTCAACTGCGGCACATCGGCATCGTCTACCAGAACCCGCACCTCGGCCTGCGCATGCGCTATACCAGCAGCGGCAACGTGGCCGAACGTCTGCTCGTCACGGGGGAACGCACGTTTGCCAATCTGCGGCAGGCGGCACGGGTCTCGCTGTCCGCGTCCGAATTTCCGCTCAACCGCATGGACGACCTGCCGCGCATCCTGTCGGGCGGCATGCAGCAGCGCGTGCAGTTGGCTAAAGCGATTGCGCTCCAGCCGTTTCTGCTGCTCCTTGACGAGCCAACAACCGGGTTAGACGTATCCGTACAGGCGCTGGTGCTGGACACACTCAAGCAGCTTCAGCGCGAACGCCACATCTCGACGGTGATCGTCTCGCACGATCTCGGCGTGATTCGCACGTTGGCCGACCGCGTCATAGTGATGCGCGGCGGCGAAGTGGTCGAAGCTGGGCTGACCGATCAAGTGCTGGACGACCCGCAGCACCCGTATACCCAGCAGCTCGTTCACGCCAAACTCTAGGGGGAAATCATGCTGCTCATCGTCGAAAATCTCTCCAAGCGCTTCTTCATCCATCATCTCGACCGCTCAGTTGGCACGTTTGCCGACGTGTCGTTTGAACTGGGCGAAGGTCAATTCATGCTCATCAGCGGCGCGAACGGCGCGGGCAAGTCGACGCTGCTGCGCTGCCTGTACCGTACTTATCTGCCGACCTCCGGCCATGCTTACTATCAGGCGCAGGCGGGGTGTGTGGATTTGGCGCGAGCAGCGGACATTGACATCAGCCTGCTGCGCCGTGATGAAATTGGGTTTGTGACGCAGTTTCTGCGTCCGCGTCCGCGCGTGTCCGCGCTTGATTTGGTGGCCGAACCGCTGCTCCTCACGGGTGCTGAAGCGGCAACCGCGCGCCACGAAGCGTCCCTGCTGCTGGAACGCTTCGGCGTCAAAACCGATCTCTGGCAAGCCTATCCAACGACCTTCAGCGGCGGCGAACAGCAGAAGATCAACCTCGCCCGCGCGTTGATTGCGCCGCGCCGCCTGCTGCTGCTCGACGAGCCGACGGCGAGCCTCGACGTGAACGCGCGCGCGGCGCTCACCGAGCGCCTCACCGAACTCAAGGCGGCGGGCGTGACCATGATTGGCATTTTCCACTATCCCGCGGAAGTCCGCGCTTTAGTCGATATTGAATTGAAACTCACCGTACTCGAAGGGAGAAGCGAGCATGTGGCTGACGAATCTGCGCCTGATCTTGCCTGATGGCGTCGTAGATCGCGGGGCGCTGCGCCTCGCCGAAGGAAAAATCGCGGAGATCGTCGTCGGGGAGAGTCACCCAGATGGGCTGGATCTCGCTGGACTGACCGCCGTCCCGGGCTTGATCGATCTGCACGGCGATATGCTAGAACGCGACATCGAACCGCGGCCGCGCGCTTTCTTCCCGGTCGATCTGGCACTGTTCGAGCTCGACAAGCGGATGGCAGCGGCAGGCATCACAACCGCCTATGCAGCCGTCGCCTTCTCATGGCTGAAAAGCGATATTCGGCGGCAGGACATCGCCACTAATATCATCGAGACCGTCAACGCGCTCAAGCCGACACTGCTCACCGATGTGAAGATCCACGCGCGCTTCGAAGTTAACAACCTCACGACTGTGCCCATTCTCGAAGACCTGCTCAACCGCCAATTGGTCGAATTGGTCTCCATCATGGATCACACGCCGGGGCAAGGACAGTACAAGGACGCCACACGCAATGTGCAGTTCATGAAAGAATGGTACGGTCTGAGCGACGAAATCCTCGAACCAATCACCACGCGCGTCCTAGAGATGGCTTCCCAAATCGAAGAGAAGCGCCTCCGGGATTGGGAAGTCGTGCGCGGCCTCGCGGAGGTTGCGCGGGCGCACAACACCATTCTGGCATCCCACGACGACGATACACCGGATAAGGTCGAAGCGCAGGCCGAGATGGGCGTCACCATCAGCGAGTTTCCCGTGAGCATGACGGCCGCGCACGCCGCCAAAAACTGCGGCATGCACATCATTATGGGTGCACCGAACGCCTACCGCGGCGAATCGAATACGGGGAACCTGTCCGCACTGGACGCCATTCGCGCGGGCGTCGTCGATATTCTCGCGAGCGACTACTTCCCGGCCGCGATGCTCCACAGCGCCTACAAGATCGCACGGATGGACGTCCTGCCGCTGCATGAGAGTATGAAGCTCGTCAGCCAGAATGCGGCGGAAGCCGTCGGGCTGACGGACCGCGGGCAGATCGTGGTCGGCAAACGCGCCGATCTCGCGCTGGTGGATGAAACGCACAGCCAGCCCCGCGTACGTGGTACACTCCGCGAAGGTCACTTTATCTACCAGGATGCGCACATCACGCGCCTCACGCGCGAAGCACATCTCTCAATGCGCGACCAGGCCGAATTGTTCGTGGAGGACTAGTCATGGTGTACATTGCGCGGCATCCGGCTGATCTCGCTAAAGAGAAGCGGATGCTCTCTGAACAACCGACGATCCATGCGGGGAGTTTCGTCGTCGATTCAACGGTGGGTGCGTGGACGGAACTCGGTCACAACACCATGCTGATCGAGTCAACCTTTGGCGACTACTCCTACACCGCCTGCGACGTCGACATCATTTACACCGATGTCGGCAAATTCTGTTCCATCGCGTCGCATGTGCGCATCAATCCGGGCAATCACCCGATGGAGCGCGTCACGCAGCATCACATGACATACCGCCGCGCCAAGTTCGGCTTTGGGGAGACCGACGATGAGTCTTTCTTCGATTGGCGCCGGTCGTTTCGCTGCACCCTGGGGCATGATGTGTGGATCGGTCATGGCGCGACGATTATGCCGGGCGTGAATATTGGCACCGGCGCCGTGATCGGCTCGGGCGCGGTGGTGACCAAAGACATCGAACCATATACGATTGCCGTGGGCGTCCCCGCTAAACCCGTACGGAAGCGCTTCGACGATGAGGTGATTGCGAAGCTGCTCCAGATTGCATGGTGGGACTGGCCGCGCGAACTGCTCGAGCAACGCTTCGAGGATCTCCAGGATGTGCCGGCATTTCTCGAAAAGTACACGCCGCGTCCCCATGCGTCCTGAGTGATTGGCGCGGGCTATCCTAGCCGCGCCTCCGACAGGCACATGTCCAGATACGCCAAGCCGCGGCCGTGCTCGTCAATCGTCGGTTTCGACCGCGTAGAAGTTGACTAATCTGTCGAGCAACCGCTGAAGCCGAACCGAGCTCAAGCCGAGATCACGCACATACCGCGCTGCGCCGCCGTACCATTCGTCCAGATAAGTCAGAAAGCGCAGCATGTCCTCCGGATAGCTGGAGAGTAGACGTTCGAGTGCGGCCGGGTCGCCACCGGCGGCGACCGTTTGGGCGACCAGCCTAGGGCGCAGGTCCTGCATAGCCAGCTCGGTCAGCGCATAGTCTTCGGCAATCTTCGTTTTCGGCACGCCCGCCAGACCAAGCAGCAAGGCAGCGATCACACCGGTGCGGTCTTTGCCCGCTGAACAATGAAACAACACAGCGCCGTCACCAGCATCGGCGATCAGGCTCAAAACTTCGGCAACCGCAGGTCGGCAGTCATCGACAATATACCGATAAATCGTCGGCAAATCTGGTTTCTGGGCACGATGGGGCGCGGGGCGTGTGTTCTGGAATAGCGGAATGTTGAAGTAGCGAACACAGGGTGAAAACCGGAATACATTGGGCTGGCCTTCGGTTTCACTGGTGTGGCGGAGATCGATAATCGTGCGCACACCATGATCGAGGAGGAGCTGCTGCTCGCTCTCATTCAGCGCATGTAAACTGTCCGCGCGGAACACCGTACCCCACCGGGTGATACCGTCACGTGTGCAATAGCCACCGAGATCACGCACATTGGTTGCGCCATTCAACCGCAGCCATCGTGCCTCCGTAGCAATCATCATTGTCTTCAATCCCTACTCTGTGATCCATTGTTAATCAAGCATCCCACATTCGTTTTAAGGCGGTGTAACGGAACCATGATCAAGCTGCGCAAATCTCAATGACTGCCATTAAACACTCCACTATCTCGCCTTAAATCCACCGCTTTATCCTTTTGCGCATCTGTCCGCACACGTCTCGAAGTTGTTGAGGAGTCACGCATGAGCGAATCTGCCCCCCTGTATTTCGTCCACATCACCGATACCCATCTCAATGCGCCCGAAAACGAGAGCTTTATGAAGCTCGATACCCGCGCAAACCTGCAGGAAATTCTCGCGCACGTGCGAACCCTGAGCATTGAGCCTGCCTTCATCGTCATTACTGGCGATCTCGCACACGAAGGTAACGCAGCGGATTACCGCTTCATTAAACACATGCTGGACGCTGAAAGTGAAGCCATCGGCGCGCCGATCTTTGTCACCCTCGGAAATCACGATCATCGGGATGCCTTCAATGACGGCTACCTCAACGAGCCGAACACAGATCGTCCGTACTACTTTGTACAGACGGTTGCCGGGCTGCGCGTATTTATCCTCGACTCGCACTACCCCGGCCACAGCGAAGGTCTGCTCGACGCCGAACAGCTCACGTGGCTGCGCACCGAACTGGCAGTGGATGTTACGCCCGCCCTGCTGTGCATTCATCACCCGCCGCACACCAACTCGTTTTTCGCCAATACTGACCATCTGCTGTCGAACAGCGCCGACTTCGCCGCCGCCATCGCCGGACACAACATCATTGGCATTCTGTCCGGGCATATTCACTTCAACAGCATCGCGACGTTTCACGGAGTGCTCAGTGCGGCGGGACAAGGATCGGCGTTCGGCTTGGACAGCACCGAGCGCACCGGAATGCGGTTACTCGCCGCGCACGGATACAACCTCGGCATCGTCCAAAACGGGACGCTCAGCCTGCAGCCGTTCAGTTTGTCCTCGGATCGCCGTGAGCTGATGTTCGTCACCTTTGACGAGATCAAGCGCGCTCACTACCAACAGCCCTCCAGCACGTCAGCCTAGTTGAGTGTTAGACGCGCGATGAGCGCAGGCACGCTTTCCCCGAGTCGCGCGCGCCTCAGCACTTCGCGGCTCCAACCTTTCGCTTCAACGAATGGCTGCGGCGGGTTGAACCCTTTCTCTAAAATGGAGTGCGATGATGAAGGGTAGAGATAACTCAGGCTATTTCACCAAACGAAAGCCCGTCTTGGTCGAGAACAGATGAGACCGTAAAGGGCTTTCGCACAATATTGGGTGTATTCGAGACAGTCGCGTGTCAGAGCTCGAATTCGGCCAGACGTTAATCATTCGCGTGAAATCGATTAGCGAGCGTCAACGGGGGCTTAAAGCGACCTGAATATGACGTGGTATAGGACTTAACGAAAGAGAAGAATAATCGTTCCGCGTTCGATTTACACAGGAGACCTTAGATGCGCAAACTCGTGTTCGCTCTGTCCGTCGCCGCCCTATTCCTGGTCACAGCCGCCGTTTCCGCTCAGGATGGCCTGCCTCCGCTGAGCGCGGACCAGGACGTCACCATCACCTTCTACAGCTACAACCTGGCTTCGGCGGGCATTGGCGCCGCCGGCACCGAGCAGTTGATATCGGAATTCGAAGCGCTGCACCCGAACATCCATGTGGAAGGCGTCGGCGTCCCGGCGACGGAAATCGTGTCGCGCACCCAGGCGGATCTCGCGGCCGGTAATCCTCCGGATGTCGCGCAGTTGATCTTCAACGATCTCGATTTTGTCGTCCACAACTTCGGCGCGACGCCACTGGAACAGATTGTGCCCGCGGATGAGTGGGCCGCGCATATCGAAGGCTTCCACCCGCGGGGTCTGCCCCTCGGTCAGCAGGACGGTCTGACCTACGGTATGGCCTTCACGTTCAGCACGCCGGTGCTGTACATCAATACCACCATCCTGGAAGAAGCAGGCATCGACCCCACCACGGTTCCGACCACGTGGGACGAAGTTGAAGAACTGGCGCTGCAGGTTGTCGCAAACACCGACAAGCAGGGCGTGTCGATCTACCAGCAGAGCTGGATCTCCCAGGCGCTGGTGATGAGCAACGGCGGCCGCATGCTGAGCGAAGACCGCACCACCCTGATGTTCGGCGAAGAGGCCGGCCAGGGTGCCATGGCGCGCCTGCAGCAGATGGTCAACAACGGCGCGCACATCCCCGCCGGTGTAGAAACCTTCCAGGCGTTTGCGGGCGGCCAACTGGCGATGATGCTGAACACCACCGCCGCGCTACGCTTTGTGCAGGATACGTTCGCGCAGACCGGCCAGGTTCTGAACATGGGCAAGATGCCGAGCTACGGCGAACTGCCGACTGTCCCGGTGAACAGCGGCAGCGCTCTGTTCATCCTGTCCCAGGATCCGCTCAAGCAGCGCGCGGCCTGGGATTTCATCAAGTTCGTGACCAGCGAACGCGGCTACACCATCATCACCAGCCAGATCGGCTATCTGCCGCTGCGCCCCGCCATCGTCAATGACCCCGAATATCTGGGCACGTGGATTGAAGAAAATCCGCTGTACCTGCCCAACCTCGAACAGCTCGATTCGCTCACACCCTGGGTTTCTTTCCCCGGCCCCAATTACCGCCAGATCGAGCAGATCATCACCGAAGCGCAGACCAACGTCATCTTCAACAACGCCGACCCGGCCACGCTGATGGATGCGCAGGTGCGCGCTCAGGCGCTGATGCCGTAGTTACCAATGTCGTCAACCTGACTGACTATACAGCCTACCCTATCTGCGTTTCGTGCAGGCGGGGTAGGCTGTTCACCGAAGAAGACGCAGACCCGTTCGTAAGGCAGTGCGCCGGCGGGCTTGCTAGCTGGGAGTGTTCCGATGGAACAAGGGCTTTCGCTGGAGACGGGCGCGCGGTCGAGCGCCGAGGCGACTGGTGCCAAACGGGCCGGAGTGGGTAGGCCGCTTCTGGAATGGGCGCAGCCGTATCTGTACCTGCTGCCGGCGCTGGTGCTGCTGTTTATCTGGGTCTACCGCCCGCTGATCGAAATCGTCACGCTCAGTTTCAACCAGTGGAACCTGCTGCCGACATCGCCGAAGACGCCAGTGGGCTGGGCGAACTATCAGCAGGTACTGTCTCTACCGGAGATACGCCAGGCGCTGATTAACACGGTCGCGTACACAGTTGGGCTGCTGCCGTTTTCGCTGGTTGGGCCGATCGTCATCGCCATTTTCACGTATGGCATGCGCGGGCGGGTGAGCGGCCTGTACCGGGCGATCGTCTTTACGCCGGTGATCATCGCGCCGGTAGTGGTGACGGTATTGTGGCGGTGGATTCTGCACCCGTATACCGGCATCGTGAATTACGTCCTGAAAGACCTATACCACACTGACCCGATCAATTTCATGGGCGACCCGGCACTAATGATTCCCTCGATCACGTTCATCACCGGCTGGGGGCTGATTGGCTTCTGCACCCTGATCTTCGCGGCGGCGCTGACCAACATCAACCGGGAGTACCTGGAGGCCGCGGCAATCGACGGTGCGGGTTACTGGCAGACGATCCGCTTCGTGATGCTGCCGCTGTTGTCACCCTCGAGCCTGTTCGTGACGCTGCTGACGGTGCTGTTCTCGTCACAGTGGACGTTCGTGCACATCAATGTGGCCACGGTCAACAGCTTTCGCAGCCTGACGAGCAACATCTACACCGTGCTGTACGACTACGGCTTCCGGTCGTTCAACATCGGTGTGAGCTCGGCGGCAGCGGTGCTGATGTTCATCGGCTTCAGCGTGATCGCGGTGATCTTCCTGTGGCTGCAAAACCGCTACTCGTTCTACGATCACTAAGGGGGAGATGATGATCGGCGTCCACAACCAACCCACAGCCGTCCGTTGGATCGGCCATATTCTGATTATCGCCCTGTGTCTGCTGGTGCTGTTTCCGCTTTACTGGATGGTGGTGACCTCGATTCGGCCGCAGGGGGGTTTTTTCGCGTCGTCACTGCTACCCAGCGCGATCACGCTGGAGCACTACACCTATGTGCTCAATCATCTGCCGCTCGGCAGGCTGTTCGTCAACACGGCGGTGATGGCCGTGGTGCGCACGGTGGCGCAGGTGCTGATCGGCCTGCTGGCGGGGTATGCCTTCGCCCGCTGGGACTTTTTCGGCAAGCGGGCGCTGTTCGCGCTGTTCACGTTCACCTGGCTCGTGCCGCAGCAGGTGACTATGATCCCGAATTATGTGCTGATGTCGCAGTTAGGCTGGCTGAACTCGCTGGCCGGTATGATTGTACCCTCGATGGTCTCGACCTTCGCCATGATTCTGCTGTTCCAGCAGATCAAGGGCTTCCCGCGCGACCTGATCGATGCGGCGCGCGTGGATGGCGGCACAAGCTGGATGATTTTGTGGCGAGTGATCGTGCCAAACCTGCGGGCGATGCTGGCGTCGCTCGTCATCCTCCAGTTCATCGGCGCATGGAACGATTATTTCTGGCCGCTGCTGGTCAGCAACCGCATGGAAACGGGCGTGCTTCAGCTTGGCCTACAGGGCTTTTTCACCCAGGAAGGGGACCTGTGGGGACCGATGATGGCGGCCGCCACGCTGACGGCGCTGCCCATCTTTATCGTTTATGTGCTGCTTCAGCGCCAGGTTGTCGACTCGTTCGTCAAGTCAGGATTACGCTAAATGCCCCCTACCACTGAGTCCCGCTGGATCGCGTTGGACGGCGCCTTCAACGTGCGCGACCTGGGCGGCTATCCGCTTCCGGACGGCGTCACCCGCTGGGGGGCGCTGCTGCGCGGCGATAGTCTGCACCGGCTGACGGCCGACGACCAGCGCCGACTGATCGATTACGGGCTGCGCACGGTCATCGACCTGCGCCACCTCGGCGAACAGGAGACCGCGCCAGACGTGTTCAGCACGTCAGCGGAGGTCGCCTACCATCACGTCTCCGTGTATCGGGTGGACATGTCAGCCTACGCGGTCAGCCTGCTGCCGGACCTCGGCATCATTTACCGCCACATCGTGGACGAGTGCCAGGCTGGGCTGCGCGAAACCCTCAGCGTAATCGCCGACGCCCCGGCGGGCGCGGTGCTGTTTCACTGTACGGCCGGCAAAGACCGCGCCGGCATTGTCGCAGCGCTGCTGCTGAGCCTGGCGGGCGTGGCGTCGGACGTGATCCTTGAAGATTTCGCGCTGACGAGCGTGGCCATGGAGCGCATGCGCGCGTTCCTGCCGCAGTACGACAGTCCGGAGCGTCAGGCTGCCTTCGAGAAGCTGCTGGCCAGCGACCCGGCGGACTTGCGCGGCCTGATCGAGCACCTGACCGCGCGTTATGGTGGGGTTGCAGCCTACGTAGAACAACTGGGCCTGTCGCCCGACCAGATTCACCGCATTCGTGAACGCCTCATTCAGTCCCATACACCCCAAGGAGACGCAACGTGACCAAGGTTCTGCTCACTTTCGTTCAGATCAGCGACACGCACATCACGGTTGGTGACAAGACCGAGTTCCGCCCTCATCATTACTCGCAGCGCCTAATCACGTTCATGACCGAACTGCGCGAAAAGGGCATCAACGTCGGGCACATTCACGACATTCCGGCGTCCGTGGCCAACCGCGCCCTGGTCCAAGAGATCAACACGCTGCCGTTCCCGATCGACTTCGTGCTGCACACTGGTGATACGATGACCGACCCGGACACCGTTGAGGAGTACGAGGCGGTAACGGAGATCTTCCGCGACCTGAACGTGCCAATCTACTATATGGCGGGCAACCACGACAACGTACCAGCGCTGCGCAGCCTGATGCCAACCATCACCACAGCCGGTGACACGTTCGACTAC
The DNA here is from genome assembly GCA_041916315.1 of Anaerolineae bacterium. GTDB lineage: Bacteria > Chloroflexota > Anaerolineae > Aggregatilineales > Phototrophicaceae > Flexifilum. Next base: position 16,425 of record JAYRZU010000025.1, read on the forward strand.
GTGATCAACCAGAATGGCGCGCGAGTGATCTGCATAGACAGCGCGAGCAATGGCGTGGACCACGCTGGTGGCCTGAGCGATGCGCAGATCGAATGGTTGCGCGACCTGCTGGCGGCGGACAAGGCGATTCCGACGGTGATCGCCATCCACCACCCGCCGGTCAGCCTGGGCAACGAGATTCTCGACTTCTTCGGGTTCGCCAAGGCCGAAACGCTGCGCGAGACCATCCGGCAGTCCGGCGCGAACGTGAGTGTGGTGCTGTCTGGTCACATTCACCAGGCAGTCGATATCATTCAGGATGGGCTGCTGTATACCTGCGTGCAGAGTCCATTCGGCCAACTGCCGATCTTCCCGGCACTGTCCCCTGCGCCGCACCCGTATCGCGGCAACCCCGGCTTCAACATAGTAATCGTAACGGAGGAGCAGACATACATCCGTCGGTACGCATACACCAACCCGATGGTCGAGACATCCGCGCACTAACAAGTGTGTGGAAAGTTGAAAAACAAGAAACAAGAGGAGGAAAAAAAAGGGGAACGCTAGGTTGGAGCAGCGCAATTGAGCGACCACGGTATCCAAGCGTTGTGACGGATGAAGAATGGGCGTGTAGGGTACGACACCCGTATCCACACGGGAAAGCTAGGCGACACGGCGAAAATCGTGGATGAGACCATGCGAAGCATCGCGCCGTTCGACTGGAGAGCGTTCCTCACTTCGAGGGACGCTATTCTCTTTTCCCCTACAACCAGTGCCCAATAGTCAAATACTCACTCACTCCAACTGAAGCAATGATCGCGCTATAGGTAACCCACCACACCAGAACGGTGAGCTAAAGCTGACATGCGGAGATGAGTGAGCTTCTCACCTCCGCAAATCACACAACCCGACATGACCGTGTGGCTCTGCCCTCACAGCATTGACGTCGACGGTCGACGTCTGAGAGAGGCAGCGGACTCACGGCGGTCTTGGTAAGGGATGTATTGCTCGCACATAATCCCTACGATCACCATAGCCATCGCACCGAATCTTTTGGGCTAAGCATTCAATTCTGCGCGAACAAGATTCGTTCCTGCGACCATCGCCTTGAGTTTTTCGCGAGCGACCCAGCGCGCCGTCATGCTGAAACCGCAGTCCGAACTGACCCATACGCGCTTGGGATCGTTGTACTTGAGCACATCGCGAACGCGCTCCGCGACGATGGCGGGCGTTTCGATGGCGCGCGCCTTGACATCGACGACGCCCGCGGCGAGGTATTGATCGGGGCGGGCATACTTGCTGAACAAATCAGTCTGCCACATGCCGCGGTTGGCGAATTCGAGATGAATGATATCGACATCAAGATCTGGGAAGATCGGCGCGATGTGCTCGTAGGTACGATGCGCCACCGCCGGACGCCCCATGAAATTGCCGAAGCAGATGTGCAAACCGATCGTCACGCCCAAGCCTTCGACACAGCGATTGAACATCTCGACAAAATCTGGCAGGGGTACAAAGTCGTCAATGGCCGAGGGTTCATCGAGTTGAATGTGCGTCGCTCCGGCGGCTACCGCCCGCTTCAGTTCTGCGTTGATGAGCGGCGCGAGCGCCCAAGCAATTTCGTTTTTGCTGCCGTAGATACGACCGGGATTGATGCGAAATGCGAACGTCACCGGCCCGCCGAGCGGCGTCACGAGCGGCTTGCTGGTGCGCTTACGAGCATACACGAGTTCTTCGGGCAGACCTAAGCCGTCTGGGGTGCTAAGTTCGCCGATGGCGCGGAAAGCGTCAATCATGTCCGGCCCCGGATAGCCCAACTGACGCTCCCACGGAATTTTCTCCAACCCTTTGATCGAGTCGTAGAAGCCGACGAGAAAGTTGAAGCGGCGCATTTCGCCATCGCTGATGACATCGACGCCCGCTTCTTCCTGCTCCATGATGGCGAGATTGGTTGCGTCGTCAAATGCTTCGCGGATATCGACTGAGCCCATTTCGCCGCGCTTCATCGCTTCACGCACGACGAATAACCAACCGGGCGTACCGTAACTACCAATCACTTGGGTCGGTAAAAGGGGCATATTTTGATACAAATACATGAGTTTTTATCCTTGTGCAGTGGGTTCCACGGGCTTGGTTTGCCCGGTGCGCGGGTAGTGGTAATCGCGGATCAGTCGATCTTCTTTATAGATGTACCAGGGACAGGGCGCGCCGTGATCCAGCGTATGATCGAGCGGACGCAGCAGATAGCCGCGTGTGCGCCCCGGCAGCCACTCCATCGCAATGGCGCAGTGTGAGCAGTACCAGTGGACGCCGGTCTTTTGCCACGTCCACTGGTGCGCCTCTTCGTTGACGCCGTGCAGCGTCACATTGATCGGGGCGCGCCCGGTCTCCGGATCGCCACGCCGCAGCACGCCGCCGCTGCCACATGGGTCAAACGCCACCATGTAGCGGTCGCCTTGATCTTCGACGATCACATCACCGCGCCGCTGCGCACCGCTGAAGTGTCCGCCGCGCATCCCTTCGACAGTCAGCGCGACTTTTTCCCATGGCGTCATGCGATCCCATGCCGCGTAACGGTCGCCCCAGATATCCTGATGCGTATGTAAAATCGTCTCCAGCACGGCAGGTTCTTGATATTCCTGCGCGATGAACGAGAGTAGATTTTGCATCCACGCGACGAGGATGTCGTGCACGTTGAGGAACGCGAGGCGCATGCGTTCGAGCCAGAACAGCGCGTTAGCCGTGTCGCCGCCTCCCAGCGCGCCGACCGCCTGATCACGTTCGGTTTCGCCGATGGGATACTGGTCAAAGGTGCGCATAATCCCCGCGGCGGCCGTCGTTGCCGGGCTGTCCGCCGAGCCGGACTTCACGACGATGTAGCGGATGGTGTCCTGAATCCACGTGCGCATAATGTTGTGCATGATGCGCATTTCCGTGTGGTAGTAGCGGATCAGATCCGCCGCCAGCGCAGTCTGCCCGGCGGCGATAGCTTCTTCGGCGAGTGCCTGGCTGCTCACGCCAATAGTCTCGATTGTGTCGAGGCGCAGCACGCGCCCGATGGTCGCGGAATGCGCGATGTTGACGTACTCTAAACGGCTCATCTAGTTCATCTCGATTCCACCGTCAACATTCAGCGCCTGCCCGGTGATGTAGTCGGCGTCGTCCGAGCACAGAAACGAAACCGCCGCCGCCAGATCGCCGGGCGTTGCGGCACGCTTGAGCGGCACGCTGTCCACCGTTTTCTTGATCCAACCGCCGCGTTCCAACCCAAACCGCTCCGCTTGGACGCGATCAATATCGTCCCACATGGGTGTCGGCACGACGCCGGGGCACACCGCATTCACATTGATGTTGAACGGCGCGAGATAAGCGGCGGCGCTCTGCGTGATGCTGATCGTCGCCCATTTCGCCGCCGAATAGTGTGCGGCATACGGACGACCGCTGCGCCCGGCAATGGACGAAAAGTTGACGATTTTGCCGTAGCTGCGGTCGGCTTTGCCCGCCGCTTTGACCTCGTCGGGAATCTGCGCGACCATCTGCTTGGCGACGGTCTGCAAGCAGAAAAACAACCCGCGCTGATTCACGCGCTGCAGCCAGTCCCACTTCTCCGGCGTGAGGTCGAAGAGGGGCAGCGTTTCGAGCACGCCCGCGTTGTTCACGAGGATATCGATGTGCCCGAATTCCGCGACCACATCGGCGACCATTTTGGCGATCTGGTCGGTGTCGCCAATGTCGACCGGATAGGCCAACGCCCGTGTATACTGGCTGCATTCGTCGGCGGCGGCCTGCGCATTCTCCGCTCTGTATTCGGCGATGACGACGTGCGCGCCTTCCTGCGCGAAGCGCAGCGCCACCCCGCGCCCGATCCCCTGCCCTGCGCCCGTGACGATGGCGACTTTACCCGTATGCCGATTCGGAATGATCGCCATGCTTAAGCTCCTATCTCACTGGGACGCACCGAACGGTTTTCAGCGGCGGACAGATAGGCTGCTTCGATCAAACGCAGCGTGTTGAGGTTGTCGGCGGTGTCCGTCAGCGGCAGGGTATCGGTTTCAATTGCCTGCATCAGCCCCGCCATCGGGCCGACGAACGCATCGGGAATCCAGAATTCGTCGAGCGGCAGATCGACGGGCGGCTGATCTTTCTGGCTGTAGCGCAGCGTGTCCGGGCGGCCGCTCGGATAGTTGTACATCAGGCCAATTGTGCCCTCAATCGCGCCTTCGGTGCCCAGGAAGCGGAAAATCGCGGACGCTTCGGCATGCATGTTGTAGTGATTGACGGCGACGAGCGCCTGCAGGCCACTCGCGTAATCCAATACCGTGATGGTCTTGGTCTCCGCGCGGACGTCGCCCTGCCCCGCGTATTTGGCATGGCGGCTCGTCACCCATTCCGGCGAACCGAACAGGAAGCGCATCGAATCGATGTAATGGATGCTGTGGTACTGCACTTCGAGGCGTGGCGCGGTCGCCAGCCACGGCCACATGTGCCACGGGGTCGCGCTGCTCACCTGAATCTGCGCGTCGGTCGGCGTGCCAATTAGGCCGCGTTCGATCATGATCTTGCTGGCGGCAATGCCGGAATCCCAGCGCATCTGGTGATTGACCGCTTGTTTGACGCCGGCCTGCCGCGCCAGTTCGACGATCTGCGTGGCTTGCCGGAAGTCATCGCTCAGCGGCTTCTGGCAGAGCATGTGCTTGCCCGCCGCCGCGACTTGCCGCACCACGTCGAGCTGCGCCCACGGCATCACCGCGATATCGACGATATCCACCGCCGGATCGGCGAGCAGTTCCGCCAGCGAGTCACACACGCGCGCCGTTCCGGTCAATTCAGCCACTTTCTCGGCGGACTCGCGCTTAATGTCGTAGGCGGCGACCATGCGAAAGCCCGCTTTCTGGTAGGCGGGGATATGCGCATACTGAACAATGCCACCGCAGCCGACAAAGCCGATGCCGTAGTCCGTCTTCTTCCCGAGCTTGGGACGCCAGTCAATCGAGTTAATGTCCATGATCTACAGTCCCAAGTTATAGAAGCGGTTGGCGGTGCCGCCCCAGATCGCCGCTTGATCGACTGCGGACAAACCGGACAGGCACTTACGTGTTTCAGCGACGACTTTGGCATAGTCTCCGGCGAGGATGGCCACCGGCCAATCGCTGCCGAACATCAGGCGGGACGCGCCGAACTTTTCGAGCGCGAAGTCGATAGCGGGCTGCAAGTCGGCAGCGGTCCAATCGGCCTTGGCGACGGCGGTGTTCAAACCGCTGATCTTGGCGTACACGTTCGGGTTTTGGGCGGCGGCCGCCAACTGATCGCGCCAGATCGCCATGTCGGCGGCATTCGGGTACGGCGGTTTGGCGAGGTGATCAATCACCATTTTCAGGTTCGGGACGCGTTTGGAGAGCGTCGGCACATGCTTGAGGTGATTCGGGAACACGGCGACCACGTCGAAGGTATAGCCGTGCGCGGCCAGCAGCTTGAGGCTTTCGATCACCGTGTCTTGCACCACCCAATCGGGATCGGCTTCCGTGTGGATGAGATGGCGCATGCCCTTGAAGAGAATTTGACGACGCTTGTGTTCTTCCAACTGGCGGGCAGTTTCGTCAGGGCGCAGCAGCGGCACCCAACCCACAATCCCCGCAACCCAGGCGTAGTGCGCCGCCGTCTCAAACATGTAGGCAGTATCCGCATACGAGTCCATCGACTGCACGATGACCGTGTGGTCAACGCTTGCCGCTTGTAACTGCGGTTCCAGTTCTGGTGCTTCAAACGTCCGGTAGATCGGGCCATACTCCGGGACGAGCCAGGGGTACTCAACTTTATCTAGATTCCAAAAATGCTGGTGCGTATCAACGATCATCAACAAAATCCCTTCTAATTCACTAAATTGCATAACCTAACGTCAGTTATGGATGGAACGGACAAGGTCGCTATTCGTGCCGCCCCCTCCCCCGACCCTTCCCTGATTCGGGGAGGGGAGACAGAATCCCCCTCTCCCCGCTTGCGTGGGAGAGAGGGCGGGGGGTGAGGGGCACGGATTTAGAACTAGATCGATTTGCGCTTGTCTTATCCATAACTCACGTTAACCTACGCAGTGAAGCTTCTGGATTATGGCTGCGACTCCTTGAGAACGCGGTCGACAAATTGCGCCGCCAACCCCGTATAAGCGGCGGGGTCGAGCAGCGCCGCGATCCGATCGCGGGTGAGGTACGCGCTCACGCGGGCATCCCCCAGCAACACGTCGAGGAATGGCTGCTGCACCGCAAAGGCGTGCATGGCGCATTCGTACACGACATCATGCGCATCCTGCCGCCCGATGTGTTCGCCCAAAGCGAACATGACGCGTTCGGCGAGCAGCAATCCGCCCGTCACGTCGAGGTTGCGCCGCATGCGCTCCGGATAGACGATCAGGCCGCTCATCACCCGCGTCATGATCTCTAGCGCACCGTGGGCCATCACACATAGCTCCGGCAGGTACGCCCATTCCATCTGGAACGACGACCAATCGCGCTCGTGCTCGTTATATACGAGGGTGTCCAGCGCCGTGGCCGCTTTTTCGCGACACAGGCGCGCCAATGTGAGCACCGCCTCGCACAGCATCGGGTTGCGCTTGTGCGGCATGGTGCTGCTGCCGACCTTCCCCATTTCAAACGGCTCTTCGACTTCGCCGAATTCCTGCTTCTGCAGGTCAATCACTTCGTGCGCCATGCGCCCCATCAGGGCAGCGAACTGGCAGATGATGAGCGCGAATTCCACGATCGAATCGCGCGAGGTGTGCCACGCAATCGGCGGGACGCCGAGGCCAAGTTCGTCCATGAGGGCGGACTGCACGGCAAATTCGTCGATGCTGCTTTCCGCCAACCCGGCCAGCGTGCCGACCGCGCCGCCGAACTCGCCGACGAGCACACGCGGCTTGGCTTGGTCAAGGCGTTCGCGACCGCGGCGGATTTCGGCAATCCACACGGCCAGCTTCGCGCCAAAGGTAGTCGGCAGTGCCTGCTGTCCGTGCGTGCGTCCGGCAATCGGGGTGGCGCGGTGCGTCTGCGCAAGGCGGATGAGCGCGGCCTGCAGTGTGTCGAGCGTGTGCTCAAAGACGGGCAGCGTATCGCGGATTTGCAGAATGATCGCCGTGTCCATCACATCCTGCGTGGTCGCACCCCAATGGACGTAGCGCCCGGCATCGCCCGCGCAGCGATGCGACAATTGCCAGATCACTGAGACGAGTGGATGCACCGTCTTGTCGATGCCCTGCTTAATGGCGTCGGTATCCATCAGCGCGGCTTGCGCCTGCGCGGTGATCTCAGCAGCGGCAGCTTGCGAGAATAAGCCCAGTTTGGCCTGCGCGCGGGCGAGCGCGGCTTCATAGTCCAGCCATTTTTGCAGCAGCGCGTGATCGTCGAAGATGGCGCGCATCGCCGCTGTGCCGAACAAGTCTTTGAAGAAGATGGAATCGATGACGTGGGCGGGCATTAGTCCTCACTCGCCTCGGTCGCGAATTCGCTGGCGAGTTGTTCATAGATGCCGTTGCGCGTATGCCAGATGTGATCCTGCGCCAATGTGCGGGCGCGTTCGGCATCCCGCGCCTGACAGGCGGCGAAAATATCCTCATGTTCCTGATGAATGACATCGGCATTGCGCAGCACGAACATGTAACGGTAGCGGTACAGCTCGCTGCGATCCCACAGCGTTTCGATCATCTGAAAGAGATGGCGATTCTTGGTTGCCGAGTAGATGTGCATGTGGAAGTCGCGGTTGTACTGCATGAAGGCGTGAATGTCGTCGCTGGCGGTCGCGGCGCGCATCTCGTCAATGATACTACGCAGGATGACGAAATCGTGGTCGCTGAGGGATTGGCAGGCGAGCGCGATGGCCTCCCCTTCGACCAATTTACGCGCGAAATACAGTTCGTCGAGGTCGTCCAGCGAGATTTCCGTGACGAACGCGCCGCGGCGCGGCGTGATCGTTACCAGCCCCTCAGCTTCGAGCGTCTTGAGCGCTTCGCGGACGGGGACCAGACTCACGTTCAGATCCTCCGCCAACTGGTACTGATTAACGCGCGAACCGGGCGCAAGATCCCGCGTGAGGATAGCTTGGCGGATGCGTTCAGCGACCTGGGCTGCCAGTGTGCGCCGATTCTCTTCAATCGGACTGAGAGCCTTCGACATGCTTTATTCCCTTCGGATGCGAGCTACTTGCCATATTATACGACATAAATTATAATACTTCAACAGAACGCCGAAATTGAATTTTTATGTGAAGAAACTATGCCGAAACTACAGGTTTTGTACCGTGTGTTTGAGGGCTTTGAACGGTCGTTTACGGCGCAAGCGGCAGCCTTTCAACGCCTGAATCCTGACGTTGACTTCAACATCGTCCCGATTGACCCGGAAAAACTATACGAGGATCTAGTCGCGAAACGCGGCATCCTCGGCGCAGACTGGGATGTCGTGCTGCTGCTCACCGATTGGCTGCCAGAACTGCTCAGAATGGGCGGGCTGACGCGGCTCAACAGCTTCCTTGAGCGCGACGCGCCGCCCGATTACCCACACGGTTGGTCAAACAGCCTGCTCGAACTTCAACAAGACGGGGCGGGCGGGGTCTTCGCCCTGCCCTACCATGATGGGCCGGAAATGTTTATGTACCGTGCCGACCTGTTCGAGAATCCTGCCGAGCAAGCAGCCTTTGCGGCGCGTTACGGTTATCCACTCACCGTCCCGGAGACGTGGTCACAGTTCCGCGATATCGCGCGCTTCTTCACGCGCCCCGAACAAAGACTATACGGCGCGATGATCGCCGGGTTGAACGACGGGCACAACAACGTGTATGACTTCTTCCTGCACCTGTGGAGCCGCGGCGGTCAGTTGTTTGATGCCGGATGGAAGCCCGCTTTTAATGATGAGATTGGACGAGAGGCGCTGCAGTTTTACGCCGATCTGATCCTGACCGACATGGTGTCCCCGCCCAAAACGCTCGAGTATGACAGCGTGGCCTCGGGCGTCGCCTATGCGGCAGGCGAAGCGGCGATGATGTGGAACTGGTGCGGCTTCTCAGCGCTGGCGGAACTGCCCCCGTCGAAAATTGTCGGACAAAACCGGATCGGCCTTGTGCCGCGCGGCGAACACGGCGCCCATTCGACGCTCAACATCTACTGGGTGCTGGGCATTCCGGCGGGCAGCACGCAGTCAGAACTGGCTTACAAGTTTTTGCGCCACTGCGCGACGCCGGAGATGGACAAGATCACGGCGCAGAGCGGCGGTACGGGCGTACGGCGATCAACATGGCGCGACCCGGAGATTCAAGCGCAGTTCCCCTACTACCGCGTGATGGAAGCAGCGCACGCCAACGCCAAAAGTCCGCCACGCCTCCCGGAATATCCCGCGATCAACGAAGTGTTCAACCAGATGCAGCACGCCGTCGTCACGAGAGCGAAAAGCGTCGAGCAGGCGCTGGACGACGCGGCGCGCACAGTCGAATCGATCATGGCGGCGGCGGGCTATTACGCCTGAATGCCGCCGTGTTGAGAGAAAAGCTTTTTTGAGTTGAGGAGAGAGAAAATGCTTAGAAAGTTGTTGTTACTCGTTGGGCTGCTCGCCGTCTTCGGCGTCAGCATGGTTGCGGCGCAGGACAGCGAACCGCAGTTTGCCGGCCTGGATCAGCGGTTTGACGGAGTGACCATCAAGGTCGCGACTATCGGCGGCGCGCCGTACGAAGCGATGTACGATTCGATCAGCCAGTGGGAAGAAGCGACGGGCGCGACGGTGGAAATCGTCTTCCTCGGCGACGGTTTCGAAATCGACCGCTACCTGAAGACCAACTATGCCGCGGGCACGGTCGATTTTGACGTGGCGTGGAATCACACGAGCTTCATGAGCCAGTATGTCGACTTCGTCGAACCGCTCCAGAGCTATTTCACGGAAGAAGAACTCGCCCCGTTCAGCGACGCGATCATCGCCTCTGCGACGATTGACGGCAACCTGCAGTTGATCCCGCGCCATGCGGACATCAGCGGCATGCACTATCGCACCGACCTCTTCGGCAATGCGGATTATCAGGCCGCCTTCGAAGCCGAATACGGCTACCCGCTCGCGCCGCCCACAACCCTCGATCAGATGTATGACATGGCCGAATTCTTCGTCGCGCAGGGCGCGGTGCAGTACGGCACGCAGTTCGCCGGCAAAGAAGAAGCTCTGAGTGGTCGCTACTATGAACTGCTCGTCGCCAATGGCGGCAATTACTTCGACGACGCCTTCGAGCCGACCTTCAACAGCGACGCGGGTATCGCGACGGCGCAGTGGATGCGCGACCTGTATGCCAACGGCCTGATCCCCGCGGACACACCGAACCTGCTGTGGCCGGAAGTCGCGCAGAACTTCTGCGATGGCAATGTGGCCTTCTATCTCGAATGGTACGGTTGGTACAGCTACTTCCAGAGCCCGGATAGCTGCCCGGCAGTGGCGGGCAACTTCGGGATCGTGCGCGGGCCGGTCGGCGCCTCGGGCGATATCCACACCGGCTGGGCGGGCGCGCATGCCTTCTCCGTAACCCGTGCGTCCCAAAACAAGGAAGCGGCCGTGGCTCTGGTTAAGTTCCTGACGAGCGAAGCGGTGGAATATCAGGAAGCCCAGC
>JAYRZU010000026.1:0-9797 GCA_041916315.1 Anaerolineae bacterium
CGCATTGCCGAGGCGGCGCCCGACCTCATTCTGCTCGACGTGGTGCTCGAAGAAGCCAATCCGAATGCGATGGGCGGGCTGGATGTGCTGCGCCACGTGCGCGCTCTGAATCGCTTTATCCCCGTGATCATGCTCACGTCTTACCCGGAATGGCAGATCGAGAGTTTGGGGCAGGGCGCCATCGCCTTTGTGACCAAACCGTGGGATGCGAACGCCCTCATCCTGCAAATTCGCGCGACGCTCAGCGCCATTCAACATGTGCGCAAAGAGACCCAGGCCGCGCCGAGCACCGACGAACTGCGCATCGGGGATCTGGTGATTGACCTGACGCGCTACCGCATCACCAAAGCGGGGCAGGAGATCGACCTGACGCCGATTGAGTTCGCCCTGCTGGCGTTTCTGGCGCGCAACCCGCGCCGCGAATGGACGCGCGAACAGCTGCTGAATCAGGTGTGGGGCTATGAGTGGGTCGGCTATGAACGAACGGTCGACCGGCATATCGCGGCGGTGCGACGCAAGCTGCACCTACAGCGCGACGAATTGATCGAAACAGTTCACGGCACAGGTTACCGGTTGGTGGTGTGATGCGGCGCGCATGGTGGATCGCAGGTATAGGTTTGGCTTTGGCGTGGGTGATTGTGCCCACCGTGTTCACGTCGCTTGGTCTCGAAGTCACCCTGCGCTTTACCAGCGGGGAGGCCTATGGCGTGATGTTATTCACGTTGGGCGTGACCGTGATTATTCTCGCGCGGGTAAGTTACCGCCGCCCGCGCTTGCGCCGGACGTGGGCGCTGGCCGCCATCGGACTGGTCGGCGTGTGGGTGTTTCTGCCGTTCTTCGTCTCCCAGACGCAGAATCACCCGCTGGCGCTGGTGTTCATCGTCGCCAATCATCCCATCGGCGTGCTCTGGTTTCTCGGCGCGTTTCTCGTCACCCTGCTGCTCCTCACCTATGTGACCATGCAGGCCGGACGAGTCGCCGAAGCAAACCGCCGCCGTTTGAATATTCTCACGCTGGTGCAAGACCAGTTGATCGAGGGGGTGGCGCTGTTTGATCAGCAGCAAAAACTGATGTGGGCGAACGCGGCGGGTCGGCGCTATCTGCTCCAGAGCAGCGCGCCGCGCACCGAAGTGACGCGCCTGCTCCAACGTTCGGTCGAAAGCCGCCGCAGCACGGCGCAAAGCCTCACCCTGAGCGAATCGGAGCGCATCAACGTGCAAGTCGCGCCGACGCCGGATGGCGCGTACAGCGTGATCGCCCGGCCGCTGCAAAACGAATCGGACGCAGCGACCCTCTTCTACGAGCGCTTCATGCGGCGCATTGTGCATGATATGCGCAACCCGCTCGCCGCGGTGATCGCGCATGCGGGCAATCTGCGCGCGCTCGAAGATGGACAGAGCAGCGCAACCGATTGGCGCGCGACCGCGTATACCATCGAAACGGAAGCGCAGCGCCTGACGCGCCTGGTCGACAGCCTGCTGTTCGACGCGCGTCTGTCGTATGTGCCGCCCGCGCTGCAGAAGCTGGATTTGCTCGATTTGATCGAAGAGGTGTATTTTCAGCATGACGAACGGGCGATCCGTGAGGGCAAAACGCTGGAAATCGACTCGTCGCTGAAAAGCGCGCCGTTGGAAGGCGATCAGGATTTGCTGGCGCGCGCGCTGAGCAATCTGGTCGACAACAGCCTCAAGTATTCGCGGAGCGGGGCGCAGATTCGCGTCAGCCTCGAAAAAGCGGATGATCAGTATGTGATTCGCGTGGTGGATACGGGCGACGGCATCCCGCCGGATTTGCTGCCCGATAAGATTTTTGAAGCGTTGGTGCGCGGTCGTCCGCATGACAGCGGGAGCGGCCTCGGCTTGTCGATCGTCAAGAAGATCGTCGAACTGCATCATGGCAGCATCAGCGCCGAAAGCATGGTTGGTAAAGGGACGATCATCACCATATGGCTGCCTATCTGATCGCTGCAATGCTGCTGCTCCTCACGTTGACCGGGTGCGGGGTGCGCCTGGAAGTCTCGACGCCACCCATCCCGACGCCGACGCCGCGCGTCTTCCCTGGGATCGATTATTCGCGGAACGGTGTGTGGCGCGTACAGGCAACGCCGCGCATTATCTTCCCCATCAGCGACAATGCGCAGATGCAGTTGTTCATGCAGGAACAGCTCCCCGTGCTGCTGCTCGCCGGGCGGCAGTTATACGTCGGCGTAGAATATGACGCGACCTGGTTTTCGAACGCCCAAAGCAACGCGCAGGTACGTCTGCGGGCCTATACCCGCGTCAGCGACGACGCTGAATGGCTGCCCTATGACAGCAGCGAACTCGACCTGACAACCAGCAGCGCCCCGGCCACCAGTCGCGACTCGCTTTCGCTGATGCTCACTTATGCCGAGCCGACGGCCGTGCAGGTACGCATCGAGGTGTCGGTGATTGCCTATAACGCGGATGGGTCGATCACGACAAATGTCGAAACCAACGACTTTCCGCTGCTGGTCTTGCAGGATAGCTCCGATATTGAAGTCGATTTGGACGCGCTCGTGCCGCAGTTTGGCGAGTGGGGCGAGAACCAGATGCTGTTCGACTGGCGCAACTGGCACGGCGGCCCCTGCGGCCTGACTGATCGCGAAATCGCGGCGCTGGATGCCGCCTGTGCGGCGTGGGAGAGCGGTGACGGCGATCAGCTTTACACGCAGGTGCGCGCCGCGCTCGAACAGGCGGACGATCCGGAACTGCGCGGCATCATCGCCGGGCAGCTCGGTCTGCTGTTGGTGGCGGCAGGCGATCTCGACCAAGCGGAGGAGACGTTCAGTCAAGCGGTCGAAGCCTATACACAGTCGCTGCTGTCGTTTCCGGTCAGCGTGCACCTGCACAACCTTGCCGCCGTGCAAATCATGCGCAACGAAGGCGAAGTCGCCGCGTATACGCTGCAAGTGCTCCAAGAACTGCGCGGGCAGTTCTACGACGAGGCCGGGAACATGCTCACCCAGGCGATTGCGGGCTATTGGTCCGATGAACCGTGGCGGCTCGACGAACCGATGTACTGGTTTAGAGAGCGGGATCTGCCGCAGGCTGACATCGTCGAAATCTGGAAGACGCGCGCCGAGCAGTAGCCACGAGAATTGGCTTAGAGATCATCTGCGTAGGGACGCAATAAGTTGCGTCCGCCGCTTCCGACCCCACTCCGGCCCCTCCCCGAATTCAGGGAGGGCAGCAAACATCGCCCGCAATCATAACCGCTTGAGCTGATGTTGGTGAAACCCCGCCGAAGGTGGTACATGTTAGCGCCTTGATGCGACGCACACCGGAGAGTTCACCATGAGCGATATACGAGTTTTACTGGCGGGTGAATCGTGGGTTTCCAACAGCACCCACTTCAAGGGATGGGATTTTTTCTCCAGCACCGTTTATGAGGTGGGGACGGACTACCTTGAAGGCGCGCTGAAGGGCAGCGGCATTACGCTCGAACACATGCCGAGTCATGTGGCGGCGACGCGCTTTCCGCTCACCCTTGATGAATTGAATGCCTACGACGTTGTCATCCTCAGCGACATTGGAGCGAATACGCTGCTGCTGCACCCGGATACGTGGCTGCGCGGCCAGTCCGTGCCGAATCGCCTCAAGCTGCTCAAAACTTGGGTGGAAAATGGTGGGGGGCTGGCGATGGCGGGCGGCTATCTTTCCTATGCCGGGATCTACGCGTCGGCTAAGTACTATCGCACGGCGATTGAGCAAATTCTCCCGGTCAACATCCACACGTTTGACGACCGCGTCGAAGTGCCGGAGGGCGTGAGCGTGGAAGTTGTGCAGCCGAATCACCCGATTCTCGCGGGAATCACGGGCGAGTACCCAGCGCTGCTCGGCTACAACGAGACGACGCTCAAGCCGGACGCCGAGTTAATTCTCTCCACAGGCGAGCATCCGCTGCTGGCCGTGCGCAACGTCGGGCAGGGGCGCACGCTCACATGGGCGTCAGATATCGGGCCGCACTGGTGTCCGCTGCCGTTCCTGACGTGGAACGGTTATGCGCGTCTGTGGCAGCAGTCGATTCGCTGGCTGGCAGGGCAGTAGTGCACGAGAAGACGCGCTGCTAGCGGTAGATGGTTTGCCACCACGTCGCAGACAACCTGTAGCGACGAGGCATTGCCTTGTCCCTACAGGTTAGAACCTATTCTGTCTGTTTAAGCGGCTGTCAGGCTGTGCGGCGCTTGCTCCACCACAATCCGCCTGCTAACCCAACCACCACCACCATTCCCAACCCGAGCGACCGCCACAGGGGCGGTTCGCCCGTCGCGGGCAGCTGATCCGCGATGACGACGACCTGCGCCGCGCCGCCGCCGCTGCCTTCCGGCGTTTGGCCGACCAGCGCCAAATTGCTGACGTGCACGCTGGCGTCCGGCGACTCCAGAATGGCCGCGTTCGGGATGGTTTCGCCCGCGCGCAAGGTCGCGATCCGCGCCGAGACCACGATCATGGCTTCTTCGCCGGGCTCCAAAGTGAACCCGCTCACGGTCAGGGTGTTGGCGTTGAATTCCCACCGACCATGGGTGGTTGACAGCAGACGCAGATCCACCAGGCGTTCGTCAAACACATCGTAGATCACCACCTGTGTGAGCGGAATCGCTTTGGGGTTCCGCGCGCGGATGGTGTACGTGACGGTCTGACCGACCGTGGCGAGCGGATAATCGACCGTTTTGACGACATACTCGGTGTCGCCGCCCACGGTCACGGTCGCGCCGGGGATGAGCACCTCATTGATGAGCGTGACGATTTCGTCGTCGTTGATGATGCCCGTGAAGGTTGTCGGGGCGATTAGCTCGACTGGCCCGCTGATGCCGGTGATGGCGAGATCGAACGTTTCAACCCCTTCCAAAGCCGAATCGTCCTGAATGGGCACGGTGATGGTTTGCTGGTAAGTGCTGCCCGCGACGAACGGCGCATCCACGAACGTGAGCGTGACTGGGGCGAACGGCCCGTAATCCGCGCCGCTGGTGGCAGTGCCGCTCAGCGCGTCGTCAAGCGTCAGCGTGATATTGCCCGACAGGTTGAAGCTCACCGGGATGAACAACTGCACATCCACGGTCAGCGTGCCCGCTGCTTCGTCGACGATGGCGCTGTTGACGGCGAAGGCGGCCTGCGCGAATACATCCACGTCATCGTCATTCAGGATGATCGTATGGCTGTTCGCAGGCGCGATCTCGGCTGACCCGGTGACGGCGTTGAGGCGCAGCGCGAGGTACTCCGCGCCTTCGATGATATTGTCTTCCAGTACGTTGACGGTCACGGTCTGCGCGTAGGTCGTGTTGGCGGTCAAGGGCCCGGCGAAGGTGACCGTGGTCGGGGCGAAGGCCGCGTAGTCGCTGCCGCTCGTGGCATTGCCGCTGGCCGCATCGACGATTTGCACCGTCACCGGGTCGGGGCTGGTGAAGCCGGCTGGCACGTCTAACTGCACGGTGACGTTGATGCCGATCGCGTCCTCGGTGACGATCTGATTGATATCCGGCAGCGACGCGCGGGCGACAACCGTGTCGATGCCTGTGCATTCCACAGCATAGGTGACGGTCGGTTGGGCGGGGTCGTTGGTCGTGAAGGTGAGTTGAGCCGAGCGCACGCCCACCGCCGACGGCGCGCAGATGATCGCCGTATCCTGCGGTGGATTGCCATCGCCGATCGTCGTCGGCAGGCCGATGACGCGAAAGTCGCCCGGATGCAGGCCGCTGATGCTGTTCAGGCTGACGATCAGCCCGCTGCTCCCATCTTCGATGATTTGCAGCGTGGTGCTGATCTCACTCCCGACGAGCGTTGACCCGAGGTTGATGGTCGCGTTCACCGCCGGACTAGAGTCATAAGCCGGATCCAGCGAGTATTCAAACGCGCCGATGTCGCAGTCGCCGACCTGCGGGGCATTGACTGTTCCCGTCGCATCAAAGCCGCGCAGATAGCCGCGTTGGTCAGTAATGGGGCAGTTGCTGAAGTTCGCCGCGTCGAGCGCCGGACTCCCCGTCGCCAGCGCGTGGGTGAATGTCGGCCCATTGTTATCCGCCAGCGGCGCCAGAATGGTAGCGATCACCCCGGCAGGGACGATATCCGTGGCCCCGTTCGGGCAACCGCCCGCGCTGCCCGCTGTCCCGAAAACATTGTTGGCGTCGGCCACCATGACCGTTCCGCCAATGATGCTGTCGTTGTAACATTCCGGGTTCGAGGGGGCAGTATTCCCGGCAATGATGGTATTTCGCAGCGTGACGGTCGCCGCCAGATTATAGACGCCGCCCGCGCCCGAACCGGCGCTGTTATTGGTGATCGTGTTATTGGTGAGGATGGCGGTCGCTCCCAATTGGTACAACGCCCCGCCATAACCGCTGGGCGCGCTGTTGCCCGAAATAGTGCTGTTGCTTAAGTTGAGGTTGGCGCTTTCGCTGACCAGCGCGCCGCCGGCGTATTGACTCTGATTGTTGCTAAAGAGGCTGTCCGTGACCGTGCTGGAATTGTTGTAGCTGTAAATTGCCGCGCCCATCGCCCCCTGATTAGCTGAAAAGACGCTGCGCGTTACATTCAGATTGACTCGATTGACGAAAATTGCTGCCCCAAGCCCGGATACGGTAGTGGCAGCGTTATTGCTGAAGGTGCTGTCGGCAATGGTCAGTGCCCCGGCGGTGTAAATCGCGCCGCCCAGCGTGCCTAAGCCACCGGCCGAGGCGAGGCCGTTGGTCATGGTCAGGTCGTTGATGTAGACCTCTGCCCCGCTCATAATGTGCATGAGGCGGAAGGCGGCCGCGCTGGAGCGGGTGATGGTGAAACCCGCGCCCTCGATGGTCAGGCTGTTTCCCCCATCCGCCCCAATGCTTGGCAGCCCATTCGCGCCATCGGTGAAGTCAATGGCGGCGGTGAGCGTGATATTGGCGCTCAGGGTGATGGTATCGTCCTGATTGTTGCTGTTGGCAGTTGTGATGGCGGCGATCAGTTCAGCGTCGGTGCTGACCGTGAAATTGGCGGCTTGCACGCGCGGGATGAGACCGAGCAGCGCAGTGAGAAATAGAAAGAAGAGCAATTTACGCATTGCCACGGCCTTTATGAAGTCAGCAGTTTCCAGCTGTTCCAAACGGTAACACGCACTGGAGTGACGCCGATACTGTGCCTGAAGTCTACCCGGTTTGTCAACCCAGAGCGGTGTCCATAAAGCAGCACAGTTTTGGCAGCGCCACAGGCGGGCGTTGTACGATCGAATCAGGCCGCGCTGATCGGCTACTTGGGGTCGCGGAGCTGTGTGATCACCGCCGCGCAGATCACGAGCAAAACGACCGCCAGCAGCAGCGACGGCGTGAACGATTCATCCGGCGTTTTGAGCACGCTCATGATGTAGACGAACACGACTGACGCCTGCCCGAATAGTTGAATCAAGCCGTTGGAGGTGCCTTCCGGCGTTGGGTAGGTGATTTCGGCGGCGTACTGCATGGCAATTGGCATGGTGCTGACGAGGAAGAAGCCGAGCGCGAAGGCTGACACCAGCAGCAGCGTGAAGTCGGTGGCGAATGCTAGACCGAGCACGCCGGGAATCGTCAGCGCGATGCCGAGCAGCAGATAACGCTGGCGTTTGCGCTGGCGGTCGGAGAACGACGGGATGACGACTGCGCCGATCACGCCGCCGACCAGCATGAGCGCGCCGAGCGTGCCCGCGTCGGTTGAACTGAAGCCGCGCCCCTGCACGATGCCTTCGATCCACGTGTTGATACCGTTGAAGATGCCGAGGCCGACGAACGACACCAGCAGCACGAGCAGGAACATCCGCGAGCGCAGTGCGTGCTTGAGCCCGTCGAACATGAGCGAACGCACCGCTTGATCCGGCGCGCTGGGCGACGTTGGCGGTTTTTCGCGCGCAAACACCAGAAACAGCACCGCCGAGGCCGCGGTCACCCCGCCGTAGATCAGTTGGATGGTCGGAATCTCGAGCGTTTCGCTGAGCACGGGCGTCAGCACCATGCCGATGGCTGTGCCGACGAGGTTGGCCAGTGTCACCAGGCCGACCGCCGTCGCCCGTTCCTCGACGGCGAACCAGTTAGCGGGCACTTTCGTCCATGCGTTGAGTAAAAACGGCTGCGCGACCGCAATCGCAATGGTGGCGAGCAGCACGACCGTGTAATCCGTCCCGGCAAAGCCGCGCAGCAGCCCGCCAATCGACATCAAGATCACGCCGAAGCCCACGCCGACGCGAAAGCCGGACGTGTCGATCACCCACGAGGCGGGAATCGAGAAGGGGATGAAGGCCAGCATGAACGACATCGCCAGCGCGCCGATTTCCAGATCAGTCACGCCATAGATCTCTGCGGCGCGGCTGGTCACCGGGGCGTAGCTGATCCATAGGATTTGAATGGTGAGGTTGACGGCCATGAAGACCGCCAGCACGACCCAGCGATAACTGTAGACGGGATACTCGGTTTTGGACATCAGTCAGCCTTCCCCGCATTCAGAGTCTTGAACAGCGCTTTGTTGCGTTGGTGGAGCTGGCGATACACCGCGTACTGCTTGTCGTACAGCGGCCGGTACTGCGGGCGCGGCGTGAACGTTTTTGCGACTCGCACGAGGCGGCGTACCTCGTCAAACTGAATGGCGCCGAGGCCGACCGCGCACACGAGCGCCGCGCCCGCCGCGCCCGCGTTTTCGGGGTGCTCGGTCACTTCGATGGTGCGCCCGGTGATATCCGCGAGGATTTGCGCCCAGGTGTCGGAGCGCGCGCCGCCGCCGACAAAGCGCACCACCGGGCTGCGCGGAACGTTCTTCTCGACGGTTTCCAGCATCCAGCGTTTGTGGTAGGCGTCGCCTTCCAGCACGGCGCGGATCATCTCGCGTTTGCCCGTCTGCAAATTGAGGTTGAAGAACATGCCGCGCGCATACGGGTCTTCAAATGGGGAGCGGTTGCCGTGCAGCCACGGCGTGAAGATCACACCGTTCGCGCCGGGCGGTGTCTCGTCGACGACTTTGCCGAGATAAGCGTACAGCGAACGGTACTCGGCCTCACGGTCGGCGATGGTCTGTTGACCGAGGTACACGCCGATTTCGTCCAGCGCGAGGTGGTCGCGAATCCACTGCAAGCAGCGACCGGACGTTTCCTGTTCGGAGATGTAGTTGTATTTGCCGGGGATCGCCCCGAGGATCGACGCGACCATGCCGCTCACGTCGGTTTTGCGCTGGTCGACGGTCGCACACACCCAACCGGAGGTGCCGATGTAAATGTGCGTGTTGTTGGTGTCGAGACTGCCGGAGCCGAGCGAGATCAGCGAGAGGTCACCGCCGCCACCGAACACGGGCAAGCCGACCGGGAGCCCAAGCGCCTGCGCCGCTGCCGCGGTCAGCCCGCCGACCTGATCGGTAGCGCGGACGACGGGCGGCAGGTGCTCAGGGTTCACGTCATAGGTGCGGCACAAGCCCTCGTGCCAGTTGAGGTGATCAGGCCGCGTGTCGAACAGGAAGGTCGCGTGGGCACTGTCGTAGCCAAGCGTGAACTGCCCCGTGCAGCGCATGACCAGATAGTCTTTGACATCCAGCCAATAGCGCAGGGCACGGAAGCGTTGCGGGTCTTCGTCGCGCAGCCACAGGTATTTCCAGAGCGGATCTTTCGCCGAAGCCGACGCGCCGCCCGTGATGCGCAGCGCGGTCAGCAGCTTGACCGCGTTCATCCCCTCGATCTTCAGCAGGCCATCTTGCAGGTAGCGGCGGCGCTGCGCCGTGCCGCGCGCATCCATGTAGCTCATGGCGCGACCGAGCGCCGTGCCATCGGCGTCCACGGGTACGAAGCCCTGCATCTGC
>JAYRZU010000027.1:0-36868 GCA_041916315.1 Anaerolineae bacterium
ATCTGCGTGTCCGCAAACACGGCTTTGAGCGCCGCTGTGAGCTTGGAGGCACGGTTCAGCGCGACCAGCGGCAGCGTCGGGTCGAACAGTTTACGCGTGCTGGCAAACTGCTCGGCGATTTGGAACATTGAGTCGACGGCCTGCTTCAGCGCGTAGCCCGCTGCGACGACCGCGCCCATGCTCGTCCCGCCAATCGCATCGATCTCCACGCCTGCTTCTTGCAGCGCACGAATCGCCCCGACATGCGCATAACCACGCGCCCCGCCCCCGCTCAGGACCAAGCCGATCCCGTTCCCGGTCAGCAAGCGGCCTAAACGGCGCACGTGCTGCGGGTCGTCGCGGCGAATGTGGTGATGACGCTCCACGGTTCGCGCCTCCAGCCACGCCGCCGCGCCGCTCGGCACACTGGTCTGTGCTGGATGGAGCAGCACTAATTCGGTGCGTAGATTCGGGAAGCGCTGGGCGATCAGGCGTTCGATGGGGCGCACAGTGGGCAAATCGTCGGCGGAGGCCAGCAAAATCACGCGGTCGGCTTGGGCGAGGCAGCGGGTTGTCCACGGTGAAGCGTTCGGATCGCCCACATAGAGCACATATTCATAGCGAAAATCGATGTCGTTCATCCAGCGGGCAATGGCGATGTCGAGCGGATGCGTGAGGCTGAGCTGTGACGCCCCATCGACACCGTAGAGCGCATCGAATTGCGTGCTGGCGAGCGGGATGACTGTGCCAAAACGCGCAATCACCGTCGCCAACTGATCGGTGAGTTCGCGCAGGGGTAACTCACGCGAGAGCGGGATCAGCGTGTAGTTGTAGGAGCGAGTGGCATGCACGCCCTTGAGCATTCGCATTTGCCGGCGCATGAGGATGCGGGTGATCTGCGTCATCATGCGCGGGTATTCGTCGAGCAGGCGTTCGAACAGCGCATTCGGCAGCTTGACGAGGTTCGAGTCGCGCGCGGCGATGATAGTCGCCGAGCGGGGATCACCCGTGATGAGCGCAACTTCGCCGACGGTCTCGCCGACGCTGGCTTCGGCAAGCAAGCGCTCATGACCGTCGTCTTCGGTGTAAACAATCTGCACGCGTCCGGTCACGACGATGTACAGGCCATCGCCGACATCACCTTGCCGAAAGAGAATCTCGCCCTTGCGCAGTTCAACCCACTTCATCTCAGCTTGTAACGCTTTGAGCACATTGGATTCCAGCTTGCCGAACAAGCTGTTGAGAATATGCGCCACCTGCATCCGCTGGAGTCGCGGGAGAATCGCCGAGGTCAGTTGCAGCGCAACCTGCGGGTAGCGGTTGGCAATCTGCATCAGGCCGTGCTTGGAAAGCTGAAGGAGATCGCTCTCTTGCAGCGTGTAGACCGTCGCCGTGCGCGCCTGTCCGGTCAGCAGCGCGATTTCGCCAACGCACGCCCCCACGCTGTGTTCGTCGATCAAGACTTCAGAGCCGTCTTCCGCCGTGCCGCACACCCGCACCCTGCCGCGCCCAACCAGGTACATGCTGTCGCCCGCTTCGCCTTCGCGAAAGACATACGCGCCCGTCGCTAACGTGACCAGCTTAAATTCGTGCTCAATTTCGTTCAGTACAGTGTCATCCAGCGCACGGAAAAACTCGCTCTGGCGAATAGCATCTAACTTGGCAGCACGAACCCGATCCGTCATTCAACTGCGCTCCCAGAATCACTGGTTATGAACAGCGATCATTCTACAACTAGGGCGCCTGAATTACACGGCTAGGCGTTCGACCGCGGCGAGCACATCTTTGAGCACAGGCTTATTGGTGAAATACAACACTTCCCCGGGTACATCTTTGAGGCGTTCTGGCGCGAGGTTGACGCCTTCATAGACCAGCAGCAGGAGATCACGCCGACCCGCTGCCCGCGCCTTTTCGACCTTGCGCCGCAAATAATCGGGATGCCAGTAGCCGACGATCTCGATGAGGCAGCGGCGACCATCACGCGTGTGCGTCACCGAAAAATCAGGGATCATGACCGAATCGCCGAGGAGGATTACTTCGTCTTCTCGCTGCAGCACCCATTTGCCGCGTTTAGCATCGCCAAACTTCGCGGCAAACTCGGCGGCGAAATCGGCTTCGAGCGCGCTGTCATACAGGCCGCTTTTGCGAAAGTGCGAGGTGAGCGGCAGCGACGCATCTAGCCGATATTCCGCCGTCAGATCTGGCAGGTGCACGTCCGCCACCATTGACCAGCGCTCCCCCAGAAACAAGGCGGGCAGGAAGGCAGCGAACTGCCGACCATAGCGGGTCGTCTGGTGGACGAATGGAGAGATCGCGCCTTCCAGCAGCACCTGATAACCACCGTCCGGCAGTGGCTGCGCCTCGAACATCAGCTTGAACAGCTTGAGGTAGCGCCAGAAGTCTTTGTAACCGTCGTGAAGCTCGACGCGCATTTGGCTGGACCAGTAGAGCACGCCGCGCGCCAGTTCGAGGTTATAGCGCCCGATCAAGTCACCGGGCAGCCACGCCTGCCCCACGTCCACGAGCACATACTCGGCGGAACGGTCAGCGAATAAGGCGCGCTCGACGGTTTCGACCGCCACGTCGAAGTGCGCCGCGGCCTCCCGGAGCGCGTCGGCGCGCGTCCGCGGATGAAAGAGATCGGCACGTTCAAAGACTAGCCCGCCGCCGAACAGATAACGCCGCACCTCCACCGGATCCACATCTAACGAAATGGGCGCAAACGTGGCCGCGTCTTCCAATACTTTCGCCAGTCCGCGCACAAGGATGTAATCGACCCGCGTGCCCACGTAAGCTTCAAACGCGCGATCCCACACGGCACGTGGTTGACCGACCTGCCTCGCGAACAGCTTGATCAACGCGTCGGCGGTCGCGAGCATATCGGGACTTGGCGCGAGCCAGTCGATGACGATCTGCTTGTTCCGGGATTTGATGCGCGGACGAATGAGGTCAGCGGTGAGCATAGTTAGCTGCGCACGGGTCGCCGCCGTTGGGCGCGGCTCACATCGGTCGTGTCGCGGGCAATGACTTCGTAGAGGAGCGCCTCACGGTTGCCCGATTTCCGCAGCACGCGCCCCAACCGCTGAATGTATTCGCGCGCACTCGATGTGCCGCCGAGCACAATGGCGACTTTCGCCTCCGGCACATCGACGCCCTCATTGAGCACTTTCGATGTGACCACCGCAGGATACTCCCCCGCCGAGAACGCTTCGAGGATGTGTTTGCGTTCGGCGGCTTTGGTTTCGTGCGTCAGCGCGGGGATCAGATGCTGGCGGGCAATCGCGTACACGACGGCATTGTTCTCGGTGAAGATCAGACAGCGGTCGTCACTGTGTTCGCGCAGCAAATGTTCCAGTGCGCTGAGTTTGCCCTGACAGCCTGCCAGCAGCGCGAGAATCCGTCCGCGGGCCAGCACCGCCGCGCGGGCGTCTTCGTCAAAGCTGCCGCGGCGCAGCAATTCGTTGAGCCAGAAACGACCGTGTGTCTTCTGGAGCTGATGCCGCCGGAAATACCCGGCATAGACCGTATAGTCGGCGTCGTAGTGGGCGCGTTCCTCCGGCGTCAAGTCGACGCGCACGCGCTGCGTCCGGTATTCCGCCAGGGTGTCCCCGGTGAGATCATCGATCTTGAGCGCGTAGACGATGCCACCGATCAACTCCTCCACACGCCAGCGCCCGCCTGATTGTTCTTCCTCGCTTGGGTAAGTAGCAGTCAAGCCGAGGCGAAACGGCGACGGGGACATCAGCGCGGTCTCACCCCAGGACGGCGCAGGCAAATGATGCACTTCGTCGAAGATAATGAGCTTGAAAGCATCGCCATGCGCAGCGATCACGTCGCCCGCCGAGTGATAAGTCGTCACGGTGATGGGCAGCACGTTCTTCTCGCCACCGTAGTACACGCCGATGTCGATGCCGAAGGCGTTAACAAGCCGGGCGTACCACTGGTGCAGCAAATCAATCGTCGGCGCGACCACCAGCGCCGAACGCTGCACCCGTTGCAAAGCGTGAATGGCGACGAAGGTTTTGCCCGCCCCGGTCGGCAGCACAATGCTGCCACGCCGATCCGCGGCATCCCACGCGTCGAGCGCGGCGATCTGGTACGCGTGCGCCGGGCGGTCGTCATGCAGCTTCAGTTTGAGCGTCTCCCAGCGCGGCACATGATCACGGATGCCTGTTTCGCGCAGCCACCCAATCAACCGCGGGTAATGGTACGCTTCGCAGCGCGGTCTCCCTTTGATGAATTGAAAGGGGGCAGGCGCATCCGGCACGTCGTATAAGACCAACGTCCCGCCCTGAAACTTGATCGTCCCGGTCACGGCCCATCATCCTCTGTAATCCGCGCTATAATCATACTCAATATTTGAATTTTTGTTCGATAGGAGCTTGTTACATGGACTTTCTCCACGGCGGCGAACTGATTGCGCGGGCGCTGAAGGCACAGGGCGTCAACACGGTGTACACGCTCTGCGGCGGTCACATCGCGCCCATTTACGAGGGCTGCCTGAACAACAACATTGCGATTATTGACTTCCGGCATGAGCAAGCCGCCGCCCACGCCGCCGACGCGCACGCTCGGTTAACGCATAACATCGGCGTGGCAGTGGTCACGGCGGGGCCGGGTGTGACTGACGCCGTCACGGGCGTCGCCAATGCCTATCAGGCACGCAGCCCCATGCTGCTGATCGGTGGAGCCGCACCCCTTAAAACCAAAGGCATGGGTGCTTTACAGGAAATGCCGCAAACGGACATGTTCAAGACCTTCACCAAAGCGAGCTTCACCATCGAACGTACCGAGGACATCCCCGCCCGGATCTTCGACGCCTTCCGCACGGCGTTGAGCGGACGACCCGGCCCAGTGTTCATCGAAGTGCCGTTCGATGTGCTGTTCAATGCCGTCGATGCCATGCCGATGCCTGACCGCATCCTCATCGACCCCGTGCAGCCGGAAGTCGGCGATCTCGCCCGCATTTTCGAGATTTTGCGTGCTGCCCGCAAGCCAGTCTTGATCGCCGGGACGCAAGTCTACTGGGACGGTGGCCAGGTCGCCCTGCGCGAACTCGCCGAACAAACCGCCATCCCAGTGTTCACCAACGGTGCTGGCCGCGGCACGCTCCCGATGACGCATCCCAACTGCCTGAAAGCGGTGCGTTCCGCTGCCACCCGCGACGCCGATGCCATTTTGCTGATCGGTACACCGCTCGACTTCCGGCTCAAGTACGGGCAGGAATTCAATGCAACCGCCAAACTGATCCAGATTGAAAACGACCCGACAGAACTGAACCACAATCGCACCGCCGACGTCGCCATCTGCGCCGATGCACGCCTCGTTTTGGAAGCGCTCGCAGAAGGCTTGCAGGGCGTCCGCTATGACGAATGGTTAAGCACACTGCGCGGCAAAGAAGATCGCAAGGATGCCGAACTGCACGACTGGGAGTCCATCGAGGCGCGGCCTGTGAATCATTTCCGTTTTGCTGCGGAAGTGAACCGGGTCGTGGACAAGAACACCATCGTGATCGGCGATGGCGGCGACATTGTGTCGGCGTGTGCCAAGGTCATCGACTTGGCGCTGCCCGGTCAATGGCTCGACCCCGGCCCGCTTGGTACGCTCGGGGTGGGGATGCCGTTCGCGATTGCGGCTAAACATCTGTATCCAGACAAGCGCGTGCTCGTCATCAATGGCGATGGTTCCTTTGGGCTGAACGGCTTCGAATTCGATACGGCGATCCGCTTTGGCCTACCCATCGTCAGCATCGTCGGCAATGATGCGGGTTGGGGGCAAATCCGTACCCCGCAGAAAAACATGGTCGGCGCGGATCGGGCGGTCGCGACTTCGCTGGCGCCAACCCGTTATGATCGCGTAGTGGCGGCGCTCGGCGGCTACGGCGAACACGTCGAAGCCCCAGATGCTATTCTGCCCGCGCTCGAACGCGCCTTCGCCAGTGGACTGCCCGCCTGTATCAATGTACCGCTCGATCCGGACGGCATGAGCAAAACCGGCGCGAGTACGCCATATATCGTTTAGGAGACACGCTTGGATCGTTTGACCGGAGGGCTGCGCTGGATCGTCAAGGGCGCAGCCCTGATTGCCCTGCTCTTTCTCACTCTGCCCATTGTCGCGCTGGTCATCCGGGTCGTGCAAAATCAGGCATGGCAGGATGCGCCGGCCTCCGCCGTCCCTGACGCGATCTGGTTGAGCTTCGTCACCACCTCAATCACAGTGGTGATCACACTCGCGTTCGGCACGCCGCTCGCTTATCTGTTGGCGCACTGGCGCGGGCGACTGCCTCGTCTGCTCAGCGTGCTGGTCGAACTCCCAATTGTGCTGCCGCCCGCCGTCGCCGGGCTCGCGTTGCTCATCACCTTTGGTCGACGCGGTCTGCTCGGCGGGGTGCTCGGCGCCGCCGACATTTCGTTGGCCTTCACGACGACCGCCGTGATCATGGCGCAGGCGTTCGTCGCCGCCCCGTTCTACATTCGCGCGGCGCAGGTTGGCTTCGCGGGCGTCCCGCGGGATCTCGAAGACGCGGCACGCGTCGACGGTGCGGGGGATGCGACGCTGTTCCTGTATATCACCCTACCCTTGGCGAGTCGGGCGTTGGGCGCGGGTCTCGTGCTGATGTGGGCACGCGCGCTCGGGGAATTCGGCGCGACGATATTGTTCGCGGGGAGTCTGCAAGGGCGCACGCAGACCATGCCCCTGCTCATCTACAACGTGATCGAGCGCGATATCGACGCGGCCATCTGGACGGGGCTGCTGCTGATCGGCGTGGCACTGGTCGCGTTAGTGATCTCGCATCTGTTAGGCCGTGCGGACACGGATCCCCTGCCCTAAGCGGAAAACAAAAGACCGGGACAGAGTCCCGGTCTCGACGTTACTTTATTGGCTGACGGCTTAGTGGTGCTCGTCTTTATTGACCCACTTGGGCTCGTTCCACAGCGAGGACAGCAGCAGTTCGCGCACGGCGACCAGTTCCTTCGGCAGGCGGTCATACAGCTTGATGAACAGTTCTTCGTGCGAGAGGATTTCATTCTTCCACGCTTCGCGGTCAATCGACATGACCTTGTTGAACTGCTCTTCCGTGTAGCCTTCCAGACCACGCCAGTCGAGGTCTTCATAGTGCGGCACGCGACCCAGCGGGGTTTCCGTACCGGCGGCGCGGGTCTGCGCGCGCTGAACGATCCACTTCAGGATGCGCATATTTTCGCCGTAGCCCGGCCACAGGAACTTGCCGTTTTCGTCCTTGCGGAACCAGTTGACCAGGAAGATACGCGGCGGGTTCGGGATCCAGCGGCCAAAGCGCAGCCAGTGATTGAAGTAGCTCGCCATGTGGTAGCCGATGAACGGCAGCATGGCGAACGGGTCACGGCGCACCTCGCCGATCTTACCAGCGGCGGCGGCGGTCATTTCCGAGCCCATCGTCGCGGCGTAGTACACACCGTACGTCCAGTTGAACGCCTGGAACACCAGCGGCGCAACCGTGCTGCGGCGGCCACCGAAGATGAACGCGCTGATCGGCACACCGTTCGGGTCTTCCCACGCGGGGTCAATCGTTGGGCACTGGGAAGCGGGCGCAGTGAAGCGGGCGTTCGGGTGCGCGGCCTTGCTGGTGCTCTGCGGTGTCCACGCGTTACCCTGCCAGTCGATCAGCTCAGCGGGCGGAACGTCGGTCATGCCTTCCCACCACACGTCGCCTTCGGGGGTCAAGCCAACATTCGTGAAGATAGTGTTGGCCTTGATGGTGTCCATCGCGTTGGGGTTGGTCTTGTAGTTCGTCCCCGGCGCGACACCGAAGAAACCGGCTTCGGGATTGATGGCATACAGTTTGCCGTCCTTGCCGAGCTTAATCCACGCGATGTCGTCGCCGACCGTCGTAACGTCCCAGCCTTCTTCCTGGAAAGCTTTGGGCGGCACGAGCATCGCGAAGTTGGTCTTGCCGCAGGCGCTGGGGAACGCGGCGCCAACATACGTGCGATGACCGGTCGGGTCCTTCACGCCGACGAGCGCCATGTGTTCCGCCAACCAGCCTTCATCACGGGCGATGTTCGAGGCGATGCGGAGGGCGAAGCACTTCTTGCCAAGGAGCGCGTTACCACCGTAACCGCTGCCGTACGACCAGATCGCACGTTCTTCCGGGAAGTGAACGATGTACTTGTTGTCTTTGTTGCACGGCCACGTCACATCCTGCTGGCCGGGTTCGAGCGGCGCGCCAACCGAGTGGATCGCGGGGACAAACTGGCCTTCCGTGCCGAGTACGTCGTAAACGGCCTTGCCCATGCGGGTCATGATGCGCATATTGACGGCCACATATGCCGAATCGGAGAGTTCCACGCCCACATAGCTGATGTGCGAACCGAGCGGCCCCATGCTGAAGGGGATCACGTACATCGTCCGGCCCTTCATGCAGCCTTCGAAAATCGTGTCCAGCGTCTTGTGCATGTCGCGCGGGTGCACCCAATTGTTGGTCGGACCAGCTTCGCTCTTGCTCACGCTGCAAATGAAGGTGCGGTCTTCGACGCGCGCCACATCGGCGGGGTCAGAGCGGCACAGGAAGCTGTTCGGGCGCAGTTCCGGATTCAGGCGGATAAACGTGCCCTTGTCGACGAGCAGTTCACACAGGCTGTTGTATTCTTCCTGCGAACCGTCACACCAATAGACATCATCGGGCTGGCAGAGAGCCACCATCTCCGCAATCCACTGACGGAGCTTGGGGTGCTGCACGTATTCGGGAAACTGCACAAGGTCGAGGGTCGCGTTGTATGCGAGAGTCATCGTCGAGTTAACCTTTCGTTGCTCGGGATTATCGTTTGCGTGCTCAACAAGAGCTCGGTATTTCGTTACGTCGGAACCTTACTGAATTCCGATGTAAATGGTACTTCTCCTCTCTCACGGACGTTAGTGCTTCTTATCACAATCACTGGCGATAAACGTAACGCGGTGCATCTATGTTAGCCGATAATGTTGCTAAAGTAACCAATTACGCCGACAATTTGCTCGTCCAATATGAACAAATCGCATGAAATCCGTGTCAGTTCCGGGTCTTTGTCTACTATTCCACGCTCACGACACGGCCCTGCCCGGGCGGAAACCGACCAGACAACCAGCCTGTTTGATGGCAGCCACGCCAGAGACGCGGTAAATCCGTCAACTTGAACTGACTGGACCGAGCGTCGCCAGGACAGATGTATTGTATGCGATAGCACACATTAAAGCGGGTTTCGTGCG
The DNA here is from genome assembly GCA_041916315.1 of Anaerolineae bacterium. Lineage (GTDB taxonomy): Bacteria > Chloroflexota > Anaerolineae > Aggregatilineales > Phototrophicaceae > Flexifilum. The sequence continues at coordinate 9,202 of JAYRZU010000027.1, forward strand.
AGCAGAGCATGAGAGATTATCGAGGCGGCCGGGGCGCTCAGTCCGGCGCCCCGCTGTGAACCGACTTGCCTATCGGCGAATCGCCTTGAACGCTTCCACCTGCGCGCGGATTGCGCGTTCAGTGGGCAAACGCTCGGCGCTGGAGGCACCGTAGAATCCGGCGATCTTCGGCATCTGCTTGAGCGCAACTGCCACGTTTTCTGGCTCGTCGAACGGCCCGCCGTGGCAGATCACCAGCGCGTCAGCGCGCAGCGACCAGATCGTTTCGGCCATCGCCATCACACTGTTTATCGCCTCGTCGAGCGTCATGGCGACCGCCGCGCCGATGCTGCCCGCGGTCGTCAGCCCAACATGACACACCAGCAGATCTGCACCGGCCTCAACCATCCAGCGCGCTTCATCAGGGTTGAATACATAGGGTGACGTGAATAGATCCATCTCGTGGGCGAGGCGGATCATCTCGACTTCTTTGTCGTAGCCGATCCCGGTCGCCTCCATGTTCTGACGCATCACCCCGTCGAACAGGCCAGCCGTGGGGAAATTTTGTACGCCGGAAAAACCGATATCCTTCACTTGCCGCAGAAAATAAGGCATGATTTTGAACGGATCCGTTCCGTTGACGCCCGCGAGCACAGGCGTGCGCTGGACGACAGGCAGCACCTCCCCCGCCATCTCCATGACAATGCTGTTGGCATCGCCATAGGCGAACAAACCTGAGAGCGATCCCCGCCCGGCCATCCGGTAGCGCCCGGAATTGTAGATGATCAGCAAGTCCGCGCCGCCCGCTTCCGCGAACTTAGCGGAGATGCCTGTGCCCGCGCCGCAGCCGATGATCGGCTTGCCCGCCGCAACCTGCGCGCGCAGCCGGGAAAGGATTTCAAGACGAGGAATGGTCATCGGTTGACCCTTTCAAATGCTGAGTATAGGTAGCGAGATCGCGTTGCGAGGCGACTTGTCGCCATGAACGCACGAATAAGTCTTCGAAGGCAGCACGCTCAATCTGGGCAAATCGCACCAGCACCAACGAGCTGCCCGCATAGTGCGGTGTGATGTAATAGGTCTCCGGTTCGGCATCGATCAGAAAGCGCTGCTCAATTTCCCCGACCTTGAGTACCAGCGCCGCGCCATCATCGGAGACCCGCGCTAAAAACTTCCGGCGGGCACGAAACGCGGGCGTACCGTAAGATGTACCTTCGGCAACGCCCGGCAGCGACCGCGCAATGGTGCGCACATCATCCAGTGTAATCATGCCGGACGGTCCCCAACTATCCTCAGCATGCTGAGCAGCGCCTGCGCGGTCATCGCCGCGAACTGCGGGTCGTTGATATCGGTATCCACTTCAACGACGGGGATATCTGGACGAATATTGGCATTGAGCGCACGAGTGAAGGCCGTCACCGCTTCTGGCGCGTAGAACGGCTTGCCCTCCACATCCAATTCCGACCAGCCCCGCAGCGGAATATAAACCGCCGTGGGTCCGGTCGCCGCATTGAGCTTCTCCGCGAAGATTTCGCCGAGCCGCGCGTTTTCTTCCGGCGTGGTGCGCATCAGCGTGACATTGGCATTCCACTCGTAGAATGTCCGTCCCGCATATTTTTCGACGACCGTGTTCCGTTCCCAGAAATTGCACATATCGAGACAGCCCGGCGCAACGATCTGCGGAATACCTGCCCTGCCCGCCGCTTCCAGCCGCGTCGCCCCCGCGCTCAACACGCCGCCGAGCAGTTCGTCTGCCCATTCGGTCGTGGTGAGGTCAAGAACACCAGCAAACAGGCGATCCGCGATGAGCGCCTCCATCGTGCGCCCGCCCGTTCCGGTCGCATGGAAAACAAGGACTTCATAGCCTGCCGCTTCGAGAATCGGCTTAGCCTGATTGACCGCGCGCGTTGTGTTGCCGAACATCGTCACAGCGATCAACGGCTTGTCGTCGCCCTGTGTCGGCTCGCCGCTCACCATCCCGCAGATTGCGCCCGCCGCATTGCTGTAAATCGTGCGACTGATACGGTTAACGCCGTTGACGTCAATCACCGATGGCATCATAACGATGTCGCTCGTGCCGATGAAACTGCTGACGTCACCTGCGGCCAACGTCGAGAGCATGACTTTGGGAAAGCCGACCGGGAGGCCGCGCATGGCCGCTGTCGCGACCGATGTGCCCCCGCCGCCGCCCATGCTGATCACGCCGTGGATATCTCCATCGGCGTACAAACGGCGCACGACCTCGGCTACCCCATCGGACATCACGCGCATCGCCTCACCGCGATCCCCGCGCGCGACCAGCGCGTCTAAATCCGCACCCGCCGCTTCGGCAACCTGCCGCCGGGTCACTTCCGGCGCAAAACCAGCTTCGCCGAGCACGCCGAAGTCGATGACCAGTGTCCGGCAGCCGCGCTTCTCAATTTCCGTCTTCAGGAACGCAAAATCCTGCCCCTTGGTATCCAACGCGCCAATCACGGCGATGGTCTTGGGCATGAGTGCCTCCTAGAAAATCTTTTTCGGCAAACAATGAGCAATGTAGGTTCGAGGACTGAGAACTGAGGTTCAAGGACTGAGTCTGTCTCAGCACTCAGTCCTCGCGCCTCAGTCCTAGATCTTACAGACCGTACTTGATATCGACTGCGCGCCCAGTCTGCGAGGATTCGACAATCGCGTCGCAGATCACGGCGTTCTTGTAGCCATCAACAAAGTCTGCGCCGTAGGGGGCAACCTCATGCTGGCCGAGGATCGCGCCGAAGAAATGGTGGAATTCGTGCACAAAGGTGTGCTCCCACCCAATGATGTGTCCCTGCGGCCACCAGTTCGCCCAGTACGGGTGATACGATTCGCTCACCAGCACGTTGTGGAAGCCGCGCGTTTCCTTTGGCTCTTCGTTCGCCCAGAAGACCTTGAGCTCGTTCATATTTTCGAGGTTGAACTCGACGGAGCCGTTTTCGCCGTTGATCTCGATGCGGTTAAAGTTCTTGCGCCCCTGGGCGAAACGGGAGGCTTCCACCGTGCCGATGGCGCCGTTTTCGAATTCCATGAGCGAAATGAACGCATCGTCCACGTCGACTTTGCCCATACCCGAGCCATCCGCCAGCGGACGTTCTTCAACGAATGTCTTGGTCATGCCCATGACGCGCTTGGGTTCACCGACGAGGAAGCGACCGAGGTCAAGCACGTGCGCGCCGAGATCGCCGAGCGCCCCGCTGCCCGCCACCGACTTATCCAGACGCCAGATCTTCGGGAAATTCGGATCGATGATCCATTCCTGCAGGTAGACCGCGCGGAAGTGGAAGATGCGCCCGAGCTTGCCGCTCTCGATCAACTGCTTGATCAGCGCGATGGCCGGGACAAAGCGGTAGTTGAACGCCACCATGTGTTTGACGCCCGCCTTTTGCACCGCATCCAGCATGGTCTTGGCTTCGGCGGCTGTGCGCGCCAGCGGCTTTTCGCAGAAGACATGCTTGCCCGCCTGCGCCGCCGCGATGGTTGGTTCAGCGTGCGCATCGTTCGGTCCGCCGTTGTCGAACACCTGCACATCCGGGTCAGCGATCAGGTCACGCCAATCCGTGTAGTATTTCTGATAGCCGTAACGCTTGGCCGCTTCCGCCGTCGCCGACTGGTTCCGCCCGGCAACCGCCACCAGCTTGGGGATAGCGACCGGCGGATACATCATATAAGGCAGTTTCTTGAAGGCATTGCTGTGCGCCTTGCCCATGAAGGCATAGCCGAGCATGCCGATCCCAATTTCGGGCGCTTGACCTTCAGCTTTCGCGCCCGCCATCGTCACAAATCCAACTTGATCACTCATCGCAGCCTCACCCCTTTACTTATCCGAGTCGAACGCGGCGTCAAAGGCAACATTCGATGGCGCGAAATCCGTCTTGCGGATATGGTCAATCGCATCCTTCGCCCCGTGTTCGCGATCCATCCCGCTGTCTTCCCATTCCACCGAGAGCGGCCCTTGATAGCCGATGCGGTTGAGCACGCGGATAATCTTTTCGAGGTTCATGTCGCCGTGACCGGGGGAGACGAAATCCCACCCGCGGCGCGGATCGCCGAAGTTGAGGTGCGAACCGAGGATACTCGACCGCCCGTTGAGGTTCACCTTCGAGTCCTTGACGTGGACATGATACATGCGATCCGGGAAGGCGAGGATGAACTCGGTTGGGTCAAACAACTGGTGGATGAAGTGGCTGGGGTCAAAGTTGAAGCCGAACGTCTTGCGGTGGCCGAGCGCGGCGAGCGTCTTCTCCGCCGTGTAGATGTCGTAGGCGATTTCCGACGGGTGCGCTTCGAGCGCATAGCGGATGCCCTGTTCATCAAACGCATCGAGCACGGGATTCCAGCGGTCAGCAAATTCGCGATAGCCCGCGTCGATCATCGCGTCGGAGGTGGGCGGGAAACGATAGATCAGATGCCAGACGGGGCTGCCCGTGAAGCCGTTGACCACGCTCACGCCCATGAGTTTGGCGGCAAGCGCCGTATTCGCAACTTCCTGCGCGCAGCGGGCTTTCACGCCTTCGGGATCGCCATCGCCCCACAGACGCGGCGGCAGAATGCTCTTGTGGCGGTCGTCGATGTACGCTTCGGCGACGCACTGCCCCACCAGGTGCGTACTGATGGCGAAGCACTTCAGTCCATGCTGTTCGAGAATGTCATGCCGACTGCGGATATAGGCGTCGTCCGAGAGCGCCTTGTCCACTTCGAAGTGGTCGCCCCAGCAGGCGAGTTCGAGGCCGTCGTACCCCATGGCGGCGACTTTTTGCGCGAGGACGGAGAGCGGTAAATCCGCCCATTGACCAGTAAATAACGTGACGGGTCGAGCCATTGTTATGATCCTTTTCGCAATACTTTTGAAAAGCGGGGATTGCTCCCCGCATAGACCGCTTTATCCAGTTCCGTGTACCGCTCGCGCTGGTGTTGGCACAGGCGCAGGCAGAAAAATCCCGACCAACTCGCGCACGGCAAAGAACATCAACCCCGCTGGAAACAGATTCAAGATGATGAGAAACCAGCGATCCACATTATTAAACTGCGAAAGTGTCGCGTCGGCAATTTCTGCTTTGCGCGCGTCGTCGTAGGTGTTCCACAAACGCTGCCGCACCCCGTAGGGCTCAACCGGCTGATTCGCGGCAATGGCGCTGCTCGCCAGCACAAACAACACAATCAGCGCGACCACGGCCGCGATGATCTGCTGCATCGAGGTGAACGGCGGCAAAGCGGCATCGGCTTTGGCATTCTTCGGGACGACGTGACTCCACAGGATGAACAGCAGCACCGACGCCAGTACCAGCAGGAAGCCGTATCGATAGCTGACGAAGAAGAACGGCTGGAACAGGAAGACGACGCCGCACAGAATCCCGGCGATCGCCATCAATTCAATCGGGCGGTGCGCGCGATTCGGCAGCTTGCCGTTGAAGCGCCGCGCTACCAGCACGATCACCAGAATGTAGAGCAGCAGCACCATGATGAAAAAGGCGACAAACGGCACCGCGCGAATCAGAACACCATCGCGCACGCGCTCATCGCCAATGCCCGCCGACAGCGACGGAAACACCAACCCGATGATCAGAAACAGCAGCGCGAAGCCGCCCAAACGTTTGATTGGCGATAAATACTTTTGCATATTGCGTCCCATAAACTCTTTGCGGTTCGCCGTTAGCAGCCGTCTGAACCAGAGGCTCACGCGCCCGCTGCTAACGGCTCTGCCCTACGTCAATAACTGTTTCAGGAAAGTGACGCCATTCTGCGCCAGCGCATCCTGACTCGCCTCAAAGGGTCGCCAGATGGCCGCCGCGCGGGCGATGCTCTTGACCTTGTTGGTGAACGATTCGATCACGACCGGGCCATCATAGTTGATCGCCTTGAGCGCCGCCGCCACGTCGACCCACGTCACATTACCCGACCCCGGCGCACCGCGATCATTCTCGCAGGCGTGGAAATGCGCCAAGCGCGACCCGGTCTTGCGGATCGCCTCGCCGAGCGATTTCTCTTCGATGTTCATGTGGAAGGTGTCGAGCATGATCTTGCAGGAGGGATGATTGACGCGATCCACCACTTCGATGATCTGAGTCGCGAGATTGATGAAGCTCGTCTCGAAGCGGTTGAGCGGTTCGATGCCCATGACTGCGCCGCAATCGCCTGCTACTTTCGACAGATCGCTCAACTGCTGCACGAGCGTGTCAACATCGCGCGCGCGTTCGTCGGCGGTTTGCTGCCACACGCGACCGACCGCCGAATAGATGGGTCCAACGAGGTTCGTCCCGCCGACCGTCTGCACCGCGTGCAGACAGTGGCTGATGTAGGCTGCACCGTTGTCGCGGATCGCCTTGTCTTCGTGAATCAGATCGCGATCCGGCCCCATCGCAGCGCACATACTCACGCCAAGACCGTTATCACGGATGATCTGGCCGGCTTCGGCATAATCAAAATCATTCAAACCTTCGATTGGCAGTTCGATCCAGTCGAAGCCCATCCCCTTCACCTTCGGCGCGAGCATCTTCAGCTCGTCGGTGGTCAGGGGCGATGTCCACACCCACGTATTGACACCAAAACGCATAATATTTTGCTCCTGCGAAAATGTAGGGACGCCATCATTCAATGCGTCCATAGTATTATTTTGTGGGGCCAGCGGACGCGCTAAATCGCGTCCCTACACCAAACGCGCTCCCTGCACATCGAAGAAATGCAGACGTTCGCGCGCGAGGCTGAACGGCAGCTCGTCCCCGAGGCGATAGCTGACCGTGCCGGGCACCACGCTCGTCAGCAGTTGCTCACCGGACTGGAGGTGCAGAATCGTCTCCACGCCGAGCGGTTCCGTCAGCACCAACTTGCCGCGGTAATCCCCGCTGCCCGGTTTCACATCTTCCGGGCGAATGCCGACCAGCACCTCGGCGGGCGTCGCCTCGGTCGGCGTGGGGACGGAGAGCGCGCTCTGCACGATGTTCAGCGAACCATTCTCGCGACGAGCGGGCAGCAGGTTGATCTTCGGCGTGCCGACCAACTGCGCGACAAAGGTCGTCGCCGGGCGGTCATAGATGTCGTGCGGCGTGCCGACCTGTAGAATCTTGCCCGCGTCCAACACGGCAATGCGATCCGCCATCGTCAGCGCCTCGATCTGGTCGTGTGTGACGAACAACGTGGTGCTGCCCTGCGTCTTTTGCAGGTGTTTGAGTTCCACGCGCAGCGATTCACGCAGCTTGGCGTCGAGGTTGGAGAGCGGCTCATCCATCAGGAAGATGCGCGGACTGCGCACAATCGCCCGCCCAATCGACACACGCTGCATCTCACCGCCGGAAAGCTTGGCGGTCTTGCGCTCAATCAAGTGCATGATGCGCAGCTTTTCGGCGGCTTCCAGCACGCGCTTGCGAATTTCGTCTTCCGGCGTTTTGCGCAGCGGCGAGCGCAGCGGAAACGCGAGATTGTCGTAGACCGACATGTTCGGGTACAACGAGTACTGCTGGAACACGAAGGCCGTATCACGGTCGGCGGGGGTCAGCTCGTTGATGTTCTCCCCATCGAAATACACGCTGCCCGCATTTTGCTTCTCCAACCCGGCAATTACGCGCAAAGTTGTGGTTTTGCCCGCGCCCGTGGGGCCGAGCAGCACGAAGAATTCGCGGTCTTTGATTTGCAGGCTGATGTCATCCAGCGCGACCGTGTCGCCGAACTGCTTGGTGATGTTTTCTAGGCGAATGTCGCTCATGCCAATACCCTCAACGCCGCTTCGGTCTCCGGGTTGAAAAAGCGCACCATGTCCGGCTCGATGTCAAAGCGCAGCGGTGTGCCAATGGGATAATCCAGTCCACGCCCTGCCCGCGCATGCACAATCACACCGTCCGCAATTTCAAGGTGCAGCATCGAATACCCGCCGTGCAAATCGCTGGCGTATACGTTCGAATGCAGTTGACCGTCCGAACTGACGCGCACGGCTTCCGGACGAAAGCCGAGAATCGCTTTGCCGCTCGCGGGGAGATGTTTCTCCAGCGTCCCGCGCCACTGATCCGGCACGCGATAGTTGTTTTCGCCGGGCAGCGTGATCACACCTTGCCGGTAATCGCCGCTGATCAGGTTCATGCCGGGGCTGCCGATGAAGCGCGCCACAAACAGGTTGGATGGGTCGTGGTAGACCTCGCTCGGCGTGCCGATCTGCTGCACCACCGCGTTGGACATAATCACGATGCGGTCGCCCATCGCCATCGCCTCGACCTGATCGTGCGTCACATAGGCGGTCGTCGCGCCCTGGTCGAGATGCAGCTTCTTGATCTCGGCGCGCATCGATTCGCGAAATTCCGCATCCAACGCGCCGAGCGGTTCATCCATGAGGAAGGCGGCAGGCTTGCGCACCAGCGCGCGCGCCAACGCCACGCGCTGCTGATCGCCGCCGCTCAATGAGCCGGGGCGCTGGTCGAGGATGTGCTCAATTTTGAGCAACCGGGCCACGCTCCCCACCTGCTTCTTGATATCGGTGCTGTTCAAGCCAGCAGCTTGCAACGGAAAAGCGATGTTGTCACGCGCGGTCATGTGCGAATACAGCGCGAAGAATTGGAACACGAAGGCGATATCGCGCTCGCTCGGGTGCAACCAGGTCACATCGCGCCCGTCGAACAGAATGCTGCCGCTGGTCACCGCTTCCAGCCCGGAGATCATGCGCAGCGTGGTCGTCTTGCCGCAGCCCGATGGCCCCAACAGCACGATGAATTCGCCGCTGTTGATGGTCATGTTGAGCGGCTTGACGGCGTAGCTCTCGCCGAATTTCTTCTCTACGTTTTGCAGTTGAATAGTTGCCATGTTAGCCCTTGCGGATTGCACCGAAGGTGACACCACGCAGCAAATGTTTGCGCAGCACGAAGGTCACAATCACCACCGGGATCAGGAAGGCCAGCGACCCTGCAGCGATCGCCGCCCATTCGATACCGCCCGTGCCCAGCACCAGCGGAATGCTCGGCGGCGCGGTGCGTGCAACATCCGACGTGAGCATGAGCGCGAACGCGTACTCGTTCCACGAGAAAATCAGCGAGAACACGGTCGTCGCCGCGATGCCAGTGATCGCCTGTGGCAGCACGATCTTGCGGAACGCCTGCAAGCGGGTGTAACCGTCGACCAGTGCCGCTTCCTCGTACTCCTTCGGGATTTCGTCGATGAAGCCCTTGAGCAGCCACACCGAGAACGACAAATTGAAGCTGGTATAGAGCAGCACCATGCCGAAGTGCGTGTCGTACAGACCAACCTCCTTGTACATCAGGAAGATCGGGATAGTTACGACGACGGCGGGCAGCATACGCTGACTGAGGATGAAGAACAGCAGATCGTCTTTACCGGGGATGTTGAAGCGACTGAAGGCGTAGGCCGAGAGCACGCCGAACCCGACGGAGAAGAACGTCGATGCGCCCGCGATGATCAGCGAGTTAACGAGCTGACGCGGAAATGCGCTCGTGCCGATGATGGTTTGCCCGCGCAGCAGCGCAATCTGATTCGCCCAGTCCATTTCGTCGCGGCGCGTTTCAGCCTCGGCGATCTCTGCCTGGGTCATCTGGCGGCGCTCGGTCAACAGGCTGATGAAGCCTTCCAAGCTCGGCTGAAAGAACAACACAGGCGGCGCGGCCACGGCATCGGGTCGCGTTTTGAACGCGGTCATGCCCATCCAGATCACTGGGACAAGCATCAACAACGCAATCAACACAGCGATAATAGCGCGGACGGTCACGCTGATGCGCTGACCACGCCCCACCTTATCGACACGCGTCGAGTAGTTAACGGGAGACGAGGGAGTATAAGTCGTCGTCATGGCGATCACCCTTCCCGGGCGCGGTTGAGCGCACGAATGTACAGGTTGCTCACGGCGATGATGATGACGAGCACGATGTAAGCCAACGCCGACGACTGCCCCGTATTGAATTGCCCCTGAAACGCCAGTTGATACAACTGCACGCTGACCGTGCGCGTCACATCACCGGGGCCGCCCCCCGTTAGCCCCATGACGAGGTCGAACTGCTTGAACGCCTCGATGGTGCGGAACAGCACAGCGATCAACAGCAGCGGCATAACCTGCGGGAGCGTGATACGGCGGAACTGGAACCAACCGCTGGCGCGGTCAATGGCGGCGGCTTCGTACAGATATTCAGGAATGGCGCTTAAGCCCGCGAGGCACAGCAGCATGACGAACGGGCTCCACATCCACACGTCCACGATGATGATCGCCCACATTGCCAGTACCGGTTCCGCCAGCCATTCCGGCCCGGTTTCAATTGCCGTCACCCGAGCAAAGAAATCGCCGTAGGTCTGCTCCTGATTGAGCACGAAACGCCAGACGAGATGCGCGACTACCGGGATCAGGATCAACAGGGCAATGCGACCGTAGCGGGCGGACGCCTCCCCGATAAGCCTCGGCACAACGCGCCAGAGCAGCAGCACCAGAATCACGCCGATGAGCGCAGGCAGCAGCAGCGTGAGAAAGCCAAAGATGTAGTTGAAGATACCGTACGACGGATTGAAGATCAGCCGCCAGAACACCGCCACTACGATTGGCGAGAGCATCATCGGAACGAGGATCAGCGTCGTGACCACCCCGCTGCCCGTGAACTTCGTCCGCAGGAGCATCGCCAACCCGAAGCCGACCAGCGTCTGGAGCGCCACCGAGATCAGCGCGTACGTGCCTGTCACGCCGAAATAGTGCCAGAACTGCGGATCGTTGAGGATGTTGGTGTAGTTTTCCAGCCCCACCCACACAGGCGGGTCGGAGGAGATGACAGAGTATTCGGTGAAAGACAAAAATAAGCTGTAAATCAAAGGGAATATATTCATCAGAATGAGCAGGATGATCGTCGGCAGAATGAAGAGCTGGACGATCCGCCGATCACTCAGGTGACGCCGTGCCGCTGGACGAGGCGCCGCCTCTGCGGGTTGAGCCGTGCTGACTTGAGCCACAAAATCACCTCATGGAACGGAGATGCGGAAGTTCGCCGATGGATGGTGTCGGGGCGACCAAATTGGTCGCCCCGACGGAATACTACTTATTCGGAGATGTAGCCGGCTTCGACCAGCACTTCGTCCATCTCCGCCGCCATGTTGTCGAGGGCTTCCTGCGCCGTGCCCTGACCACCGACGACGTAGGCGTTGAGGTAACGCTGCGAGATTTCGAGGAGCTGACCGTAGACCGGAATGTTCGTGAAGTCCTTGACGAAGGTCATGGTTTCGGCGAACGCGGCATTATACGGCGCGACTTCGAGGAATTCCGGCGATTCGAGCACGGCGATGTTGCAGGTGTAACCACCGAGCGCCGCCCACGCCTGCTGGACTTCTTCCGAAGCGAACCATGTGATGAAGTCGAACGCGGCCTGCTTACGTTCGTCGCTGATGTAGTTGTTGACGCTGATGCCCTGACCGCCGAGCGCTGCGAAGCGTTCACCGTCGGGGCCAGCCGGCATCGCGAAGTAGCCGGTCGATTCCGCGTAGGGGTTGATGTTCTGGTTGGCGAGTGCCGGGAAGAAGGCGAAGTAGTTCATAATCATCGCCGCCTGGCCGTTCACGAAGGCGTCATTCATTTCCTGGAAGAACGCGTTGTTCGTTCCGGGAGGCGCAAACGAGTACAGATCCTTGTACAGTTCGAGCGCCGCAACCGAGGCGTCCGAATTCACCACGCCGAGCGTGTTGAAGGTTTCATCGTACCAGTCGCCACCGTAGGAGAAGAACGGGTTCTGGAAGCCCATCGTGATGGCGTCGCCTTCAAGCTGGGTGTAGACGGCCACACCATACAGACCTTCGTCCGGACGGGTGAAGAATTCGGCGATATCGCGCAGTTCGTCCCATGTCGTCGGGACGGCGAGCGGACGGCCATAGGCGGCTTCGAACGCGGCCATGTTGTCGGCGTCTTCGAACAGATCCTTGCGGTACGCCCAACCATTAGCGTCACCTTCGGTCGGGTAAGCGTAGTAGGTGCCGCTGCCCGCCGGGTATTCGCCGTAGTACTGGAGGGTCGCCGGTGTCACCGTTTCGGTGATGCCGTTGCTGTTCAGGAATTCGGTCATATCGACGTAATGGCCTTCGGTCGCGGCCTGCCCCAACCACTGGCTGTCGCCGACGATCATGTCGTAGGCCGTGCCTTGCGCCGCCCATTCAGTCGACACGCGATCCAAGTAGCTCGACCACGGGGTCGTGACCACGTTGACCTTGATGCCTGTTTCGGCTTCGTAGTTATTGCCAATCTGCTGCAAATAGTTGGCGGGATCCCATTCCGCCCACCAGATGTTGAGTTCGGTCACGCCCTGCGCGCTCACCGAAACACCTGTCACCACCATCAAGAGCACCGCTACCAGCAAGAGTTTCTTTAACACGAGTAATCTCCTTAAGTGAAAACTAAAGTTGAACCCTTTTCGAGTCGAGAACCCTGCACGGACTTCTCGTTTACCCCCACAGAACACGTGTTGAATCAACCAGCCGAATACCTAATCAGCATGATTCCACAAACGGTTGGAGATTTGAGTTTAGTGTTGGAAAAGAAAGTGAAACCATTATCAGGAACATATGAAACATTTCGTCAACAAACACACTCTACACAGGCAACAATAACATAACTTTGCGAAAGCTGTCAAATATGAATTATAATTTACACAACAGCGAAAGATACGCTCGGAACAGGGGCAATTTGGGGTTGAGCCCCCTATGCACCACTCCACTGCCACCTCGCGGTGCTGTCCATCGCTGACTTACATAACACGCTTTGAATTATGGTTTTAGGAGAGAATTTTCATGTACGTTTGTATGCACAACTGGATGCGCCCGGAACCGATTGAAGTCACCATTCAGCGCCTCAGCCGCTTAGGCTATGACGGTATCCAGATTATGGGCGAGCCCCGCAAATATGACTGGAAAGCCGTACGCAAGCAGCTTGACGACCACAACCTGAAGTGCTTCGGCTCGGTCAGTATCATGATCGCCGGGCGCGATCTCATCCATCAGGACCCCTACTATCGTGAGATGAGTGTCGCGTACGTGAACGAATGCCTCGACATGGTTGGCGCATTGGGCGGTAACATGTTCACGCTCGTGCCCAATGAAGTCGGCCGCGTGACGCCCCGCTCCACTCCGGAACAGGAATGGGAATGGGCGGTCGAAAACGTGCGCAAGTGCGCCAAGCATGCGGCGCAGTATGGCATCCGCATCGCACTGGAACCGCTCAACCGCTTTGAGACCAACTTCCTCAATCGGCATGATCAGGCGATCAAGCTGGCGCAGGATGTGAACGAACCGAATGTCGGCATCGCGCTCGATGCCTTCCACATCAACATCGAAGAAGCCGACCCATATGACGCCATTATGAAGTCGGGCAAGTGGCTCGTTGACTTCCATGTCGCTGACAACAACCGGCGCCCGCCGGGCGAAGGCAACTGGGACTGGAAGAAGCTGATCCAGACGCTGAAGGACGCGGGTTACACCGACGGGCCGCTGACAGTCGAATTCGTCGTGCCGTTCGACCGCTCACCGCTCGCCGAAGCCGCCGAAGCCGCCGGAACTGAAGCGAGCGAAGCGGAACTCAAGTTCATTCGCGACCATGGCAGCGACCTGATGAGCGATGCCGCGTACACCAAGCATGTCGAAAACAGCATCCGCCACCTGCGCGCGTGTGGCGCGTAACGGCTGATGGCCACGGTTCTGCTGATCGGTACGCTCGATACAAAGGGACCGGAGACCGCGTATCTGCGGGAACGCGTGCGGGCGCTGGGGTGTAACGCGCTGGTGCTCGATTCGGGCATTCTCGGCGAGGCGGTTGGAATCGAAGCAGATTTCAACCGCCGCACCGTCGCGGAAGCCGCCGGATCGACGATTGACGCGCTGCGCAACGCCGGGTCACGCGGGAAAGCCGTCGAGGAAATGCTCAAGGGCGTCCGGGCGATCACGCTCGATCTGTTCCACGCGGGACGGATACAGGGAGTCGCAGCGTTAGGCGGCGCGGAAGGCTCGGTGCTGGCTGCCGCCGCGATGAAGGTGCTGCCCGTCGGCTTCCCAAAGCTGATTGTCTCGCCGATTGCCTCTGGTCAGCGCAAGTTCGCGCCGTTCGTCGGCACGAAGGATGTGCTAGTCATGCATTCGATCGTCGATATTCTCGGCCTGAACCCAATCAGCCGCGCCGTGTTCGACAGTGCCGCGGCGGCGATCACTGGGATGGCGCAGGCCTATGCTGCGCGCGCGCCCATCAAGGCGGATAAACCCGCTATCGCCGCTACGATGCTCGGCAACACAACCAAACCGCTCATGCGCGTGCGCCCGTTGGTGGAGGCCGAAGGCTATGACTTCGTGATCTTTCACGCCAATGGGGTCGGCGGCGTAGCGATGGACGAGTTGATTCGGCAGGGATACTTCACGGGCGTGCTCGACTATACGCTGAGCGAGATCGCCGCGTATATCGCGGGTGGCTTTCACAATGGAGGGCAAACCCGGATGGATGCGACCGCTGAAACCGGCGTTCCCCAGTTGATCGTGCCCGGCTGCCTCGACTTCATCGTCTTTGGAGCTAAGCACGAAGTGCCGGAAACGCTGCGCGACCGACCGACTTACTATCACAACCCGGAGTTCACGCTCGTGCGCCTCACCGCCGACGAACAGATCCGCGCGACCGAGCATCTCTTAAGCAAGCTCAATGCAGCGACGGGGAAAGTCCAAGTGCTTGTCCCCCTGCGCGGGGGATCGGTCATGGATGTGGAGGGCGGTGCTTTCTGGCAGCCCGACCTCAACGAAACGTGCCGGACTCTGCTCAGAAACGGGCTGAAACCAGGCATTCAATATACGGAAGTCGATGCGCACATCAATGAAGATCGCTTTGCTGACGCTACCTTTGATGCTCTCAAAAGCTTACTGCGCACCTAATATTGGCCACGGACGCTGATCTGCTCGTCCGGTAAGAAAGGGTTTTTACGATGGCTGAAAGAAAGACCAAGTCGCTCGGTTTCCCATCATTCTGCATGGGTGACCTGAGCTACGTTGATATCCAAGAGTATTTGAAGCACTCCGATACGATCCTGATTCCGAAAGCGAGCCTTGAACAGCACGGACCGCACTTACCGCTGTACTGCGACACCATCACGGCGACCGAAGTCGCGCAGCGGGCAGGCGAAGAAGCAGGCATCCTGTATACGCCGACCATCTGGATGGGCTATTCACCGCAGCATATGCGCTCACCCGGTTGGGGCGCGGGGACGATTACCCTGCGCGCGGACACGTATCTAAACATGATTTACGACGTGGGGCGCAGCCTGATTCATCATGGCTTCAACCGCCTGATCTTCGTCAACGGGCACGGTTCGAACGTTAAGGTAATTGACCCGGTACTGCGCAAGCTGCGCAACGAGACAGGCGCGCTGATCGCCTACTACAAGCCGTATGCCGAACGCTACATCGGCATGCTCAAGGATGTGCTCGAAGGCCCGGTCGAAGAGACCCCCGGCTGGCACGCAGGCGAACTGGAAACGTCGCAGTGCCTCGCGCACAACCCCGACCTTGTGCGGCTGGATCGCGCGGTTGTGGACAAGGCGCATGGCCCGAAATGGCTCGGCGAAGCCTGGGCGAAGAAAGATGGCATGCCCGACGCCGAATTCCAAGGCTACCAGTACTTCAACTTCCCGTTTGAACACGAGGAATTCACCGATTCGGGCGTGATGGGCAACCCGCACCGCGGCACCGCTGAAAAAGGTGAAATCGCCTTTTCGCGCTTCTCCCAGCACTTGATTGATGCCGTCGCCGAACTGGAAAAGGTCGACGTGCAGGTGAAAAACCGCGACTTCACGGAAGGTAAATCGTGGGGATGGTAGCCTATCTGCACAACCAACTGGCGACCATCGTCGGCGAGGCCAACGTCATGCCGCAGACCGAAGCGCAAATCCACTACGCGAACGATCAGTGGTGGTATGCGGTGGCGGCGACGGGAGCGGGTCAGCCCATCAGCCGCCCGCAGATCGCCGTGCGTCCAGCCCGTACCGAGCAAGTCGCCGCGATTGTGCGCCTGGCCAATGAACTCCGCGTGCCGATCACCCCGTGGGGTGGTGGCAGCGGTGTGCAAGGGGCGGCCAACGCCGACCAAGGCGGCATTGTGCTCGATTTGCGCGGGATGCAGCGTGTCCGCTCCATTGACACCAAATCGCTGACCTGCGTAGTCGAAGCCGGGCTGGCCTGCCGTGATTTCGAGGCCATGCTCAACGAGCGCGGCTTGTCGTTCACACACTACCCCGCTTCGGCAGAGTGGGCGACCATCGGTGGGAGCATTGCCGCGCGCGGGTCGGGCGTGCTTTCGACCAAGTACGGCAAGATCGAAGAACATGTGCTGAGTGTGGAATGGGTGACGCCAACGGGCGAAATCGTCAACACGCCGAACGTGCCCCGTCATGCCGCGGGGCCAGAATTGACACAGTTACTGGTCGGCGCGGAAGGCGTGTTCGGCATCGTGACCGCGGCCACCGTCAAGCTGCACCTCATGCCCAAGCGCCGCGCCTTCGGCGTGTACACCTTCGCCAACCTCGCCGACGGGGTCGAAGCTGGGCGACGCATCATGACGACCGGGCTCAAGCCGCCTGTGCTACGCCTGTATGACACCCATGCGGCCTCCCATAGTTTAGCGCGCGCGGTCGAGACACCGCTCAATGCGCCGACCATGGTCATGATGTACGACGGCGAATACCCGGAACTGGTCGATCTGGAAGCCAAGATCGGCGGCGACCTGTGCCGCGAGCTCGGCGGCACGGAGCTCAGCCCTGACATCGGCGCGCTGTGGTGGGATCGGCGCTATGTCTTCTACTACCCACCCTATGCACCGGAACTGCCGAGCATCTGGGGCACCATCGACGTGGTGGCCGACTTCGAACACATCGAAGCGGTGTACGATGCAACCACGGCGGCGATCCGCGGGGCTTGCCCGCCCGAATTCAACCTGTCGCTGAACACGCACTTCTCGCACTGGTACGAATGGGGTTCGATGATCTATGCCCGCATGAAAGTGCCAACCGGGCCAGCCAAGCTGGAAGAGGCGAAGGCGCTGCACGATGCTATTTTCAAAGCGGGCGTTGAAGCAGCGCTCGATGCCGGCGCGGTCATCAATGACCATCACGGCGTGGGTATCCGGCTCGCCCCGTACATGCCCGCGCAATACGGTGATGGCGGCATGGCGACCCTCAGACAAATCAAAGCGGCGCTCGACCCGAACAATATCCTGTGTCCGGGGAAGCTGGGCTTGTAACGTTTGCGCGGTGACAGTACAGTCGTAGGGACGCCGTCTCTGGCATCTAGTCGGAAGCGATTGAGCGCGTCCCTACCGTGAAAATACATCTTTCACTCCCTACCCTGTTTCTGCGCGGAGCACTCGTCGTGGCCTGTGCCGCGCTCATCAGCACCAGCGTCCTGCTGATTCTGCTGCGGACACAAGCGCCACCCGCCGCCATGATCGTGTGGATGCGTGGGATGCAGGGACAGGCGCTCTACGTGATCGATACACAGCGCCGCGTGCAAACGTCGCTGATCGAGCCGCCGAGTGCGCCCGTGATCGAAGTGCCGCACACCTCCCGCAATGGACTGCGCGCCGTGTTCCAGACTTCGGATCATGGTCGGCTGACCATTCAGGTGGTCGATGCGCGGCGCGGAGTGTTGTACAGCACGGGAACGGAGACGGCCGAACGATTGGCGGCGCTGTCACCAGATGGCCGGCAGGTCGCCTACTGGGCCACACATGACACGCGTCTGAGTATCCGCTTTCAAAGCTGGCATCTGGCGATTCGCGACCTCGACACGGGCGCAGCACGTATCATCACCGAGCAAAACGCGCTGCTGCCCTATGACCGTCCGCTCTGGTCGCCGGACGGACAGCAGTTGGCCGTGCGCTTCTGGTCGGGCGCGCAGGATGCGGGCGTTCATCTCATCAATGCGAGCAGCGGCGCAGGCGCAAGCGTGCCGGAACTCACCCCATCCAGTGAACTTTCATGGTCACCCGATGGAAATCGCATCGCTTTCGACTCCAGCCGCGACCGCAACACCGAGATCTACCTCCTCGATCTGCCCACACGCCGATTGCAAAACCTGACGCAGCACCTCGACAATGATTTCCAGCCAACGTGGTCCCCAGATGGGACACAAATCGCGTTTGTATCGAATCGCGCGGATGGTGGCGGCATCTATCGCATGGATGCGGCGGGCACAGATTTTCAGCGTGTGATCGAGGCGGGTTGGCAGCCGCTGTGGTCGCCGACAGGTGATGAAATCGCGTTCATTTCGCGTCGCGCTGGGGTGACCGCGATGTATATGATCGGAGCCGACGGCGGCATGCTGCATCTGGTGACCGCGCTCGACGACACCGCGCGGTTTGTCGGTTGGTATACGGGCGAAAATTAAGTTATTCTCGAAGCGAAAAGCGAGGAAGACAGATGACACTTAACCCCCAACGCACGATTGCTGAACTTAAAGAACTGCGCGCGCTCACCGGCAACGACGATGGAGCGCAGCGCGTCGCCTTCACCGATACCTGGGTCAAAGCGCGTGACTGGCTGAAGTCGAAGCTGACAGGCCTGCCCGTCGAATATGAATGGGATGAAGCGGGCAACACGTGGATCACGCTGCGCGGCGAGTCGGATAAATGCATGCTCATCGGCGGTCACATCGACTCCGTGCCGAATGGCGGCTGGCTGGATGGCTGCCTGAACGTGGTCGCTGGGCTGGAAGTGCTGCGCCGCATCGCAGAAGAGGGCACGCCGCCCGTCACCGTACGCCTCGTCGATTGGGCGGATGAAGAAGGCGCGCGCTTTGGGCGCAGCCTGTTCGGGTCAAGCGCCGCGTCGGGCACCATGAACCCCGACGATCTGCGGAATCTGGTCGACCGCGACGGCGTTAAGCTCGGCGATGCCATCGCCCGCTTTGACCTCGATCTCGACCATGCGAAACAGGCGCAGCGCCAATTGCAGAACGCGGTCGCCTACCTTGAACTGCACATTGAGCAGGGTCCCGTCCTCGAAAAGATGGGGTTGCCGCTCGGCGTGGTGCTGGGGACGTTCGGCGTGGAACGCCACGCGATCCGCTTCACCGGACAGTCCGCGCATGCCGGCTCAACGCCGATGGATCAGCGACGAGATGCGCTCGGCGCGGCGGCCAAGCTCTCACTGGAAATCCGTGAAATCGCCAAGCGCAATGGCGGCGTATGCACGGTCGGCAGTGTGACCACCAAGCCGGGCATCGTGACCGCGGTCGTCGGTCAATGCGATATCACGCTGGATCAGCGCCACCTGAACGCCGAGTCGTTGGCGACGATGCTGCAAGAGGCCAAGGACGCGAGCGAAAAGTTCGCGGCCGAGGAGAACGTCACCGTCGAATGGCGGCGCATCTGGCAGATTCACCCGATCCTCTTCCACCCGGAATTGATCGAAATGGCGCACGAAGCGATTCAGGAGACAGCCGGCGTGGTGCATCGCTTACCGAGCGGTCCGCTCCACGACGCGGCGGAAGTTGCGCGCGCAGGCGTGCCGACGATCATGCTGTTCGTACAGAGTCTGCGCGGGTTATCGCATGCTAAAGAGGAAGATACCAAAGAGGAACATCTCGCCCTATCGGTCGAAGCGCTCGACAAGCTGGCGACCAAGACCATGAAGTGGCTGGCGGCGCAGAGCTAGACTGCCAGTAGGGGCGCACGGCTGTGCGCCCCTACGTCTCCCGAATAGTTAACGTTTACTCCAACGGCAGCCCCGCCGCCTGCCACGCGATCACGCCGCCGAGGTCGTAGATGCGGCTGTACCCTTCCCCATTCAGCAGATTCCAGGCCTGATTCGAGCGGTTACCGCTGCGACAGTACAACACCACATCGCGATCCTGCGGAATCTCCGCCAGGCGCGTGCTGATTGTGTCGAGCGGAATGTTCACCGCGCCGCTGATGTGGCCGCTGGCAAATTCTTCCGGCGTACGCACATCGATCAGCACATGATCGGCACTGGCGAAGCGCGACTGGTAGTCCTGTGGGCTGATCACGCTGCCCGTCGCAGCGCCATTTCCATTCTGAGTGACGAGGATCACACCGATCACCAACGCGACGACCACAATTAATGCCGCAGAAAGAATCAGTCGATTACGACTGGGTTGCTGTTTATTATTTTTTGCCATGGTTGGTTCCCTTCAAACGAACTGCGAAGTTTAAAGCGAGGAAGGCAGAGTTGCAGCCTGATGTTCATCCCGTAATTCCGCCTCATATTTAAATAGAGAGCGTTTCGGTTGGGTTTCTTACGCCCAACCCGTTTAGGCTGTCATGGTATTCCCTTCCCCGATCAACCACCCATGAACTACCACTTTCGTAGCAGAGTGGTCAAACGGCCCGTGTGCTGAAACGACAAAAGCCTTTATGGTAGAACGCTGTATTTACGGAGGAGGACAGCGTATGCCGCTGTTTCGCAGCTTCTATCTGGCCGGGTTTGAGTGTTCAACCCATCGCCTTCGTTCAGGGAAACGGTTGGACGTAATCGCCGCAACGCACCATGATACCCATGTGCGGGCGGATTATGCGCGCTTGCAGGCGCAAGGCATCTACACGGCGCGCAGCGGTCTGCGCTGGCATTTGATCGAGCCACGCCCATTTCACTACGATTTTTCCAGCATTATTCCCATGCTGGAAGCTGCACGCGACCTCAACATGCAAATCATCTGGGATCTGCTGCACTATGGCTACCCTGATGATCTCGACCCGTTCACGCCCGAGTTCGTGCGGCGCTTCGCGGGAATGGCGCGCGCCTTTGCCAAAGTCTACCGGGAAACCACGGAACAAGAGGCGTTCCTCTGTCCGGTCAATGAGATCTCATTTCATGCGTGGGGCGGCGGCGATGTCGGCTACTTGAACCCATTTGCGACCGAGCGCGGGTTCGAACTCAAAGTGCAGTTGGCGCGCGCCGCCATCGCAGCGACCGAGGCTGTTTGGGAGAGTCTGCCGCATGCGCGCATGGTGCACGTCGACCCGGTCATCCACATTGCGCCACGCCCAACGCATCCAAAAGACGCGGCTGACGCCGAAGGAGCACGTCTGGCGCAGTTCCAAGGTTGGGATCTGCTGTCAGGCCGCATCTGGCCACAGATTGGTGGTCATCCGCGCTATCTCGACATTCTGGGTCTCAACTACTACTCGAACAACCAATGGTTTCACAAAAAAGGTGGCAAGATTCCGCTCGGCAGCCCGTATTACCGCCCGTTTCGCGATCTCGCGCGCGAGGTATTCAACCGCTACGGGTGTCCAATGTTCATCGCGGAGACCGGTGCTGAAGACGACAATCGACCCGGTTGGCTGCAGTACATGGCGAGCGAAGCGCGCGCGCTGCTGCAGGAGGGTATACCGCTGGAAGGTTTGTGCCTGTATCCGATTCTCAATCATCCGGGCTGGGATGATGACCGGCATTGCCACAACGGCCTGTGGGATTACTGCGATGAGGTGGGCGAACGCGAACTGTGCCACCTTTACGCTGAAGAGCTTCAGCGGCAGCGAGCACTGCACCCACCCGCCATGAGCGTGAACACTGATAGGAAGCTAACCTCAACCACTTCGACTTAAACCAGCGGGGCGATCAATGAGATCGCCCCAAACTTCAAGCGCCTCGGGCGCTGTCTAGCCCCACAACTGCTTGAGGAAACGAGCCTTCTCCACCGATTGGTAAGTGCCGCCACCTTCATGATTGTTGAACTGCCACACGAGCATCTCTTTATCACCCGCGTAGTGATTGTAGGCCGCGTAAACCGTGCGCGGTGGGCAAATCGTATCCATCAGGCCGACGGAGAACTGGGCCGGACAGTGAGCGCGCGCCGCAAAGTTGACGCCGTCGAAGTACGACAGCGTTGTGAACACGCGGTCAACCTTGTCACGGTGCGTCTTGAGGAACAGCGCGATCTCGCCGTAGGGGTGCGTGTCGACCAGCTCAACGGCGGTGCGGTAATGGCACAGGAACGGAACATCCGGCAGCGCGGCGGACACCTTGCCGTCGAGTGCTGCCGCCGCTAACGTGATCCCCCCACCCTGACTGCCACCCGTCAGCGCAATTCGTGAAATGTCGACGGACGCATGTGACCGCGCTGCTTCCACCGCGCGCGCAGCATCCGTGAATACGCGGCGATAGTAATATGTATTCGGATTGAGCACTCCGCGCGTCATGAAACCGGGATAGGCCGTGTCGCTGCCTTCAGGATCGGGCGTATCGCCATTCCGCCATGCACTCCCCTGCCCGCGTGTATCCATGATGAAATGCGCGTAACCGAGATTTGTCCAGAACAACCAGTCAAACAGATGACCGCGCCCGCCTCCATAGCCGATGAATTCGACCACGCACGGCAGCGGCTGCGCTGCTCCGCGCGGCACAATGAACCACCCCTTGATCGGCTGCCCACCATACCCGTTGTAGGTGACATCGTAGGTGTCGAGCATCGTCAGCCCAACATCGACGCGTTCGAAGCGCGCATCGAGCGGATACTGGCGGGCCTCGGCCAGCGTGCCCGCCCAAAATTGATCAAAGTCGGCGGGCTCATCGCGCGGCGGGCAGTAAACCTGCAATTGCTCAAGGGGAAAGTCAAACATCGGCATGGACTGTGCTCCTGCTGGTTAGGAAAAGTTGCGTAAATACAGGTGGGACAAAGCGCCGTGGAGAGGCAGCGCGATCATGCTTTAAAGTCCGGCCAGCGCGAGAAACAGCATGGTGACAACCACCACCATGAGCAACCCATCAATGCGATCAAAGACACCGCCATGACCGGGGAACACATTGAGCCAGGGAATATTCGAGTCTTTCGCCCCGTATAGGCGTTTGACATAGGACTCAAGTAGATCGCCCGCGAGATCGGCAAAGGGCATGGCAATCGTCACCGCGATCAGCACCGGAATCACCGTGTTTGTCGACATGAGCAGCGCAAATGCAATCACCATAGCGCACAGGCCGCCGATCACCGCCCCTTCGACTGTCTTCCCGGGCGAAATGGCCGGGGCCAACCGATGCCGCCCGAACAACCGTCCGCCAATATACGAGAACGTGTCCATCCCAAACGCGCCGATGAACATCAGCAGCCACAGGATAAAACCCGCGGGGAGGTCGCGAATATAAAGCGAAAAATACGCGCCGAGCGCGAGATACGTTGTGCCGATTACCGACACGAGCGCATCGCGCAGGCGATGCTGCCGCTCGCCCGCGGCATAGGCCAACACAAACAGCAACCCGAGTCCGAAAGCCGCACTGATCCATACAAGGGGGTTACTGCCACCAAAGAGCGGGCGCATCAACCCGACGACCGTGACGATGATGACGCTGGTGATCGTTGAGAAACGTACATGTTTGTGGGCGGCCAGATTGTTGACTTCGAGTGTCGCGATCAAAAGGATGATCATGATCAAAATGGTGAACGCCGTCCCCCCGTAGAACAGCGCCGCCAGAGCGACCGGAAATAACAAGATACCCGTGAGGAGTCGAACCAGGAGATTTCGGGTCATTAAGCGCCCAATCGAGAAGGTCGACTGGTTCGTTAAGGGTGCTGCGTCTGTAGAGGAATCGCCCATTTTTTCCGCCGAACGGGGTAATTGTCCTCCATATTGTACCTAACACAGCGGAGAGACACTAGTACTTAAATAACGGCCTACGTTGGTATTTAACAACCATTTCTCAATTATCACACCGCAGTATTGTGACTACATTGAAACGGTTGATGAAAATCGTAAATCTTTCATTTTTATCAACACTTTTGACTATTCTATCTTCAGGTTCCATTAAGTTTTCTTCGTCGTGTCACCGCCCTTACCCGCCGAACACTGAACCAGATAGAGCATCAGGAGAACGGTAGTACTATGCTCAAGTCTCAGGTTTCATTGCTCCGGCTGGCTTTGCTCGTTGCCATCTGCACCGCCATCGTCGTCACGCAAGCGCAGAACGCCAGCCCCTCCCCGGCGAATCCTAACGCCAACGCGACCGCCCGCGCGATTCTCAACTATGCGTACGGGCTCACCAGCCGCACTGACAACCGCGTCATCAGCGGGCAGTTCGGCAGCTACGGTGATGGCACGACCTATAATACCGCCCTGCAGCAGATGCAGGCGGTCTATAACCTGACTGGCCAATGGCCTGCGCTGACGGGCATGGACTGTGCCACACCCGCGGGTATGGGCGAAGTCGTGCGCTACCTCACTGATATGTGGAACGCGGGCCATCTCGTCACGTTGTCCTGCCATTTCCGCAACCCGTGGACGGGCGGCTCGTCGACCGATTGGGCGAACCGGGATACTGCCGACCAATGGGATCGGCGCAGCGTGCTCGCATTGACGACACCCGGTTCCACGGCCTACATCAACTGGATCGGCATGCTCGATAACATCGCCGCCAATCTTCAGATTCTGGAAGACCGCGGCGTGGTGGTCCTGTGGCGGCCGCTGCATGAACTCAACGGCACATGGTTCTGGTGGGGCGGCCAAAGCCCGGCGGATTTCACCGCGCTGTGGCGGCACATGTTCGACTATTTCACGCGCGTTAAGGGCTTGGACAATCTGCTCTGGGTGTACTCGCCCAATACGGGCATGAATGCCACCGCTAACTATCCCGGTAACGATGTCGTCGACATGGTCGGCCTCGACGAATACTCCGGTGTGACGGAAAACCCGCTGCAAATCAACTCGGCGGGCGAATACGATCAACTCGTCGCCACGGGCAAGCCTATCGGCTTGTTTGAGTTCGGCCCGATCCCGGCCACGGGCGCGGGCTGGGATACCACCACCTACAATTGGGGCAACCTCATCCGCGACATCAAGGCGCGCTATCCGCGCATCTTCCTCGTGCAAGCGTGGGAATACGTGTGGCAGATGGGCTACAGCCGCTATCAGGGTCAGAGCACCTTCATGAATGACTCGTGGGTGATCACGCGCAGTGACCTGCCCCGCTGGTCAAGCGTGCCGACCACGGTTCCAGTCACGGCAACGACGCTCGCGCCTACTACGGTTCGCACGAACACGCCAACCCGCGCTGCGACCACGCTCGCCCCCACGAACACCCTGCCCGCAGCCACGCAGCCGCCCATCGCCGCCCCCGGCACGCGCGTGACGAGCGGCATCCAAGCCCTATACACCTTCAATGAAGGAACGGGCAGCACCGTGCGCGATACGTCAGGCGCAGGCACCGCTATCAACCTGAACATCACCTATCCGGCCAACACGCGCTGGTTGCCCGGCGGCGGTCTGGAACTGTTCCGCGACGTCAACATCACCAGCGGCACCGCGCCCGCCCGCCTCTACAACAGCCTGATGCAGAGCGACGCCGTCACACTCGAAGCGTGGGTGAAACCCGCGAACACCACCATGAACGGTGCGCGCATCGTCTCGATGTCCAACGACACAGCGCGGCGCAACCTCTCGCTGGCGCAGTTCGGCACGCAGTATGAAGGTCGCATGCGCACAAGCACCGGCACGGATGGCAACGGCACGCAGTTTATGTCGCCGACGAATACGGCTGCTGCGAGCCTCCAGCACATCGTCATCACGCACAGCGCTGATGGGGTCACGAACCTGTATGTGAACGGCGTGGTGCAGTCGACGGCCACGCTCGCGGGGACGCTCGACAACTGGAACACCGTGCTCTACCTCAACATTGGCAACGAATTGAGCGGCAGCGGATCGTGGTTCGGCGAAATGCATCTCGTCGCGCTGTACAACCGCGCGCTGACGCATGCGGAAGTCATGCAGAATCTGGCCGCCGGCATTCATGGTCAGTCCGTCACTGGGCCGACGCCGCCCACCGTGGTTCCGACCAGCACGCCCACGCGCCAGCCAACTACGGACGTTCCCACCAATACCACTACATTGATCCCAACGACAGTCGCTCCGATCAATACCCCTACCCGGATGCCAACGACCGCCGTTCCGACCAGCCTACCCACGCTGGTTCCGCCGACCATTGTGCCGCCGACGCTCGTTCCTCCAACCACAACACCCGGAACACCCCAGGTTGGCACGCTCCTTGAGTCAGATAGCCCAAGTGTGACGCGTTCCGTCGGTTGGGTCAGCGTCAGCGCGGCGAACGCCAGCGGCAGCAGCTATATCATCAATACCCGAGCGAACGATTACCTGACCACGACTTTTGCGGGTGTCGGCGTAGAAATCGTCTATGTGAGCGGATCGTTTGGCACATTCAACGTTGAAATCGACGGGCAGGTGATGCGTACCGTCACGACGACCGCCGCCGATGGTGAGGTGTATTTCAATGCCCGGGCACGCATCGACGGGCTGGCGAACGCGCCGCACACACTGCGCGTTCTCCCCGCCAGCAGCGCCGTCGCGATTGATGCGATCGTTCCGATTGTGCTCAGCGACGGTACCGCTGCCGTCGCTCAACCGCTGGTCGCGGGCAGCGAGGATCAGCCACACGAGCGCGCTTTGGCCGCGCAGTTGGCGGAAGTTCTGCCAACTGCCGATGCAAATCTTCCGGTCGCCGTGGGCGCTCCGCTCAGTTTGACGGCGGGGAGCTATGAATCGGATCACGCATCGATCATTAAGACGGCGGGCTGGTCGCTGGTGAATGGAAGATTCAGCGGCGGAACGGCGCTGATGAGCAGCAGCGAGGATGACAATCTCACGGTAGTTTTTGAAGGCAGCGCGATCAGTGTGCTGTACGCCAGCAGTCTAGCTACGGGGGAATTAGCGCTCGAAGTTGACGGGCAAATCGTCCAACAAGTCAATACGAACAGTGCTGCCGAGGCGTTTGGTCTCGCCCTCAGTGTGGATGGCTTGACGCCGAGCATTCATACCCTGCGGGTTCTGCCGTTCAACGGCGCGCGTATCCTCATCGACAGCATCATTATTGGCGCGTCCGTACAGCCGCCAGCGCCCCTCGTGGCTACCAGTTTGCCAGTCGACCCAGCGGCAATCGTGCCGACGCTTGCGCCTGTCGAGCCCGTCGCTCCTATAGCGCCAGCGGCTCCGGTAGCGGGCACGTTGGGCGCGGATAATATGGAAGCAGGCACGACGAGCTGGACGACAGCAGGTGGATGGCAGCTCGTCCACGACGACGCGAACGCCGCGGTCGGTTATTTCTGGCAGACAGTCACGCCGGACAACAGCTCGGATACGCTCACTTGGCTCACCCCGTTTGATTTCACCGCTGTTCAACGCCCCACCCTGACATTCCAGTCATGGCTGCAAGCGCCCAATTCGCTCGGTTGGATCGAAGCGTCCGTCGATGGAATCAACTGGCAGCAGGTGACGACAGTCACGCCATCAGAGACGTGGACGGCTCTTTCGATTGATTTGTCGGCTTTCGCTGGTCAGCCGCACGTGAACGTGCGCTTCCTGTGGGAGGAAGGCAGCAGCGCCGACGGTGCCCTCAATGTGTGGCACATCGATGATGTGGCGATCAACGCACAGTAACAGCGATTTGGGCAGGAGACATCTCCTGCCCATTCAACCTCTTTTTGGAAGGGCGCGGCGTGCCGCGTCCTTTTTTATTACCAGAGCAGGGGAATCAAAAACGGACGCTGGGCGTCCGTTCGTCATGTCTGTTCGGTCGTTTGTCTTGGGCTCACGGCTCACCGCCGCCAGACAAAAGAAAAACGAGAAGGGTGGGTTGGCAGTGACCTACTCTCCCACAAGGTCGCCCTTGCAGTACCATCGGCGCTGGTGAGCTTAACTGCCGGGTTCGGGATGGAGCCGGGTGGACCCTCACCGCTCAAACCA
>JAYRZU010000028.1:0-10515 GCA_041916315.1 Anaerolineae bacterium
AGCCGAGCGCGCTCACCCGGATGCTGGTGTTCGCCAGCGGTTGATCCAGCGCGACCTGCCCGACGATGGCTTGAATGCGGGGCAGCAAATCGGCGCCGAGCAGCGTCCCCGCCCAGCCGCCGAGCACGATCAACTGCGGGTTGAACAGGTTGATCAGGTTGCCGATGCCCGTGCCGAGCGTCGCGCCGACCTCATCGAGCATGCTGACGGCGAGCGGATCGCCGCGGCGGGCGGTGGTGCTGAGCGCGCGTAGAATCTCGATCTGACTGCCGTGATCGAGCAGCGGACTGTGCGGATCGCGTTCGCGGATTTGTTCGATGACGGCGGGCGCGCCAGCATATGCTTCGATGCAGCCTCGGCTGCCGCAGCGGCAGGGACGCCCGTTCATGGCGATGCAGGTGTGCCCCCATTCGCCGGCACTGTTGGAAACACCCCGGTAGAGCTTGCCATCGGTGATCACGCCCGAACCAATCCCCGTGCCGACCAGCAGCACGACGAGGTTGTTGATGCCTTTGCCCGCGCCGAACCACATCTCCGCCAGCGCCATAGCCTGCGCGCCGTTGTCAAGCAGGATGGGCAGGTGCAACTGCGTCTGGACGAGGTCCAGCAGCGACACATTGCGCCAGCCCCAGTTCGGCGCGAAGATCGATACGCCGCCCGCGCGGTCAACCACGCCGGGCACGCCGATGCCCACGCCGAGCACCTTGTCATCAGGGATGTTTGATCCGCGCTGCAGCGACCGCACACCGTCCACGATCATGCGCACGATATCCTGCGGCATGATCTCGCTGGAGGTGAGCGCGTACTTGATGTCGCCGATGCTGTTGAGTTTGATGTCGAACAGTTCGACGTAGATGTGGGTTTCGCCCACGTCCACGCCGAAAAAATAGCCGTAATACGGATCGATTTGCAGGGTAGTGCGCGGACGCCCACCCTGCGAATCTTCGACGCCCGTTTCGATGACGATGTTCTCGCTGATCAATTCGCTGACGATCTTCGTCACCGTCGCTGGGCTGAGACCGGACATCTGGCTCAGGTCCAGCCGGGTGGTCGGTTCGTTGAAATAGAGCAAATTCAGCAGGTGTGAGCGATTGCTGCGCTTCAGGTCACGTGAGGTCGCGACCATTCGGGTTATGGGCTGTTCCTGCTGCGGCATGTTTTTCTCTCTACGTTGTATAGACTCGCCCACCAACCAGCAAAATGACCAGATGTCCGGCATCATAGCTGATGTCCATTATCTGATCTTCAGGCAGATCCAGCGGCACATGATGCCACTGCTTTCCCTGATCATGACTTTCGAAAATACCCTGCGTCAGCGAGAGCGCGTACTGCACGGTGGCATCCCCGGTAATGGTGCGCACCTGTACGCCCGGCCGGTCGAAGAGGGCGCTCGTCCACGGGTCGTCGGGCTTCGGGCCGCCGACGAGCAGCGCATTCGGCAGCGCCAGCATGGGCGGATTCGGGAAGGCGGCGGCAATGCCCCACTGCGCGGGGATTTCTGCGCCGGGAAACCAGCGCTGACCGCCATCGGTGGAGCGCCACAGCCCGATCACGCGGCGGCGCGGATCGAAAATGCCCGCAAAAATCATCGTGTCGGTGGCCGCCAGTGCGACCACGGGGAGTACGCCGAAAGGGGATTTGGTCGTTTGCCACGTGGCGCCCGCGTCGAGCGTGCGCACCAACTGTGTGCCGTCGGCGCGGCTGCCGTAGCCAATGCCGTTCGGCTGGAAGGCGAGATGTGACAGATACCCTTCTGCCCACAGCTTGAGCCAGGATGCGCCTTGATCGCTGGAGACGTACAGTCCATCGATGCCGGACGCATAAATCAGCTCTTTTTGGCGCGTGACCAGCGAAAGGGGGAGCGGCACACCGCTGAGCGGATGCCATGCGCCCGCGTGGTACTTGAGCAGTGCGCTCAGTCGTCCGGCGACCAGCACATCATCGCCGAGCGCGATCACCTGCCGCACATCATGGATCGGCGCGGGTGGGAGTTCCGTCCAAGCGCTGGCGCTACGCATCATCACGCCGCCGTCAGCGCCCACGTACGGCGTTCCATCCGGCGCGAGCGTGAGCGAGAAGATGGTGGCCTCCAGGCTCTGCGTCCAGGTCGTGCCGTCCTCACTGCCCGTGTACAGCGCGTTGCTGGTGCCGAGCAGCGTCCCGGCCAACATGCTGATCTCGGCGCCCTCCGGAAGATTGTTATCGTGCGCTTCCCATGTATCGCCTTTATCGGTGCTGAGCATCAGCTCGCCCGTCTCCAGCGCGGCCAGCAGTGAGCCGTTGGGGAGCTGTGTCAGCGCGGTGACCGGGGCGCAATGCTCGGAGAGCCGCCACGCGCGCCCCGCATTCGGCGAACGGTACAGACCGTTGGTCGTCCCAGCGATCAGCGCGCCATCTTTCGTCCACAGCAGCGCCAGCACCTCATACGACTCTAGGGCGAAGGCGGAGACTTCCCACGTCTGGCCCTCGTCGTCACTGCGCAGCGTGCCCATATTGAGCGAGGCGGCGATCAGTGTTTTGTCTTTTTCGAACTTGGGCGAGGCGACCAATGCGGTGATCGTCGGCGCGCCGCCTTTGATGGGACAGGGCTGCCACGTCACACCGCCGTCATTCGACCGGGCGATCCCATCGGTGCCGCCTGCGATCAACCAAGTGCCCACGCGCGCTAATGCGGTTATGCTGGATAAGGTTAATCCAGCCACTCGCGTATGCCATTCTGAACCATCGTAAAAGGCGATGCCGCCCAAGCCGCCCGCCCATACGCCAGTGCTGTCCACTACCAGCGCGGAGACGGGGGAGGGGACATTGAGCAGGGGAAGTGCTTTCAATTGTGTCTGCATAGTTATTTCTCAACAATCACTACATCGGTTGTAAGTGCCATGATCGCCGCACTTCCCGCCGAATGCAATGCCGCAGTTAGAATTGCCGCGCTGTCGAGGATGCCCGCCTCCCACATCGAGACATATTCTCCTGTGCGGGCGTCGAAACCGAGGTCACCGCCGCTCCGCTGCACATCATGCAGCGCGACCTGCGGCGCGTCATGCCCGGTATTGGCGACGAGCTGCACGAACGGCGCGGTTAGCGCCCGCGCCACCAGATCGACGCCTGCATCGTGTTCGCTATCACCGCGTTTGGCCGCGCACGCCGCCGAAATAGCGTTCAGATAGGCTATACCGCCGCCGGGAACTGCGCCGCTTTCCAAGGCAGTTTCCAGCACGCGGACGGCTTTCTTGGCGCGGTCTTTACGCTCATCGCGTTCGGCGAAGGTCAGCGCACCGATTTTGAGCACGCCCATCCCGCCAGACAGCCGTGCAATGCGCAAACGCAGGCGTTCCCACGTCTCATCTGGCGTTTTGATCGTTTTGAGCTGCGCGCGCAGGTCACCAGCGCGACGCTGCATGAGACGTTTGTCGCCCGCGCCGCCGATGATCGTGAGCGAGTCGCGCTTGAGGATGACGCGCTGCGCCCGCCCGAACCACTCGGCGCGGAAGCGTCCCGGCGGTGTGCCGCGCTCGATCGCCGTCAACTCTCCGCCGACCAGCAGACTCACGTCTTCGAGGTCGGCGCGCAGGGCATCACCGGAGGTGAGCAGCAGCGCCGCCGCTCCGGTTAGCCGCCCGCGTACATGATTCAGCGTGAGAGCTTGCAGCGCCTCGCCCGTGATTTCGCGCGCGATAATCAGGATCGGGGTCTTGTCCGGCGCTTCGAAGACCAATTGCAGAGCCGGGGCGATCTGATCGAACCGTTCAAGCTTGTCGTCGGAGACGAAGATCAGTGGGCTTTCCAGCACGAGATCCGCCGCAGCGGGCGGCATGAGTTCGCGCGAAGCGGGACGTGCGCTCCAGCGTCCGCCGTCCATATACTCGCGGTCGAGGATCGGCGCGGCGTATTCGTCGACCACATACGCGCCGTGCCTGCCGAGGACATCGAATAACTCACCGAGGATGTCGGCGAGTTCGGGGTCACCCGTCGCCGTGAGCGCGATCTGCGCGAGGCGTTCCTGCCCCTTGACGGGTTGCGCCGCTGCCGTGATCGAGTCAACTGCCGCATGAATGGCAGCGTCGATGCCGCCCCGCAAACTCATCGGGTTGACGCCTGCCGCGATCAGGCGATAGGCGTCGTCCAGCAGCGCGTTCGCTAGCACTGCCGTGAGCGCCGCGCCGTCGAGGTAGCGTTCGTGCATCGCGGTGGCTGCGCCCCGCAGAATCATTGCGCCGCTGTTGTCCGCCGCGCCGCGGAGTTCAGTGACGCGCCGCGCAATGACGCCGGAGTCGGTCAGGGCTTCGGGTTTGCCCGCCCCAATCGCATTCCAGATCACGCCGCGCTGCGGGCCGAGCGTTGCCGCCATGAGCTGCGCCATCTGCGCGAACCCGCGCGCGATGCCCGCCTGCGGCTGAAACAGGAGCTGTTTCATGCCAGCGCCCTGGTCGTATCCGGGTCGAACAGGCTGACCTGTTCGGGATCGATCGCAATCGAAATCGTCGAGCCTTCTTCGATGACTTCGCTGTCTGAGACCTGCGCGGTCAGGTTGCCGCCCTCGCCGAACGTCAAGCCGAGAATCTGCTCGCCGAGCAGTAGTTCGATGAAGTTGACCTGGGCGCGCAGCGCGTTTGTGTCCTGCGTGACCTGAATTGCGCTCGGACGAATGCCGCCGATCACCGCGGACTTGGTGTATCTGGCGAGAACCGGCTCCCATTTGGCGGGTAGGGGAATGACCAGACTGCCTGACCGGAAGGCCAACTGCCCGTCACGCCGCGTGATTTCGCCGTTGAGCAGGTTCGTCGCGGGGGCGCCGATGAAGCCCGCGACGAAGGTATTCGCCGGGGCTGTGATCAGTTCATCGGCAGTACCGATCTGCTGCACCCGCCCGCCGGAGAGCACACTAATCCGGTTGGCCATCGCGAAGGCTTCACTTTGGTCGTGCGTGACGTACACGCTCGGCTTGCCCTTGGTGCGGTGTACGGCCATGATGTCATTGCGCGCCTTGTGGCGCAGCTTCGGGTCGAGGTTGGAGAGCGGTTCGTCGTATAGATACGAATCCGCGTCTTTGACCATCGCCCGTGCCAGCGCGACGCGCTGCTGTTCGCCGCCGGAAATATCGCCGATGTTGCGGTCGAGCAGAGTGGTTAAGCCAAGCTTTTCGGCAGCCGGCTTAATGCGCCGCTCGATTTCGGCCTTATTGACGCCCCGTGCCTCCAGCCCATAGGCGATGTTGCCGTAGACATCCATGTTGGGGTAGAGGCCGTAATCCTGAAACACCATGCCGAGGTTGCGTTCACGCGGTGGCAGTTGGGTGATGTTCACCCCATTCAGGCTGATCACGCCGCTGTCCGGCTGTTCCAACCCGCAGATCAGGCGCAGGAGCGTGCTTTTGCCACAGCCCGACGGACCGAGCAGTACGAAGAATTCGCCCTCGTCGACGGTGAAACTCACGTCGTCGATGATCAGGCGGTTGCCGAGCGTTTTCTTTAAATTGGTGACTTGTAATTGACCCATCATTTTTCCATCAAGCTGCGAAACATTTGCGTTTGAAGTAAAGCGATCACCACTGGGACGATCAGCACCCAGCCGCCGACCGAGATGGTGCCAAGCACGACCGCGATCAGCACGGCGCCTGTCAGGAGCAGCGTCGGCGCGGGGTAGCGCCATACCAGTCGCGCCGACTCGGTCAACAGCGTGACCGGGTTGGGCAAATTCCGCGCGGCGATCAGCACGCCCCAGTAGTTGCTGAATACGAGCGTGAACAGCAGCGCCAACTGGCAGGCCGCACTGATCAGCGTGACGGGCACGCTGCTTCCCAAAAGCAGCACGCCAAGCAAGCCGACGAGCGGCATGAGCGCCTTCGCGCCATCCAGTCCGCGCGTTTTGAGCAGATCCGTCGCCAGATACAGCGTCAGCGGTTCACCCTGCGCGGCCAACCGCGCCATGCCGTACAGCACGACCGTAGCGGGCGCGTAGGCGATCAGTGTATAGCCGACCAGAATCACGCGCAGGACGTCAGGCAGCTCCGGCCACGCGAACGCCGCCAGCGCGGGCAGCCACTGGAGCGCCCACGCGATGTTGAGCACGACGAGGCGCTCCAGTTGATCCGCGATGACGGTGAACGGCGACCACAACGGGCTGCGTTCACTGGTATCGACTCCGGTATCGTCCAGAAAAGGCATCAGGCTTATCCGTACAATAACGAACGTTCGCTGGCGGCATCAAACAAATGGATCTTCTCCATGTTGATGCCGAGCGGAATCTCTTTGCCGATATAGCTGGCAGGCAGGCGAATGCGGAAGGTCGCTACATATTCGCTGTCGCCTTCCAGCGAGCTGAGATAAGCGATGCTGCCCGTCGCGCTCGGTTCAATCTCGTTCAGGATGCCGCGAATCGTATTATCGTCCGTGACGGCAAATGGCGCTTGCTTCGGCACGTGCATATCTTCGGGACGAATGCCCACTTTGACCGCCAGCCCGGCGTGTCCGCCGAGTTTGTCGTTGAACTGCGCCGGGAGCAGCGCCTTAAACGCCGCCGTTTCGATGTACAAACTGCCATCTTCCGCGCTGATGCGGCCGTCAAACAGGTTGATGCTCGGCGCGCCGATGAAGAAAGCCACAAACTGATTTACGGGTTTGCTGTACAGGTCCTGCCCGGTGCCGATCTGTTCCAGCTTGCCGCCACGCATCACGGCGATGCGGTCGCCGAGCGCCATGGCTTCCGACTGGTCATGCGTGACGTATACGGTCGGCTTGGGGCGCTGCTGGTGCAGCAGCATGATGTCCTCGCGCGCCTGATGGCGGAGCTGGGCGTCGAGGTTGGAGAGCGGTTCGTCGAACAGGATGATGTCGGCGTCGCGCACCATCGCCCGGGCCAGCGCCACGCGCTGTCGTTCGCCGCCGCTCAGTTGACGCGGCTTGCGCTTGAGCAGCGGGTCGATGCGGAACATCTGCGCGGCTTTGGTCACGCGGCTGTCGATCTCCTGCCGGGAGTAGCCGCCACGGGCGCGCAGCCCGTAGGCGATGTTCTCGTACACGGTCAGGTGGGGGAAGACGGCGTAATCCTGAAACACCATCGCTACGTTCCTATCCCGCGGGCGGATCTCGTTCACGATCTTGTCGCCGAAGCGGATTTCGCCGGAGGTCGCCGCTTCTAAGCCCGCCAGCAAGCGCAGCGTCGTCGTTTTGCCGCAGCCGGACGGCCCGACCATCGCCAGAAATTCGCCCTCTTTGACCTCAAAACTCACGTTGTTGACGGCGATCTTTTCGGCAGAAAACTCTTTGCGTAAATCACGCACTTGAATGAGTGCCATGTCGAGCCTCTCTTAAAACAGATCCGGGATGCCGGGCGTATGCAGCGCGGTTTCGTCGGTCGCGTCGAACAGATAGGCTGCGTCCCAGCGCGGAGTGATATGAATCTGGTTGGCGTTTGGCGCGTCCAGCGGCAGAATGACGGTCACGCTTGTGCCGTTCAGTGTGCCATGCGCGAAAGCGGCCTGCTCGGTGGGAATGCGTTCCATGAAGCGCACAGGCAGGGTCGCGCCGCTGCCGACGTCCCAGCCTTCGGCGCGCATGCCGAGGCGTACGCTGGTGCGTCCAGCCACTTTCGCGGCGAGATCCGCCGGCAGCTCCCACAGCGCATCCTCGACGCGCAGCGTGCTGCCGCTCACCTGCGCCGGGATCACCGACATGGGTGGCGTGCCGATGAAGGTCGCGACGAACAGATTCGCCGGGGTGTAATACAGGTCGTCGAACGTGCCGAACTGTTCCAGCTTGCCTTTGCGCATCACGGCGATCCGGTCGCCCATGAAGATGGCTTCCTGCTGGTCGTGGGTGACGTAGACTGTCGTCACCTTGAACTTGCGCAGCATCTTCTTGATTTCCATGCGCGTGCGTTCGCGCAGCTTGGCGTCCAGGTTGGAAATCGGCTCGTCCATGAGGAAGACGTATGGATCGCGCACGATGCAGCGGCCAATGGCGACGCGCTGCTGCTCACCGCCGGAGAGCGTGTCTGTGCGCTGACCAATGAGCAGGTCAAAGCCGACGCCCATAATGTCGGCGACTTCTTTGGTGCGCTGCTGCATCTCCTCTTCGGTGCGTTGGTGCACTTCGAAGTAGTAGGCGAGGTTGCCCTTGCCCTTCATCGTCGGGTAGAGCGCGTAATCCTGAAAGACCATGCCCACGCCGCGATGCTGCGGTTCAATACGCGTCACGTCATAATCGTTGAACAGCACCTGACCTTTGTCGGCGTATTCCAACCCGGCGATCACCTTGAGCAGCGTGCTCTTGCCGCAGCCCGACGGCCCGACAATGCTGATGATCTCGCCGTGCTCGATGGTCATCTGGATGTTTTCGAGCGCCGGACGCCCCTTATCTTCCTTGAGCGCAGTCTCTTCGAGCTGCACGCCGTAGTTGCGCGTGACGCTGCGGAGTTCGACTTTTACCATGTGGGATCAACTCCTATTTCAGCCCGCGAATCTTCACGCCCTTGAGCAGGTAGTTGCGTGAGACGATGAACATCAGGAAGATGGGGATAGTCTGCAAAATGCCGAGCACAACCAAGCCGTTCCACGACAAGCCCGCGTCTTGCAGGGCGCGGATGCGTTCGTTCTGCGCGAACGCGCCGCCCGAACTCATCGTCCCGGTTGAACTGAAGGCGTTGACGAGGTTGTAGATCGCGACGGACATCGGCGCTTTAGTCGGGTCTTGAATCACCAGCAGCGGCCACATGAACGAGTCCCAGACGCCGCTAAACTGCATGTAGGCGGCGACCGCAAATACTGGGATGCTCATGGGCAGCACGATGCGCCGGAAGATGTTGAACTCCGAGCCGCCATCCACGCGCGCCGCCTGAATGATCGAATTGGGGATGGTGTCGAAGAAACCCTTGAACAGCAGAAAGTTGAAGGCGCTGAATACGCCGGGGATGATGACCGCCCACGCGGTATTCCACGTGCGCAGTACCGGGAAAGGCGTCTCCGTGCCGGGGATGTTCGGCACCTGCGGCAACGGGAACGGGAAGTTGCGCACGAGCAGGAAGCTCGGGATGAGCGTCACGGCGGCGGGTACCATCAGTGTGCCGATAAAGAACAGAAATGACCAGCGCGCGCCACGCCCTTTTTGCAGCTTGCTGTTGGCATACGCGGCGAACGCCGTGATCGGCAGCGAAAGCGCCAGCGTGCCAAAAGACATCAGGCATGAATTGACGAAGTAGACCGACAGCGGCTGCCGCAGGAGATCGTTCTGCGCGGTGATCTGGAGCACCAGCTCCCATGCTTTGAGCGTGGGCTGCTGCGGCCACAGCGTCGGCGGAATGCGCATGATCTCCGGCGCGGTTTTCAGCGACGTGACGATCATGAAGTAGAACGGGATCAAGTGCATGAACACGCCGAGGACGAGGATCGCCACGACGATGCCATACGTGATGCGTAAACCGGGCTGATTGCGCCCCACTTTGGGAAACAGGGACATCGTTGGCGCTCCTCTAGACGTCCGGGTCTTCTTTGAACAGCAGGCGGTAGACGACGGTGATCGCCATGATCAGCAAGAACAGGAATACGGCAATCGCGGTAGCGTCGGAGTAACGCAGGTTGCCCAGCAAGTCGAACATGTACATGACGACTGTACGGCTCGCGCCGCCGGGGCCACCTTCCGTCATGAGCTTCGGCCAGTCGAAGACTTGCAGTGAGCCGATGATGGCGAAGGTCAGCAGCATGACGATGATGGGACGCAGGCGGGGCAGGGAGATGGTCCAGATCTTACGCCACAGGCTCGCGCCTTCGATTTCCGCCGCTTCATAGTACGACTGCGGGATGCTCTGCAAGCCCGCCATATAGATTAGACCGGGGCCGAACATGAGCAGGCCGGGGACGATGAGCCAGAATAAGACCTGATCCGCGCTGCCGAGGAAGGGCTGCGGTTCGAGATGCAGAATATCGGTGGCGATCCACTGGAAGAAGCCGAAATCGCGGTTGTAGACGTAGCGCCACATGATCGTGCTGGCGACGCCGCTCAACGGCAGGAACCACAGCAGCATCATCCAGCGCATGACGCGCGGTTTCATCTCCATCAGCAGAATGGCGACGATGATCGGGATAATGAACGTGAGAACGATGGACAGCGCCGCATAGGTGATGGTCACGCGGAAGGCCTGCGCGGTGAGCGGGTCATTCCACACGCGCTGATAACTCTGCAAGCCCGTGAACGAGATCGGACCGCGTGGACGCGCGTCGGTTAAACTGAGGAAGAAGGCCACGATGAGCGGATACCAGCCCCAGCTCAATTGAAACAATATCGCCGGGATGAGGAACGCCCACTTTTCGATGCGGCTGCGGCGCGTCAGCTTCAATTCCATGGAAGCGGCGGGCTGCGGCTCCGGTTGATCGATTGGGGGCGCGGGTGAAAGTGTCTGTTCTGCCATAAAGAAGCCTATCTATAACTTGATATTTACATAACTGCTGACCCCACCCCCGACCCCACCCCGAATTCAGGGAGGGGAGACAACGGCACAAGCCGCGCCACCCCTCTCCCCGCT
>JAYRZU010000029.1:0-84406 GCA_041916315.1 Anaerolineae bacterium
CGCAAAGTGATTCACCCCCTGCCGTAAATCGACATTCTGCCGATGGATGATTGAACCGCCGGCGAACACCGTGATTGCCGCCGGCGTCGCGGCCTCCGCCGTGACCGTCAGGCTCAGATCGAACAACTGCCCCGCGCCGACGCTCGTCGGCACGCGCACATCGCTCACCAGCACTTCCGGCACCTGCTCGACGCGCGCGAACGGTACAAAGCTGATCTCCACATCGGTGGCCGCGGCGCGCCGCGCCGCGATCTCCGCGTCGCCGACCGTTTGCAGGCCGTCGCTCAGAATCACAATCCGTTTGGCCGCATCCGATGGGAACAGCGCCAGCCCCAGGCTGATCGCTTCCTGCAAGTCGGTATTCCCGGTGAGAGGCGTCGAGCGCAGCGGCGTGATTTCGCGTACGCTGCTCATCGGGCGTTCGACCAGCGCGTTCGCGCCGAAGGCGACAATCGCCGCCTCGTCTTCGGGGCGCATGGCTTGCAGCGCCTCACGCATGAAGTCGACCTGCCGATCCGTCCCGCCCACGCTGTCGGACATATCCACAAGGAACACGACCGCCAGCTTATCCGCCGCTTGCGCCGCCTGTGCCCCCGCCAGCGCGAGGATCAGCAGCAGCAGAATCGCCGTGCGTAAAATCAGGCTGGTGATGTCGCGCCCGCGCCGGAACGCCACGCGTGGCCGTCCCACGTAGATCACCAACGGGATCACCAGCAGCAGAAGCAGCGCCAGCGGAAAACTAAACGTCATCAGGATTACTCTCTACATCCTCATCCACAAACGGCGGCAAAATCGCCTCAAGCTGTTCGATCAATTCCGGAACGCTGATACTGGCGGCATTCCACAAAATGTCGTAGCGAGTATTGAGGTAATCATGGACGAGAATGTTTCTCATACCAATGATCTCCCGCCATGAGATTTGCGTGAATTGCTGCTGAACTTCACTCGAGACTCGGGAGGCCGACTCGCCGATATTCTGAATCACATACGACAAGGCTGCCGCAAAAAACTCGTCTTCTTCCAATAATCTGAGTGTTTTGCCTGCAACGAAACGCTGTGCCTTTTGCGCTGCATCCAGCATCTCGCGCAGCCGACCTTCATCCCGCTCGTTCATAGATCACCTGTGCGCTGTTCAAAATACGGCGGCGAACGTAGTGCTTCAACATTTCTGGCGTTGCAAAGTCGATCCGCCGTCCGAGCAAATCCTCAAGTTCGTACTGAATCGTGAAAAAATTCAGCCCCAGGCTCACATCCGGCTCAAATTCGACCAGCACATCGATGTCGCTATCATCACGGAAATCGTCGCGCAGCACTGAGCCGAACAGCGCCAGCTTGCGGATGCGGTGTTTCTGGCAGAATTCCGCGATCTGCTCGTCAGGGATCAGAAATCCGGTTGGCGTGATCATAGCAGCCCCTTGCGCCGGAGTTCATTATCCAGCTTATCGAACCCCTTTTGCTCGTCGCGGGTGAAGTCGATGTAGGGGATGCCCGCTGTGACGAGCGTCGGTTCCATCTCCTGCACCTTGAGCAGAAAGATCGGCGTACCGACTTCTTCCGAGAATAGAAATTCTTTCGCCGCCCACTTCGACCGCTTCCAGTCCGGCGACATCACGCTGATGGTCGCCGCCGCGTTCTTGATCACCTCTTCCAGTTCCAGAAACAGCAGACCGTGGTAGTCGCGGTCGCTGTCCTGATAATCCCAGTAGCCATAGCCGCGCCCTTTCAGATAGTCGCGCAGCTTGATCACAAAGGCCGTATCCTCTTCCGCGTAGCTGATGAAGACATAACCTTTCGACTTCGGGGCGGTCTTTTTGACGGGTTTCGACGAGAGATCCTCTTTGGGCAGCCGGGCGATGAGCGCTTTCAGCCCCGCTGCATAATCGGTCCGGAAATCGATGTAATCGTCGCGATACAGCTCCGGCAGATACTCCGGATCGCCCGCCAGGAGTACCGGAAAAACAGGCTTAGACATACGCCGCGCCGTCCACAATTCGAGATCAATCACGGGGGTGCGGTTGATATGACGGCTGGAGAAGTAGATCAGCCCATCTGAACCGGCGATGGCGTCGTCTTTGACATCCTTCCAGTCGATGCCCGGCGGCACATCATCGGGGACAAGCCACAGCGGCACACCCGCCGCGCGCAGATCGTTTAACACCTGATCAAGATTGAATTTCTTACGGTCATGCCGCGAGTAACTGACGAAAAAGTAGCTCATGCAGGCACACTCCGGCGCGTCAAGGGCTTGAACAAGGTAGGCGCGGTCATGCGGCGGTGATAGGCGATCCATTCGATGAGCAAGACCAGCAGCGCGCCGAGCGCCAGCCATGACCAGAACTCGCGCTGCCCGATCTCTTCTTCGACGGTCGTCGTCACGATGGTATCGCCGAGAATGATGCTGTCGCGCGGGCTGATGCGGCTTTCGCCCGCGTCAAACACGTTGACGGCAAACTGCCCCGTGCTGACCGTCTCCGCGCCCGCCAGCGCCGTGACCGTGTACAAGCCGGGTGTCGCCGTATCGGTGAAGGCCACGCCTTGGACGGCGCGGGTACTGCCATCGGGATACGTCACGTTGACCGTTTCCGCGCCCGGCGGCACCGTGATTGGCAGTGTGTCGCCAACGTTCAGCCCGTCCGGCGCGTTGATGACGCTGGGCGGCGTGAACCAATCCAGCAGAGCCGACATCAGAATCGGGAAGGTGATTTGCAGCGGCAAATCGGAGTCGCGCAGATCGAAGGTGAGGATCGCGATCTGACTGCTGTTCTGTTCGCCAGCCAACAGCAAAGCGCCGCCATCCACACTGATCAGCGCATCCGCCCACGACGCTGTCACCTGCTTGAACTTGAGGATGTTGACCGTCGCGAAATCCACAAACGTCATGCGCGGGTCATCCCGGCGCACACGCGGATTCAGCGCCGCATTACCCGAACTCTCCGCGCCCACCGCGAACAGCCCGGTCGAACGCGGCGGGTTGATGAACAGCATATCGGCGTCTGGCAAAGTCGCGGGCAGCCAGCCGTCAAACACGTATAGGTCAAACGGTTCGATGGGCAGGCCGCGGTTGATATCCCCGCGGAAAGCTTCGACACCCGGCAGGCTGCGCAGCACCTGCTCGATGAACAGGTTGCCTTCCGTCATCACCAGCGCACGCCGTCCACCGCTCGTCGCGTTGACCGCCCACGCAGTGTTGTCGTCGGCGAGATAGTCGGTCGTCGTCGCGTCGGTTGGCAAGGTGACCCCCGCCTGAATGGTCGTGAAGGTCGCTGGCAGTTCGTTCAGCGTCAGCGGGATCGAGCCATTCGCGGGAATGGTGTATTCTTCTGCCGTGTACAGCGTGCCGTCCACGCGCAGATTGAAAATTACACGTGCCTCTTCATTTCCATAGTTCGTGATCTGCGCGAACAACTGCGGCGCTTCGCCGGGGAGCGCCCGTGTCGCCAACGCGGTCACGGCGACGTTGCTGCTCGCCGTTCCCACGGGAATGTACTGCAAATCACCGGGAATCGCCGGGAGTTGAATCGAATCGTCGGTCGGGTTGAGCATCCCGCCACCGTCGCTGATGATCACCACGTTGAAATCGACTGCGCCCGCCGCGCCCGCCGCGGCTAGAGTCAGCGCGGCGTTCCAATCCGCCGACGCGTGACTCGGCTCGGCACTTTGAATCGCCTCGCGCAGGGCCAGCGCGTCGCCCGTGTACGGGCTGAGCACTTCCGGCTGGTCGGCGACACGGATCACCGTCATCAGATCGCCCGCGTTCATGGTGTTGACCATGTCGAGCGCCTGCTGCTTGGCCTCGTCAAAGCGTGTCTCTTCGGTCGAGTCCGTCGCGTTCATGCTGGCCGACGCATCCAGCAGCACGGCGATCTGCCCCGCGCTCACTGCCGGGACGATCACAAACGGGCGCGCCAGCGCCAACACCAACAGCGCGAGGATCAGCAGCTGCAGGAACAGCAGCAGATTGCGCCGCAGCTTTTGCCACGGCGTATTCGCCTCACGATCCTGCAAAATCTGCTGCCACAAGAAGGTGCTGCTCACGGTGACTTCGCGCCGCCGCAGCCGCAGCATGTACAGCAGAATGATCGGGATCGCCAGCAGCCCCGCGATCAGCGCCAACGGCGTCAGGAACGACATACATTGCCCCTAAAGGCTAAAAAGCCAGGAAAAGCCAAAGACTCAAC
The DNA here is from genome assembly GCA_041916315.1 of Anaerolineae bacterium. GTDB lineage: Bacteria > Chloroflexota > Anaerolineae > Aggregatilineales > Phototrophicaceae > Flexifilum. The sequence continues at coordinate 4,179 of JAYRZU010000029.1, forward strand.
GCAAAGACGCGAAGACGCGAAGACGCAAAGTGCAGGGGTAGACAACACTGTGTTCATAGGTTGTTGACCACTCGTTTGATCCCGTTCTTCACGTAGCGTTCCCCAAAGTTGATGACCATACCCAACCGGAGTCCAGTCAGGCGCAAATAGGTGAGCGTCTGTGCTTCGAACACCGCATGATATTCTTCGGTCGACTTGCATTCGACAATCACCAAATCGTTCACCAAAACGTCAATGCATAAGGGTGTCACCAGTGTCTGACCTTTGTAGAGAATCGGCAACCGTGTCTGCCGTTCGACGTCAAGCCCAGTTTCGCGTAGTTCCCACACCAGCGCCTCTTCGTACACGCTTTCCAACAAGCCCGGTCCGCCGAGCATTCGGTGGACTTCAATCGCTGCCGTCACAATGCGATAGCTGATTTCATCCTCACCGAATCTCACCGACGACACCGTTTTTCCGAACCTCTCACTTGGCGACTTCGCGTCTTTGCGTTGAATCTTTTCTTTCTTTCGTGCTTTTCTTGCTTTGTTCTTGTCTTTATTTCACCACACCCGCGCGCCGCAGGTCATACAGGATGACTTTTTCCCACGGTGACCCGGTGTCGGCGGCGACGAAATGCACCCCGCGCCGACCGCACTCCTGCCGGATGTCGTCGCGCCACGCCTGCACGCGCTGCATGTACAGATCGCGCATGCCGCCATCGATGCTGACTTCCTGCGGTGCGCCTGTTTCCACATCGACCAGGCGCAAATCACCAGCGAGCGGGGGCTCGATCTCTTCGGGCGCGAGCGTGTGGATCAGCGCGACTTCGTGCCCCTTCGCCAGCAGCGCATTGATCCCGTCGATGTAGCCCTCGGGCGAGAACAAATCACTGATGACCATCGTCAAACCGGGACGCCCCGACTTGAGCGCATAGGCTTTCAGCGCGGCGTTGATGTCTACGCGCCCCGCCGCTTTCACCTTCACCATGTAGCTGAGCAGCGCCACGCTGTAGGCGCGTCCCCGCGCCGGGCCAAAGGTGTCACCGCCCAATGCGCTGATCGTCAGGCGGTCGTTGGTCGTCAGCGAGATGTAGCCCAACCCAGCGACCAACCGCCGCGTAAAATCGAACTTATTCGCTTCGCCTGTACCCCAATTCATGCTGGCCGAGCTGTCGAACAGCAGATGCACGGCGAGGTCTTCTTCGTCTTCGTACAGCCGCGTAAGCGGACGCCCCAGGCGCGCATAGATGTTCCAGTCGAGGCGGCGCAGATCGTCGCCGGGCGCATAGTTACGATAGTCGGCGAATTCGATGCTCGTGCCGCGCTTGACCGACCGCCGCTCGCCCTTGATCGCGCCCGCGCGCACCCGCGACGCCGCCAGCATCAACTGCTCCAGCTTGCGCCGCGTCTTCTCATCAAACAATTGCTGATCAGCCATCATCTATATCCGCGGGGCGTATACGTACGCGCTCGAGTTGTGCAGTCACAATTGCCCCCGCCTCAAGTTCACTCCCATAAGTCTCGAGAACATGCAAACATACTTTCGCCTGTGCCTTTAATGAGAGATCAACTAGTCGAACTATTCCGGAGTGGGGCAAACGACGCACAATTGCCAACTCACCAAAATCTTTATCTAGAGTAACTAGAGTTCGTCCTTCCTCATGTGCGCGTTCGAGGACGACAACATCGCCGGGATCAACTGCCTAATCACCCGCCCAAATCACATCATGTCCGGCGTTTTCGAGTTCGGAAAGTACACCCTTCCAAACACAAGTATCGAGCAGCAATTTCATAGTTGAACATTCAGCAGTTCAACACGCTCATGCGCAACTAGACGGCGGGCATACACTAGGCAAGCTTGGATATCCTCAATTTCCAACCAGTCGTATGCATCCACAATCTCTTGTGGGCTATCACCAACCGCCAGCATGCCAAGGATATGTTCAACAGCTAAACGCCGCCCGCGAATGATCGGTTTGCCACCGAAAATCTGCGGATCAATCGTGATGCGCTCTAGCAATTTCTGCTCATTACTCATCCCGTAGTCCTCCTACTTCGTCTTCGGCACGGCCTTCAGCGCGTCACCAATCACCGTGTCCGGGCTGATGCCTTCCGCCAGCCCTTCAAAGTTGAGCAGCAGCCGATGCCGCAGCGCGGGCGCGGCCACCGCCGCCACATCTTCAAACGACACGTTGAACCGTCCCTCTAGCAGTGCGTTGATCTTCGCGCCGAGGATCAGGGACTGCGCGCCGCGCGGACTCGCCCCGTAACGCACAAACTGCTTGACGCTCGTCGGCGCGTCGGCGGTCTCGGGATGCGTCGCCAGAATCAGCCGCGCCACATACTCGTTGACGTGGCTGGCAACCGGCGTATTCAGCGCCAGCTTGCCCATGTTGATCACCTGCACGCCGTCCGCGACTTTGGTCGCGCGCGGCGTATCCGCGCCCGTCGTCCGGTCGAGGATGCCGATCAAATCAGTCAGCGTGGGGAAGGTCACCATCACTTTGAACATAAAGCGATCCAACTGCGCTTCGGGCAGCGGATACGTGCCTTCCATTTCCAGCGGATTTTGTGTCGCCAGCACGAAGAACGGCGGTTCCAGCGTGTAGCTGCGGTTCGCCACCGTGACCGTCTTCTCCTGCATCGCCTCCAGCAGCGCCGACTGCGTTTTGGGCGTGGCGCGGTTGATTTCATCGGCGAGCACAAGGTTGGCGAACACCGGGCCGGGCTGGAAGCGGCGCTGCTTCGAGCGGCCATCTTCCGAATCTTCGAGGATGTCCGTCCCAGTGATGTCGGCGGGCATGAGGTCCGGCGTGAACTGGATGCGTGCAAACTTCAAATCGAGCGCGTCCGCCATTGTCTTGATCAGCATCGTCTTGCCGAGACCGGGCACGCCTTCCAACAGCGCATGCCGCCCCGCGAGGATGCAGATCAACACGCTGCGCACGACCGGGTCTTGCCCGACGATCACGCGCTTGACTTCCGCCTCAATCGCCTGTGCGAGACGGCTGAACTCTTCTAGGTTAATCGCTGCTGCGGGAGCGGTGGTCATAAGCCCTCATCTCATGTGAACAAACTTACACGTTATCGTACCCTCGCCCCATGAAGACGGGATGAGGGTTCAACCTTCACCATAACTACACCTACATGCGCCGAATGGCTCATTACTGAGTCACGCGGTCGAACACGGAATGCCTTAACCCCTCACCCCGCTTACGTGGGAGAAGGGGAATCTGTCTCCCCTCCCTGAATTCGGGGAGGGGTCGGGGGTGGGGTAAAGCTTTACCTCACGCAAACAGCGACCGTTCCGGCTCGTGCGTCAAAAAACGATACAGGTAGTACAGCAGAATCACGTTGATGGCTAAGCCGAGCACATTCGGCGGCGTACTCGTTGCCGCGAGCAGGAGCAGACTCAGCCCGAACTCTCCGATCACCGCAACCACCCCGAGCAGCAGGCCGATCCGCTTGCGCCGCCAGATGAGCAGCGCCACGCCGATCGACAACAGCGCGACCGCGCCCATCGCCAGCACTGCCAGCGGCGTCCAACTGACATACGCGGTCGAATCCGCTTGCAGCGCGACGAACACCGCGCCGACGCCCAATAACCCGAGCACGCCGCGCGCCAAAAACAGAAACACCACGCCCATCACATTTGATCCGCGCGGGATCGGTTGGTTGCTCATGAACTACGCTCAACCTTCATCGTGATGAATCGCTCGGCTCCAGCGCCGTGAAGTAGTCGCGCACCACATCGCGCAGGCCGAGCGGCACATAACCGCCTTCGAGCGCGCGGTTGGCCGCATCCTGATACTGACCGAAAACCTGATTGTAGGGCACGGTCACCTGACCTTCAGGATTTTCCGCGAACTCGCCTTCCTGCACGGGCGCATCGCTGGCATCCGGTTCGAGCACAATCTCTTCGCCACCTTCCCCGCCGATGCGCCGCGGCACATTCACGCTCTCGTATTCGCTTTCGCCCTGTCCATCCGGGTTGTTACCCTGATCCGGCGCGACCTGAGCCGGGCTGGCGTCGCCTGATGATTCGCCCGTGTCGTCGCCGGCACCGCCGCCCTGCTGCGCCTGGATCGAGCCTTGAACCTCGCCCGGTTGATTGCCTTGCTGACCGCCCGGCTGCTGCTGCCCCCCTTGCTGATCGCCTTCTTGACCGGACTCGCCCGGGTTTTGCCCCGGTTGATCGCCCTGCTGCTGACCATCCCCTTGCTGCGGCTGTTGGCCTTGCTGTGGCTGCTGGCCTTGCTGCGGCTGCTGGCCTTCCTGTGGTTGGCCTTGCTGCTGTTCCCCCTGCTGCGCGATCTGCTCGGCGGCTTGCTCAGCCTGCTGCGCCTGTTCGCTGGACTGCTGCGCCTGCGCTTCTTGCTGCTGCCCCTCTTCGCCTTGCTCCTGCGCTTGCTGCTGCGCCTGCTCAAGCTGATCCTGCGTCTGCTGGTTGTCGCCGCTCTCGAGCGCCTCCGCGGCTTGATCTACTGCCTGTGACGCTTCCGGATTGGTCTGCTGGAGCGCCTGCGCCGCGTCGCGCAGCGCATCTGCCGCCGCCTGGCGTTCCTGTTCGCTCATCTGCTCGGCGTTCTGCACGAACTGTTCGAGGTTTTGCGTGAGCTGCTCCATCGCGCCCTGCATGGTCTGCGCGCCTTCGGCTGGTGCGTTCTGTTCGCCGCCACCTTGATCCGCCGCTTGGCGCAGCGCGTCCGCCGCCGCTTGCAGAGCCGCTTGATTTTGCGCCGCCGCGTCTTGCTGTTGACGCGCCTGTTCTTCCAGCGCCGCCTGCACCGCGGAGACCGACGCGAATGCTTCTTCCGCGCTGATGTTCGGCTGTTCGAGCCGATCCAGCGTCTGATTCAGTTGTTCGAGCAGCGCCTGCCGCTCCTCATTGCCGAGGTCGGTATCGGCGGCCACTTCTTCGGTGATCTCGCGGATGGCGTCCGCCGCTTCATCAATCGCGGCTTCCTGCTGCGCGTCCTCTTCCAATACCTCAGCCTGTGGGTTGGGCAGCAGCAAGAACAGCGCCAACAGACCCGCCAGCGCCAGCACCAGCGCCCAATCGCGCGACCGCGTGCGCAGCGGCAAGTACTCGCCCGGGCGCACCGCGGACGCCCGTGTGTGCGCATCTGCCACTTGCAGCAGCATCAGTTCTTCGTTGGAGCGAATCGCCCCCGTGCCTAATTCCAGTGCCGTCGACACGCGTTCGCCGAGACCAAACTCGACATCAAAGCGCCGCGCCCCGGCGATCAGCGAACGCCGCCACAGCCAAATCACGGCCAGCATGATTGCCACGCCAACGGCGATCCCAGCCAGTGCGATCAACGCGATGGTCGGCGGCGGCCACAGTGGACGCGTGCGCGCCACCAGCGCCAGCGCAATCCCGATCAGCAGACCGGGGATGAACGCGCGCGGCAGCCACAGCACGCTTTGGGTCAGGCGCAGCCGCCGATCCCAACGGCTGACAATGCCTTGCAGCGCGGCGTAATTGTCCAACGTCGCCATAGCCTATAACTCCGTCTCTCGTGTACTGCGGATGGTGAACACGATCAGCGCGGCAGAAAGTGCTAAGTACAGAATCGCGAAACTGATCCACGGCGACACCATCGGAATGGTGCTGCCGTTGCTGGCGAGGGTGAACTGGTAGAAACCCAGCACATTTTGGTTGATCAGAAGCTGTTGACTGGTCAGCCCGGTCGCAATCGGGTTGATGCTCGTCAACAGCAAATCGGCATAGATGAACACCGTCTCCATGACGGGCGAAAACAGGATGCTCCCCTGATTCGAGAAGATGTTGCTGATCAGCCGCAGCACCACGCCGAGCACGACGGGCGCGACGAACATGATCGCGAGAATGGCGCTGTACGCCCGCACACTCGCGTTGAGCGTGCGCGCCAGCGTCGAGGAGAAGTAGATGCCGACTGTGCCGAGCGCGACCGCCGTCACCGTGAGGATGACAAACGAGAGAATCAGTTCGGATTCAGTCACGCCGCCGAATAAGAACGCAATGCTTTGCAGCGGAATGGCCGCCAGCAGCAGCAGCAAAATGTAGCCGAGCGCCGATTCCAGCTTGCCGATCACGAACGACGGCGTTGAGAGCAGCGTCGTCTTGAGCAGATCATAGGTCTGGCGTTCGCGTTCACCCGTAATCGCCCCGGCAGTGAACGCGGGCGCGATGAAGATGATCAGCAGCAGTTCAATGCCCACGATGCCGAGGAACAGCACGCGCCCGATCTCGCCCGCCGCCGCGCTTCCACTCGCGCGGGTGCTCGCCGCATACACCAGATAGATCAGCGAGGCGAACCCGCTCATCAAGCCGAGATAGACCGTGATCACCGCGAAGGCGCGCACCCCGCGCATGCGTCCGCGCAGCTCCTTGATCATCACCGGGTTGACGCGCAGCGACGACAGTTCGCGAATGAGCCGCACGCCCAACCACGCGCACACCACCGCATTGACGATGGCGATCACCCAGCCGAGCACGAACAGCAGCAGCACGTTCGCCAACGCCAGCAGCCAAATCACCGGGAACGTCCACATCTCGCGCGCCAGCACGCCCACCATCAGCACGAGCATGAAGCTCACGTTGATGAGCGCCAGCAAAATCATGATCGCCAGCGCGGTATCGGCCCCCCCCGCGTAATTGAACAGCAGCACATCGCGCAGCGTCGCGAACGGCATGATTTGGGCGGCGGCGATAATGCCGAACAGCAGGGTGAGCACGGCAATGCCGCCGTTGAGCAGCGCGCCCCGGCGCAGCCACCGGGCAGCATCGGCAAGGTGCGCGTCGCGCGGTGAAAGGGCTTCGGCAATCGCAGTCATGCTAGCTCACAATCCCCTTAGTGACGCGCATGAACATGGCTTCGAGGTCTTTCGTCTCTTCGGCAAAGCCGAGGATGGCGATATTCCCGCTGTGCAGCTTCTGGCTGAGCGCCGCGACGCCTTCATCACCGCCCGTGTAGTCGATGCGCACGCGGAAACGCCCGCCTTTCGGTTCGAGTTCGGTGACATTGACCACGCCCTCGAAATCGCTCATCAGCCCCTTGACCGTCTCGACCGCTGCCTGATTCAGCAGCGTCACCGTGATTTCTCGGTGCGGCTGAAGCTGGGCGCGCATCTCGTCCATGCTGCCCTGCGCGATCATCTGCCCGGCTTCCACGATGCCAATATGCGAGCAGATTTCGCTCACATCCGCGAGGATGTGCGTCGAGAAGAAGATCGTCTTGCCCATCTTCGCCAGTTCGACCAGCAGTTCGCGGATTTCCACACGGGCGCGCGGGTCAAGGCCGGACGCAGGCTCATCGAGGATCAACACCGACGGGTCATGCGCCAGCGTGCGCGCGAGCGAGAGGCGCTGCTTCATACCACGGCTCAGCTTATCGACCATGTCATCGCGCCGATGCGAGAGATCGACGAGCTGCAGCAGATCATCAATCAGGCGCTTACGTTCGGACTCCGGGATGTCATAGCACGCGGCGAAGAAGTCGAGGTATTCCCACACGCGCATATCGTCATATACGCCAAACTCGTCCGGCATGTAACCAATCGACTTGCGCACAGCGCGGGGTTCTTCCAGCACAGAATGCCCGTTGACCCACGCCTCGCCAGAAGTGGGGCGGGTGAGCGTGGTCAGCATGCGCATGGTCGTGGTTTTGCCCGCGCCGTTCGGGCCGACAAAGCCATAAATCGACCCGGCGGGGACTTCCAGCGATAGGCCGTTCACCGCTGTGAATTTGCCAAACTTCTTCACCAGATTCTTGGTTTGAATAATCAACTCTGACATGTGAACTCCTAATATCGCCCCGTCTGCGTGACCATAATCCGCCCAGCCCGCAAATACCCACCCGAATCTTCGGACACAAAGCGCAACCGCACCGCGTTTTGCGCGCCTAAGAAGCGCGCCGGGTCGCTGATCGCAGCGATCTCGTCGACCACGCGGATCTCTTCCCAATCGCCGAGCGTCCAATCCCACAGATACGCCGGGATGTTGCGTCCGCCGATGTTGACATTCTGAATTTGCACCTGCAGTTCGTCGACATCGCGCAGCACCGCTTCCGGCAGCGGCGTGTACTGGAACACAACTTCTTCGCCCGGCTGCAAAGCCAGCGCAATCGGCGCGACTTCGCCCATACCGAAGTAGTCGCGCACCACCCACGTGAACTGATCCGGCGAAATCGTGACCGCCCCGCTCGGCTCGTCCAGCGTCGTGTCAACTTGCACGAGATACAGCGTCGTGTTCTGCGCGTTCCAGTTCGCCCCCTGCACATCGAGTTCCAGCGGCGATTGGTCGGACCACGCTGCCAGATACACCTCATCGCCGCGCCCGGTCGTGCCGTAGGCATCGTCGATGAACGAGCTGAGGAACATCTGCCGCCGCAGCGTCGCTTGCTGCTCCGGTGAGGCGTTGAGGATGAGGCGCGAGAACCCGCCGTTGATGGCATCCAGACTCATGATGTCCTGCACGGTCTGCTTGTTGGTGAACATACCCGTCCGCGTCGTGATCGAGATCACGCCCGTGAGCGAGCGCATAGCGGGCGACGGCAGCGCCGTCCCCGGCAGCGTCAAGTCGAACGGGCGCACATCGCCCGGCTGCAGCGCGTCGCCGAGTTCGAAGGCCAGCCCGCGCGCGAGGATGATCGGCTCGGTGAGCACCATGTCGGTATCATTCGTGACGGAGCCGACCACGCGCTGCTGTCCGGCAATCGTGTTGTCAAAGCTGATCGTCGCGCTGCCCCGGAGGGCGGGCGCTGCGGTGGTCGTCGTCACGTTGAAGCCCGCGATGAAGCTGGCATCAACCGTGAAGTTCTCCGCGCTGAACCCGTTGCGCTGCACGATTTCGACACTGGTCTGCGTGTTGGTGTTGATGATGGCGTTGCCCGTCGTCGTGCGCGGAATCGGACGCAGCACCTCGTCGTCTCCCGTCAGCGTATAGGGCGTGCGCCGCGGCGACAGCAGCCCGACGTAGCCATCGACGCGGGCGCGTTCGGCGTCCGGCCACACCTGCACGACTGCCAGCCGATTGAGCGTCGCCTCGTTGCCGCGCAGATTCGCGCCGAGGAACCACGCCAGCGCGCTAAACGCGATGATGCACGCGGGGATCGTCACCCACGCCCATTCACGCCGGTTGATTCGGCTGAGAATCAAGTAATTGAGCGGGCCGATCAGCCCGATGTATGCGACCAAGAAGCCGCACAGCGGCAAAATATCCGGCAGCGGATCATAACCGGGCAGAATTTCGACCGCCCGCGTCGCCGCCTCCCAATCGAGCACGCCGTTCGACCAGCTCGGCTGCGCGCCGCGGCTCGTCGCCAGCGCGAACCACAAGTCACCGACATTCCCCCACCCGCGCAGCGGCGCATCGGTCGGGTTCATCGTCAGGTAATCGACCGTCCCGCCGCCCTGCGTCCGCCGCGCGATCAGCGGTTGATCACCGCCGACCAGCACGGTCGCATCACTGCGCAGATCGCCCGTGCTGATGACCGCTTGCTCCGCTAAATCGCTGTTGTTCACGTTGAGCCAGTCGGCCAGCGGCGCGAGCGTCTCGACCGTGGTGCTGTTTTGCGGTTCGAGCGGCAGCAGATCGACCAGACCGGCGCTTGTCGCCTGCCAGTTCGCGCCTCCGGTTACGACTAACTGACCGCCGTTCGTCACCCAATCGCGGATGGCGACGCGCTGTCCATCGCTGAGCGCGCCCGTGTCGACTTCACTGAACAGCAGCAAATCGACCGCGTCGAGCGCGGCGGCGCGGTCGGGGATTTGCGCCGTGCCCCAATTCGCCTGATAGCCATTGTAGATGCCCGTCTTGATCGCGTTCAGGTCAATCGAGCCGACCGCCGATTCGGTCACGACCACCTGCAGGCGATCCTGACTTTGAATTGAGCGCACGGGCGCGGTCGTCTGCGCGACCACCACCCCGGCCTCGTCGATCAGTTCAATGCGGATTTGCGTTGCGAAGCCGCGCGCCGTGATGTAGAGCAGCGCCGTCTGGTCGCCGCCACGCGGCAGCGTCACCGGCGTGCTGTAGGTATTCGTGATCCCACTGCCCGACGTTTCCGGGCGCACCACCAGCCGACCGCTCACATCATCCGCTGCATTGGTCAAGCGCACGCTCACGGGCAGCCACTGCCCGTCGCGAAAGTAGCCGTCGAAGCCCGCTTCGGCGGTGAGCGTGATCAAGGTTTGTTCCTGGGCGGACGTGGGGAAAACGATGACGAAGGCGAGGATCAGAAGCGCAAATAGCTTACGCATACGGTGTATCATCCTTAGACGGTTTCCACAACGATTGTAACATGTTTGTTCGTATCGCCCGCATCGGCACCATTGGATTTAATGTCCGTTCTGGATGAGAATATGCTGTGTATCGTAGCCACTGTGCTGATCTGCGGGTTTATCTCTGCTTACGCTTGAAGGACGATCCCTGTGCATACCGTATATGAACTTCCCGCCAAACGTTTCCACCAGACCGCGCCGCTCTTCGCCCACGCGTGGTTTGACGAAATGTATATGGAAGCGGTCTTGCTGGGGCGGCAGCCGGGACGCATCTTCGTCAATGATCTTAAGACGCCGACCAGTGCCGTCATGTTCCGCACCTATGAATACTATGTGGCGGGCGATCCCGTTCAATCCATGCGACAATTCCTCAAGGACGCGCCCGCTGAACCCGGCGTGTTTCAGGAGTTCTACGGCTGGGCGCCGATCGGAAAGCCGTGGGAAAAAGCGCTGCTGGACGACTTCGACGCGCTCGGCTACATTGCTCGCCTCAACTTCATCTGGAATAACGCCCCGCTGATGAACTGGCGCGCCGCGCTCCCGGAAGGCGCCAGCATCGTCGCGCTGGATGCCGCACTCGCCCGGCAGGTCGACGACGCGCTGCACGAGACTATCGGCGTGGTGTGGAGCGGCTACGACCGCTTTGAACAGAACGGCGGCTACGGTTTCGCGCTGCTCATCAACGGTGTGCCTGCCAGCGTCGCGTTCGCTGGGGCGGTCGGCACCAAAGCGGTCAATATCTTTGTCGGCACCGCCGATCAGTTTCATCGGCAGGGGCTCGCGAAGATCGTGTGCAGCGCCTTCATCGAGACGACGCTCGCGCGCGGTCTGCTGCCCACGTGGGACACCGACAGCGCTAACGGTCGGTCGCGCGCGCTGGCCAAACGTCTCGGCTTCATCGAACGCGATCCGTTCGTGGAGATCGGCTCGTATCCGCGCCTGCCGCTCACGTTGAGCACAGGCGTCTGGTCATCGGAAACGCTGGCGGGCGGCGTCACGCGCTGGTTCGCGCGGTAGACTGAGACCCTCGCCTTTAGGAAAGGGGTTTGGGGTGAGGTTGCCTGTACTCATATCGCGATCAAGCAGCTAATGCGCCATTCTGACCCCACCCCCGACCCCTCCCCGAATTCAGGGAGGGGAGCCAACATCACTCGCCGAGTTCCCCTCTCCGCTCGGAGAGGGGTCAGGGGTGAGGTTATTTTCAACAACGCGGACGCGATAAATCGCGTCCCTACGAAAGAGACTTACCCATGCCCACGACCCTACCCGAAAACGCCACCCCCGTCAGCCGCAAGCTCTACGAATTGGCGCAGCGCCTTGCGAACGCCTGCCCGCCGAACTTCGCCAGCGAGATCGCGCTCGTCGGCTCGGCGGCGATGGGCTTATCCGACGATCAATCCGACCTCGACATCAACTTCTGGGCGGACACCATCCCGCCGGAAGCCGACCGTATCGCGTGGCTGCAATCGCTCGGCGCAACCGATGTGAAAGTCGGCTCAGTCCGCGATGACCAATCGCATCCGGTCGCAGGCGTGCTCGACGGGATCGACGTGGGGTGCAGTTGGCAAATGCTCACCACCCTAGACGACTACGTCGCCGTGATCACGCAGGGCGCACTGGAAGCGGGCGAAGCCCAGCTTGCCACACTGGTTGATGTGCTCGTGCAGGCCGTTCCCGTGCGCACAAGCGGAAAAATCGCGGCAATTCAAGCGCAGCTTGAACAGTACCCCGACGCGCTGCGCCAGCAGTTGATTCTGCAGAAGGTCAGCGCCATTCACGCCCAGTTCAAGCAGATTCCCAAGCATTTCCGCTACGGCAACGACCTTGACGCAAATCTGCAGGCGTCGCTGCTCGGTACGCGCGTCGTCGCGCTCCTCTACCCGATCAATCGCCGTTGGAGTCCGCAGCCCAAGTGGGAGTATCGCCTCGCCTACACGCTCCCCGTACAGCCGCACGATCTCTATGATCGCCTGCATCAGATCATGCACGACCCCGATATTCGCCAGCGCACCATTCATGCCGCTCGCCTCGTGCTTGACACGCTCGAACCTATCGCCGACGAATACGACGTCTACGAAACCATCAGCACCATCGAAGGCTTCATCAAGCAGTATTCGTAGGGTCGAGGGCACAACTGAATCAGCCTAAGCGGACGCGATAAATCGCGTCCTTACGAAGGCCAATCCGGCACGGCGGAAAATCTCGTCTCCCCTCCCTGAATTCGGGGAGGGCCGGGGATGGGGTTAGTTTCCGCGCCTTTGCGCCTTACCGTCTTTGCGTTGAGTCTTTTCCTATCTTTTAATCCTTTCTTCTCTATCCCTGTGTGGTTTATGCTGTTCTTGTCTCAACGGTTAGGAGGATGTTGATGCTTGTCTCACTCACAGACAAAGTCGTCATGGTGACCGGGTCGGCGCGGCGGGTAGGGCGCGCCATTCTGCTGGCGTTCGCCCGGGAAGGCGCACAGGTGATCGTCCACCACAGCCATTCGGACGTCGATGCCGAATCCGCTGCGGAGGAAGCGCGCGCGTTTGGCGTCAAAACGTTGATCGTCAAAGGCGATTACAGTGACCAGGCGCAGATCAAGGCCAATTTCGGCGAGGTGATCAGCCACTTTGGGCGCATCGACGTGCTGGTGAACAGTGCCAGCGTTTTCGAAAAAGCCGATCTGCTGGACATCACTCCGGAGGCGTGGCGGCACGTGCTCGACGTCAACCTGAACGCGCCCTTCTACGCCTCGACGGTCGCCGCGCAGTTGATGCGCGACTTCGGTGTGCATGGCTCGATCCTCAACATCGCGGATAACAGCGGCGTCAGCCCGGTCGCTGACCGACCGCATCACAGCGTGAGCAAAGCGGGCCTGATCCACCTGACCAAGACCGCCGCGCTTGCGCTCGCCCCCTACCAGATTCGCGTCAATGCGTTGGTACTCGGCCCGGTGCTGCCCGAACCGGGGCGCAGCATGGAGTCATGGGCGAAAAGCGCGGCCAAACTGCCGCTCAAGCGCGCGGGCACGCCCGACGACGCGGCGCGCGCGGCGCTCTTTCTGGCGACTAACGATTTCATCACGGGGACGGTGCTGCACGTCGACGGCGGTGAGGCGCTCATCACCGGGGGCTTTGCGTAAACGTCTCGCTTAAATGCAGCGTATCAATTCAATGCGGGGATGACACCCGCAGCGGCGGACGCAATAAATTGCGTCCCTACAAAAACGCATTCATCTGGCGAGCATCCTAGCTGTCTCCCCTCCCTGAATTCGGGGAGGAGATGGGGGTGGGGTCGGAAGTCCCCTCTCCGCGTTTCGGAGAGGGGACTTAGGGGTGAGGTCGGATGACCTTCTAGAAGCCAATCACATACTCAACCGCGCCGGGATCGCACAACGCAGTCGAGTCAGCGTTACCATCCGTGGGGCGCAGATTGAACGCCTGATCCGTGTTCACGCCGAGGCAGTCCGCCAGCACATCCAGCACGGGGCTGCCCGCCTGCAAATTCAACACGCTCGTGTTGCCACCAATATAGCTCAGGAAGTTATCGAGTCCCAGCGATGATTGGAAAGTCAGGCTGCTGCACGAGGGGTCATCGGTGTAGCTGTTGACCGCGCTCACCCCGCCATCGCAGGAACTGGTATCGCCAAACCCGGCCACGAGTGAGGCGTTCAGGTTGAACGTCCCGGCGTTACCGATATTGCCGCCGCTGGCGTAGGTGAGGCCGCTCGCAATCGTGACGAAGTTCGCGTTGACCGTGCCGACGTTGTAGATGTTGCCGCCCGTCGCGCCATCCGCCCGATTAGCGAACAGGGTGGTGTTCAGCAGCGCCAGCGTATTCGTGTTGTAGATGCCACCGCCCGGAGCTGGCGATTGCAGCAGCGGCTTGGCGAAGCGCGGCGCACCGGAGCGTGCCCCGCCGATGAACGTGCCGTTGTTATCAAACGTGCTGTTGCTCACAATCGCGCTGCCCGCATTGAAGATCGCGCCGCCGCCGCTGACGCCGGTGCTGTTGCTGATGCTGGTATTGTCGACGCTGAGCGTCCCACCGTTGTAAATCGAGCCGCCTTGCCCCGGCGTGAAATTGTTGAAGAACTGCGAAGCGATCACACTCAGCGATCCATTGTTGAGGATCGCGCCGCCATTGCTGCTCCCGAGGAAATCGCTCACGACCAGCGAATTCAGGGTCAGCGCGCCACCGGGCGCAACTTCCAAGAGGCGGATGCCGCTGGTCCCCGGGTTGAGGAATGCGCCGCCGCCAATGATCGTGATGTTCCCCGTGATGACAGGCAGCGCGTTCTCGCCCGCCGCCGCATCTGGGAAGCTATAGTTGGCTTCGGGTTCGAGGTTGATCACCGCGGGCGCGCAGGCCGGGTTATTCCCCGCCGTGATCGCCGCGCGCAGCCCCGCGATATCGCCCCCGGGCACCGCTATCGGGAAGGTGACCGGGCACGTCGGGACGACGGTCGGCGGCAGCGGCGTATCCGATGGGATGAAGGGCCACGGTGTCCATGTCGCCGTTGGTGTTGGGCTGCTGAGAATCGGCGTGCTGGTCGGTTGCGCAATCGCAACTTGCGGCACGCGCGTCGCCGTGCTGGTCGGCGTCGGTGACGCTTCCGGCAGGCCTGGGATCTCAAGCGTGTAGTTCAGAATGCCGTCGCCAAAACCATCCAGCGCGCGGAACAATTCCAGTTCTTCCGGCGTGAGTTCGCGCGTTTCGCCCCACGGGCAGCCCGCGAACACCTCGCCGTCATTCGACTGACCATCGAGGCCGAGATTTTCCGGCAGGGACAGGCAGCGTGTCGTCGTCCAGCCCGGCTCGATAAGCTGTTCGTCCGGCGTGTCGGGGTTGATGTAGACGTGTCCATCAATCGCAATGACTTGCAGCAGGCTGCCGACCTGAATATCTTCACCGTACAGTTGGCGCAGAATGCCCAGCAGCACGGAGTCGATGGGGATGATGCGGAACAGTGCTGTTGAGCCCATGCGGATATCGGCCCCGGCGATATTGATGTCAATCGCTAGGTTTTGCGGCCCTTGCACGACCAGCGCGTCCGGCGCTTTGGTGCAGTCCGTCCCGTTGATATTGTTGCGGAAGTAAAACGCCTGCATCGGGGTGCGCGTGTTCGGGCCATATACGCCCAATGTCGCCACATCCGCGCTGGTCGTGACCATCGCTGTCAGTATCCAGCCGAAGTTTTCGCCCACGGTCACGCGCAGCCATTGGCCGTCTGCCGTGATCGCATCAGCGCTGATCGTCGTCCCGCCGGGGATATTGCCGACGATGTCTGCATTCAGGTCAGGCTGATAGCGCAGGTCAACGCCCATACTCGTTGTCACGTCGATAATCGCGCCGGGGATGTAAGTATCCTGCGGGTCGACCGCGTTCTCCAGCTCGGTTTCGCCGAGCAGCATGAACACGACATTCTGACCGGGCAGGGTATCCGGGAGGTTCGCCTGTACGCTCAGCAGTGCGATCCCCCATTCGCCCAACGCAGTTTCCAGCGGCGTCGTCGAAATCGTCGAGATCGAACTGATCGGCGAGCGATCGGCCGGGCGCGAGAAGAAATCGGTCGTCAGCGCTTCGGTGAATGTCGCCTGCACCAGATTGTTGCCGTAGCACGCGCTGTTGCGGTCCAACCCACCGCAGTTATCGCCAACCGCGCTCAACGCATCTTCGATGATGGTCGGGCACGTTTCGACATCGATTTGGGCTTCGGTTAGGCGCAGCGACACCCCAAGCAGAAGCAGGGTGACGACCGCGAGGGGGAGCAAAAAGCGAAGTCTTGGCATAAATCCCTCATACGTGATTACTTCATGTTTGCCCTAGTTCAGGGGGTACATCAATCATAACGCATATAGTCCCGATGCGCGCGGCGGAGGAACGTAAATTTTGCGTCTGCTTCAAAGAACGCCGCGCTGCAGCCAATGTCACCCCTACGGGCAATCGATGCAGTCATCTGTCGGCGGAGCAGGCGCGGGCGGCGCGACCTTCATCCGCGCGATCACCTCATCGGCCAGCGTCAGCAGCGCGACCGCCGCCGGCGAGGTCGGATCGGCCAGCGGAATCGGCTTGCCCGCGCGGTTCTGCCGAATCAGATGTGGGTGGAACGGAATTGCGCCGACCACGGGCGCGCCGCCATAGACCGCCTGCTCAGCGGCGGGCGCGGGATACAGATCGATGTGTTCGCCGCAGTTCGGGCACACCACATGCGTCATGTTCTCGACCACGCCGAGGATCGGCGTCAGTTTGCGCTTGAGCACGCTGATCAAACGCCCGTTGTCGAGATGCGACAGGTTTTCGCGCAGCGCCACCAGCAGCGCCGCATCGACTAAGCGATTATCCAGCAGCGTGTTGAGCGGTTCGCCCGTCCCCGGCGGCATATCGATCAGCAGCACATCCGCGTCGCCCCAGTCGATGCGCGCCATGAGCAGCGCGATCAGGTTGCCAACTTCGGCGGGGTGCGGCGTGATCGCCTGCCGGTCGCCGACCAGCAGGCCGAGCGACATCACGCCGATGCCGTAGCGCTGGAACGCGGGCAGCGGGCGCATATCGATGGCGTCGGGGCGCGCATCGATAGCGAACATCGCCGCCGGACTGCGCCCTTCACTCAGCCGCTGGCTCTGGCGCACACCGAGCAGCGCCGGGATATTGGGCGCGTGCAGATCCGCGTCAAAAATGCCGACTTTCAGGCCGCGCGCGGTCAGCGCCGCCGCGAGGTTGACCGTCACGGTCGATTTGCCCACGCCGCCTTTAGCGCTCACCACCATGACAATGTGTCGCGCCGACAACCGCGCGCGGGGAAACGGATTCATCATGCTTATTCACTTCTCGGTTGATGCCAGCGTAGCCATTCGATGATCAACGCCTGGACGTGACCATCACGCTCAGCGGTAAATAAGGTCGTGCCGTGCGCAGCGCCCATATAAAATTGAACGCCGATTTCACCTTCAGCCGCTGCGGTCAGTGCCCGCACACTGTCGGCGCTTTCCCGGTCGCGCTGCGCGGCGAACAGCAGCGCTGATCGACTGCGCAGTTCATGCAGGCTGGGTTCGGTCTGTACGCCGAAATAGTCCAAACCGGGGGATAGGGCCACCGCGGTCAGGCAGGCCGGATGCGCGCCACAGCCCACCAGCGCCAGATTCGACCCGATGCTCGCGCCAATCAGGTAGATCGCGTCGTCTGCCGTATCCGGCTGGCTCAGAATCCAATCGATCCACATCTGCGTATCGGATTGCGCCGCGACCCAATCTTCGCTTCCGCCCGTATCGCCATGCCCGCGCAAATCGACGCTGTATACCGCGTAGCCCTGTGCCTGCAGCTGCGGCACCAATTGGCTCCAACTGCGGCGGTTGCTGCGATGCTGATGCATCAGCAGCACCGGGATCGGATCACCTTCCACGTCGATGGTCGGCGCGTAGTAATCGCCGACCAGCACTGCCCCATCCGCCGCCGTGATCTCGACGGTCACGGGCGCGCTGTCCTGCGCCCCCACCAGACCAACGCTGCCAGCCATCACCAGCAGGAACAATAGGATCAGTTTCACAGTTTCACCCTCTTCACTGGTTGAAGTGTCGCTATATCAAACCCGACGATGCCCACGCGCTTGAGTTCGCGCTCGGCCTGCGCGGCATCCGCTTTGAGCGCCGCCACATCGACACCGCGGCAGTGATCCGGTACGAGCGCCAGCCAGCGCTGCCCGCGCTGGATCATCTTGAGCGCGCCGCGCAAGTTGCCCCGCGTGATTTGCAGATAGCCCACGCCGATCTGCAAGATGCCTTGATACAGGTTGCGGATCGGGCGCGGTTCGGCGCGCCAAAGCAGCTCAAACACCTCGTGCTGCTCGAAGTATTCGCCCGTATTGAACAGGTGGATCGCCTCCTCCGCCTCCGGCGGCAGCGGCTCGTCACACCCTTCGATCATCTCGTCTGCCATTAACCATCCCAGCGCTATTTTCCGTAGGGACGCAATAAATTGCGTCCGCATCTTCCCCTCTCCTCTAGGAGAGGGGAAAACCGCACGTTCGTAAAGTCCCCTCTCCTCTTCTCGGAGAGGGGATTTAGGGGTGAGGTTGCGTCTCAGACGACAAGGCATGCCTCGTCCCTACACAAACAACCCATGTGTCACCCTTCCCTGAATTCGGTGTGAGGTCCTATTTCCACATTCTCCAGCACCAACGTCTGCTCCCGCTCGACCGGGACGATGCCCCAGCCGAAGCGCCCCTGCGGCGTGACCACCGCGTACTGGTTGTCGATCCACGCGATGAACCCCATCTTGCCGACCGGCGCGAACGCCGTTTCATGAACGGTCTGCCCGTCCACTGTGAACGTCGCCCCCTCCGCCCGCCAGTCGAGCGTGTAAGTGTGCCGCTCGGTCAGCAGCGCCGGGTCGAGCACGTGCTCGCTGATGCGCAGCCGCCGCTGAATTACTGGCCAAAGTCTAGCGTACAGCGCCGGGACGCGCATCAGTAAAACGGACGGGAGCGCGAACGGTGCGAGCACCAGCGCAGACGGGCGCGTCGCGTCAAGCGTCGCCGCTTTCCAGCCGAATCCCGGCACGTCGTGCGCCAACTGCAGGTTGTTGGGCGGCGCTCCAAAGAACCACCAAAGCGCACGCGGCAGACTTGGCAGACGTTTGATATCCGGCGAAAACGGGTGGTTCCAGAAGCCGAAACCCGCTGTGCCGACCGGATCACCCGTCGCCCACGCCGTGACCGTCAACCTGAGCGGTGGCCGCCAGTCAAAATTCAGACGGTCGTACGCATAGTCCGTGATCTGCGCGTTGCTGTAGCCCACCTGCCCATTCTCCACCCGCAAAATGAGCTTTCCCTGAGACTCGCGCACCGTACCGGCCCCAGTTTCCGTCACTGTCCAGCGTGGATGAAGTGTCGCATTTAGCCACAGACGTTCGTACAAATGTTCCAATTCCTCGCCTAACTAATTTGCGGTATAATGAAGTGTATATTGTAACGCAGCGAGGAAGTCTACATTGGAAATTACATGGTATGGTCATAGCTGTTTTCGTATCGCCGAACGGGGCAAACCGGCTATCATCACTGACCCGTTCTCCGACGATATCGGCATTCCGTCACCGAAAGTCAAAGGCGAAGTGGTGACGATCAGCCACGACGTGCCCGGTCACAACTTCGTCGAGGCGGTCAAAGGTACACCGATGATCCTGCGGGGATCGGGCGAATACGAAATCGGCGGCGTGTTCATTATGGGCATTGCCATGCATAATGCCAACTCGCCCGAACCGCGCCCCAATATCAGCTATCTGTTCGATTACGACGGCCTGACGGTGCTGCACCTCGGCGATCTTGACCACGTGCCGGCGCAGTCGCTCATCGAAGAGATCGGCGAAGTCAACGTGCTGCTGCTCCCCGTGGGCGGGGGTATGAGCCTCAAGGCCGCGCAAGCCGCCGAGGTCGTCTCGCTCATCGAGCCATTCTACGTCGTGCCCATGCACTACGAACTGCCGGGTCTGGCCTTTGAACTGGAACCGCTCGACAAATTTCTGAAAGCAATGGGCGTGAGCAAGGTACAAGAATCCGACATGCTCAAAGTTTCCGCGTCTGATATGCCGGATCAACCGCAAGTCGTGGTATTGTCAGCGCAAGTGTAGGAGGATGGTGGACTGTGAGTGTCAAACTGCTCATGAATTGGGACATCAAACCGGGGCGCGACCAGGACTACTTTGAGTTCGTCGTGCGCGAATGGGTGCCGGGGATTCAGCGGCTCGGCCTCCAGCCAACCGGGGCGTGGTATACGGTCTACAGCCGCGAAAAAGACCAGTCGCAAATGCTGACGGAAGGCATCGCCAAGGATCTGGATACGATGCGCGGCATTCTGAAAAGCGAAGAGTGGGCGGGCTTGCAGGAAAAGCTGCAGGAATACGTCCACAACTACAAGCAGAAGATCGTCCATGTGACGGGCGGCTTCCAACTGTAGCAGAACAAGCGCAGCAAGTGTGTTTGTAGGGACGAGGCAGGCCTCGTCCTTTTTATTTCCCTTAGGCAGCGCATTCCCGGGGAACAAGCCGACGCGATCAATCCAATCAACACAGCTTGTCTCCCCTCTCCTCTTTTCGGAGAGGGGCCGGGGGTGAGGTTGGCTTGTCGCCCCTCTCCGCTCGGAGAGGGGTTGGGGTGAGGCTAAATCGGTTGAATCAAAAGGACGAGGCGTGCCTCGTCCCTACGAAAATCGATCTTGTCGCCCCTCTCCGCTCGGAGAGAGGCCGGGGGTGAGGTTGCTCCCTACTCCGCCTCGCCCGGCAGCAACCAAGCGAGCGCTTCGGGCAGTACGGCGCGGAAGCCCACCAACCCGTGACCGCTCCCAGTCTCGACATAGCGATATTCGGTGTTGCGGCGCGTCTGCAAGACCTTGTGCAAATCCTGAGCCGGACGATAGAAACGCGACGGCGCTTCGAACCGCCCCACCGACTGGAAAATGCGCTTCGGCAAGCGATCCGCCGACGAGAAGCGGCGGTAGTAGTAGCTGAGTTCTTCCTGGAACTGCCCTTTGCCCAGCGGCGGCGAGATTAAGCCGAGCGCGGAGAAAGTGTCCGGGTTGATCAGCGCGGCATGCGCGGCGGCAATCGCGCCCACGGCCACACCGAGGATCGCCACATCGCCGACCTTATGCCGCGTCTGCACGAACGGCAGCAGTTCGCGGATCAAAAACTCGTAGTGTTTGTCATTGCTGATATATTCGCGGTTGCGGTCGGCGTCGACGCCGCTTTGGATCATGACCATGATCGCGGGCTGCATGTGCTTGTGCTTGATCAGCGCGTCGGCGATCTGCGGCATTTGCAGCGGCCCGGTCGCCCACTGCCCATCGAGCATCACCACCAGCGGATACGTTTTATTCGCGTCATAGCCGTACGGCGTATAGATCGTCAGTTTGCGCGCGGTATACCCCATCTGTTCGCTGTCGATGGTGTGTTCGGTCAGCTTGCCCCGCTGTACGCGGCGCAGCGCCGCCCAGTCGGGGAACGGACGCGCATTCGGCATGCGCAGCACCGACACACTGGTCTGCGGCGTTTCGATTTTCAGCGGGTTGAGTGGGTCGATGCGCCAATGCTTGCGCACGCGCGCCACGATATTCGTCTCACCGCGCAGCGGCGTCATCGGGTCGTTGATCGCCAGCAGATAATCGAGCAAATCATCGCTGGCAAAGGGCAGAGTCACATGCCACAGCGAGGTATCCGGGATGCGCGTCATCGGCGCAAACGGCGGGTCGCTGTTAATGGTATCGAGGTTCAACGCCACGCTGTCGGCATCCATGCCGTTATAGACAAAGGTCGCCTGATGCGCTTCCACCCACGGGAACTCTCGACGCTCGTTGAGCAGTTCCGTCACGAGGGTTTGACGCTCGGCGGGCAGGGCAGCGTTCACCTCTTCGAGAAAGTGGCGAAATGAAGACCAACGCGGCATGGCGAATCCTCCAAGCAGGGCAGTTTGAATCTAGTTTAGCACAGATGAGGGGGATGTGCAGATAGATTGCTGCTACCAACACCCCAATGAATCTGTAGGGGCGCACGGCTGTGCGCCCCTACCCAATCCCATTTCAGGGATCACTCAATCGCCAACAGATTTTCGTAGGGGCAATGCCCGCCCCTACCATCTCAAACCATCCACGGTACTGACTTTACGCCTTGACCGTATCCTTGCCGATTGCCCGCCGCGCCAACTTGATCGCCTCTTCGACGACAGGGGGGATCAAACCAAGGCCGATCAGCGCGGGGACGATCTCCGACGGCGGCGCGGTCATGCCCACATTGAGCACGTAGATCGCGGCGAACGCAATCACCACGGTGATGCCTGCGGCCAGCAGCGACCACTTATTCGAGAAGAAGCCAATCTGCCACAGGTTGAAGCGCAAGCTGCGCGCGGTAAAGGCGCTGCGCAGCACCTTCTGCGTCATAAACATGATGAACACGGCGGTGCGCTGCAAAGCGAGACCCGTCTCCGCGTCCAGCCCTGCTGACCGGGCATAGTCGCCCGCCCACACAAAGCTGATGGCCATCAGGATTGTCACCAGCACACTTTGCACGAGGATGCTCAACCACATGTACGGCGTGATCACCGGCTCGTCCGAAGGACGCGGCGGCTTCTGCATCACGTCTTTTTCTTCGCGTTCGGTCGCCAGCGCGATGCTCAGCCACGAGTCGCCGAGCAGGTTGATCACCAGCAGCTGCAGCGCCGTGAGCGGAATCGCCCACCCGGCAATCGCCGCGACGATGAACAAGCCAACTTCAGCGCCATTCGTCGAGAGCAGCGCGTGGGTATACAAACGCGTGCGATACAGAATGGTGCGCCCGACCTGCACGGCAGCGGCAATGGCGCTGTATGTGCCCGTCAGCACCACATCGCTGACATCCTTGGCGATATCCGTGCCCGTCGACATCGCGATGCCGACATCCGCCTGCTTGAGCGCGGCGGCGTCGTTCACGCCATCGCCGACCATGGCCGTGAGCTTGTTGGCGCGCTGCAGCGCCTGCACAATCAGCACCTTATCGCGTGGGGTGACGCGAGCATAGATGTGCGTGTCGGCAATGCGCTTGATCTTATCTTCCGACCACGCGGCGACCGTCTCTTTATCGCTGCCCGGCGTTTCAGCTTCCCACGCGGCCAGTTCGCGCCCTTCGATCACCGCGCTCGGCGATGCGCTCTGCGGCACGATCCCCACGCTCTTGGCAATCGACAGCGCCGTGATCGGGCTGTCACCCGTGATCATCTTGGCGGTGATGCCCGCTTCGCGCAGCTTGGCGACCGTCTCCGCGACTTCCGGACGCGCGGGGTCAGAGAGCGCCACCAGCCCGACGAACGTCAGTTCGTCTTCACGGAATTCTGGGGCGTGACCGTTCAGGTGTTCCGCGCCGAGTTCGCGTTCGGCGAAGGCCAGCACGCGGTACCCCTGCGATTCAAACTTGGCGAGCTGAGCACGCACGCGTTCGACATCGACGGGCGTAATGGCCCGCGGCTTGCCCTGATACAGGATATGCGTGCAGCGTTCGAGCAGAATTTCCGGCGCGCCCTTCGAACGGAACGTTGCGCCGAGCTTTTCCGGATGGATCACACCCATGCGCTTCGACGCGCTGTTGAACGGGAATTCTTTTACGCGCGCCGCGCGGTCTTCCGGCGTGATGGTGAACCCGGCCATTTCGGCCAGTTGACCGAGCGCCAGTTCCGACGGATCGCTCAGGTTGTTGGCGAGACGCGCCACGTCCATCAGGCGCAGCAGTTCGACGCTGTAACGCTTGAGCGTCTGGTGCTCGACGTTGACTTGGTCGGTGTCCAGCGTCCAGATGTGCGTCACGGTCATCTTGCCAAACGTGATCGTCCCGGTCTTGTCCGTGCACACCACGCTGACCGAACCGAGACCTTCGGCGGCGCGCAGCTTGCGGATGATGGCGCGCTTCGTCACCATTTCACGCACGCCCAGCGCCAGCGCAATCGTGATGATCGCGCCCAAGGCTTCGGGGATGAAAGCGATCGCCAGCGCCACCGCCACGAGCAGCGCGTCAATGATGTTGTAACTCTGGAAGATGACGTAGATCAGGATGACGGCCACGCACACGATCAGCGTGCCGATCATCAGCAGGCGGCCAAGCTGTTCGAGCTGCTTTTGCAGCGGCGTTTCGGTCTCTTCGACGGCGCTCAATTCGTTCCAGATTTTGCCGAGTTCGGTGTTAACCCCGGTGCTCGTCACGAGCGCGTCCAGATTGCCGCTCTCGACGTACGTCCCGGCGAACACCATGTTGTCACGCTGCGCCAGTTCGGATGTGGACGGGATCGGCGCGGGCGATTTCTCTTTCGCTTCTGGTTCGCCTGTCAGCAGCGCTTCGCTCACGCTGCCATTCGTCGAGCGGATGACGCGCGCATCGGCGGGGACGCGGTCGCCCTGCTTGAGCACAATCGCGTCACCGGGGACGAGTTCGCTCGCTTCCAGATCGACCAGCTTGCCGCCGCGCACGGCGCGCGCCACGGTCTTCTGCAGCGCTTTGAGCTTCTCCAGCTCATTACCCGCCGAGCGGTCAGTGAAGTAACCGACCAGCACCATGAACACGACGATCGCCATAATCCAGACGGATTGCTGGAGTTCACTGGTTTCGCCTTTGGAGATGTGGACGATGGCGCTGATGATGGCCGCCGCCGTCAGAATGAGCGCCAGCGGATCTTTGAAGGCGTTGATGAGGCTTTGCCAGACAGTTTCGCGTTCTTCTTCGGGGAGGCTGTTCTTGCCAAATTCGATTTGCCGGGTTGCGATTTCGGTGACCGAGAGCCCGTTCACGGGGTCGGTTTTGAGTTCTTGGGTGACCTGATCCGCCGTCTTTGACCACCACGTCGCATCAGATAGTTGTTCCTGGGTAGGAATCCGTTCCATTGTTGCCAATTGACTCAGTCCTTAATTGGCCAACTCGCACAGCGATAGCGCACAGCAGCGGCTATAGAGTTGGCGTCTGTGTGTCAGAATAAATTTACTGTATCACTCGACTGTGTAAAAATTGATAGGAGATTGTAAAAACCCCCCAATAACGGAGGGGTTTTCCCCGTATTAGCCTTTGTGAAATATTACGTCAACGATAAGTTATTGCGCTGTCTCATTGTTTTCACAATACTTGATCATTGCACAGCCCCCAACTTCTGAGCGCCGACAAGACACTCCACCCTATTCTGCGGGCTTCCGCGTTCTGCCCAACCTCCTATAATGGTTTTGACTTGACTTATACAAAGGAAAACCAGATGCCTTTTCCGCGTTTGCTCCGGACTTTGTCGTGCTTGAGTCTGCTCAGTCTTGCCGCGGTTTTTCCGCTCGCTGCACAGGAACCTGAACCCGTGGGCGCGCAGCTTGACGAACTGCAGGTGGTGGAAACGATTGACTATGAGTTTGAGCGCAGCGTAGGGTCCATGCTGTCCGTGCTGCTCTCCGCGGATGGCGAGCAGATCTTAAATGTGTATCAGGGCGAATTCTGCGTGTATACCGTGGCGGGCGACGAAGTGAGCTGTGCCCAGTTGGAAGAGATCCGCTACGACCCGGCGTCGCTGCGCTGGTCTCCCGACGGTCGCTATGTCGCCTTTGTCGATGACCGTCCCTTCATCAACTTTCGGGACTCAGACATCTGGGTGCTGGATACGCAGACCGGAATCTTCACCAATCTGACCGACGATGGCGATCTGCCCTCCATCCTGGATACGATTGTCAATGACGATGTGGTCGGCCCATTTGCGCCTGTCGACATTGCGCCCCGCTTCAGCGCCGATGGTCAACTCTACTTCCTGCGTATCGAACAGATCGGGACTGAAATCGGCAGCACGCTCTATCGCGTCCCGGCCTCCGGGGGCAGTGCCGACCAACTGGCGGTGCTCACACCGAACGCGCTTGGCGATGGCTACCCCTACGATTGGGATATCGCGCCGGACGGACAAACCGGGGTGTACGTGATCGGGACGAGCCGTCAGGACGCCCTGCGCCGCGTCGATCTGGCGACCGGGAACACCGAGCTGCTGCACACCATCGACCGCGAAACCGAAGTCGGGGTGGCTTCGATTGAATTCTCGCCGCGCGGGGACGCCGTGCTCTGGCACAGTCAGGCGCTGGCGCGCATGCGCGGCACCGATCCTGCGATCCGCTATGCCTTCATCACGACGCTCACGGGCGAAACCTTTCCGGCCAGCGTCGCGCCATTCGCAACCTATTTCGGCTGGTCGTTTGACGGCAGCGCGCTCGTCTATACTGTCCATGATCCCGAAAACGCGGAGCGCAGCGGTTTGTACATCAGCTTGCCGGGCAAAGACGGGACGCAGATCGCCACGCCCGCCGATCCCGAGCGCGTGTTCACGGGGACACGTTTCCCCGTCGGGCTGTTCTGGGGCGCGAATAACACGATCCTCATTAGCGAAAGTGTGGGCGCGCGCCTCGCCACCCTCCGCCTCGGCACGGAGTAAGAACCCTCTAGCCCGATTGAGGCCTCACCCCAAGGATCTGACGGTTCTTTGCCCCTCCCCGAGTTCGGGGAGGGGAGACAGATTTCCCCCTCGCCCCGCTTGCGTGGGCGAGGGGGAGTGATTCGGTGATTCCACCAATTATGAAATAAGCTCATGCCTCGTCCCTACAATTTAGAACCTACTCCTGAAAGTAAGGGGGAGGTTGACCTCATCGCTATCCCCTCCGTAACCCAGATCACCCCGCCAGATTGACGTTCGACTAAAGATTCTGTCCAACGCGTTGACGTTTTCGCTCAATTGTCCTACGATCAAGCTAAGATTTCTCTACATGCAAAGGGACAGACACCATGACTGATCAGCCGCAGTTAAGCCAGGACCTGATCAACGAGTTTGTCATTGCTGCGCACAGCGACCTCGACAAGGTGAAGACGATGCTGGCGGAGCAGCCTGCACTGTTGAACGAAAACGCCGTGTGGCTCGAAACGCCGGTGCAAGCCGCAGCGCACGTTGGCAACACCGAAATCGCCGAGTATCTGCTAGATCAAGGCGCGCCGCTCGATATCTGCACGGCGGCGATGCTCGGCCTGACCGACGAAGTTGACCTCTTGCTCAAGGAGAACCCCGAACTCGTCAACGCGACCGGCGCGCACAACATCCCGCTGATGTTCTACCCCATGCTCTACGGTCGTCTCGCCATCGCTGAGAAGCTGCTGGCAGCGGGCACGCCGATCAACCCGGCGGAAGATGGCTCGCAGTCCCCGCTGCACGGCGCGGTGCTCTTCGAAGAGGAGACCATGGTGCGCTGGCTGCTTGACCACGATGCCAACCCGTATGCGGTCGATTTTGAGGGCAAGACCGCCTTTGAACGCGCCGAAGAACACGGCTACACCGCCATCGCCGACCTGCTGCGTCCCTTCTTCGACGTGGATAAAGACGAAGCATGAGCCGCGTCGATTCCGCGCTTGAAGCGCTCTACGAGGATGCCAGTCTGCGCGACGAACTGCGCGACGACGAGGCCAATGAACTCCTGAAGTGGGCGGAAGCCGAGCTGGTCAAGCTGGATGAGTCCGGCGCGACCGATGCCGACTTCGAAAGCAAAATCGCGCAGTTACGTCAGCTTGTGCGCGGCATGAATCGCTTTGTCGGGCGGCGCGCGGAGATCAGCGCGCAGGGCGCGGATGACGCCGTCACCCGGCTGACCGAGCAAGCCTCGGCGCTCGGCTACAGCCTGACGCCGGAACAGTTGGCGCAGTTCGGCGCGCAGTCCGCCGCCGCCGATGGCGTCAGCGCTGTGCAGGGGCTGACCAAGTTGATCAGCAGCGCGGGCGGCGCAGCTTCCCCGGAGCCGCCGTCTGCCCCCGCGCAAGCGGCCGCTGCGCCACCCGCCACCGAACCGCCACCCTCGCCCCCGGTGGACGAGACCGCGCCGCCGAGCGAACCACCCGCTGAGCCGTCTGTCGGCTCCCTGTTCCAGAAACTGTGGGGGCACATCGCGCCTCCCGCCGAACCTTCGCCACCTAATGCAGAGGAAACCGACCCGCATGGCCCGTAAATCATCCAGCGGCAGCCGTTCGAGCAGCCGCAGCAGTAATTCATCGCGCAGTTCGAGCGGTCGCCGCAAGCCCAATCCGATCCTGACGCTGCTCGGTGCCATCGTCATCGCCGTCACCGCGTACTGCGGCACGAACGGCCTTGATCTTGATTCGCCCCCCCCCACGACCGCGCCGAGCACGCGCGTCGTCACCCCGACGACCGCCCCCGCGACGACGGTCGCACCCACCGCGGTCACCAGCAGCGGCTTGCAGACCTTCACCATCGGCACGCAGGGCTTTGGGGCGCAAAAGGGCTTCTGGCAGGTGTTCTTCACCAATCCTTCCGGCAGCAGTGACCGCAGCACCTACCGCGGCGGCATTGACGAAATCCTCGCCGCGGCCATTGGCACCGTCACGCGCACGCTGGATATCGCGGCCTTTGAGTGGAACAGCCCCGCGCTGACCACGGCGGTCGCCGATGCGGCGCGGCGCGGTGTGCGGGTGCGCATGGTCGTAGACGACGAGCACACCATGCAGGACAGTGACACCACTATCCAGACGGTGATCAGCGCGGGCGCGAACGTCGTCGACGACGAACGCTCGGCGCTCATGCACAACAAATTCATGATCCTCGACGGCACCACCGTGTGGACGGGTTCGTGGAATTACACGGTCAACGACACCTACCGCAATAACAACAACGCGCTGGCGCTGCGCTCACGCAATGCCGTGGCGATCTATCAGGCGGAATTTGACGAGATGTTTGCCAATGGTTCGTTTGGCCCCCGCTCGACGCGCGGCGCCAACCAGACCTTCACGCAGGACGGCACCCCCGTCCAGATCTACTTCGCCTCGGAAGATGACGTGGTCGGCGCGCTGCGCACCACCCTCAACGGCGCGACTCGCTCGATCCGCTTCATGGCCTTCTCATTCACGCTGGAAGATGTCGGGCAGGTGCTGCTGGATCGGGCCGCGGCGGGTGTCAGCGTGACGGGCATCTTCGAGACCACGGGCAGCGAGACGCGCTTCAGCGAATTGACGCCGTTGTTCTGCGCCGGGCTGGATGCGCGGCAGGACGGCGGGCCGTTCGTGCTGCATCACAAAGTCTTCATCGTCGACGAGCGCATCGTGATCGCCGGATCGTTCAACTTCTCGGCGGGCGCGCGCGACAGCAACGATGAAAACATGTTCATCATCACCGATCCGGATCTCGCGGCGCAGTACATCGCGGAATTCAACCGCCGCTTTGCGCAGGCGCGCCGCCCGCTCAATTTGACGTGCAGTTAAGGGCAGGACTGAGTCGAAGAAAAGGACTGAGAAAATACAGGACTGAGGACTGAGTTAAGTACAGAACTGAATCGTTCATTCCTGACTCAATCCTCGAACCTCAGTCCTCAGTCCTAATCTCTTCGTCCTGGAACCTCAGTCCTGCTCTCCTGATCCTTAGTCCGTCTATAGAATATCTGTGCTATAATCTGGGAAGTAGCTTTTAGGGAGTAGTGCGATGCCATTTATCGAAGCACCGACGACCTTTTACCTCGGTCGCCGCTATGATCCCGCTGCGGATCGGATGACCAATGATGTGGTGTATTACGACTCGCGAGACCTGACGACCCACGCCATCGTCGTCGGGATGACCGGGAGCGGCAAAACCGGGTTGTGCATCAACCTGCTGGAGGAAGCCATCCTCGACAACATCCCGGCCATTGTGGTCGATCCCAAAGGCGACATCACCAACTTACTGCTCAACTTCCCTGATTTACGTCCCGAAGATTTTCAGCCGTGGGTCAACGTCGATGACGCCCGCCGCGCGGGTCTCGACGTGCCACAGTACGCCGCCGATGTCGCGCACCAATGGAAAGAAGGTCTCGCGGGCTGGGGCATCGTCCCCGACCGCATGCGCTGGCTGAAGTACGCCGCGCGCTACTCGATCTATACGCCCGGTTCCGACGCCGGTTTGCCGATCAGCATCCTCGCGTCGCTGCGTGCCCCGCGCGAAGGTTGGGCGGGCAACGAAGAAGCCCTGCGCGAGAAGATCAACGGCATTACGACCGCGCTGCTCGCGCTGGTCGGACGCGCCGCGCAGCCCGTGCAGGACAAAGAGCATGTACTCGTCGCCAATATCTTCGAATATGCGTGGCGCAGCGGTCAGGATCTCACGCTCGAAGACATCATTTTGCAGGTGCAGCGCCCGCCGTTCAGCAAACTCGGCGTGTTCCCGCTCGACGAATACATCTCCGAACGCGCCCGCGCCAAGCTGGCGATGGAGCTGAATAACATCGTCGCCGCGCCGTCGTTCCAATCGTGGATCAACGGCGACCCGATGGATGTGCATTCGCTGCTCTACACCAAAGACGGCCGCCCGCGCGTCTCGATTTTCTACATCGCGCACCTGTCCGAGAGCGAACGCCAGTTCATCATCACGCTGCTGCTCGAAAACGTGCTCGGCTGGATGCGCACGCTCAGCGGCACGACCAGTCTGCGCGCCCTGCTCTATATCGACGAGATGTTCGGTTACTTCCCGCCGTACCCGCGCAACCCACCGACCAAAGAGCCGATTCTGCGTTTGCTCAAACAGGCGCGCGCCTTCGGCTTGGGCATGATCCTCGCCACGCAAAATCCCGGCGACCTCGACTACAAAGGCTTGAGCAACGCGGGGACGTGGTTCATCGGGCGCTTGCAGTCCGAAAACGACATGCAGAAGGTGATCAGCGGCTTACAGGCGCTCGGCACCACCGACAACCAACTAAGTCTGAACGAAATTTCGCGCATGATCCCGCAGATCAAGCCGCGCACGTTCGTCATGCACAACGTGCACGACAACGGCGGCGCGATCATGCTGCATACCCGCTGGGCGATGAGCTACCTGCGCGGGCCGCTCACGCGCCAGCAGGTGCAGGTCTTGATGGCCGATCAGCGCGCGGCGCTCATGGCGCGCATCGGCGCGTATACCGCCAACATCCCGGCGCAGTCGTCGCAGGTCTACGCGCCGCCACCGCCGCCCCAGTCGACGCCGCCCGGTGGTGCTGTCGGCTTCGCCGCGCAGATGGCGCAGCAGTCCGCACGATCTGCCCCACCGCCGCCCGCGCTGCCGGAACTGCCGCCCGCGCCGCCCGCCTTGCCCGAACTCCCGCGCGATCCGTATGTCCAGCACACGCAGGGCATGGCGACCGCGCCGCTCACCCCGACGCAGAATCTCGCCACGGGCTATTCGCAGTCCTTAAATGTACCGCCCGGTTTCGCAGCGCATCAGCCCCCGGTGACCGCTGCCACCCCGCAGTACTTCCTCGCGCCCGGCGTCAACAGCGATCAGGCGACGATGCGCTACACGCAGCGCATGGGCGCCATGCCGATGGGCGGCACAGGCGGATCGGCGCTGGCCTACAAGCCGTATCTGCTGGCACAGGTGGCGATTCGCTTCAGCGACCGCAAAATCCAGACGTATGTCGTGCGCCAGTACAGCTACCTCGTGCCGGATGTGGATCGCTCCGGCCTCGTGCGCTGGGAAGATTACGGCGTCAAGTCGCTGGATACGCGCCGCATCTCCGGTGAGCCACAGGTGCCGAACGCGCTGTTTGGCGATCTCCCCGGCGGCCTGACCGATGCCAAGCGCCTCGCCGCGCTCAAACGCGAACTGGTCGACATGATGTATGCGACCGTCCGCCTGCAGATCCCGTTCAACGCCACGCTCGACCTGTACGGCAACCCGGATCAGGACTTGAGCGTGTTTCAAGCGCAGCTCCAGCAGGCCGCGCGCGAACGCCGCGACGCCGAAATGGACGCGCTGACCGCCAAGTACGAAGGCGTGATCAACAAGCTGGACGACAACGAGAAGCGCAAGATTCAGCAGTTGGAAGCGGAAAAACGCGAGCTCTCCAACCTCAAGCGCGAGCAGTTGTTCACGACGGGCGAAGCCGTGCTCGGCCTGCTGCAGGGGCGCACCTCGTTCACGCTCTCGCGCATGAGCCGCGCCGCCGTCTACAAAGAACGCTCGAAGGGCTCGAAGGAACTGCACGAGTTCGACCTGCAGCAGATCGCCGAAGACCGCGAACGCTCCGTGCGTGAATACGAAGCCGCCGTCGGGGCGATCAACGAGAAGTGGGCGAAGATCGCGACGACCATCGACAACTACCCGGTGACGCCTTACAAGAAAGACATCACCGTCGAATTGTTCGGCATCGGCTGGATTCCGTTCTGGTATTCGGTGGTCAACGGGCAGCCGCTGCTGCTCCCCGCCGCAGAATAGACCGCTATCCACGATCATCTGTAGGGACGAGGCACGCCTCGTCCTTTTTTGCTTCACCGACAGATCGCCTGTCCCTCTCCGGGAGGAAGAGGGACGGCTTGCGCAGCCAGCAGGGTGAGGTTCGGTAGCTTCATCAAGTGTGAAACAGGTTCATGCCTTGCTCCCGCTTAGCGCGGGACCGCCACTCGCTGCAAGTTAC
Organism: Anaerolineae bacterium; assembly: GCA_041916315.1. Taxonomy (GTDB): domain Bacteria; phylum Chloroflexota; class Anaerolineae; order Aggregatilineales; family Phototrophicaceae; genus Flexifilum. The sequence goes on from JAYRZU010000029.1 coordinate 36,334, forward strand.
CGGGCAGTGTCCCACTCTCGCCGACCGTGCCATCCGCGTTCAACTGGAGGTAATGCACCGTAATTGGCACATAAGCGGCGGCAGCACCGAAAAACCGATTGGATTGATCGAGCGAACCATCAAGCACGGCTTGCAGCCATGCCTCCCCATTCGGGCTGGTGCTGAACACGAGCACATCGCCGTGCAGCGCCAACCGACCGACGCCATAGGCATCCACTTCCTGCAAGAGCGTTTCTGTGCCATCCGGCGCGCGGCGATAGAGCTGAATGACATTTCTGTGAAACAGACTGTTTTCGGGATCATTGGTACCGAGCAGCGTGCCGATCTCCGCTACTTGTTCTGATGTGAAGCTGTCGAGCACAGTGCCCGTCCGTACTTCGACGGTATAGTACAGGCTGCCATCCGCGCCCCACACCACCCGCGAGACCGGCCCAACGGTGGACAGCGTTGTTTCCGCGAGCGTCAGCAAATCCACCACCACCACTCGGCCATCGCCTGTATTGGGACCATCAGAGACAATGCCCGCCAATCGTGTTCCATCCGGCGCGACGGCCACGCGCGTGAGCTGCCCGGCGGCAAACACCAGCGGTTCTGAGGCATCTGGACGATACAACCCTACCGCCCCACCCGAACACGCCGTGCCGTAGACCATGCCCGCCGCAGTGAACGCCAGCACGGGAGCATATTCCTGAATGCCGGCTTCGTTCCACTGGGCTGAAATCATCGGCACCAACATGCTGATGCTGCATGCCTCGTTCAACGGAACACGATCGCGCACCAACTGGGGTTGGGCGCCGGTTTCGGGCGCAATCGTGTAAATTTGCGTGATCGGCGCCCCGCTGTCAGGGTTCGTAGACGTGAGGGTGTAGACGATCCGTCCATCAGTCGTCCAACTCAGGGGGATCTCATAGCCGAAAAACCCGGTCACCAGTTCAATCGCTTGTGTGCCGTCCCACACGAACAGCGTGTCATTCACACTGGTGTTCGCCGCGCTGATGGCATACGCCAGCAGCGTCCCATCCGGTGACCACACGGCGCCGTAGTTGGCGCTCGGCCCGCTGCTGATCAGCGTCAGGCTCTGCGCCAGCGTCTCCGCCGACGCGGGCCAACTGTTTAGCACATAGAGATTACCGTCAACTTCCACCGCCAGCGGCACGTCACTTGCTTGTGCCCTAACGGATACCATACCGAGTGTTAATGCCAAAATCAGCGCAAGCAACCGCAGCGTGTGCATCGTTATGTCCTTTGCGTCATGAAGCCTCTCTTCATGATATTCAAATTCCACATCAGCACGAATTATCGCTGAGGTAACAAACTACCCGGCCAACCCCTCGACCAACCCCTCCGCCCACGCCTTGATCGCGTCCCAGTCGCGGTAATCGACGGCGGGCGTCGGCTTGAAGATTTTGTTGAGCAGAAAACCGGAGTCAGTCGCCTTCATCTTCCCGCCGAACATTTCCAGCGCAACAGGCTGAATCCACGGGAAGCGTTTTAACTCCATATCGAGTTGGGCTCGTGAATGCCTGAACGCCACCGCGTCGCCTTTACCCACCGGACCGAGCGCGAAGACCGCCACCTTCAAATCACCAAAATCTGCTTTGTTGCGATTGAGAAACAGCCGCGCGTCTGTGTGCAGCAGCGTATTGTAGATCGGCGCGCCGAGGATAATGCTCCCGTAACCTTCCAGCGACGGCACCTCGGTCACCGGCTTGAGCACCACCTCAAGTCCGGCGTCGTGCAGCGTCGTGGCCACAAATTCCGCGACCTCGCGGGTGGATCCGCCTGTGGAGGCATAGGCGACCAGAATTGCTGACATAGCTCCCCCATAATTTCACCTTATACATTATTTACGCAAAGTAAAGACCGCAAGTAGTGCAATCCATCATGTCCGCTTCATGAAAGTGAAACTCGTGAAAAAGCCGCACGGCGTGCCCGTTAGTCCAGCACTTTTGTCAGACTCTGCTATAATTCTCTTGATGTAGGTTACAGAAGACTAACGCAATGACTCAGCGGTTGGAAAAATTCAGTCCGGAAGCGCGGCGGGTGTTGAACGCCTCAGAACGTGAGGCGCTCGATATGGATCATCCCGCTATTCTTCCCCTGCATGTGCTGCTCGGCATGCTGGAAGTTTCCAACAGCCGCGCCTACCGCATCCTGCGTGACCTCAGCCTTCAGTACCGCGATGTGCTGCCGATGGTGCAGGAACTGTCGCCGACCATGGTGCACGCCGCGCAGCGCGTGGTCGAACTCTCGCCGGAAACGCGCCGCGTGATCGAATATGCCATCGACGAGGCGCGCCGCTCCGGGTCGGAACAAATCGGTTCGGATCATCTGCTGCTCGCCCTGATGAAGAAGCCGGATTACGCCATCGTCAACGTGCTCCAGCGCGTCAGCCTCGACCCCGACTCCATTCGCCGCGCCGCCCGCCGCACCATGCTCGAAACGCAGGAGACCGGAGCGCTTGATGCGGTCAGCCGCGCCATGATTACGGCGCCGACCAACGGCAATGGCAATGGTCACAGCGCCCATCCGGATCCACGCCTGAAGATCATTCAAATGGTGGAAGATGGCAAAATCAGCGCCGCCGAAGCGGGTGATCTGCTCCGCGCGATGCAGTTCGCCTCCATGCCCGCCGTCGCCTTCACCAACCGCCCCGCTAACGAAGTCGATCAGGTGCGCGCCCGGTTGATCCGCTTCACGCTCACCGACAAGGCGACCAAGCAGCCCAAAGCCAACTTCCTCGTGTCGGCGGAACGCCTGCAAGCCGAAATCTTCGTGTTGATCCAACTGCTCTACAACGGGCACACGGGCAAAGTCGGCGAGTGGGACACCGCGAACGATCACGTGCAGCTCTCGATTGAATGAACCTCACGGCGGCAGCATGCCCTGCACGAGCTTGACCGCCGCGCCCAACCCATCTTCCTGACGCAGTTTGTCCCCGAGCGCCGCCGCGCGTGATCGCATCTCCGCGTCCGATGTCAGCCGCGTGATCGCCGCCGCGAGGTTAGCGACCGTCAGCGCCTTCACGGGGATCGGCGCGACGCCCACGCCGAGCGCGCGCGTGCGTTCGCCCCAGAACGGCTGATCGGCGGCGAACGACACGACCATGCTCGGCACACCTGAGCGCAGCGCCAGCCCCGTCGTCCCCGACCCGCCATGATGAATCACCGCGGCCATGCGCGGGAACAGCCACGTATACGGCACATATTCCACACTCAGGATCGTGTCCGGCAGATCGCCGCCCAACCGCGCCCACCCCGCTGAAATCACGCCGCGCCGTCCAGCCCGCTGCAAGGCCGCGATCAAAGTGCGCGTGAGCCCCGCTGCATCCGGCGCGGTCATGCTGCCAAAGCCGATGAACACGGGCGGATCACCGGCGGCGAGGAAATCGGCGAGGACGGCGGGCGGCGTCCAAGCGGATTCCGGCAGAATCCACCACCCGGTCATGTGGACGTTCGCGCCCCAATCCGGCGGACGCGGTAGGACGCGGTCGCTGAAGCCGCAAATCGTCGGGTCGCTCGATGCGCGGCGCGGCGCGCCGGGCAAGCCTAGGGCACGTCGATACCGTTGGAGTGACGCACCGGAGATCATCCAGAAAAGGCTTTCTGCCAGCCCATAGGAGGCGCGGTTAAGTACACCGCCAAATGATCGCGCCGCCAGCAGCGGCGTGGGGAAGGCCCGGGTAGGCGTCAGCGGGATGACGGTCACAGCGATGTGCGGGATACGCAGTTTCTCGGCGAGATCTCGTCCGTACGCGCCGCCGGGCAGTTGATTCAGGATGAGATCCGAATCGCGCAAAGTCTCGGCCAGAAAGGCACGTTCAAAAGCGCCAGAGAGCGTGCCATAGGACTCACGCAGAGCCTGCATCAGCTTGAGCGGGTTGCGCGTGTTCATCCCGTTCGCCATCGCCGACTGCACCAGCGCCTCGGCGTCGCCCTCGACGAGGTGATAGTCGAGCCCCAGTTCCCGCACCAGCGGCTCAAATGCGCGAAAGGTGGCGACGCGCACCGCATAGCCGGCATCGGCCAGCGACCGCCCCAACGCGATATACGGCTGTACATCGCCCCGCGACCCCAACGCCATCATCGTGATTCTGGTCATCGCCCTGCCTCAAAGTGCTTCGTGGACAGTTCTCAGTGTACCTTGAGGATCGGCCAACGCTGGGTTAGGGTGGCAGGCGTAGTCTGCTTGTGCTAACGATCCTCTGCGAATGCGGCGACCGAAAACAGCGCGCTGCGCCGCTGCGCGTCCCCTACGAGAATAAACCCGGCTGGCAGTGCGTTTTACTGTCTACTGTGAACTGTAAACTGTCTACTTCAATTCAAACCCCGCCATGCATTCAATGTGATACGTGTGCGGGAACATGTCGACGGGCTGCACGTGCGTGAGCGTGTACCCCGCGTTGACCAGCAGCCGCGCATCCCGCGCCAGTGTCGACGGATCGCACGACACGTAAGCGATACGTCGGGGTGCGCGGGCGATCAGCGCTTCGACGGCCTTCGCGTGCATCCCCGCGCGCGGCGGATCGATCACGGCGGCGTCAAACTTGCCTTTGACGCGCGGCAGCATCGCCTCGGTTGTGCCCTCGAACACGTCGACGTTGCCGAACCGCGCCAGATTCACCCGCGCATCGCTGACCGCGCTCGGCGCGAGTTCAATTGCCGTGACGCGCTTCGCCCCCTGCGCCAGAAACGCCGTGAACAAGCCGACGCCAGAGTACAAATCGAGCACCAGCTCGCGCCCGCTCAAATCCACTTGATCCATGACCAGTTCGACCAGCCGTGCCGCCTGCGCCAGATTCACCTGAAAGAAGCTGCCCGCGCTCACGCCGAAGGTTTCACCGTGAATCGTGAACGTCACTTTGTCCGCCGCTGCCGCGCTGATCGTCTCATCGTCGCCTTGATCCGCCGCCGCGGGCGAACCGTCGTCGCTCTGGCTGACCACGCGCTCGCTGCCATCGCTCCCGACCATGCAGCGCACGCGCCGCGCCGTCGGGGTGATCGCCGTGCGCATGGCCAGTAGTTCCGGGCGGATGATGTAGCATTCCTCAATCGGCGTGACCGTGTGGTCATCCGGCGCGATGAACCCGAGTTCGCCTTCCGGGGAACGGTGGTAGGTCACGTGCGTGCGGTAGAACCACGGGTCGGGGCTGGCGATCGTCGGGTGGACGAGCACCTCGTTAAACTTCCCAATACGGCGGAATTGCGCTTTCACAATTTCCGACTTATAAAGGAGTTGTTGGTCATATTCGATGTGCTGCCACTGGCAGCCGCCGCACGTTCCCGCCCGAACATACGGGCAGCGCGGTGTAATTCGGTGTGGCGACGGTGTCAGCACCTCGTCCACAACTGCGAAGGCATATCGTCCACGGTCTTGGGTGATCGTCGCGCGCACCTGCTCACCGGGCAGACCACCCGTCACAAAGATCGGTCGCCCATCCACTTTCGCCAGCGCGTTCCCGCCATACACCATTTCGATCAGGTCTAGTTGCACTTGGTTCATCATACCCGTATATTAATTTATGTAGATAGCTACCACTTTACAATAGAATGTTGATTATGCTGTAGCGCATCAAGGCATTCGAGGTCGTTATCGTGAGCCGGACTATCAACAGACGGTACATCGTAGGGGAATCGCTCGGCAAAGGGGCGATGGGCGAAGTATTCCTCGCTCAGGATCGTCTGACCGGCAGCACCGTCGCGCTCAAACGCGTGCATGCGTCTCTCAGCCTGGGCGACGACCGCATGTCCTCGGAAGAGCTGCGCCTCACGCTGGCGCAGGAATTCGAAGCCCTGGCGTCGCTGCGCCACCCGAACATCATCAGCGTATCGGACTATGGTTTCGACAGCGAACACCGCCCCTACTTCACGATGGAGTATCTCGAAAACGCCCGCACGATCATCGAGGCCGGTCACGGTCAGCCGCTGAGCGTGCAGGTCGAACTGCTGGCGCAAATGCTGCGGGCCCTTTCCTACATCCATCGCCGCGGCATTCTACACCGCGACCTCAAACCGGGCAACGTGCTGGTGATCGAGCGCGGCGGGCAGCGCGTGGTCAAAGTGCTGGATTTTGGCCTCGCCAGCGGGTTGAATCACGCGAAAGCGGTGAGCGGGACGCTCAGCTATGTCGCCCCGGAAGTCATCGGCGGCAAAGCGCCCATCACCTACGCCGCCGATCTCTACTCGGTCGGCGTGATCGCCTACGAAATGTTCTCCGGGCGCTACCCGTTTGCCGACAAACCGCTGCATGTGCTCATGCAGCATGTCCTCTACACGCCCGTCGATCTCAGCGTCATCCCGCTCGATATGCGCATGCTCGTCGGTTGGCTGCTCACCAAAAGCCCCGAAGATCGTTACGCCAGCGCCGAAGCCGCCATCAAAGCTCTGAGTGATGCCATCCGCGCGGACATTCCGGTCGATACCGTCAGCACGCGCGAAAGCTTTTTGCAAGCGTCGCGCTTTGTCGGGCGCGAAAAAGAACTGACGACCCTCGTCGCTGCGCTCAAACGCGCCAAGACGGGTTTGGGCAGCGCGTGGTTGATCGCCGGGGAAAGCGGCGTCGGCAAAACGCGCCTCGTCGATGAACTCTCCACACGCGCGCTGGTCGATGGTGCGCTCGTGCTGCGCAGCTACCTGCCCGAAACGGGCGGCAAACCCTACGAAGCGTGGCGCTCACCGCTCCGCCAGTTGGTGTTGGGCTTAGAACTCGCGCCCCTCGAAATCGAAGTCCTCAAAGCGCTCGTGCCGGACATCGAAACGCTGATCGCCAAAACCGACCGCGGCAGTGATGAACCTATCATGACCGAGCTCACGGGTGAAGCCGCCAGCCAGCGCTTGTTCGCCATCATCATCGATCTTTTCCGCCGTCAGTCCGAATTGCTCGTGCTCATCATCGAAGATTTGCACTGGGGCTTCGAGAGTCTGGATCTGCTCAAGCAGATGATCGAAGCTCAACTGCCCATGCTCATCGTCGGCACTTACCGCGCCGATGAACGCCCGAATTTGCCGGAACGCCTGCCTGCGGCGCGCGTGCTCCCTCTGGAACGCTTGACCACAGCGGAGATCGCCGAACTCACCGAGTCGATGCTTGGGCACCAGCGCCCCGAAGTCGTCGAAATGCTCGAACACGAGACCGAAGGCAACATCTTCTTTCTCGTCGAAACTGTGCGCGCGCTGGCCGAAGAAGCGGGCGATCTGGATAAAGTCGGGCGCAGCACGCTCCCCAAAGCCATCCTCTCCGGCGGCGTGCAGGCTATCCTGCGGCGGCGGCTGTCTCACGTCCGCGCCGGGGCTCAGCCGCTGCTCAAATTGGTCGCTGTGCATGGCCGCCAGATCGATTTGGCGATGCTCAGTTGGCTGGCGAGCACGCACGGCGTCGATGACGTTGAGGGGTGGGTGATCGAAACGATCAATGCGGCGGTCGGCGAAATCGAAGGCGAAGTCTGGCGCTTCGCCCATGAAAAGCTGCGCCAGACCGCGCTGGCCGATCTCGATACGCGCGAACGGCAGCAATTGCACCAGCATGTCGCCGTGAGCATCGAGACCTTCTACTCCGACCCACTGCTGCACGCTGAAGAACTGCGCTACCACTGGCACGAAGCCGGCGACGCCAGCAAAGAGGTGAAATATCTGATCATGGCCGCCGAACGCGCGGTCAAGCTGACCGCCTTGTTCGATGTGGCCCTGACGTGGCTGCAGCGCGCGCTCGATATCCTCGAAAGCCAACCGGACGATCCGCGCCGGGGCAGCGTGTATATTCTGATGGGCCGCGCCCATTTCTTCATCGGTCAGCAGGACGAAGCCCGCAGTTATCTGAAAAAGGCGCTCGATTTCGGCTTTCCGGAGATTGAAGCGGCGGCGCGCCTCGGGCTGGCCGAAGTGGAAATCCGCGCCGGACATCTGGATCGCGCCAACAGCAACGCGCGCTTAGGGCTGGCCTACTACCGCCGCATTGACAACAAAAGCGGCGTCGCCGATGCCCTGCAGATGATGGCGCAGGTGGCCATCGCCACCGGGGCCTATGCCCGCGCCGGAGTCTACCTGATGGAAGCGCTCATGCTGCGCACCGCGCTCAACGAACCGCAGGGGCTGGGCATGTGCCATGATCTGCTCGGGCGCGTCAATTTGTTTCAGGGCATGGACGACCACGCCCGCCACCACTACGACGCGAGTCTGCGGATTCGCCGCAACCTCGGCGATATTCGCGGCATGAGCGACACGTTCAACCATCTGGCGCTGCTCGCGCAAAATCGCGCAGAATACGACACCGCTTGGAACTATCAGGAAGAAAGCCTCGCGCTCAAACGGCGTATCCATGACCGCCACGGCGTGGGCGGCAGCCTCTGCCACCTGAGCTATCTCGCGCTGCTGCGCGGCGATCTCGACCTCGCCGAAGACCTGTGCGACGAAGCGCTCGCGCTCCACAAGGAGATCGACGATCAGCGCGGCACGAGCATCATCCTCAGCCATCTTGCCCTGATCTCGATGAACCGTGAGCTCGATGACCTCGCGCAAAGCTACTTCGAAAAGAGTCATGCGCTCAAACTGACCCTCGCCGACCGCGCGGGCGAAGCCGCCTACGACCTCGACTACGGCGTCTTCCAGCTCGTCCGCGGGGAAACGCGGGCGGCGGGCGCGCTGTTCCAGCAAGCGGGGGAGATCGCGCTGGCGTTAGGCGAACGTCCCCTCGAAGGCAGCGCGCTGCTCCATGCAGGGCTGGTCGCTGAAATTGAAGGCCGGCTGGATGACGCGCTCGCCCTGTTGGGACGTGCCCGAACGATTTTCCGCAACAGACACGCCCCACGCGAGACCGCGCAGGCGTTGATCGCGCTGGCGCGCGTGTGGGCGGCGCAATCCAACTTTGAGGGGGTCTTCGACGCGCTGCACGAAGCCACGGCCATCGTCACTCAGGTAAACCTGCGCGGCGACAAACTGCTGCTGCTGATCTCAGCCGCTTACGTCGATTGCCGCTTGGGGAAACTCCACACAGCCGCGGCGTGCCTCGCGCTGCTCAGCCGGGAACCGATGGCCGACCGCCTCGTCCGCTACTACTATCAGCGCCTGCGCTCCGAGATCAGTCCCGAACTTCAACCTGTGGCGGTTACCTCCGAGATCCAAGTGCCCGTCAGCCTCGACGACTGTCTCGCGCGCCTCCAGACTATGCCCTCATCCGTTCCCAGCGACGCCGCAGCCGGTTAACGTTTTGGCAGCTTCGGGCGTTCCTCGTCCGGATGCAGCGCCCATTCGTCGATCACGCGGCGGCTGACCTGCGACGACAGCACCAGCGATGTCCGCATATCGCCGTAATCCTTCAATTCGAGCAGAAAATGTTCGAGATGAGGGACAGACGTACACGCCACCTTCAAAATATACGATTCGATCCCCGTCACGCAGTGCGCCTCAATCACTTCCGGCATGTCATGCACCGCTTTACGAAACGCGACCGACTGCGGGCTGTTCGACACCAGATGCACGAACGCCATGATCGGCAGCCCAGCTTTCGGCAAATCAACCTCCGCGTGATACCCCTTGATCACGCCCGCATCTTCCAAGCGCCGCACGCGCTCGGTGACGGCGGGCGCGGTCAACCCGACTGCCTCGCCAATCTGTCGGAATGACAGCCGCGCGTTCTCTTGCAGCAGCTTAAGCAGCCGCCACATTGTGCTATCCAACTGTAAACTCATTGCGCTGAATCACTTTCGATATCCAAGCAAATTCAGCTTAATGGTTTTAAATGGTGCTGTCAAATGCTGGGCAAACTTCATAGAATCAGAGGGTTCAAGAAGGAGCAAATACAGATGTCTAGCACACCTATCAGTGCCGCTCGGAGTGTCGGGGGCGGGATCGTCCTCAGCCGCCGCACCATGACGATTATTGCGCTGCTCACGGTCTACATCATCTGGAGCACCACCTATCTCGCCATCCGCTTCACCTTTGAAAGCTTCCCGCCCTATCTGATGATGGGCATCCGCTTTTTGATCGCCGGGGGGCTGCTCTTCGGTTTTCTGCTGCTGCGCGGTGCCAAGCTCCCTACCCGCCGCCAGTGGTTGAGCGCGGGGATCGTCGGGTTTTTGCTGCTGGTCATGGGGATGGGCAACACCGCCTATGCCGAAACGATGATCTCGTCCGGCCTCGCCGCCAGCTTGATCGCCGCGTCGCCGCTGCTCACGCTCATCTTCAGCCTGATCTGGGGGAACCGCCCCAAGCGCAGTGAATGGATCGGCGTAGGGATTGGTCTGCTCGGCGTGAGCGTGCTGACGCTGGAAGGCAACCTGCAGGCGAATCCGCTCGGCCTGGTGTTCATCTTCGTGGCGATCACCTGCTGGTCGTTTGGGTCGCTGCTCGTCAAACGGTTGGATATGCCCGCAGGCGCGATGGGCAATGCTGCCGAAATGCTGATCGGCGGGGCGATCCTCGTGATTGGCGCGCTGGCCGGGGGCGAACGCATCACCACCGCGCCGACGCCCGGCGCGCTGGCCGCGCTCGTCTACCTGATCGTCGCCGGGTCGCTGGCGACGATGACTGCTTACATGTATCTGCTCAAGAATGTCTCGCCCGCGCTGGCGACCAGCTATGCGCTGGTGAATCCCGGCCTCGCGGTCATCCTCGGCGTGATCCTCGGCGGCGAGATCATCACGGGGAGCGCGTTCATCGCCCTGCCGCTGATCGTGCTCGGCGTCGCCTTCGTCTTCGGCTTCTTCGACCGCAAAAAGTCTATAGCGAAATAGGCTGAACCTTGTAGGGACGCGCTTCTGCGCGTCCGCGTATTCACCTGTGAATTCAATTCTAGACACTAGCTAGAATGTAGGGGAGGGGCTTGCCCCTCCCGTTAGCGGGCGAGGCAAGCCTCGCCCCTACTATATTCGAGCCAGCAGAGTAAGGTCAGCGTTTACCGCCGCGCGGGTTCAAACTTGAGCAGAATTTCCCCGGTCTTCGTGTTGAGCAGCGCCGTGAACGCCCGTCCGTTTTCCGTCCACTGCACGCTGTGCATCTCCGGCGTGAGCGTCGTCAGTATTTTTTTGGTCTTCGCATCGTTGACCAACCGCGTGACCGTCGAACCCGCCGCTGTGCTTTTGGCCTGCCCCGTGCCCGGCGTCGCCACGCCGTTGTTCAGGATCGGCGACTGTTCCGCCGCCGCCAGCAGATCGCGCACGACCTGAAAATTCAGCAAGGTCATAAGTGATGTCCTCTCCAAGTAATGTGGTAATTTCACTATACCATCACTGCGAAAAAACGTCGGCTGACAGGACGAAACAATCCCATCCGATTCCTACAAACTTTTTACATTTTGCCGATCTTTTTCTGATCTTCCTGCGCTAAATCTATAAGCGTAACCATTTCTATCGCAGGTTTTTTGGTGAGTGGAGGTAGCTACCATGAGTACAGTCATTCGTTGGAATCCTTTGCGCGAAATGGCGGCGATGCAAACTGCGATGAACCGCCTGTTCGACGAAACGTGGCGCACGGCGTGGCCCACGGTCGAAGCCAATTACGCGCTGCCCGTCGATGTCTACGAGATGGACGAAGGGTACACGGTCATTGCCAACATCCCCGGCGTGCAGCAGGATAACATCAACATCACGTTGAATCAGAATATTGTGACCATCAGCGTCGATGTGCCGCAGTTCACCCCGCAGGAAGGCCAGCGCGCGCTCCTCGTGGAACGCAGCGCGGGCAAGTACAGCCGCAGCTTGACGCTGCCGCGCTCCGTCCACAGTGAGGCGGTCGAGGCGACGTATGAAAACGGCGTGCTGATGCTGCACCTGCCGATTGCGCCGGAAGCGCAGCCCAAGCGCATCACGGTCAAGTCCGGCGGCCAGAACGTGCTGCAATCCAACAACTAAGCACACAGCGAGCGCTCCATCTGGGGCGCTCGCTTGATTCTATCCCACCAACTGCCACTTCAATTCAACGTCTCGTCTCGCTCCAAGTAGAGCAGATCGCCCACCTCACAGCCAAAGTATTCACAGATTCGGGCAACCACAGGCGCGTCGAACTTTTTCACATCATTGCGCATCCATCGAATGATTGTGTGCAGATCAACACCGACTGCGTCTGCAACTTCGCTTTGGGTAATGCGTCGGCTTTCCTGACGCTCTTTTTCACTGAGCAAATAGAAGAAACGATTCCTAAGTACCGTAGTCATGAGAAAACTACTCTCTTGACTCGAATGGGATACCAATATACCATTTGCGTATCCATAGATACTTTTGAGGTTCTATTATGTCCTACACGCAACCTTTGTTCCCCGACAACAATACACTTCAACTAAGACCCGAAAAGATCCGCAAAGCTTGGCATAACGGCGAATGGTATTTCAGCGTCATCGATATTATCGCTGAACTTCTCAGCCATGACCACAAGAGAGCAAAGGCTTATTGGGCAACCCTGAAAAAACGTCTTGCTAAAGACGAGGGAAACGAGTCGGTGACGCGCTGTCACCAACTGAAAATGATGTCGCTTGATGGCAAAATGTATACAACTGATGTCATTAACGTTGAGCAGACCTTACGCCTCATCCAATCAATTCCCTCACCCAAAGTCGAACCGCTCAAACTGTGGCTGGCGCAAGTCGGCGCAGAGCAACTCGAAACGGGTGGCGACCCCGAAGAAGAACTCAAAGCGGCGCTGGATCGGGTCGGCGGTAAGTATCGGCGGGCGGGCAAATCGGACACCTGGATCGAAGCGCGCATTCAGGGCATCATTACGCGCAAACTGTTCGTCGAAGCTTTGAAAGCCGCCGTGATCGCCGCGCCGCCCACCCTCTACGCTCAAGCCACCGACAAACTCTATCTCGGCCTGTGGGAGCGAACCACCGCCCAGCTTCGCCATGAACTCGACTTGAACGACCGCCAGAATCCCCGCGATTCGTTTGGCGAATACGCGCTCATTTACACCCGCCTCGCCGAAATGGTCGCCACCAACAAGCTCGACAACCTTGAAATCGTCACGCTGACGATGGCGATGGATATTGTGTGGGAAGTCGCCCAGCTCATCCATAAGCAAGCGGAGGCCACAGCGCACGCGCTCGGCATGGATCTGGTCACGGAAAAGAAGCTGCTGCCCGGTTAACCGATCGGCACGACCAGCCCCGCGCGATACCACGCCATGACCTGCTCGCGTTCCGCATCCGCCAGCGTGAACCCGTCCGGGTGCGCGTCGAGCAGCGCGTCGAGTGCCGCGTCGTGCGTGTAATCGGCCCGGTAGTCGTGGTAAATGCCCCGCGTCCCCCGGTAACACCACACGGGCAGCACGAAGCGCGTCCGCTCGCTGATCGGTGTGTAGACATAGCGTGGCGGATCGACCACCTGCGCGTTGAGAATCGTCTCGGCATAAGCCGCCAACTGCGCATCGACGCGGTAGTGCGTGTGCAAATACTCCAGCGTCGCATCGGAGGGGCGCCGCCCCGTGCGGAGGATCTCGGCGGCAATCCGCGCCGCGCTCGCCGTATCGCCATAATCGACCTTGTCGACCAGCGCCTCCGGCAGAATATCGCGCTGGGATGATACCCGCGCGATGATCGACGGTGTGCCGCAGCCCAGCGACTCATAGGCCGTGTTGCCGAACGCCTCGATGAAGTTCCCCAAGACCAGCGTCACGCGTCCTAAGCTGTAATACTCGCCGATCAAATCGGCGGGAATCCACGGGTGCAGCACAAAATGCTCGCGCAAGCCCCGCGCATTGATCGCCGCTTCCAGTTCGTCGTAAAACGCCGCCACACCGGGATCAGCGTCCGTGCCGATCCACTTGGGCATGAGCACGCGCAAATTCGTCACGCCGTGGTCGCGCACCAACCGTTCCGCCACCTCGAGCGTTTGCCACGCCCCCTTGCTCGCCTCTGGTCGATGCGGATGCACGACGATAGCGTGCTGCGCCGGATCGACCGGGATCAGGTCGAGGATGCGGCGCGGGTCGGTGTAGCGATAGCGCTCCCAGTTCATGCCGTTGGGGATGACCTTCAGCCGATCCGCGAGGTCGGGGAAGAAGCGCCCCGCCGTTTGCAGATAGAACTGCCGGGAATACTCCGCCGGGACGCACAGGGTCTGCCCGCGAAATTGGAACGCACCCTGCGCCGTCTCCGGGTAGACGTTGTCGCGCAGTGAGGCGACCGTCGGGATGTGCGGGTAGCTGAACGAGAATGTCCATTCGCCATCGTGGATGTAGAAGCGGTCGGCATCCGCCAGATGATCGCCAATCGTCTGCGTGATCACGGCGAGGTTGTGCGCGCCCGTATCATACGGATGCGGAAACGGCTGTTTGAACGGCAGAATCGGCTTGACGAGCGCGTTGGCATGCCAGCGGAACGGCACGGGCGTATCGGCGCGCGCCGTACACAGCAGCGTCACCTGATGCCCGGCTTCCGCGAGATGCAGCGCAATCGCCCGCAGATGTTTTTGCGCCCCGCCCATGTCGTAATCCGGGAACAGCGGCGTGATCGAAAACATGACAATGTGCATGGGGAGTCCTCATGGTTTCTGAAACCTCACCCCTAAATCCCCTCTCCTAAAGGCGAGGGGACTTGTTGCTCCCCCTCTCCGCTCGGAGAGGGGTCGGGGGTGGGGTCGAATTCTTTAATTCGCCGCTTCTGCGCTGAACGTGAACGACGCGAACAGCGCATCGAGCATATCCAGACCCGGCGCGAACTGATTCGGCGTCGCCGCATTCAGCGTGTCGATACTCTGCGCGAAGTAGTCCTGCAAGCCTTCGATGAACACATCCATGTTGAAATCGGCGGGCAGTTCGGTCGGGAAGAGATCGGTGTTGAGGCGGAAGACCGCGCTCACATAATACTGGTTGTCCGTGCTCAGCCCCTGGAACGTGTACAGGAATTCGTCTCCGGTGAACGGCGACGCCTCCTGCCGGTAAGCCGTCAGGTAGCTGATGCCGCCGACGGTGTCGAGATTCAGCAGCCCCACCCGCGCGCGGATCACCTGCGCGGCGGGCATGATCGGCAGGAATGGCAGCGCATAGGTGTTCGCATCCGGGTTAGTCTGCATGAACTGCTCCAGCGCGACGCGCCCGCTCATCAGCGTGTTGATCGCGTTGATGTGCGGCGTCATGTAGATATACGGCGCGGTATCCTCGACGCGATACAGGCGGATGCCGCCCACATCGAACAGGCTTTGCGCGGTGGTATTCTCATCATTAGTGAACAGAAACTCGACATATGGAGCATCCGCGCCGCCCGGTAACTGCGCTGAGGGATCATCACCTTCGAATTCGACAGCCTGCACATCGCCCATGACCGCAGGGTCATAGCTGAAGCTGAAATCGCCATATGTAAACGTGACCAACACAGCATCCTGCGCGACCGCCGGCAGCACGCCGATCAGCAGCAGCGCCGCCGCCAACACCACCATCCATCGCAATTGCATAAGTGCGCCCCCTTGTAGGGACGAGGCATGCCTCGTCCTGCCCTACCTAAGTTACCCTGTAAACAGGCGGTCAGGTTTCCACGTCTGACCACACCGCCCGTCTATTGTAGAGACCCAGCCAGCACTCCGGCAAGCACTCCATGGCAGACACTCATGCAACGCCGCGCCGCCCTGCTGCGTATACAGAATCAACAACAAGGAGAGATGCTATGCAGCGTTGGGAATATCTCACGGCTATTCTGGAAGCCAATGCCGACCGTGAAGCCGATTTTCTGATGCAGTTCCGCGACTGGAAAGGCCCGATGCCCGAATTCACCATCGAGGCGCTCATGCCGCGCCTCAACGCGCTCGGCGAACAGGGATGGGAACTCGTCAGTTTGACACCGCAGGCGATCGGCGGGCGCGGCGATGTTCTAGTGCAGGACGCGGGATCCGGCGGGCGTACGTGGACGAGTAAATACCTCGGCGTGTTCAAACGTCCGAAAGCAGAGTAGCGCTGCTTCTCACTCGCTAGTCGTTCCGCCGAGGTCGCGGTCGATTTTCTCGGGCGCGTCACCTTTGCGCAGGCGGTCAGTGATTTCGCCGAAAGCGGGGTCGCTCGCCGCGGCGTCCCCGCCGACCTCGTGAAACATATCGCCGACTTCGCGGCTGTTGCCACCTTCCAGCACGGAGAGCATCTCCTGTGAGTTCATGCTGCTGTAGTTGCGTCCCGGCTTGGCGATGGTCACGTGGTTGATCACGCGGGTGAGGTCATGAGAACCGCAGTGCGGGCACGTGCTGGATTGCGCCGCGGTCGCCGCGTCGTAATCCTTATAGGATTTATAGAATAAAGTGGACTTGCGTCCACATGAATTGCATCGGTAGTCGTAAGCGGGCATAATCGACACTCCGTATCACCTGAATTTACATTCTAGCGAAAGCCTATCGTATGCTCAATGAGCAGCCTCCCGATCCCAAACGCCGCGCCCATCCACTGGATGCCGGGGCACCACCGCCCGGCGGCAGTCCACCGCGCCCCAAACAGCAGGTGACGCTGCACATTCCGTCTGTGCGGCCGCTGGTCACCTATACGCTGCTCGGCATCATGATCGGGATCTTCATCCTGCGCGCGTTCTCGCCAGCGCTCGACGAGTCGCTGCTGCTGTGGGGCGCCAACGAGCGGAGCGCCGTGCTCGGCGGCGGCGAAATCTATCGCCTGTTCTCGGCCATGTTCCTCCACGCGGGCGTCTACGATCAGTTCGGGGGCTTTGCCTTCGAAGGCAGCCTGCATCTCATCTTCAACGCCTACATGATCTACGTCGTCGGGTCGAACATCGAGAAACTGTTCGGGCATGTGCGCTACACGCTGATCTTCTTGCTCGGCGGGCTGGCGGGTTCGATTGCCAGCATCCTGCTCGGCGGCGGTGGCTACTCGGTCGGCGCATCAGGCGCGGTATTCGCGCTGCTCGGCGCGCAGTTCGTCTACCTGTATCAGCACCGCAAACTGCTGGGCGTGGGCGGACGACGCCAGATGAACGCCCTGATTCAACTGCTCGCCATCAACCTCATTTTCGGCTTCGTAACGAACGCGGCGGGCGCCGCCGTGCGCATCGACAATTGGGCGCACATTGGCGGGGCGGTCGGCGGGCTGGCGCTCGCGTTCGGCATCGCGCCGCTGTTCATCGTGCGCTCGCACCCGGAAATCCCCGGCCACCTGATCGCCGACGACATCAACCCGCTGCGCCGCCGCTTATGGGCGGTCTCCGCTTATGTGGTCGTCCTCATGCTGATTCTGATCTTCGCCCGCCAAACCTACGGCGGCTGAACGCTGCACCTGCTCCAATTCGTGCTGTAAAATCGCCATCTGCTGGGCGATCCGCTTGTTCTCGCGCGTCAACTTGGTCAAGACGGTCGAGAAATGCAGGAGGATCGCCAGCACGAAGAAGATCGCCACGGCGAACAGCGCGGCGGGCGGGTACGTCACCACGCCGATGAGCGCCGCGAGCTGGTCCAGCAGCGGGCGCGAGACGAACAGCAGCAGCAGCACAACCGCCGTCACCAGCCAAAGCAGCGAATAGTCTTCGCGCAGTTTCTGACGGCGCACCAATTCCAGTATGAAGATCAACGCGCCGAACGACGCGAGCAAGCCGATCACCATCACGCGATCCATAGTTTCCCCAGTAAAGTAAGGACGCGCAAAGCCGCGTCCGCTGCACGATACCCCTGATCGGAAGCGCCACGGCGCATTCCACTAGTCAGCGGCTATTATCCCACGAGATCAACTGTATCCACAGGCGCGGGGACGCGCTATAATGCGCTGTCTTTGGAGCGCAAACAGCCTGTACCCGTTGGGGATTTCTGCCCGCTGGCGCGGCATCGTCGGCGTCTCCGTCCGTCAATCGATGCGCTAGGCTATGAGACGACACCTACTTCTGATCTGTTTGGGCGCTTTGGCGCTGCGCTTGATCGTCCTCCCCCTCGTCACCCATCCCGGCTTGGCCGACCCAACGCATTATTACAATGTGGGCGTGCGGATGGCAACCGGCGCAGGCTACACGATCGACTATATCTGGCAGTACAACGATGTGTACGCGACTGTGGTCCATCCCGACGACCACTGGATGCCGCTGTCGTCGGTGCTGGTATGGCTGTCGGTGTCGATCTTTGGTATCGGCGCGCGGGAGGCGATTCTCCCGTTCCTACTGCTCGGCGCGCTGCTGCCCGTGGTCAGCTACTGGGGGGCGCGGCAGTTGGATTTGTCGCACGGAGTCAGCCTGATTGCGGCGGGGTTCGCCGCTGTCGTGCCAGAACTGGTCATGAACTCGGCGCGCACCGATACGACCGTTCCGAACGCGCTCTTGGTGTGCCTAGCGATTGTACTGCTCAACCGGGGCTTCAAACGCGGCGAGGCGCTGGCCTTTGCCGCCAGCGGGATTGCAGCAGGTGTGTCATACCTCAACCGCAGCGAGAACATTTTGCTGCTGCCGATGTTCATCGTCACGCTGATCGTGCTGCGCGGTCAGCACTGGCAAAAGGCGCTGCTCATGCCGCTGGTCGCCGCACTGGTGGTCGCACCGTGGCTGGCGCGGAATGTCGCGCTGAACGGCACGATCTCCACGCCGACGACCATGAACATGTTCTTTTTGACGGATGTGAATGACCACTACATCTTTGACGCGCACCTGAGCCTACAAACCTACTTCGAGAGCGTCACCCCGGCGCAGATGATCAGCAAACGGCTGTTTGAAATGGCCGCGGGCGTCAAGATGATGATCACGACGCTGGATGTGGTCTTGCCCGTGCTCGTGATCGGCGGCGGGTTACTGCTCCTGCGCGACCGTCCGCGCTGGCGAGCGGTCGCCCCCACAGCCATTCTGCTGCTCGGTGTATTCGTGTTTTACACCGTACTTGTGCCGTACAAAGCCCAGGCGGGCAGCCTCAAAAAAGCGTATCTGACGCTGATCCCGCTGCTGATCCCGGTCGGGGTGTACGCGCTCGACCGTGTGATCACGAATCGGCGCTATTTGGCGAACGGGGCGCTCATCAGCGTTGTTTTGATGGGCATGAACGGCTTTGAGCTGGTGCGTGCCGATCAGAATATGGCGCGCAGCTACATGGTCGGGATCAACGCGATGCGCGATGTGGCACGCACGCTGCCGGATGGCGGCGACGGGCTGGTGTTGATGACCCAAGACCCCTTCATTTTGAGCTATGTCGGCATTCCGTCGATTGTGTTCCCGCAGAACGACCGCGATACGCTGATCGAAGTCGCGCGGCGCTATGGTGTCGATTATCTGCTCATGCCCGCGGATCGCCCGAATCTTGATGGCATCATGCAGGGCGATGATCCGCGCTTTGTGCGGACAGCCGATGTACCGGGAACGCCATTTGTGTTCTACCGGATCGAAACGCCATGAGACCAGCCAACACCACCCCCAGCCCGAATTCAGGGAGGGAAGCCAGCGTGACGAGCGCCGGGTCCAGCCGCCACCAGACAGCCAAGCATCGCTTGTGGGCGATTCTGCTGATCGCCTTGGCGCTGCGGCTGGCTTACGGGCTGTCACTGCCGCCGAGCGTGCCGGGTGGCGGCGATCAGCAGTTCTATCTACGCCACGGGTACGCGCTGGTCTCCGGTCAACCGGTGGAGGGTGTGGCGCTGCATTTGCTGGCGCAGCCGCCCGTGTATTTCATCGTGAACGGCCTGCCACAGGTGATCTTCGCGCCGGACGCGGCCATCGTCGCCGTGCGCGTGCTGCAGGCGATCATGGGGACGCTCACAGCGTACTTCGTCTACCGCATGGCGCGGCAAATCGGCGGGGAGCGCGCGGGCTGGATCGCGGCGGCCTTCGTCGCCATCAATCCGATCTTCATCCTCGAAACCGGGCAGATCCTCACCGAGACGACGTATGTGCTTTTCCTTAGCGCGGCGTTCGCGGTGTATATTGAGAACCTCCCCCCCCAACCCCCTCTTCCAGAGGGGAGGAGAAACGCCAAGCTCGGCGGGTTGCTGTTGGCGGGGGCGCTGTTCGGCTTGGCGACCCTGACACGGGCGGTACTGCTGGCGTTTCCGCTTGGCCTCGCTATCCATCTGCTGATTGTGTATCGCGGGCGGGCGTGGGGCAAAATCGCCGGGCTGTTGATCGCCTACGCGCTGGTGGTATCAACGTGGACAGTGTACAACCTCGCGCGCTGGCAGCGCTTCGTGATCGCGGGAGAAGGTCTGCCGAGTTTCCTGTATGTCGGCGCAGCAGGCTGGGCTGACCCTGAGGAAGTCGATGCGGGGTTAAATCAGGTGTTGGGCGAAGAAGCGCCCGACGACACTGGTGAGCGGCAGGGGGCGTATCTCGAAGCGGCAAGCCTGCAGATCGGCGCGGATGTGCCGGGGTATCTGCGCCGCCGCATCGGCGAACTGGCGGGCGCTTATCTGCAGCCGCACGGCACGACGCTCTTTTCCGGCGAAAGCCTGCGCGATCTCGTGGTCAACTGGCTGCGCGACGACCGATCACTTACGGGTCTAGGCCGCATCATCGGCGGGGAGCAGTTCTTCCCCAAACTGCTGCTCTACGTGTTCCACTACCTCGCGCTGATCTTCGGCGTGATTGGCGCGTGGCGGTCGCGGCGGCAGTGGCGGCTCACCCTGCCGCTGCTCGGGTTCATCGCCTATGTGACGTTGGTTCATTTCTTCTTACTTGCGCTGCCGCGTTACATTTTCCCAACCATGCTATGCTGGATAGTGTTGGGAGCAAGTGTTTTTGTGGATGCTTCTGCACGCAGAGAATTAGAAGTTAAAAGCTAAAAGTGGTTGGGCTGCTTTTACTTTTGACTTTCAACTTTCAACTTTTAACTGAGGTTTTATGACGACCATTCTCGGAATCGAATCATCGTGTGATGAAACCGCCGCCGCGGTAGTGACCGATGGCAAGGTGATCGCCTCGAATATCATCGCGTCACAAATCGATCTCCATGCCAAGTACGGCGGCGTCTTCCCAGAGATCGCCTCACGTGCGCATATTGAGGTGATTGGACATGTGGTCGAGAGCGCCATCGCCGACGCGGGCGTGAACATCAAGAAGATCGATGCAATCGCCGTGACGCGCGGCCCCGGCCTCGTTGGGTCGCTGCTGGTCGGCATCAACTATGCGAAGGGGCTGGCGCTGGCGCTGGATAAGCCGCTGCTTGGCATCAATCACCTTGAGGGGCATGTCTACTCACTGTGGCTGACCGAAGCGCAGCGCGAGATCGTGTTTCCGGTGCTGGTGCTGATCGTCAGCGGCGGGCACACCGAACTGCTGCTCATGACCGGGCACGGCGAATACACACGGCTCGGCGGCACGCTGGACGACGCGGCGGGCGAAGCCTTCGACAAAGTCGGGCGCATGCTCGGTTTGCCCTTCCCCGGCGGGCCAAACATTGAACGGGTCGCGCTGCAGGGCAACGCAACCGCCTTTGATTTCCCGCGCGCCAAGACCGACTCCAGCTATGATTTCAGCTTCTCCGGTCTGAAGACAGCGGTCAAACGCGAGGCGACCGTCGCCTCGACCCGGCAGGGCGACAAAGACCCGGTGCTGCGCGCTGATGTGTCGGTTAAGGATGTGGCGGCGAGTTTCCAGAAGGCGCTGGTCGGCACGCTGGTCGAAAAGACGGCGCGCGCGGCGAAAGAGTATAAGGCCACGGAGATTCTCATGGCGGGCGGCGTGAGCGCGAATCAGGCGCTGCGGCAGGCCATGCGCGCGCAGACCGAACTGCCCGTGCGCTATCCGCCGCTGAATCTGTGCACGGATAACGCGGCGATGATCGCGGCGGCGGGCTGCTTCCGCTATGAAGCGGGGCTGCGCGACGATCTCGACATGGATGTGAAGCCAATGTGGGCGCTCAACAGCAAAACGTACGAGCGGTAAGCAAACGAAGGGTGAATGACGAATTGGAACTGTATATCATCCGGCACGGGCAATCGACGAATAACGCGCTGCCAGACGACTCCCAGGCGACCCGCGTCTATGACGCGCCGCTGACCGATCTCGGCAAGCAGCAGGCTGAAGCGCTGGCGACCTACCTCGCCACAGGCGCCAGCCGGGACCCGTGGACGAACCCAAATACGGGCTACTCGCAGCCACTCGGCTCGCAGGGCATCAAGTTTACGCACCTGTATTGCAGCCCCATGTACCGCGCCATGCAAACCACCTTCCCGGTCGCGGATGCGCTCGGCATGCAGCCGGAAATCTGGGTGGACGTGCACGAAAACGGTGGCGTGTACCTTGACGAAGCGGGCAAAATCACGGGCTTTCCGGGACGCACCCGCGCGCAGATCGCGCAGGAATTCCCCAATTATGTGATTCCGGATGGCGTGACCGAGGCCGGCTGGTGGAACCCGCAGACCGGTATGGAGAGCATCTCGGCGTGCTATGGCCGCGCGATCAAGATTGCAGCGGAACTCAAGCGGCGCGCGCAGGATCAGGCGGAGAAGAGTGAACGGATCGCCCTCATCACGCACGGCACCTTCACGGACGCGCTGATTAAGGCGCTGCTCAATCAACTGCCCAACCGGAGCATCTACTACTTGCATTACAACACGGCGATCACGCGCATCGATTTTGAAAAAGACCACATGATCGTGCGCTATCTCAACCGTGTGGATCATCTCTCGCCCGATTTGATCAGCTAGGCAAGCTCATGCCCATCGAGTACGAAGCCCTTATTGGTCACCTGTACGTCGTCGGCGGGCGCGCGATCAGCGTTGCGCCGCCCGGTCTGCTGGTGGAAGCCGCGCCCAAACGCGCCGCACGCGGACGCGAAACGGATACGTTCTTCGCGCTCGTCACCCCCGCGGGCGAAACCATTGCCCCGGCGGCCTTCTATGAGCGCATGGCGCAGCTCGCCTCGGATGAATACTTCGAGAGCAGCGGCAGCGTGACCTCCGCGCTGCGCGATGTGCTGGCGAACATCAACGAGAATCTGTTCGAGCACAACAGCACCGACCCGCGGCGTTATGAAGCCAACGTGATCGCCGGGGTGCTGCGCGGCGCCGACCTGTACCTTGGCAAGATCGGCACGGGCGCAGGGCTGCTGGCCCTCAAAGACACGACGCAGGCCTTCCCGGCGGATTTCAGCGACAAAGCCGCGCTCAAAGGCGTGTCGATGGGCGTGGAGATGACGCCGGAGATCAAGATGGCGAAGTACACGGTGAGCGCCAACACGCGGCTGCTGCTGGCCGACGCCGCGCTCGCCGAACAGCCGCTGGACGAAGTCCAAGCGGCGGTGGGTCTGGAAGATATTGGCGCGGTGCTGGCGAAGCTGCGCGAGATCGTCAAAACGCAGATCACGCTGCTGGCGTTGGAATTTGTGCCGCCTGATCAGCCTGTCGCGCTGCCCATCAAAGAGACGGCCTCGACGTTGGAGGCCAAAGCGGCACCGCCAGCCGCCGCCCCCGCGGCCAGCGCCGACGCACCGGAACCCGGCACGCTGCGCCGCTCCGGGACGCGGGGAGTCGGCGTGCGCAAAGCCTTGAGCAGCGCGGCGGGGAGCACCGCAAACGTCACCGAATCGATGCAGCAGGCCTTTGAGCGCATCGTCCCCGCGCCGAAAGAGGGTGGACCGCGCGGATTGCTCTCATCGCCCGCGGCGGCTGGGGTGACCGTACTGATACCCGTGTTCGTCGTGATCCTCGTCGTGATTTTCTGGATCAGCGGGACGGGCGAGAGCGAATTCGATCAGTGCGTGAAAGGCGCGAACGACACTGCCGTCACCGCGCGCGGCATCGCCTCGAATGACGTCACCGGGACGCTGGCGGCGTGGAATGCCGTGCTGCAATTGG
Source organism: Anaerolineae bacterium (assembly GCA_041916315.1). Classification (GTDB taxonomy): domain Bacteria; phylum Chloroflexota; class Anaerolineae; order Aggregatilineales; family Phototrophicaceae; genus Flexifilum. The sequence goes on from JAYRZU010000029.1 coordinate 59,997, forward strand.
CGACCAACTGCGAGGCCATCAAAGAAGGCGGCGACCCGTCGCTGTCGATCCTCAAGAGCGAAGCGCGCACGATCATCGACCGCCTGCTGGCCGTCCAGCGGCGCACCGTGAGCGTGGTCGATACCTTTCCGAATGCTGAACTCACGCAGTTGGTGATTCAGGGCGAAGACGTGTACGTGCTCGATTCGCGCAACCAGTTCGTGTACCGCGTCACGCTCGCTGATGACGGTCTGAGCATCGTCCCCGACTCGCGCGTGCCGATTCAGGCCATGCGCCGCAGCGGTCAGGTGATTCAGTATACCGTCGGCAATATCGTGGATATCGCCTGGGAGGAAAACGGCGGGGGCGTGGCGCAGAGCAATGTGATCACGGCGCTGGATGAAAACGGCGTGCTGATCGCGTGCCCGCCGCGCTTCTTGCAGGACTGCACCGCGCAGCAGCTTCGCGGCACCGAAACCTGGGAAGCCCCGCGCGCCGTCGATTTCTGGGAAGGACGCATGTACATCCTCGACCCCGGCGCCAACCAGATCTGGCGTTATGATCCGTCGGGGGGCGCGTACCCCGGCATGCCGCTCGAATACTTCACAGGCGAACGCCGCCCCGACATCAGCCGCGCGCTCGACTTCGCGATCACCAATGAGGGCGACATTTACCTGCTGCTGCAAGAGGGCGTGGTTGTCAAGTTCACGAGCGGGGATATTAAGCCGTTCGCGTTCGTCGGCTTTCCGCAGGGGCAGTCGTTGAACGCCAACAGCGCCATGTTCCTCAATCTGAACCCGATTGCGCAGGGGTTGTACTTCGTCAACCGCGAGGCGAAATCGGTCTACGAGACGACGATGGCGGGCACGTTCATCAACAACTATCGCGCTTCGGATGAAGAGCTGTTCGCGCAGATCTCCAACGTGTACGCGGACAGCGACCAACAGATCGTGTATGTGCTGTCGGGCAACTCGCTGCTGGCTTTCCGCCGGAATGAGTGAACAGGTTACAGTTATCAGTTAACAGTAAGGGCGCAGCATGCTGCGCCCTTACGTTTTTATCTCACAGATAGCTTCAGTGCTTTCACTGTGAACTGAAAACTGTCGACTGATAACTTCTTTTATCTCAGGAAGGCGACGCCGGGGTCGAGCAGGCGCGGGCGCATCGCCGACCAGTTGGTATCCTGCGGGTTGACCGAGGCGCGCACTTCGAGATGCAGGTGCGACGCTTCGCTGTTGCCGGTATTGCCGCAGCCGCCGACCGGAACACCCGGCCCAACGTCCTGATTCAACCCCACGACCACCGTGGAAAGGTGCGCGTACATCACGTACAGGTGCGATCCGCCCCAGCCCTTCGCCGTCAGGCGATCCTTGGTCGACTGCGGCAGATCGGCGTTGAGGTAGCGCACGACGACCGCGTTGCCATAGCCGAACCCCCACGCCGGATCATTGAAAATACGCGTATCGCCGAGCGAAAAGCCCTGCATGACCGTACTGGGCTTGGCCGCGGTGCATTTGGTGCAGGTGAGGATGCGCGTCACCTTGCCGTTGACGGGCGCGGTCAGCACGGGTTCGCCAACATTCGCGCCGAAGTCCCACCCGAGATGCTGCGCTTCGTTCGGGTTCTGGTTGTCGTTGAAGCCGCGTACCCACCAGTCGTTCGCCATCGGGGCGGGCCATTCATCGCCTTTGCTCAAGCCGAAGGATGTCGCATCGCCGCCGATGCTCAGGAAGTCGTTGCGCACCCAGCCCGTGCCGACCGCGCTATCGACTTTCACCCAGATGTAATTGCTCGTACCGCCCTGGGGCTGCCCGCCGACAATCTTGACCTGCGCGTTGAAGTCCAGCCGGCCTTTGACCGTCCCGGTGAGCGGCGTTTCGCGGATGTTGATGCCCGTCTTACCGATGACTGTACCCGTCACGAGGCCGGGGATCGGCGCGGGAGTCGGAGCGGGCGAAGGGGTGACGGGGGTGGGCGCAGGCGCGGGAGCCACGGGCGCAGCCGGAGTCGGCGGAGTAGCGGGCGTTGACGGCGCAGGTGCTGCCGGAGCCGGAGTTGGCGGCGCGGCGGGAGTCGGCGCGGGCGCCGACATAGCCACCGGCGTGAGCGAGCGCGTCAGGCCGAAGGCATAGGCGGCAGCGGCGAGAATCGGGTAGCCAAAGCTGGAGCCATCGCCTTCAATCGAGACGAGGTCGTCGCGTACCCAGCCGATCACACCATCCGGAAACTGCACTTTGAACCACTGGTAGACTTTGCCGTTGAGCGCCGTCCCGACCGGGTCGATTTGCACTTCGAGTACGGGGAGCTGGCGTGTGCCGACCGGCGCTTTGAGCAGAATCGCGGTGGTCGTGGCGCTGCCTGCGGACGCGCGGATGTTTGCAGTGACAATACCCGGCACGTTGGGATTGCCGGTGATGTGACAGATCAGCTTCGATTGGTTGACAGTCATCCTTCAGCCCTCGCTCAATGAGAAATTACTTCGACAAAATAGCGTCCCGGTCGGCCTTCAGCAATCCAACCGGTGATGCCAGTGGTCAGAATTTGCACCTGCCACCAATTATATGTCTCTGCGCACACTGGACCACCAATGATTTCAAAAGCAATGCCATCCAGCAGTTCAACAACGACAGGCGCGCTGGTATTCGGCGCGGTGCGCAGACGACGCGGCACATTGTCGCGGTAGCGGACAGCACCATGCGACCCGATCTGGAAGCTGAGCGGATACACACAGCCCGAAGGCGTCAGCGAGGGCGTCGGCGTGACGGTGGGCAAGCCAAACGGCTCGATGAAGTAGCGCCCCGGTCGACCTTCGATCACCCACCCCGGCTGACCGTAGCCAGAGACGCGCCACCAGTTGTAGCCGTTGGCGCAGCGCGGCCCGTCGATCACCATGACGACGGTCGGCTGTGGGAAATAGTTGAGCAGTGCGGCGGACATCGACGGCTCATAGCGGATGTTGATGCCGCCGCGCACTACGATATTCATACCAATGGTGAGGGACAGCGGCGCGGCACAGCCCGTCGCCGGAGTAATGACGTAGACCGGGACGGCAAACGTCGGCGTGGGGACAAACGCCGTCGGCGTAAGGAGTCCCGGCGTGACACCGGGAGTCACGCCCTGCATATCGGCGGGCGCGGCAAAGGGCGCAGCCAACAGCAGCGGAAGCACCAGCAGAAGCAGCAATAACGGCAGCAGTAGTCGATGAATACGGATCATAAGTCACCCCCTCATCGACCCATTGTAGCGTGAGTTTGGGATTTGCGACTAGTTAGGATGGAGATCTAATCAAGCGGGGGTGGCTCACACTGATTAAGCCGCGCCTGGAGTTTCACACGGTTCATAAAATGGGTCATGCGCGTAAACTCATCGAGTTCAGCGCGTTCATCTGGGGTGAGCTGTCCCGCACATTTACGCGACTGGAGTTGGCGGGCGCGAACTTCGAGCGGTTCGGGCAGACGGAAGGCAATAATTTCTTCGAGCGTGGGTGCACAACCGAAAAATTCGATGATGACAGTGCTAATCGTGTGCTGGACAACGGCCATCGTTCAACCTCCGTTTCGCGCCTATCTCCATTATAGGGCGAGTTGTGGTTTACAAGGCTCAAACATCGGGTCGATGTACTGTGGATCGTGCAAATTTCCCGTAATTTCCTTATGATCGTGGTTAGCTTCAAGGCGCTGCAGCAACGAGGACAGCATGAATTCAGGCATAAAATTCCTGGCAGATGAAAATTTCAATGGCCCGGTGTTACGTGGAGTTAAGCTGCTTATGCCTGACCTAGAAATTGTCCGGGTACAGGACATTGACGCAATTAGTGGACAATCCGATCCCTCGGTCTTGGAATGGGCAGCAGAGCACCACTACATTGTTTTAACGCACGACGCGGCAACCATGCAGTCTGCTGCCTATGATCGCATCAATCATGGGCTGCCAATGCCAGGGCTGTTTGTGATGGATGACAAGCCAGATATTGGTAAGGTCATTGAAGAGTTGTACTTAGTCGCCGAAGGAAGCGATGCAGCCGAATGGGAGAACCAAATCAGATGGCTGCCCTTTGCCTAATCGGTTGGAGTTTCCTCAGGAGGATCGATGCCTTTTGCTCTTAAGCGTTCAAGCAGCATGGCGCGCAAGCCGTCTGTCGGGAAGCGCTTCTCATTTTCCTCACGCAAAAGCTGACCTCTGGCTTCCTGCTGGCGCATGTATGCTTCGACATCGTCGCGATGCTCTAGGTAGTAGGCAATCGCGCGATGCACATCAGCCAGCCTGAGCACGTCCCAGATTTCGACGATTTGCTCGGGGCTGTGCCCCGCTGTATAGGCTTCGATCACCAGTTCGAGCATCACACGCGTGTTGCCAACATACACCGTTCCGTTCTCGTGCACACGCAGCGGTGTTGGATCAAGGCTGATGGTGAGAGTCATACACTTACCCTCCAAACACTTTCTAACAGTATAGCCTAATCCTCTTCCAGCGGTGGGGTGATGATCTTGCCGTAGAGTTCCTCGAACGCCTTTTCAAATTCGCGCGCCTCGAACTGCATGCGCAGCACGGCGTCTTGCAGCGGCGTCTGATCTTCCTCTAGGTGATAGGCGACCAGCGTTTGCAGGTCTTTCTCGCGCTTACCCTGCTTCTCTTCATCCGTCAGGTGTGCGAATAGCCCCGCGTACAAGTGATCGCCGAGCTCAAGGCGCAGCTTCAGCACGTCGAGCAGCTCGCGGAAGCGCATCACTTCCTGCCGGATTTTTTCGATATGTTCAGGGTTTTGCACGGTTTTCATACGCACTCCGTTGCGAGTTAAAAGTTAAAAGTTGAAAGTCGAAAGTGATGGTTGTCTTCACTTTTAACTTTCTCACTTTTAACTTTTAACTGCTCTTCTCACTTAGACGACGATATTCACCTTCGGCTCGGACTTCTGGCCTTCATTGCGTCCGGGCACAAAGATCACGCGCTTGGGCTGGCCGCCGTTCAGGGCGCGCTTCGCTCCGTTGGTCTCCATAGCGGCGGCGATAGCGTCCTGCTCGCCGATGTTGGCGGGCACGTCGACGCGGTCGACGGGCTTGCCGTTCTTCATGACGATCAGCGTGGTCATGTCGTCCGCCGCCTTCGCCGCGTCGTAGGTCGGGAAGGCTTGCAGATGCACGCTGTACGGCTGACCAATCCGTTCCCACAGTTCTTCCGCGATGTGCGGGGTGATGGGAGCCATTAGCAGCAGCATCGTCTTGACCGCCTCCGTCCATGCCGCCGCACCGATCTTGCCGGGTTCGCGCAGCGCGGCCTTCAGGTCGTTCTTCAGCGTCATCAGCGCGGCGACCGTCGTGTTGAAGCTGAAGTTTTCCAGATCTGTCCCCACCTTATAGATCGTCTGGTGAACGCGGCGTTCTAATGCGCGTTCCGCGTCGGGGTCGCCCTGTTCGTTCGCCGGAGCACCCGCCGTCACGATCTCCCACACATCCCGCAGCCAGCGCGCCGGGCCTTCAATGCCCTGACTATCCCACGGACCGCCCTTCGCCCAGTCGAAGCCGAACATCAGGTACGCGCGCACCGTGTCCGCGCCGACTTTGTTCACCCAATCATCCGGGTTGACCACGTTGCCCTTGCTCTTGGACATGCGCTGGATTTCCAGATGATGCTTCAGTTGGTTGACCGTGTTCGGGCCGGGGATATCGGGGATGTTGATCTCCGCGTTCGCCCGCACTTCGACGGTCTTCAGTTCGCCTTTGTTGTCGCGCACGGTCACGATGTTCTCGGTACGCTTGACGATTTCGCCCATCACCGACCCGCTCATCTGCTCTTCGGCGACCGAGGCGAATTCCCCGGTGATGTGCGACAGCGCGACCGGATCGACCATCAGCGCCTCTTCCTTGGTGATAACGTTCACCTGATCGGCGAACAGCTTGGTGTTGCTGTCCCATTGGCCGTGCGCGCGGATGTAATGACCTTCGCGCTCTTCGCCCAGAATTTGCCCCTGATTGCGCAGCAGCATGAACGGCTCATCGAACGCGGCCTGCGGATCGCGCCCGTGCGCCTGCATGATGTCAGCCGCTTCTTCGAACATGCCCAGATCGCGCATCGACTTGGTGAAGAAACGCGCGTACAGCAGGTGCATGGTCGCGTGTTCCGCGCCACCCGTGTACACATCAACCGGCAGCCAGTAGGCCGCTTCTTCAGCGTCGAAGGCTGCATCCGATTTCTTCGGGCTCAGGTAGCGGAACCAATACCACGACGAGCACATGAACGTGTCCATCGTGTCAGTTTCGCGCCGTGCCGGGCGACCGCTCGAATCTTTGGTGTTGACGAAGCCCTCGTGATTCGCCAGCGGGTTGCCGATGCCGCTCATGACGACATCGTCGGGCAGTTGTGCGGGCAGATCCTGATCCGCGACCGCTTCGACCGAGCCGTCGGCGCGGTAGACCATCGGGATCGGCGCGCCCCAGTAGCGCTGGCGGCTGATCAGCCAGTCGCGCAGGCGGTAGTTGATCGCTTCGCGCCCGTAGCCCTGCCCGCTGATCCAGTCGATCACCGCGCTGATCGCGCCGTTCTTGCGCCCCTTCTCGCCATTGGAGAACGTGCCGTCAAAGCGCCCGCTGTTGATCATGTTGCCAGCGCCGGAATAGGCCGCGTCGACGCAGAAATCTTCACCCGCGTCGTCGGGGCGGATCACCGGGCGGATTTCCAGACCGTACTTACGCGCAAAGGCGAAGTCGCGTTCGTCGTGCGCGGGCACGGCCATGATCGCGCCTGTACCATACGTGATCAGCACGTAGTCGGCGATCCAGATCGGGATACGCTCACCGTTCACCGGGTTGATGGCATACGCGCCCGTGAACACGCCTGTCTTTTCGCGGTCATCCGATGTGCGTTCCAGTTCGGTCTGGCGCGCCGCCGCGTCGATGTAGGCTTGCACGGCCTCCTGATGATCGGCAGGGACGATCTTCCCGACCAGATCATGTTCAGGCGCCAGCACCATGAAGGTCGCGCCCCACAGCGTGTCGGGACGCGTAGTGAAAATCTCAATCGGATGATTGCCCGTCTCCGTGTGGAAGACGACGCGCGCGCCTTCGCTGCGCCCGATCCAGTTGGACTGCATCATGCGAATCGGTTCCGGCCAGTCGATGTTGGTGTACAGCAGCAGTTCGTCGGCATACTTGGTCATGCGGAAGAACCACTGCGTCAGCATCTTCTGGATGACGGGCTGTCCGGTGCGCTCGTCCTTGCCATCGATCACCTGCTCGTTGGCCAGCACGGTTTGCAGCGTGGGCGACCAGTTGACCAGCGCCTCACTGCGATAGGCCAAACCGCTCTCGTAGAACTTCTTGAAGAACCACTGCGTCCATTTGTAATACTCTGGTTCGCACGAAGCGGCTTCCCGCTCCCAGTCGAACATCGCGCCCATGCTGCGTAACTGCTTGCGCATCCGCTCCATATTGGCATGCGTCCACTTGGCCGGGTGAATGCCACGCTGCACCGCAGCATTTTCCGCGGGCAGACCAAAGGCGTCAAAGCCCATCGGGAACAGCACGTTGAAGCCCTTCATACGCATGTAGCGGGCGCGCGCATCCGATGGCGTCATGGCAAACCAGTGGCCGATGTGCAGATCGCCGCTCGGGTACGGCAGCATCGTCAGCGCGTAGTACTTCGGCTTGCTCCAATCGACTTTAGAGCGGTACAGCTCGTCATTTTCCCAACGCGCCTGCCATTTCGTTTCAATGGCTTGGGGGTTATATTTTTCTCTCTGCGTCATATCAGTTCTCACATTGTCGTTGATGAATAGCGGGTAAGTATAACAAACAAAAAGGCACAAGCCTGTCGCTTGTGCCTTTTACGATTGACTTCCGAATGTGTGTCGGGTGGTCTCGCTAGCGGTACGGGTCATCGTAGGGACGCGGACGGCGAGAGCGCACGGGCACCGGAACAGGCGCGCGAACGGGCTTGGGCGGCTGAGGGCTGATAAGTCGATCCAACTCTTCAAGTAGGCCACGCAGGCGGGCTGCTAGTTCGTCCAACACGGTCTTCTTTTGCTTTGCCACAGCCGTTCACCTTTCAACATATCGAACGTAGGGGAGTAGCAAAAACGCCCCTTCACTAACAAGAGCGGAGGGGCGTTTTTCGCAAGTCTTGATGTCTGCGCGCGATTGTGGACCTAAGGGGATTCGAACCCCTGACCTCTTCAATGCCATTGAAGCGCTCTCCCAGCTGAGCTATAGGCCCGCGCTTCTTTTGGGACGTGATGGTCGGCGCAAGCGAAGATATGCGGTTGATAAGCGTGAATTTTAGCCCCACGACGCTTACGTGTCAATACTAAGCATAATGCCTTTTTCGAATTTGGGTAGTGGGTTTAACAGTTTTCTAACGGGGGGTTCAATATTGGCGGATTTGAGGGGAAAAACGCGAACTATCGCCGCACGTTTGAACCGCGCGCGGCACCGGACAACTCGTACCACCTTAACGCTCCACCTCCGCCCGTGTGCCGCTTTCTTGGGTAAACTCTCTCCTTGATCGAAAACTCGACTGCCTCAGCACAGCGAGCTTTTCGGATGGATGAACCTCGCATGGAAGAAGGTGCCATATGCACTTAGGCGTCGTGTTACCCTATGGTTCAGCCCGTTCGACCGCGCGGCTCTGCCAGGCGGCGGAGGCGGCTGGTTGGGCTGGCTGCTTCATCGGCGACGCGATCTGGTGTGAAGACCCCATGATCGCGCTGACCGCCGCAGCGATGGTCACAGAGCGGATTCGGCTGGGCACGCTGATCATCCCCACGCCGCTGCGCCGCCCGTGGAAGATCGCCAGCGAATCCGTGGCGCTGGATCGGCTGTCGGACGGGCGCTTGACGCTCGGACTCGGGGCGGGCGCGGTCTGGATGGGCTGGCAGGCGTTCCCCGACGAAGTGACCGATACGCGCGCCCGTGCTGATATCTTGGACGAAACCATTGACATCCTCACGCTGCTCTACCAACGCAAACCATTTGACTATAACGGCCAGCATTTTCACCTCAAGCTCACGCAGCTCGACGAAATGCATTATCCGCCCAAGCCCGTGCAGCAGCCGCGCATCCCCTTGTGGGTGGTCGGCCTGTGGCCACATCCCAAGTCGATGCGGCGCGTGTTAAAAGCGGATGGCGTGATTCTGGAGAAGCGCGCCGCGACGGGACAGGAAGCCGAGCTCACCCCTGCCGATGTGCGGGAGGTGCGGGCGTTTGTGCAGGCCGAGCGCCCGCTCACCACGCCTTTTGATATCGTCGTGCAGGGGAATACGAATCAGCTTGCGCCTGCCGAGCGGCGGGAGAAGCTGCTGGAATGGGAAGCAGCCGGCGCGACGTGGTGGATTGAGAACCTGATCGGCTTGTCCGAAGCCGACGCACGGTCACACTTGGAAGCGGGCGCACCGCAGTTGCTCTGACAAGCAGCAGGGTATTTCACGATTGGTGAAGATACCCAACCTCACCCCCAGCCCCTCTCCGAAAAGAGGAGAGGGGAGACATGGCGAGTGATGTTGGCTCCCCTCCCCGAATTCGGGGAGGGGCTGGGGGTGGGGTCGGAAACTACGGAAACGAAAAGGACGAGGCATGCCTCGTCCCTACATAACGTGGATCGTATTCGGAAAGCGCCTACTTGCCCTCTTTTTCATACGGCACGCCGTCGGCTTTGGGGGCGACGGACCGCCCGACCAAGCCCGCCAGCACGATGATCGTGATGATGTACGGCACCATCTGCAAGAACTGATTCGGCACGGGCACGCCGAGGAACTGGAAGCGCTGACCGAGCGCGTCGGAGAAGCCGAACAGCAGCCCGCCGCCGAACGCCCCGAACGGCGTGAACTTGCCGAAGATCATGGCCGCCAGCGCGATGAAGCCGCGCCCGCTCGTCATGTTGTCGTCGAATGAGCCGTTGGTCTCCAGCGAGAACCACGCGCCTGCCAACCCTGCCACCAGCCCGCCGATAATCACGTTGATCCAGCGGTTGCGGATGACGTTGATACCGAGCGAATCGGCGGCGCGGGGATTCTCTCCGACGGCGCGCGTGCGCAGGCCCCAGCGCGTGTGGAACAGCACAATGTGCGTCACAAACATCAGGATGAACATCGCGTAGAAGATGGGGCGGCCTTTGAACAGCACATCGCCGAGCACCGGAATATCCGACAGGATCGGGATGTTGATCGTCCGCAGCGTTTCGCGCCCGGCTTCCGACGAGAGCAGAATTTCGCGGCGCACAAATGAGGTCAAGCCGATGGCGAGGATGTTGATGACCGTCCCGCTCACCACCTGATCTGTCTTAAAAGTGATCGACAGCCACGCGTGCAGCGCGGACATCGCACCGCCCGCCAGCACAGAGACCAGCACGCCGAGCGCCTGCGCGGTATAGGTATCCATGCCGCCCGCCGCGAACAGCGTCATGGCGACGAAACCAAAGCACGCGCCCGCCAGCATCATGCCTTCGATAGCGATATTGACCACGCCGGAGCGTTCGCACCAGATGCCCGCAATCGCACCGAGCACGACCGGCGTCGCGAGGCGCACGCTGACTTGCAGCATCACGGTGACGTTCGTGCTGTTGCCCGCCGCCGCGACGATCAACACGGTGGGGATGAGCAGCACGCCGTTGACGATCAGCCAGATGAATTTGACGCGCTTGGGCACGTTCGGTATGAGCGCGACCGCTCCACCGACCACGTACAGCAGCGCGACGGCGATCATGTACGCCTGCGTGGGGATGATCCACTGCGCAGGCGTACCATCGGGCAGGTCGAAGCCAAAGGTGAGGCGGGTGGTTACATCGCCGGCGACGTTCTGCGCGCCGAACAGTGTCCACGCGCCAATGGCGAGGAAAAAGAGAGCAAACAAAATCTGCCGGGTGAACTTGAAGCCCGCGCGTTCCACGGGAGTCACGGTGTTTGTCATCGTTGCCATAGTCTTTTACAGAGTTAAAAGTTGAAAGTTGAAAGTTAAAAGTAAGGAAGGCCGTTTCCACTTTTAACTTTACCCTTTTAACTTTGAACTTCTTCTTAGCCTCCCCAGCCCTTACTAAATGTGCCGACCTGCTTCTCCGACGGGGCGGGAACACGCCACAGGTAGCGGATGATCGCATCGGCGGCGATGAACATGATGATCAGCGCCTGAATCACTTTCACGAGATCGATAGAAATGTCAGCGCGGATTTGCATCAAGCCCGCACCCGCTAGCAGCGACCCCCACAGCAAGCCCGCAAAGATCATGTTGCGCGGGTTTTTACGCGCCAGCAGCGCGACCGCAATCGCGTCGAAGCCGAGACCGCTGAAAAACTCGGGCTGCAGGAAGCCAACCCGCGAGATTTCGATCGCGCCTGCCAAGCCCGCCAGCGCGCCGCTCAAGGCCATCGCGAGGATCACGTTGAACTTGACGTTCATGCCCGCATACTTGGCCGCATTCGGGTTTTCGCCGACCGTGCGCAGTTCAAAGCCGGGCGTGGTGCGGTTCAGGAACCAGTCGGTCAGCCACACGGCGATCAACATGAGCACGAAGCCGATATGCAGCGTGCCGCGCGCCCCGATCCACGCGAGGAACAAACCGCCGAGCGCGGTCAGCACGCCGAACACGACCGGGCGAATGAGCAGCGCCGGGTTTTGACTCACCGCCGCGCGCTTCCCCCACACCAACCACAGGAACACCGCCACACCCGCGAGGATGAAGATCAGCGGGGAGAAGGTCGACAGACCGGGCACGCGCGCCGCCTCGTTGATGAAGGGCGTGCGCGGCGTCGAGGCCGCCGGATCGAGCAGGATGATCGGGTTAGTGGACTTGATCAGCCAGTCGACCAACCGCAGCGCCACGTAGTTGAGCATGATGGTCGTGATGACCTCGTGCGCGCCCGTATAGGCTTTCAATGCGCCGGGGATCGCGCCCCAGAGCGCGCCGCCGAGGATGCCCACGGCGATTACCAGCGTGAGGCGCAGCGGCAGCGGCAGCGCGTCGAAAATCGGCGAAAAGCCGACCCACACCGCCAGCACGCCACCTGCGTAGAGCTGACCTTCCGCGCCAATGTTGAACAACCCGGCTTTGAAGCCGAGCGCCACCGCCAACCCCGCGATCACGAACGGGATGGCGCGGACCAGCATGACTTCGAGGTTTTCCGGGAAGAACAACACCGCCGTTCCGCCCAAGCGCAGGAAGACCGTTTCCGGCACATCGTCGGTTGCATCGTCGGGCGTGTTATTGTCGCCGTAGATAATCCCGCTCGTTGCCGAGGTCGCGGCAGTGACGAGGCGATTTCCCGGTCGCCGCACGACGAGATTGTTGGCCAGCGCCGTATCAAATTCCGTCTGGATGGCCGCTTCGACATCGTCATTCGTGAGCAGATCGGCGCTGTACATTTCGCGCAGCACGCTGATCTGTTCGGCGAGCGCCGTCGGGTTGAGGATGCCCGCCGCGTTGAAGCGTTCGATCACGGCGGTCGCTTCCTGCACCGCGCCCACGCCGCCTTCGACGGTCGGGAGCGCCGCCAGCAGGTCGAGCTGTTCCTCGGTCGCGCCCGATGCGGCGAGCACGGCAGAACGCTCGTACAGGCGCTGCAGGCGCACGAGGCCAAATTCCTCAATGAGCTGGAGCTGACGCAGCAGATTGTCATCGGTCATCCCGGCGGCATCCGGAAAGACCGCTTCAACCGCGGCGCGTTGTTCCGGTGTGAGTGCCTCCGCGCCTACCACATCAACGGTGAGCGCCTCCACCTGATCGCGTTCGAGCGCGTCAAAGGCGGTCAGGAGCGGCTGCACCGAGGCCAGCCAATCCGTGCCGATTGTGCGGATGTCGGGGATGCTTTCGCCGAGGGTGGTCAAATCGTCTTCGGTCACGTCCGGGAACAACCGGAGCAGCGCGTCATACTGTTCGACGTTATCCGCGCCGAGCGCGACCAGTCGATCCGCGCCGCGCGCCAACTGCCGGAGTTCGCCGCGCGTCAGGTCGCCGCCTTCGGCTTGCGAGAGGGCCAGCAATTGATCGAAATCGTCGCGCGAAGCGATGTCGTTGACGGCGATGCCGAGCGAGCCTTCGATCAGCGCGCTGTAGGCCGTGCCGGCGATGTTCAGGCCGCGCCCGAAGTCGCCTTCCGCGCCCGTCGCGATCATGAACGGAATGGTGATGATGAGCGCCGTGACCACCGCGAGGATCGGCACGAGCGACGGCGACAGGCGCAGCCAGGTGCGCGTCACCGGGTTCGCGGTCGGGGTGGGACGAAGGGTGGTGTCGGTCATGCTTGATTGACTTCCTGCGTGGCCGTCTTCCGGTCAACGCCTGCCATGAGCAAACCGCACAGGTTGCGCGTCGCGGATTGGATAGGCATATCGTCCATGACTTTGCCCGCGAACATCACGACCACGCGGTCAGAAAGCGAGAGAATTTCGTCGAGTTCCGCCGAGATGAGCAGCACACCCGCTCCGGCGTCGCGCATGCGCACGATCTGCTTGTGGATGAATTCGATCGAGCCGACATCCAGCCCGCGCGTGGGCTGCGCGGCGATCAACAGGCGGCTCTGGCGCGAGAGTTCGCGTGCAATGATGACTTTTTGCTGGTTACCGCCGGAGAGCGCCCCAATGCGCGAAAAGATGTTGCGCGGGCGCACATCGAAACGTTCGACCAGTTCGCGCGCCGAGGCTTCGATGGCGCGGTCATCGGCGACGATGCCGCCAGCGAACGGATCGACGTAGTAGGTTTGCAGCACGAGGTTATCTTTGACCGGGAAGCCGCTCACCATGCCGTTCTTCTGGCGATCTTCTGGCACATGGGCAACGCCCGCCTGCGTCACGCGGCGCGGGGAAGCGTTAGTCACGTCCTGCCCGTTGATGCGTACATGGCCGCTTTCGGCTTTGCGCAGCCCGGTGATCGCTTCGACCAGTTCGGTCTGGCCGTTGCCCTGCACCCCGGCGATGCCGACGATTTCGCCCGCGCGGACTTCCAGCGTCACGCCGCGCACCGCTTCAAGACGGCGGTCATCCAGCACAACGAGATTTTCCACGCGCAGCACGGGTTCGCCGGGCTTGGCGGGCGTTTTGTCCACTTCGAGCAGCACTTCGCGCCCGACCATCATCTCCGCGAGTGACTCTTCGGTCGCGCGACCGGGCATGGTGTGCCCGGCGACTTTGCCGCCGCGCAGCACGACGATCTCGACGCAGATTTCCAGCACTTCTTTCAGCTTGTGGCTGATGAAGATGATGCTCACCCCGCGTTCCAGCAATGTGCGCATAATGCGGAACAAACCTTCCGTCTCCTGCGGCGTGAGCACAGCGGTCGGCTCGTCGAGGATGAGGATGTCGGCTTTGCGATACAGCGCCTTGATGATTTCGACGCGCTGCTGCACGCCGACGGGCAGGTCTTCGATTTTGGCGTCAGGGTCCACATCCAGGCCGTACTGCTCGGAGATTTCGAGGATGCGCGCGCGCGCCGCCTTGCGGTCGAGCAGCAGGCCGCGCACCGATTCGTTGCCGAGCATGATGTTCTCGGTGACAGTCAGCACGGGGACGAGCTGAAAATGCTGGTGCACCATGCCAATGCCCAGCCGGATCGCGTCGTTGGGGCTGTGGATGGTGGCGGGCGTCCCGTTGACGACGATCTCGCCCTCGTCGGGCTGGTACAGGCCGTAGATCATGTTCATCAGCGTGCTTTTGCCCGCGCCGTTCTCGCCGAGCAGGCCGAGAACCGTTCCCTTCTTCAACTGGAGATCGATGTGATCGTTCGCCAGCACGCCGGGAAAGCGTTTGGTGAGTCCGCGTACCTCTAATACGACGGGACGACTCGTTGTCATGCGTTCACCCTGAGGCTCTAAAAAACACAGCGAAATAGGGATATTTTGGGGAAGTATACCTTTGTTTGCCGCGTGAACACAACTGCATGAAGGGGTGGTTATGGGCGCTACCGGCATCCGCGAACCGCTGCCCCCGACCTGAGTCACCGCAACATTACCGCAACAATCGACTTGTCACGCCCGGTCGAGCTTCACTATGCTGAGTTCATCGACCAATCAACTGAGGAAGAAAACGGATGTTAAAACCAAGAGTTGCGTGGGCCAGTGTGGTGCTGCTCATCGCCATCGTCGTCGCTGCCAGCCTGTATCAACCTGTCTTTGCGCAAACAACCTGTACCTATGAGGGTTTTGAAGCCACCATTCTCCAGGGGACCAATGCCGGATTGACGCTTCAGGGCGCGCTGGAACTCACCGCGGATGCGTCTGGTAAGCTGACCGGACTGCTGCACCTGATCGATGGTCACCACATGCATGTGGCCGGGCAGGTCACCGGGTCGCTCATTGGCCTGATGTTTGACGCGCGCGCCACAGCCGACGATCCGCTCACGTTCGTGTATGGCACGGGCGTCATTCTTGGCGACTTTGCCGATTGTCATCCGGGCAGTATCGGCGGGACGCTGACGGGGCCGGCTTATGACGACATGGGGACGTGGTCAGATCCCTGTTATCCCAGATATGGGCGTCCCGGGCTGCCGCCGCCGCCCATCGTGTGCGTGCCGCCGCCCCCGCCGCCGCCCAATCCCATCCCGACCATTCCCAGTCCATTCCTGAATCAGTAGCCGCTTTTAACCTGCCCCTCTCCGAACGAAGAGGGGCAGATTGTGTGTGAGCGCGGCGAGGCTGGCTTTGGTCTAGGGGGGCAGATAGGGTGTGATCGCGCTGATGACGGCGGCGAGGACCTCGTCAATCGTGCCGTTCGCGTCGATCACGTGGAAGGCATGCCCCCGCGCTTCGAGATATCGGATCGCCGTGTGATACTGCTGGCGCATCTCTTCCGCCTGATCGTCGAACAGCTCTTTGATCGTGCGCCCCTGCATGCGCTTGCGAGTGGTTTCCGGCGTCACTTCCAGGAACAGCGTCAGGTCGGGGGTGCGCGCGCCCGAATTGAGCAGCATGACATCGTCCATCGACAGACCGTCCCGTGACTGGTACACCAGCGACGAAAGCACGTAGCGGTCACAGATCACAATGCCACCGTCGCCGTGCAGAAATGGGTTGACCAGACGGTCGAGGTGGTCGGCACGGTTGAGCGCATAGGCGAGCGCCAGCGTGTGATTGCGCACGCGAATCTCTTTACGCAGCGCCTGCCGCAGATATTCCCCCGCCACAAACGGATCATACGGCTCGTAGGTGAGCAGCACGCGGTCAGCGCCGTGCTGTTCGGTGAGGGTAGCGGTCAGGCGGCGCGAGATCTCGCTCTTGCCCGAACCGTCGAGGCCCTCAAGAACGAGGAAGAAATCAGTTGTCGTTGTCATCATTCACTTGATTCGGCTGCAAAGTCGCTTTGACCGCATCACTGAAGGGGAGCGCCCCGACTGCCGCATGATAGGCGTCAGTCTCGCGGTCGGCGCGGCGGCGGAAGCGTTTCTGCACATAGGAGAGATGGTAGAGGCTGACAATCCGCTCCACATCGGCGTCGGAGCGGACGAACGTGGTGATCCACCCGCTGTCGTGCAGCAGGTGATGCTGCTGCGCCAGCCCTTCGGCGATCAGCACATCGCGAATGCGGCGGGGATACGGGATGTCAACCATCCCGTTCCCCACATGAATATGCCCAACTTCGACTTTACCAAGGGTGAACTCCACCCCGCCGAACCGATGCGGCGCGGCGCTCACATCTGGAAACGCCGACACCGCCGCGATCACGCGCTGCACGAGTTCGCGCATGCTTACCCGCCCGACCCCACATCCGACAGCCCGCCGAACGGGATAATCGTTGCGGTCGGCGTCGCGCCGCCGATCACACCGCCGCCACCATCGACTGTCGGGAGAATGGGCGCGCCGGGATCGACAGTGGGCAGCGCGGTCGCCGCGAGGTTGTTCACGCCGATTTGCACCTCGCGCGTGATCGTGCCGTTGGCACTGCTGTACGCCATCAAGCGGATGCGATACAGCCCGTTGGCGAGCTGTGCCGTATCCAGCGTGCCGAGCGTGCCGTTGGTGACTTGATTGGTCGAGCTGGAGAACAGGCTCCAGTTATCCGGCGCGTTGAGCGAGGCGACCTGCAGCTCGTAGCGGCTGAAGTTGGGCGCGCTCACCGTCCCGGTGATGTTGACGACGCCGGACACGGTCGCGCCGTTGGCCGGGCCAGTCAGGTTGATCTGCGGGAGCGCCATACCCGCCGTACATTCATTTTCCGGTGCGGCTTGCACCGGCAGTTCAATGCCGAGCGACTGCGCCCACACCTGCCCGTCGGACGTATTGAGCCACGCCACAGCGGTCGGGTCGCTGATGCTCACGAACGTGTCGGTGATCACGCTGTCCGGGCAGTACTGGTTGGCGCGGTAGCCCGTCCACGTATCGATGGGAATGGTTTGCAGGAACGAAGCCGCCGCCGCGGGTGGCAGTTGATTCTGCATAAACAGTTCGGTGCGCACCGTCGTGCACGGGATGTTCTGGTCGAAGAGTGTGCCCGTGTCCGCGCAAATCGTCTGCTCAACTACGCCGCCGGGGTTGGCGAACGCATCCGGGCGACGGCCTTCCAGCGCGGCGCGCATGATGGTATTCCATACTGGAACGGCGGTGGTTTGTGTGGTCGAGGTGGTCGGGCCGTTGTCGACGCGACCGAGCCACACGCCGACGACCGCATTGCGGGTGAAGCCCATCGTCCACAGGTCACGGTTATCGTTGCTCGTGCCCGTCTTCGCGCCAATCAACCCGACATAGTCGGCAATCGCCAGACCGGAATTCAGGCCGAAGACATCCGCGCGGGCGTTGTTGTCGCTCAGGATATTCTCCATCAGGTAAGCGACCTGCGGCTGAATCACCTGACCGGGCTGCGTGCGGGCCGGCAGTTCAATCTGTGAGCCATCCGCCGCCGTAATCTGCGTGATGGAGTAGAGCGGCACGCGCATACCCGTGTTGGCGAGCGTGCCGTAGGCTTGCATCATGTCGTACAAGCGGACTTCGTTCGCGCCGAGCGCACTGGCAAGCGTGAACTGTGCTTCGTCGAGGAAGCGAATACCCATACGTTCCGCCACGCTGCGGAAGTTATCCACGCCGAGGAAGGCCAGCGTTTTGACGGCGGGGATGTTCAGGCTGTTCTGGAGCGCAAAGCGCACCGGCTCCGGCCCGCGGAAGCGCCCGTCAAAGTTACGCGGTTCATAGGGCGGGTTGTCGTAGCGCGTCGGCACATCCCAGATGATGCTGGCAGGCGTGAAGTACTGGCGTCCGCCGTTCTGGTCAAAGCCTTCGAGTGCGCCCGTATACAGAATTGGCTTGATCGACGAGCCGGGCTGCTGCCATGTGAACACGTTGTTCACCTGCCCGTCAATCGAGTCGTCGCTGAAGTTCGGGCTGCCGATCATCGCCCGGATCGAGCCATCGCGCGGGTCAGTCACCATCGCCGCGCCGGTGTTGATGCCCGTGAAAGCGTTCTGCTGAATCTGGTTGCTGAGCGCCGTCTGCGCGGCATCCTGCACGCGCGGATCAAGCGTGGTGCGGATGGTGAAGCCGCGGCGGAACATCTCGTCCGTGCCGAAGCTCTGTTCGATGATCGTCTGGATGTAGTTGACGAAGTGCGGGTAACGCACCTGGAACGTGCGCGGCGTGTAGTTGGCCGCTTCCACGCGCGCCCGGTCCAGCACCACCTGACCGGAACGCAAATCCTGTTCGGTCACGCAGAAGGGCGTCTCATTGTAGGGTGCGTGCTGGAACTGCAAGCAACCGACCTGCGCCATCAGGTTGAGCACCGTGTCCATGCGCTCAAAGGCGGCCTGGCGGTTGATGACGGGGTCATAGCGGGCGGGCGCTTGAATCAACCCGGCGAGCATGGCTGCTTCGGCCAGATTGAGGTCGCTGGCGCTGTGGCGGAAGTAGAACTGCGACGCCGACTCGATACCGTAGGACTGATTGCCGAAGAAGATTTCGTTCAGGTACAGCTCAAGGATGAAATTCTTATCGTAGCGCCGCGCGATTTCCGCCGCGATGATGATCTCTTGCAGTTTGCGATCCGCCGAGACGGTTGTATCCTGCAAAATCAGCGCGCGCGCGATCTGCTGCGTGATGGTGCTCGCGCCGGACGTGATTTCACCACCCTGCACGTTCTGCAGGAAGGCGCGGCCAATCGCGATCAAATCCCAACCGGGATCTTCATAGAAACGCTCGTTTTCAGTCGAAATGACCGCGTGGATCAGCTCTGGCGCGATGTTCTCTAAGTCGATCCGGTCACGCGCGACGCCGCTCCGGCTGATCAGTTCGGCAATGGTGCTGCCGTCCGCCGCCAGAATGCGCGCCGTCTGGAACTGCGGCGTGTAGTTCGCCAGCGCGGCGATCTCATCCTGCCACGGCGACGCGAGGCTGTTGTAGTACAGCACACCGCCGATGATCACGACGGCTAAGCCGAGGAACACCAAGCCGATCAGCACGGCGGCGATCAGCACGCCCGTGGTGACGGTGCGCCGGGTACGGGCGTCCTGCGCCTGCCGCAGCGCATCCGGCGGCACAACGGGCACAGGCTCGACCACCGCGGGCGTCGGCACATAGTTGTAGCCCCCCGCCGCATCGTAGCCACCCGCGACCGCTGGAGTCGGCACCGTCGCGTCGCTGATCGTCTGCATGGGGACGGTTGCTTCGCTGGTGTAGGGGGCGCGGGGCACGGTACGGTTCGGGTCTTCCATGAAGACCGCTCCCGTCCCCGGCAGCGTGTAATCGGGGTCATTCATCGGCACTTGCCGCGGGATGAAGCCCTCGCTCGTGATCGGCGTCGTGGGCACGGTGCGGTCGCTCAAATCCTGGTCGAGCAGAGCAGACGCACCCGGCGACCCGGTCTGCGTGGCGAGCACCGCGGGCACCGCCGCGACCCACCCACCGTTCTCATAGCGATACCAGGTGTCGGTCTCAACGCCGAGCATCCACCACACCTGATGTTCGTCGAGCACCATCTGCCCGCGCAGTTCCGCTTGGAGCTGCTCGCGGGTGAGCTGTCCGGCACGATACTGTTCGCGCAGGCGGCGCACATTCGCTTCGGCGGCGCGGTAGCGGTTAGCGAGATCCTGCTGTTCCGCGGTCAGTCCACCGACCGCGGCGGGCGCAGCGCCGCTCGTTCCGCCCGTCAATTCAGCCACCCGACGGCGCGCGACTTCGGCGGGGTCTTCGGTCAGCGCCGGCTGTGCGCTGGTCGGCCCGGTCGCCTGCGGATCTTGCGCGGCGGCGGCGACTTCAATCGGCGCCACCGCTTCTTCCGATTCTTGCTGAGCTTGCAGCGCGGCCAAAGCACGGCGCGCGTATTCGGCGGGGTCGTTGGCGGCATCCAGCGCGGGCGTCGCATCCGCGGCGACGACCGGTTCGGCGGGCGTCGACGGCGTCTTCTCCGCGAGGCTGGCCAGCGCGATCAATTCGCTCATGCTGAACGTATCGTCGTCCGCATCATCTTCGATGACGGGGACGGCCTGCACCGGGGCGCTCGCCCCGGTATCGTCGAAGGGCAGCACCTCGTCGACGGGCGTTTCTTCAGCCACAGGCGCGGATTCGGCTTCCGCGGTCGGCGTGGTGTCAGTCACCGGCGGCGGTTGATAGGTACTCTGCCCTGCGGGCGGCTTCGCCCACGCGCTGTCGCCTTTGGGCGGCGGCGGCGTGTGCCACCGATTGGGCGTGGTGGTTGTGGTCGCGGGCTTGTTACGCAAAGGCGCGCGTCCCGTCAGCGAAGTCGGACGTTTCCAGCCGCTGCCAGCTTGGTTTTCCGGTTGTGTTCCGCCGCCCCCGCCTTGCGGTTCGTCAGCGTCGAAGTAGAAAAGGGGTTCCACCATTCCGCACCCTTCGTCACTTTAAGTTTGAATAGTCTAACGGGTAGATTATAACGCAAAACACGGGGCTTTGCTGACACGGCGGAGAAGCGGCGCTGACGGGAGGTTTAGCGGGCGCGCCAACCAGACACGAGCAGGGAGAAAATCGCCGTATCGGTGAAACGCTGTTCAACCGGGTGGAAATAGTCTTCGCGGAAGTAAGCTTCCTGCACAAAGCCGAGCTTTTCCAACAGGCGGCGCGACGCGGTATTGGCGGGGTCGATCTGCGCGTCGACGCTGTGCAGACCCATCGTGGCGAAGCCAAAGTCGAGCACGGCGGTGACCACTTCGCCCATCACGCCCTGCCCCCACCACGCGGGCGCCAGCATGTAGCCAATCTCAGCCCGATAGTGCGCGGGGCGCAGATGCCAGAAGACGCACGTGCCGATCAACGGCCCATCGGGACGCGGCGCCACGCCCCACTGAATCGCCTGGCGGGTATCAAACTGCGTCCGAAAGCTTTCAATGCGGCGGGCGGTGGCTTCCAGCGAGGGCATAGGCGCGCGGCCTAAGTAGCGCGTCACCTGGGGCTCGCTTTCAAGTTCGAAGAGCGCGGCGGTATCGGCGGGCGTGATCGCCCGGAGCAGACAGCGGTCGGTGGTCAGCGTCGGGAAACGGGCAAACGCCGCCGCTAACGCCTCGGAATGCATCACGTCCGCTAGTTCTTCCAGTTGAACGTATCGCGACCTTCAGCGCCCAGACCGCCCGAACGCTCGGCGCAGCAATCCACTTGATCGAGCGCGTTATTCACGTTGAGCGTCTTGTCGGGGTCAAGGCCAGCGTCACGAATGGCCTGCGCGACCGCGGTGGCAATGCGCGGGTCTTGCAGTTTCACCGTGTCGCCATCTGTAAAGATCATGTCGGCGTCGATTTCGTCCGCCGCAGGGGGTTCGCCGTCCAGCGCGACAACAATCACGCTGACATTGTCTTCACCGCCGCGTTCATTGGCCAGCGCGATCAATTCTTCGCTGGCAATATCGGGGTGCACAGCCTCGGCGACGATGGCCGTGATTTCCGCGGGGCGCACATGGCGCGTCAGCCCATCGGAACATAAGACGAGGCGATCTCCGGCTCGAAGATGCGCCTCGTAAATATCAACATCCACGTCTTCATGCTGACCCAGAGCGCGGTACAGCACATTGCGCATGGGGTGCTCGCTCGCCTGATCGGGCGTCAGATGCCCGGCGGCGACCAAGGCCTCGACAAACGTATGATCGGCTGTGATCTGCGTGATGCGGCGCGACGTGCTGTCCACCAGATACGCACGGCTGTCGCCCACATGCGCGACAATCGCGTTCGTGCTGCGCACCATCGCCAGTGTGATCGTCGTGCCCATGCCGCGCAGTTCGGGGTTGGCGGCAGCGCGGCGAACGATGTTCAGGTTAGCCGAACGGATCGAGTCACACAGCTTATCAATGAGCAGATCATCGTTGAGCGCAGGCAGCGTTTCACGATTGCCCGGAGAGGTCATTTCCTGCTGTACAGCTTCCACTGCAATTCGACTGGCCTCTTCACCAGCGACTGCCCCGCCCATGCCATCGGCGACTACGGCGAGCACATACTGATCCTCAGCCCACAGCTGCACGGTGTCTTCATTGTTTTCCCGCACCTGACCAATGCTGGTACGGGCGCTGCTGCGAAGCCGAATTTCGCTGTCCGAATTTGCCATTCAGGACTCCCCGAACTGTCTTATTGCTCTTATTCTACTCAAGGCCGAAAACTGAACAAGCGCAGTTTCATATTTGTGACACCCGTTCAGGAGCTGTTTAAACGATTACGCAATATCAGTATACAACAATCAATGATTGTCAACGTAAAGACAACGTTCTCCGAACCCGAATCTATCATGGCATGTTAATGGCCCACGGCGGGGGCAAATCTTCCCCTGTCCGCACCCCGTCAGGAATGGTAGAGTCGTTAGAAAACGGGGACGGATACCAAAGCATGGTACAACTAGCTGACCTCTACCGCATTGATAACTTCATCGATACCTTTGCACTTGGGCACTATGCGCGGGTGCTGTATGCCCAAAATCAGCGGACTGGCAGCGCAGTCGCGTTTAAGGTGATGCGCCCCGAACATCTCGCCGAAGATCCGCGCTGGGAATACCGCGCTTTCGCCAACGAGGCCGATCTGCTCATGAAGCTGGCCGACAGCCCGCAGGTCGTCAAGCTGTACGACTGCGGCTATGTGTCCGCGCGGGGCGAAGCCCCCATCGATGGCGAGATCGAGTCGTTTGGCACCAACGTGCAGACGTTCGCGCGGGAATTGGCGGCGTTCTCTGATCGCGGCTGGCGGCCGTATCTGGCGCTGGAGAACATGCCGCGTAACAACAACCTGTTCTATCAGATGCGCCCGGACAAGCAGGGGACGCGCCTGCGTCTCCCCACTGAAGAAGGGCTGGCGCTCGCGCTCCAGTTCGCCGAACTGCTCAAGCTGGCGCACAGCCGCAATATCGTTTATATGGATCACAAGCTGGAACACGTCTACTGGGACGGTATGCAGCTCCGCGTGATCGACTTCAACAGTTCGCGCCTGCTCGAAAAGTCGCGCGACAACCCGGCGCAGATGTTCCGCTCCGATGTGCACAACCTGTGCGTCGGCATCCTGTATTCGATCTTCACGGGACTGTCGCCGCAGAAAACGGCGCTGCGCCCGCAGCCGGGCACCATCACCGATGTGGAAGCACGCTATAAGGATATCGACTCGCTGGATTTCGGCGTCGAACCCACGCTGAGTCAGGGGCTGCAAACGCTCTTGCAGTTAGGGGCGGCGGTGCAAATTGAAAGCGCAGAGGAATTCATCGGCGGGCTGCGCGAAGTGGCGACCGCGCATGGCTGGGACTTCCCGAACTACGCGAGCAGCCCGATCAATCGGGAGGCGCGTTCCCAACTCCGTGCAGGCATAAACCGTGTGCGCCGCGGGCAGGACTATCTGCGCGAAGCGCGCGATCTCTTCCGCGAAGCCGCCATTCAGGACGGCATCCCCGACGAACTCGAAGACGAACTGAAGCGGCTGGTCAAGTCGATCAACGACATGCTGCAAAACCGGGTCATCCCATGAGGTACAGCGCTGGGTGACTCCCGTACAGGCTGATCGGCTGTTCGGCGATCAGTCGGAAGCGCTCCGCCGCCGCGGGCAGCAGCAGATCGCCCCGGTCGGTGAGCAGCACGCAGCGCCCATCTGGTCGCAGCACGCGGGCAAACTCGCTGATCAGCGCGGCGTACAGCGCGGGCAGCGCGTCGGGCTGTAGAACTTGTTTCCCCCACGGCACATTGCTGACAATCCGATCCACCGATTGAGCGGGCAGCGGCAGCTGCCGCGCGTCGGCGTGGAGCGCCCACAGCGCTAGACCCGCGTTGGCGCTGTTCTCAGCCGCACAGGCGACCGCCTCCGGGTTCAGATCGCCCGCCAGCAGCCGCCCCGCGCCGAGCGCCGCCGCTTCAATCGGAATCGTCCCCGCGCCACACAGCGGATCGAGCAGCACATTTCCCGGCTGAATCTCTGCGAACAGGTTCATACAGTAGGCGACCGGGGGTTTGAGCGAACCCGGCAGGCTGGTCAGTTTGTAGGGGCGGCGATGCAGCGGCGTGTCACCCAAGCGCAAGCCGACCAACACTCCATCCCCCTCCACCAGCACGCGCACATCGAGATCGACCGGAG
>JAYRZU010000030.1:0-42057 GCA_041916315.1 Anaerolineae bacterium
AAGCAATTGGCCGTCGCGAACCGTTTGCATCGGTCGCTCAAGGAACTCCAGCATTCAGTCGATGATGTCCTGCACCAGCAGAACACGCTCCACCACCCCAACCGCCTACTTTTGTTAGATAAATTTCGGTTAGTGGCTTAGGAGAGGGGTTGGGGGTGAGGTTGAGCATTTTCACCAATTGTGAAATACGCTCATGCCTCGTCCTTTTTTGTGAAGGTCAACGGACAGCGGTACCCCTGATCACCACAGAAAACTAAGTCTTGGGAAGCCACACGACGACCGCCACTATTCCTCGCTCGGGTCGTTCAGCTCCCGCCCCAGCGCTTCCATGATGTCTTGCAAGTCCTTGACCGCGACCTCCAGCCCATCGCTGATGCCAAATGCGTGAGCACGAAAGATGCCCGCCTGCGTCGGGTTGTCCCCTTGCTGGCGCGCCTCTTCGGCGAGCACGCGCCAATGTGCGATCAACTCGTTGAGACGGTGTATGTCCATGCAGACATCTCTATTCCTGGAGCGGCTTAACTCGCTCGGGCTGGAACCAAGCGGTTTTGGACGGCAATCGCCACGGCTTCGGTTCGACTGGTGGTTTGCAGTTTGGCCAGAATATTGCTGACGTGCTTTTTCGCCGTCGAATGGCTGATGTTCAGCTTTTCGGCGATCTGCACATTCGTCAGCCCCTTGATCATCATGGACAGCACTTCGCGTTCGCGCCCGGTCAGGTGGAAGTTGTCGGCGGTTGGGCGGTGGGTTGCGCTCACGAGCGCCTGCGCGGCTTCCCGCGCGAGCGTCGATTTGCCCTCGTAGGCGGCGCGGATGGCGGTGTTCAACTGGTCGACCGAAATGTTCTTGAGCAGGTAGCTGATCGCCCCCGCTTGAATGGTCGACTGCACGAGCTCTTCCTGCTCGAAATTCGTCAGCGCGATCACCCGGGTGCTGGGAAAACGCTGCCGAATCGACCGGATGGTGTTGACACCGCTGGTCGCAGGCATGAGCAAGTCCATGATGACGATGTCCGGGTTGTAGCGCTGACACAAGGCCATCACATCGCTGCTGTTCGTCGCTTCGCCCACCAGATCCAGTTCGGGGCAGGCGCGGACGAAGACTGCCAAACCGCTTCTGAAAAGGTCGTGATCGTCGGCGATTACGACGCGGATTCGGGAAGCTTGAGTCATGCCGGTCTCCATTGCTGCTTAATTGCAAAAATAATTATATCTGAATTTCGCCCCAATATGCAACCGATGGGTGATTTTCTCAGTAACCATTAGGGCAATGTCGATGGGTACAAGGGGAAGCAGACAGCACGCCGGAGAGGAGATCTCCGGCGGCGCGATGAATTCGATGAGAAAAGGAGAAGCG
Source organism: Anaerolineae bacterium (assembly GCA_041916315.1). Classification (GTDB taxonomy): domain Bacteria; phylum Chloroflexota; class Anaerolineae; order Aggregatilineales; family Phototrophicaceae; genus Flexifilum. The sequence continues at coordinate 1,357 of JAYRZU010000030.1, forward strand.
TTACTTGATGGGCGCGAGTGGGAGGCTGACGGTCACCTGCGTGTACTTGTCGACAATGGAACGGATGTCGAGCTTGCCACCGTGTGCGGAGATGATGCGATGGGCGAGGTTCAAGCCCATACCGATGCCCTGCTGTTCGTAGCGTTCACGGTCGATCTGTTGGAAGGCTTCGAGCGCGGCGGTCAGCTTTTCCTCGGGGATGCCGCGCCCCCGGTCGGTGACACTGACCCACACGCGATCATCCGCGCGCCACTCGACTACTTCCACGTCGCTGTTTTCCGGTGCGAAACCAAGCGCGTTGGCGATGATTTCGGCCAGCGCCTGCTTGAGCGCGGGCGGGTTGCATACGATCATCGCTTCGCGATCGCGGTCGCGCATTTTGATGCCCACGTTGGGCTGCTGCTGGTAAGCGAAGCGGCGGGCGAGATTGGTCGCCGGGATGAGCAGTTCCCACATCGACATGGTGATACCGTGCTCACGGATCAGTTCCGGATTGAGCATGCCCGTTTCCAACTGCGTGATGAACGCGAGCTGTTCGACGCGGTGACTGAGGCGCTTGCTGCCCGCGTCAATCGTGCCCAGCAGTTCGGTCAGTTCAGCGGGTTCGAGGCTGTTGAGCTGGCGTGAAACGATTTCGACGACCGTATTGATCGAAATCAGCGGCGTGCGCAGTTCGTGGGTCACCATGCGCGCCAACTGCTTCTTGACGTATTCCAGGCGCTGTTCCGCCTCTTCGACCATCTGGGTCTGGCGTTTGAGACGCGCAAAGATCGCTGTGAGCAGTTCGTGGGACGTGAAGGGCTTGGTGATGTAGTCGTCCGCGCCGAGTTCCATACCATGACGGAGCGCGCTGCGGTCAGAACGGGCACTGAGGAAGATGAAAGGGACGTTGACGGTGGTTGGATTTTCCCGGACTTTTTCGAGGACTTCGAAGCCGTTCATGCCTGGCATCATGATGTCGCAGATAATCAGATCTGGCGGGTCTTTCAACGCCAGCTCGACACCCTGTACACCGTTGCTTGCACCCTGGACAGTGAACGACGTATATTGCAGGACTTCGGTAATGTCCTCCAGCAAATACCGCTCATCCTCGATGACCAAAATATACGTCATGGACGCATCCTTGCGACAAAAGAATTACTCTAACATCCTAACATGAACCTCCCGGATAAATGTATAGATGTTATGAATTTTGCGTGATGTCACAAGGCTTCCTTAATGTTTTCGGCAAGTTTGCGATTAATCCCCGGCACGGCGGCCAACTGCTCGACTGAGGCCTGCCGAATTGCATCAATTGAGTTGCCGAACGCTTTGAGCAGCGCCTTACGTTTAGTCGGGCCGACGCCGGGAATTGTCTCCAATTGGCTGGCCATGCCGAGCTTGGTGCGGCGGGCGCGGTGACTGGTGATGGCGTAGCGGTGCGCTTCATCGCGCACGCGCTGCACGAGGAAGAGCGCATCACTGCGGCGCGGCAAGATCACCGGGATGGGGTTGTGCGGCAGGTAGAGCTCTTCGAACTGCTTGGCCAGTGAGACGACCGGCACTTTGTCGGTCAGTTCAAATTCGCGCAGCACTTCCACGGCGACGCCAAGCTGGCCTTTGCCGCCATCGATCATGAGCAGGTCGGGGAGGATGCGCCACGTTTCGTCTTTGTCTTCTTTACCGACGAGGCGCGGTGTTGGGTTGTCCTGCGCTTCTTTCCAGCGGGCGAAGCGGCGGGTGAGCGCCTCACGCATCGATTGGTAGTCGTCCGACCCGGCATGCGTCACCGTGCGGATGTTGAAACGGCGGTATTCATCCTTTTTGGGCGTCCCTTGCACGAACATAACGCGGCTGGCGACGATGGCCGTGCCCTGCGTCGTGCTGATGTCATAGCATTCGATACGGACGGGCGGGTTGGGCAGGTTCAGCGCGGTTTGCAGCTCTTTGATGGCCGTCTCGTGCTTGTGCGAATCGGCTTCCCATTGCGCGCGCAGCATGTGCAGCGTCTCTTTAGCGTTCTCTTCCGCAATGTTGAGCATCTGCCGCTTGTCGCCCTTCTTCGGCACGGTGATCGTCACACGCTCCCCGCTGCGGCGGCTCTTCAACCAGCTTTGGATGATGCGCGCCTCTTCGATGTTCTGCGGCAGCACCACCTCCGCCGGGACTTCGGCGCTCGTGCTGTAGAAGCGTTTGATGAACTCGCCGAGCACTTCGGCATCGGTTTCGCCTTCGGTCGCTTCGAGCGAGCGCGAGTCGCTGCCGATCAGCTTGCCGTTGCGCACGAACAGAATCTGCACAACGGTTTCGTCTTTGTCGCGGGCGAGCGCGATCACGTCCTGATCGATGAAGTCGCTGCTCACGGCCTTGTGCTGCCGCGTGATGTATTCGATGGCGCGCAGTTGATCGCGCAGGGCGGCGGCGCGCTCAAAGTTGAGGTTTTCGGCGGCGGCGTTCATCTCCAACTGGAGGCGCGTGACGACGCCTTCCGACTTGCCACCGAGCACGTCCATGAGTTCGGCAATCATGGCGCGGTACTGCTCGTTATTCACCGCGCCGATGCACGGCGCCACGCACAGTTTGATGTCGTAGAACAGGCATGGGCGCGGGTCGTTGCCGGTGATCACGCGGTCACAGGTGAGGTAGGGGAAGACCTTGCGCAGCGATTGCAGCGTGTTCTGCACCGCCCACATGGCGACATACGGCCCGAAGTAGCGACTGCCGTCGTTGGCGAGGCGGCGCGTCGTCTCGACTTTGGGGAACGGCTCGTTCCAGTTGATTTTGATATACGGGTACTTCTTGTCGTCTTTAAGCGCAATGTTGTAGTGCGGACGATGGCGCTTGATGAGCGTTTCTTCAAGGATGAGCGCCTTGATTTCGTTCTCTTCGACGATGAAATCAATGTCGCGGATGTTTTCGCGCAAACGCAGCGTTTTCGGGTTGTCTTCGGCGCTGGCGTTGAAGTAGCTGCGGACGCGGTTGCGGAGTTTCTTCGCCTTGCCCACATAGATGATCGTGCCGCCTTCGTCCTTCATCAGGTAGACGCCGGGCTTCATCGGCAGGTTTCTTAGAATCGTCTGGATGTGTTCAGAGGGTGTGAAAGTCATAGGATTATAGTCAGGGATTAACTGAAATTGTGTTCTATTATTATAGCGGGTTTTGTACCTTCACAGCAGGGGGATTCAAATGAGCATTCGACGTCTCGCCATGGCTGCCCTCGTGCTGCTGTTGAGTATGCGCGTTCACGCTCAGGCCACGGGCGATCCGCTTCTGTATGCGGTCTCTCGGGGTGACGGAACCGTCAGCCTTCGCTTGGTGGACAGCGTAAGCGGGGAAATCATCGCGTTCGTCACACTTAGCGAAACCGACTCTTATACCGGTTGGTCGCCGGACGGACGTTACATCCATCTTGTAGAGGAGGCGGAGCCTGGGCTGCGCAGCCTACGCATTTACGACCGGGAGACAGGGACGTTATATCCGATCACCGACACGCAAATCTTTGACCCTTGTCAGGCCGAGGTGTATTGGTCGCCGCGCAGCGACGCGTTTGTCTACCGGACGCGGCAGGATAACGGCCATGAGGCGCTGCTGATTGTGAACCCGGACGGAACTGGTGCGCGGGTGTTAGAACCGAGTGACGAAGGCTATACGCCGCTGCTGTGGTCAGCCGATGGACGCTTTGTCGCCCGCGACTCAGTCGACGCTTCAGCCGGCGGCGTTCAGCGTTACGCGATCTGGGAAGCGGCAACCGGGCGACTCGTGACAATGACGCCGCTTGGGGAAGCGAAGGAATCAGCGTGGTCGCCGACGGGCGCCCGTTTCGTTCTCTATAATTCCAGCGCTCACGAGAGTTATATCTTTGATGACGCTGCGGCGGTGGTGACGACGATCACCGCGGGCGAAGTTCGCTTCTGGTCGCCCGACAGCGAATTGCTCGGCGTGTATCTACAGCGCAACGCGATTCTGAGCACGCTGAAACTCATAACGGTGGATGGAGCGACGATGTGGGAGTCGCTGGAGATCGAGGTGTATGCCGATAGGCCGATGTGGTCGCCGGATAGTCGTTGGTTGGCGTTCGCGGGCTCGCCACTCCGAACGAGCAAACCATTGGCGGCCAGCGGTGACCCGGAGGAGCACGCCACAATCTACGTCTTTGATCGCGAAACGCTCAGCACGCGGATCGTCAGCCCGGACGCGCCGGCCAATGTGCGGTTCTTGTGGTCGCCGGATAGTCAAACGCTGGTGTTCGGCGGGACGGTGGGCGAAGTCAGCGACGATTTCAATTTCGAACTCGCGAGCCTGTGGTGGTATGACGTGGTCAGTGCCACGACCCAATTGGTCGAGCTGGAGAGGCCGATGTGGCGCTCCAGGGATTACACCCCCGAATGGTCGCAGGACAGCCGCTACCTGCTGTATTTCGGCGAGGATGGTTTCAGCTACTTTGATCGGCAGCTGGGAACGGTGGATTTCATCGGGCAACTGCCCAACACGTTTCGCTGGTTTCCCGGCGCCGATCCGCTTACGTTTGAGGCTGCAGCGAACCGTGATGATCTGGTCGTCATCGGGCCGGATGGTAAGGCGCGCAATCTGACGAACACACCGAACGAACGTGAGATTTTTCTCGGTTGGGCAGGTGATCAAAACCCTTTGAACTCACTGCACTCGTGCGGCGTAGGCTGAGTTGAACTCGTACATCGTGTTCCGGTGATCGTGCTATAATCGCGCGGTAGAGTCAGCGATTGAGGCAAATGGTTCGATGCACATTCCGGTACTGCGCGACGCGGTGATCGCGGGGTTGATCCCAGAAGGGCCGATTGAGCGGGCAATTGACGGCACGCTCGGTGCGGGTGGGCACACGGCGGCGCTGCTCGATGCGGGCGCGGCGCAGGTGCTCGGTCTTGACCGCGACCCGATGGCGATCAGCATCGCGACGGCGAACCTCGCGCCGTACGGCGACCGCGTGTACATCGCGCACGCCAGCTACACGGATATGCGCCAACAGGCGCGGTTGGTCGGCTGGCAGCAGGTTGATGCCATTCTGATGGATCTCGGCGTGTCGTCGATGCAGTTGGATACGCCGGAGCGCGGCTTTGCCTTTCGGCATGAAGGCGCGCTCGACATGCGCTTTGACCCGACTGACATGAGCGACACGGCGGCGGATCTGGTCAATACGTTGGAAGCCGACGAACTCGCGGATATCTTCTACCAGTACGGCGAGGAACGCGACTCGCGGCGCATTGCGCGGGCGGTGGTCAAACATCGACCCTATGCGACGACCAAGCAGCTCGCCGAAGTGATTGCGGCGGCGGCGCGCCATGACCCGAAAGAGAAGATCCACCCGGCGACGCGGGCATTTCAGGCGCTGCGCATCGCCGTCAACGACGAGTTGCACGTGGTCGAGAGCGTCATTCCGACGGCACTGGATCTGCTCAAACCGGGCGGGCGGTTGGCGATCATCAGCTTTCACAGCCTGGAAGATCGCATCGTCAAAGAGGCGTTCAAACTGGCGGCGACTGACTGCATTTGCCCGCCCAAAGTGCCGATCTGCGTGTGCGGGCATCACGCCAGCGTCAAGCTAATCACGCGCAAACCTTTGATTGCCGACGAAGCGGAAATCGCGCAGAATCCGCGCAGTCGCAGCGCGAAGCTGCGGATCGTGGAGAAGTTAAAAGGGGAAAGTTAAAAGTTAAAAGTAAAAGACGGGAAGGTTCTACTTTAGGCTTGTGCCTTTTAGGTGAAGTAGATTCTCGAAAAAATCCATGAACGAATGTAGGGGCGCACCTCTGTGTGCGCCTACAACCGGGCAGCTTGCCCCTACACCATGATTTTCGAGCAGGTGCTTGAGTTGTGTTGATGAGAATGCAAAAGAGACCGTTAAAAGCGAGTGTCAGTGACAGCGAGCTTCACTTTTAACTTGTCACTTTCAACTTTTAACTGGATTTGACCTATGGCGAACTGGATTGAACACACTCTGGATCGGTCACGGTGGCGACCGCAGCGGCAGGTGATCGCGCTGGCGACGCTCGGCCTGTTCGTGCTGATCATCATCGGCGCGCTGTATCTGTCGCAGTCGTCGGCGGCCTCAACGCTCGGGCGCCAGCTCGAAGATATGCTGGCGGAACGCGACGAATTGCAGCAGGAAAATGAGCAGCTCCGCGGGGAGATCGCTATTTTGCAGAGCATGCCCCGGCTGCAAGGGCGCGCCAACGAGCTGGGCTTCGTCCCGGCGGATGCAGCCGATATCCGCTATATTGTGATCGACGGGTATAACCCGGATACGACCTCCGCGCCGATCGAGATCGAGGCGCAGGCCGAGCCGCTGCCCGAATACGACGAGACCTTCGGCGGGTGGTTGCAGCAGCAGTGGGACGCCTTCCGCATTCAAGTCGAAGGCTTCACCACGCGCACACAGGCGGCATCAGGACAGTAAGACAGACCCCACCCCCGGCCCCTCCTCGAATTCAGGGAGGGGAGACAGAGGGAAGTTTGCCATGAGCGATTTTATTTGCGTAGGGACGTGATTTATCGCGTCCGTCGACACGAGGCATTAAAACGTGAGGCAGGTTTGCAGGAGGCACTATCTTTCCTGAACTGCAAACTTCATCCCTCTCCTACAGGAGAGGGGAAAAGACATTGAGTTAGATTGGTGATTGAACGATGAGCACGACGAGTCTGCCCCAACAGCAAGATATTTTCCGCAAGCGCCTGCCGTTCGTGGTCGTCGGGCTGGTGATGGCCAGTCTGGTGCTGCTCGGACGTCTGGCGTCGTTCCAACTGCCGCTCGACCCCACGGTCGAAACCTACCTCACACAGCTCCGCGATAGCAGCTATGGGCGCACGCTGGAACTGGCGGCGGCGCGCGGCAACATCTACGACCGGCATGGCGAAGTGCTGGCCGTCAACACGCTGGAATATCGCGTGGGTGTCAGCCCGAATCTCGTGTCGAATGCGCGCGAAGATGCGACGCGCATTGCCGCGATTCTCGGCGTGCCAGAACTGCAAGTCTATGAGGCGCTGACCAGCGATCAATTGTGGGTTCCGTTCCCGGATCTGATCTCAGCAGAGAAGGCGGCGCGTCTGCGCGAACTGGACTTGAACGAAATCGACATGGAAGCTGTGCCGCGCCGCAGCTATCCGCAGGGCCCGGTCGGCGCCCAGTTGATCGGCTTTGTCGGTGGTGACCTGATCGGTTACTTCGGCGTGGAAGGCTACTACAACGAACAGTTGGAAGGCCGCGTGCAGGAACGCGAAGTGAGCAACATCCCCTTCGAAGTGCCGAGCGTCGACGTGCACGAAGACCGGGGCAGCGACATCATTTTGACGATTGACCGTGATGTGCAGTACATTGCCGAAAGCGAACTGCTCGGCGCCATCAGCACGTCGGGCGCGACGGCGGGGACGATCCTCGTCATGAACCCGCGCAATGGCGATATTCTGGCGATGGCGAACTATCCGACCTTCGACCCGAACGTGTACAGCGAGGCGCAGGATCCGCGCGTGTGGAACAATCCGGCAATCAGCCAGCAGTACGAGCCGGGGTCGGTGATGAAAGTGCTGACGGTCGCGGCGGCGCTCGATGACGGGACAATTGCGCCGGATTACTGGTACAACGATCAAGGTGTACTGCGGCAGGCAGGCATCGAAGTCTACAACTGGGATCGGGCGGCGCACGGCGCGGTCGATGTGACGCAGATCCTTGTGCAGTCGCTCAACGTCGGCGCGGCGACAATTGCGCTGGAGATGGGCCCAACCAACTTCTACCAATCGCTGAATGATTTCGGCATCGGGCGGCTGACGGGCGTCGATCTTGAAGGCGAGCAGTCTGGTCAGCTTCATGTGCCCGGCGACGAAAACTGGAGCGAGAGCAATCTGCTGACCAACAGCTATGGTCAGGGCGTGGCGGTGACGCCGCTGCAAATGCTCACGGCAGTTAATGCCATTGCTAACGGCGGATTGATGATGCAGCCGCGCATCGTGCACGAGATCATTGATGGCGATACGCGCATCCCCTCGCGCACGGCGAATCTTGGACGTCCGATTTCGGCAGAGACAGCCCAACTCGTCACCAACATGATGGTGCAGGTTGTGGAGCAGGGCTTGGACGAACGCGCCGCGGTCGCGGGTTACAGCATCGCCGGGAAGACGGGGACGGCGCAGATTCCGAATGCCATCGGCTATGATGACACCTCGTCGATTGTGACGTTTGTCGGCTTTTTGCCCGCCGACGATCCGCAGATCAGCGTGCTCATCCGCCTGGATCGTCCGCGTGAATACTGGAGTTCGGTCGTAGCCGCGCCCGTGTTCCGCAGTCTGGCGGAACGTCTGGTCATTTTGCTGGAAATCCCGACCGACGAAGTGCGGCGGCAGTTGGCGGCGCAGGGCGGCGCGGTGAGTGAGATCAGGAGATAGCGGTTGGCGGTTAGCCGTTAGCGAGTTTTTTGGGCGTGTTTCCGGCGCTGCTGCTAAAGGCTAAGGGCTATCAGCTTAGGAGCTACTATGAACGCGGGAATTCCGTTTGCATTGTCGATGGGGGCGCTGGCCTTTGTGCTCGGCGTGATCTGGGGCGGACCGTTTGTGGAGATTTTGCGCCGCCTGAAAATTGGCAAGCAGATTCTCGCGGTTTTGGGCGCGGAACATCAGAAGAAGCGCGGCACGCCGACGATGGGCGGCATTATGATCGTCGTGCCTGTCGTGCTGATCACGCTCGGCTTGAATGTGGTCAATCTGCTGCGCCCCGATCAATCGCTGACGGGCGCGAGCATCATGCTCCCCGTGTTTGTGCTGATCGGGTTTGCGCTGCTCGGCGCGATTGATGATTGGGAAGGGATCGCGCGTTCCAAAGGGCGTCCAATCGGCGAAGGTATCAGCGCGCGGGCGAAGATGGGCGGGCAGATCGTCCTTGCGCTGATCACCGCGACTGTGATTTCGGTTTACAACGGCGGCTTTCAATTCGCCAATGAAATCCCCATCCCGCTCCTGAATATTCGCATCGGCATCTCCCCGCTGATCTTCATTCCGCTAGCGGCCTTCATCATCGTGAGCATGTCGAACGCGGTCAACTTCACGGATGGGTTGGACGGGTTGTCCGGCATCATCACCGCCAGCGCCTTTGCCGCCTATGGCATCATCGCCTATTTGCAGGGGCAAATCTTCCTCGTGCAGTTGTGCTTCATCCTCGTCGGCGCGTGCTTCGCCTTCCTGTGGTACAACGCGCACCCGGCGCAGTTGTTCATGGGCGATACCGGGTCGCTCGCGCTGGGCGCGACGCTGGCAACGGTCGCCGTGATGACCGGGCAGTGGCTGCTGCTGCCGATTGTCGCCATTGTGCCGCTCGCCGAGATGATTAGCGTGGTGCTGCAGATCTCGTATTTCCGCATGACCAAAGGGCGGCGGTTGTTCAAAATGGCGCCGCTCCATCATCACTTTGAGCAGCTCGGCTGGAGTCAAACGCAAATCGTGCAGCGGTTCTGGTTGGTTGGCCTGCTGGCGGCGATGATCGGCGTGGCACTGGTGCTGCTGTAGTTGGCGAACTTCAGTGAACAAGAGCAGATGGCCTGAGCGTTTGTTCTGCCTCCTCCTAAAGTCGCTTCCTGAAAGTAACTATGTAGGGGCAGACCTATGTGTCTGCGCGGTTTCGGGCGCACACACAGGTGCGCTCCTACATCCGTTCGTAATCTAGTTCCGAGAACCCACTTAAGCCCTAGGTCGAATGTTAATCAACCGGACGAGATATATCTCGTCCCTACAAAAGCGTACTTCGTAGGGACGAGGCATGGGCTATTTCCTAATTGCTGAAAATACTGATCACGTCCCCTCACCCCGCAGCCCCCTCTCCTACGCACGCGGGTAGAGGCGGAAATCCGTCTCCCCGCCCTGAATTCGGCAGGGGCGGTGGTGGGGTAAATGAGCAAAATACCGATTCTGAAATAGCCTCATGCCTCGTCCTTGTCTCGCATATTTCGAATACCGGATTAGGCGTATAATTAATTTATATTTTGCAGTACGCCCTGCGAGGTAATGATGAATCTTCGCCTCTTCGCTGTTCTGTTGCTCATATTCCTCGGCACGACCATCACCCTGGCTCAAGATACAAGCGATCCCAACGATCCCACCGCTGACGAGCGGGCGAACGCTTGCCTTGAAGGCGGAACGATGGAAGGTAAGTGTGATAGTGATTGGACATGGAATTGTGGTTGGTACTTGATCCGTTTTGAGTACGGTATGTTTCAGCGGGAAGTGATTCCGACCTGGTGTTCTGGTTTGCTCCCGCCGCTCCCGGTCATTACTTCGCTGATTCCCACAATGGCAGTGGGTTGCTATAGAAGTTCTCACGGTGAGTTTGATTTCAGCTTTAATGGGCAAATCAATACCGCGCATAGTCTGGTTGTTATGAATTCAAACAATGGCAGTTGCACTGGCGCTACCGCAGGGTATGGTCATGCAATGGAGGTTTACTTTGAGGGCGCGTCAGCCGATGCTTTGCGGTTCTGTCAGGCTATTGAACCCGCTGTAACCTACATTGAGAACTCGCTGGCTCACGGCTATCCGGTTCCCAATGCGTATTTCTGGGGCTGCGCCTGATCAGCGGACGACTCGCGTATGATATCGGGGCAGCGGCGGTTTAGCTGCCCCATTCGTTTCAGGGGATTGTGCAGCGGTTCTGGTTGGTTGGCCTGCTGGCGGCGATTATCGGCGTGGCACTGGTGCTGCTCTGAGAAATCTGTATTAGGGTTACATTAAAAATGTGTAAGGAATTCTTATTATGAAACTAGCTGTGAAGGATGGTATGTCCCTCAACCGCCACCTATTCCCCTAGTGTAAGCTCTATAGTAGCAGCTTTGTTGGCATCCGACTTGGTAATATGCTTCTTTACTTTATTCATCACTTAATTGACCCTATACCAGAATCAGGCTCTACTGTTACTTGTCATTCAGGACACGTAGGAGCCAACATAAGCGATGCCGATACGCGACACCTTTTTACCCTTTGCTCTGCCCGATATGGATCATCAAGAGGCACAGGCCGCGGGAAAGGTTATCACCTCCGGCTGGATCACCACCGGTGCGATCACGGCGGAATTTGAACGCCGTTTTGCCGATTACATCGGCGTCAAACACGCGATCGCTGTGAACAGCGCGACCGCCGCGCTGCACCTCGCCCTCGAAGCCATTGGTATTCAGCAGGGTGATGAAGTGATTACGTCCACCTTCACGTTCGCGGCCACCGCCGAAGTGGTGCGCTATTTTGATGCGAAGCCCGTGCTGGTGGATATCAACCCGGACACGCTCAACCTCGACCCGGAACGCGTTGCTGCGGCGATCACCCCGCGGACCCGGGCGATCATCCCGGTGCATGTGGCGGGACAATCGGCTGATATGTACGCGATCAAACGGATTGCCGAACAGCATAACCTGTACATCATCGACGACGCCGCGCATGCCCTGCCCACGCTCTACCGCGGTGAGATGATCGGCAGCATTGCCGACCTGACCGCTTTCAGCTTTTACGCCACCAAGACGCTGGCGACAGGCGAGGGCGGGATGATCACGACCAACAACGACGAATGGGCGGATCGCTGCCGCGTCATGCGGTTGCACGGCATCAGCAAGGATGCGTGGAAGCGGCATCACAAAGATGGAAGCTGGCACTATGAGATTGTCGCGCCGGGCTTCAAGTACAATCTGACCGACATTGCCTCGGCGATTGGGCTGGTGCAGCTTGGCAAGCTGGAGCGGATGTGTCATGGGCGGTACGCCATCGCGCAGCGCTACAACGCGGCGTTTGCCGGACATCCGGCGTTCGATCTGCCGATTCTGCAGGAAGGCAGCACGCACTGCTATCACTTATACGTGCTCAAGCTCAATCTTGATCGGCTGACGATCAACCGCGACCAGTTCATGGTCAAGCTGAAAGAACACAATATCGGCGCGAGCGTGCACTGGATTCCGCTGCATTTGCATCCGTACTACCGCGAACGCTACGGCTATCAGCCGCACGACTTTCCCCATGCCAGCCGGGAAGGTCTGCGCGTACTCTCCCTGCCGATCTACTCCAAGATGAGCGAGACTGACATCGAAGACGTGATCACGGCCACGCTGAGCATTGCCGAGCAGTATCAGCGCTAGTTTCCCAAGCCCGCGCTTCAGCGGCAAATTTGTCAAACCAAAGTGGTGGTTTCTCCCCTCCGTGCGTGTGCGCGGAGGGGATTTTTGGCTTATGGGCTTGAAAGAAACGCGTTGACCAGTAGACTCAACCTGCACTTCACGTGAGGACATTTATGTACGATCCGCTCAATGGCAAATGCGTAGTGGTCTTAGGTTTTGCGCGGCAGGGGCAGGCGCTGGCGCGCTGGCTGCCGACCGTCGGCGCGCGCGTAGTGGTCAGCGACTCGAAGACGGCAGAACAGTTGAACCTGAATCCATCCGATTACCCGTCGGTGGAGTTTGTGCTTGGCAGTCACCCGGAAACACTGCTCGAAGGCGCGGACTTGTTGTGCCTGTCCGGGGGCGTGCCCAACGACCTGCCGATTGTCCACTTGGCGAAACGCTACGGCGTGCCGCTGACAAATGACGCGCAGTTATTTTTGGAACGCTGCCCCGCGCCGGTGATCGGTATTACGGGCAGCGCGGGCAAGACAACCACGACCACGCTCACCGGGGAAATCCTCAAGCGGGCGGGGCACAAAACGTGGGTCGGCGGCAACATCGGCGATGTGCTGCTGCACGTGCTGCCGATCATCCAGCCGAGTGACCGTGTGGTGATGGAACTGTCGAGCTTTCAACTGGAGCTGATGAGCGTCAGCCCGCCGATTGCGGCGATCACCAACATCACGCCAAATCATCTGGATCGGCACGGCACAATGGATGAATACATTGCCGCTAAGGCGAATCTGCTGCGGTTTCAGGGTGCAAACGACATCGCCGTGCTTGGCTGGGATGACGCGAACACGCGGCTGATCGGCGAAAGCGGGGTGTTTGATGGGCGCGTGGCGTGGTTCAGCGGGCGCGATATGGTGACGGATGGCGCGTTCCTCGCCGGGGAACGGCTGCTGCTCGTCGGCGATTCCAGCTATGACGGCTCACCACATGTGATCTGCGAGCGCAAAGATATTCTGCTGCGGGGCGATCACAATGTCCTCAATGTGCTGGCGGCCTGCGCGATCACCGGGGCGGCGGGCGTCAAACCGGAAGTGATGGCGGAAGTCATCCGCGAGTTTCGCGGCGTGGCACACCGCCTGGAGATCGTGCGCGTCAAAGACGGCGTGACCTACATCAACGACAGCATTGCCACCGCGCCGGAACGCGTGGTCGCGGCGCTCAAGTCGTTCGAGGAGCCGCTGGTGCTGCTGCTCGGCGGCAAAGACAAAGACCTGCCGTGGGAGCAGTTGATCGCGCTGGCGCTGAACAAGTCGCGGCGGATCATCGCGTTTGGCGACACGACGAAAGAGAAATCGGCGGCGGAGAAGGTGGTCAAGGGGGTCAAGGGGCTGACAGGGCGCGACGATCTCGTTACCGTGTGCCCGACGCTCGACGCCGCGGTCGCTGAGGCGGCGCAGATCGCGCAGGCAGGCGATGTCGTGCTGCTCTCGCCGGGTGGCACGAGCTACGATGCCTACGTCGATTTCGCGCAGCGCGGCGAGCATTTCCGCACGCTGGTGAATGCGCTGTAAACAGACGATCCCGTCCCGATCATCGAGGGCGGGATCGCGGTCTTTACTGTAAACTGTATACTGTGAACTGTGAGCTGGTTTTGAAGGACGCATGATGCAAGATTCCCGGACTGACCGCCGCTGGACATTTTTCTCCACCCTGGATGTGCCGATTCTGGTGGTGCTGGTGCTGCTGCTGGCTATAGGCTGCCTGATGATCTACAGCACGACGTTTGACTGGAGCTATCAGGATTTCGGCAGCGACACCGTGATTTTCATGCAGCACGCGCGTAATTTGATCGTCGGGCTGGTGGTGTTTGTGCCGCTGGTGGTCATCGATTACCGGATCTGGAAGCGTTTTGCCGTGCCGATTCTGCTTATTACAATCGCCACGCTGATCGCCGTGCTCTTGTTCGGTGATGGCGTGTTCGGGGCGCAGCGGTCATTTATGAACGGGTCGTATCAGCCCGGTGAAGTGGCCGAACTCACAGTGACCATCTACCTCGCGGCGTGGCTGAGTTCCAAGAAAGTCTCACAGGTGCGGAGTGTGTTCGGCGGGCTGTTCCCGTTTGCCATGCTGCTCGGCATCATCGGCGTGCTCGTGCTGCTCCAGCCGGACCTCTCCACGGCGGCGACGATCTTCATCACCGCCGGGTTGATGTTCTTCCTCGCGGGTGCGAACGTGGTACATCTGGGCTCGGTGCTCGCGCTGATGGGGGTGTCCGGGTGGGTGGTCAGCCAGCGCCTGAGCTATGCGCAGGATCGCGTCGGTTCGTACGTGCAGGGCTTGACTGACCTCACGCAAACGAACTACCACGCGCAGCAGGCGATCATTGCCTTCATGAACGGCGGCTGGACGGGGCGCGGACTCGGTCAAAGCCTGCAAAAGTTCGGCGCGCTGCCCACGCCGCACACGGACAGCATCTTCGCGGTGATCGGTGAAGAACTCGGCGTCATCGGCGCTGGGTTCGTGATTCTGCTGTTCGTCGTCTTCGTCATTCGTGGTCTGCAAATCGCGCGGCGCTCCACGGACTCGTTCGGGTCCCTGCTTGCATCCGGCGTAACGCTGTGGATAATCACAAAAGCCCTGTTGAACATCGCCGTTATGCTCAATCTGGTGCCGTCAACAGGTGTAGCGCTGCCGTTTATCAGCTTTGGTGGGTCGTCGCTGGTGACAGTGCTGGCGGGGTCGGCGTTGGTGCTGAGCGTGGCGCGGGTGAGCGCCGTGCAGCATTCGCCGGAAGCCCGTCTGAACAAGGGAAAGGCAAATTCTGGTGCGCGTGATGATCGCAGCCGGGGGGACGGGGGGCCACGTGTATCCGGCAATCGCCGCCGCCGAAGCCCTGTCTATCCGGCAGCCGAACGCTAAACTGACGTTCGTGGGCAGCGTCGGCGGGTTTGAGCGCCCGCTGCTTGACGAAGCGTCACTTTCATTCGAAAACTACGACGAAGTGCGGGCAGGTCCGCTGCACGGCGTCAGCCCGATCAAGATGCTCGGCAGCATCGTTCAGTTGATCATCGGGACGCTGCAAGCGCTCGGCCTGATTCTACGGCGCAAGCCGGACGTGATTTTGCTGACGGGCGGTTGGGTCGGCCTGCCAGTAGCGCTCAGTGGGTGGCTGCTGCGTGTGCCCAGCCTGATCTATCTGCCGGACATTGAACCGGGGCTGGCGATCAAAATGCTGCGGCATTTCGCCACGCGGGTCGCGGTGACGGCGGATGCATCCAAGCAGTATTTCCGCGCGGGGCAGGCGGTCGTGACCGGCTACCCCACGCGTGACTCTCTGAAACAGGCGACCCGCGCCGAGGCGATCCTGCATTTTGGTCTCGATCCGGCGCGCCAGACGCTGCTGGTGTGGGGCGGCAGCCGCGGCGCGCGCACCATCAACAATGCGCTGCTGGACGCGCTGCCCGCACTGCTGGCGCTTGATGTGCAGATCATTCACGTGACCGGGACGCTCGACTGGGGCGATTTACAGAAACGCGCGGAAGATCTCGGCATGGGGCGGGTGGAAGCGTTCAAGCACTATCACCCGTACGCCTACCTGCACGATGATGTCGGCTTGGCGCTGGCCGCCGCCGATTTGACGGTCAGCCGTGCAGGGGCGAGCGTGTTGGGTGAGTATCCGCTGTTCGGCCTCCCGTCGATCCTCGTGCCGTACCCCTACGCGTGGCGCTACCAGAAGGTCAACGCGGAGTACCTGAGCGAACGCGGCGCGGCGATCTTCATGCGCGATGAGGATATGGCGCGCGATTTGCTGCCGACGATTCAGTCACTGCTGACGGGGAATCGGCTGGCGGTAATGCAAACACACGCGGCAGCACTCAGTGTGCCGGATGGCGCGGGCAATGTGGCGCAGCAGTTGATCGAGCTGGCGGGATAGATTTCATGCACAAAGATGAGGTAGGCTGAGGGATGATTCAACTCTCCGCGATGCTGTGGACGCTGGCGCTGTTCTTCGCCATCATCGGGTTTTTGCGCGGCTGGAACAAAGAACTCATTTCGCTCGCGGGGATTGTCTTGGGCTTGTTCGCGCTGTTCCAGTTCGACAGCCTGATTCGCGGGACGCTGCTGGTCAACGTGAGCCGCGACCAGGTGTTTCTGGTGCAGGCGGGCATCTTCGTGGCGATCGTCTTTTTCGCCTATCAGAACCGCACGATCTTCGGCGGGGGGGATTCCGGCGACCGCCGACCCGGCGCACGTGATGGCCGCGACAACCTGCAGGAGAGCATCCTCGGCGGCATCCTCGGTTTTGTCAACGGCTACCTGATCTGGGGGTCGCTGTGGTACTTCATGGACATCAACGAGTACCCGCTGGCGCCCAACATCATCGCGCCGTCCCCGGGGTCGCCCAGCGATCAGGCGCGTTCGCTGCTGCCGTTGGTCTTGCTCGGCGGTGGGCCAGCGGGCAACGGCGATCTGCTGGCGGTTGCGGTAATCATCCTGTTCATCATCGTGCTGGTGCTGATTTAGGACCGAGGTCAAAGGACTGAGGACTGAGACGATTAATATCAGTTTCCCTCACCCCATGTAGGGACAATACATGAGCGTGTTGAAAAAGTTCGGATTCTGACCCCACCCCCGGCCCCTCCCCGAATTCAGGGAGGGGAGCCAACATGGTTCGCACAATCGATCTACTCTGCGCTGGAGTGGGCGAGTGACAGGGAACAGGGTGGTTTTAAGTTCATGCCTACGAGACGGTGCATATGCAGCAGTTACCTCTAAACGGACATATTCATATCGTCGGGATTGGCGGCGTGGGATTATCCGCCATTGCCCGCATTTTACTGGCTCAAGGCTACACCGTTTCCGGTTCAGATCGAGCCGAGAGCGCCTACACGGTGGCGCTGACGCGGGAAGGCGTGACGATTCACATCGGCCACGCAGCGGCGAACGTCACCGGAGCGGATGCGCTGCTCGTCACGGCGGCGGTCAATGAGACGCATGTCGAAGTCGCGGCGGCGCGCGCGGCGGGCATTCCGGTCTACCAACGCGCCGACATCATCGCTTCGATTATGACGGGCAAAACGGTGATCGCCGTCGCGGGGACGCACGGCAAGACGACCACTACCGCCATGATCGCGCACATTCTGATTACGACCGGGCGCGACCCGAGCTACATCATCGGCGGCACGCTGTCCACGACCGGGCAGAACGGCGCGGCGGGCAAGGGCGACGCCTTCGTGATCGAGGCGGACGAGTACGCGAACATGTTCCACGGCCTGCGCCCGAACATCGCCGTGCTGACGAATGTCGAATGGGATCACCCCGATTTCTTCCCGACTGAAGGTGACATGCTGCGCTCCTTCAGCCATTTCGTTGGGCTGGTGCGCGGGACGCTCGTCGCGTGTGCCGACGATGCAGGCGCGCTGCGGCTCGGCGAAACGATCAGCGATGTAGAGAAGACCTACTACGGCATCGACTCGCCTGCGGCGCAGCTCAAAGCGAGCGCGATTCAAAGCGCGACGACGGGCTATCGCTTCACGGTGCACGACGGGCAGACCGTTTTGGGCGACGTGCAGTTGGCGATCCCCGGTCGGCACAATGTGCTCAACGCGCTGGCGGCCATCCGCGCGACGATGCTCTACGGTGTGCCGTTCGCGGAGGCGGCGGGCGCGCTGGCGTCGTTCAGCGGGACGGGGCGGCGCTTCGACGTGCGCGGCGAGATCGACAGCGTGTATGTGATCGATGATTACGCGCACCACCCGACGGCCATCCGTGCGACCTTAGAGGCAGCGCGGGGACGCTTCCCTGGTCATCAGATCTGGGCGGTGTGGCAGCCGCACACCTACAGCCGCACGAAGGCGCTGTGGGACGCGTATGCCAATGCCTTTGGGGACGCCGATCATGTGCTCGTCACGCCGATCTACGCGGCGCGCGAACAGCCCGTCGCGGGCGTCGATTCGGCGCGGTTGGTGGCGGACATGCCGCACGCCGATGCTCGCCACGCGGCGAGTCTCGACGCGGCGACCGAGCTTTTGCTGGCCGATGTGGTCGCGCCCGCCGTGATCGTCATCATGAGCGCGGGGGATGCGCCCAAGATCGGGGAACAGTACCTGATCAAGCGGGCGCTGAAGTAAAAACGGTTAACCGCAGAGAACGCAAAGACCGCAGGGAGAAGAAAAAAGACGATTAACCACAGAGAGCACAGAGAACACAGAGGAAATAGCCTGTGAAAACTGCTGGTCATCCTCGACTTTTGCAAACAGCCCGGCTGCTTGGGGTTTTTCTCGCGTGCCTGCTGATGTGTTTAGCAATCTGCTATGTGTTTCTCATCGCGCCAGCCATTAATGCTGTCCGAGAACTGCCGGATGATGAAGTTACGCCCGGCGCAGGGATGTACATACTTTTTTGCGTGTATATCAGCGGAATAGTCAGTTTTGTCGCAGCGCCGATACTCACGTTCATAATCTGGCTCAAATACCTCTGGTGGCGTTAGCCCTTTTCGTACTTTTACTCTGTGTTCTCTGTGTTCTCTGTGGTTAAAATCTCTGGTCTATGGATATTTCAGTTTTTCCTCATGCCGATAAGCTGCTGCGCGATGAGCCGCTGGCGAAGTACACGGCGGCGCGGCTCGGCGGGCCAGCGGATTACGTCTATCTGGCGCGGGAATCGACGCGCGAACTCAGCGACGTGCTGCAAGCCGCGTGGCAGCAGAACATCCCCGTGCGCGTGTTGGGCGGTGGCGCGAACGTGCTGGTCTCCGACGCGGGCTTTCGCGGGCTAGTCGTGATCAACAAGGTGAGCGAGGCAGCCTTCAAAGGGACGCAGGTGATCGTCACCTCCGGCTACTCGTTGACCATCCTCGCCCGCAAGTGCGCCTCACAGGGGCTGTCCGGCTTCGAGTGGGCGGCGAGTGTACCGGGGACGGTCGGCGGGGCGGTGGTCAACAATGCGGGCGCGCATGGCGGTGATATGGCAGGCAACGTCCATACGGCGACGATCTGCGACGCGGAACACGGCGTGCAGGTGCTGACCAAAGCCGATCTCGACTACGCCTACCGCACCTCGGCGCTCAAACGGCGGGCGGATCGGCGCTTTCTCGTGCTCATGGCAACGCTCGACCTGCACAAAGGCGATTCGGCGGCGATCCACGCGAAGATGGACGAGTTCATCGCGCACCGCAAACGCACGCAGCCGCCGGGCGCGAGCCTCGGCAGCATCTTCAAGAATCCGCCGGGCGACTACGCCGGACGCCTGATCGAGTCGCTGGGCTTGAAAGGCTACAGCATCGGCGGGGCGCAGGTGTCGCCTGTCCACGCGAATTTCTTCATCAACACGGGCACCGCCACCGCCAGCGATTACTTCACGCTGATCAAGTACGTGCAGCGCATGGTGCTGCTCGCTGCGGGCGTCGAACTGGAGACGGAAATCGAGACGCTGGGCGAGGGATTCTAGTGTCATGGCTTGTACCAGCGCTTAGTTGATGGAGTGCGGAAATGAGCCCCTCGCCCACGCCAGCGGGGCGGAGGGGAGAATCTGCGAGCGATGGTGTCTCCCCTCCCTGAATTCGGGGAGGGGCCGGGGGTGGGGTCGGAAAGAGCGGACGCGCAGAAGCGCATCCCTACGAACGTATCCCTCAAAATAACGCTCCTTCAGTGTGATGGCGCCACTTGTGGCCCGTGAAACATGAATTCCTGCTCGGCTTGTTACGTGAAAATCCTGAAATCTTAATGTTGGATTGCGTGGGATACCGGGGCGCGTCTGTGTGATTCGTGGTATCATCGGAGCGTTGATCCACTGTTGATGAGGCCGCATGTCACGTCGTTCCACCCGCGAACCAGCTATCTGGCGCAACCCGGACATCGGGAGCGTTGATCGCCCGCAAGCGCTCAAGCGTGGGCAGGTCTTTGTTTCATGGCGGCTGTTCAGCGGCGCGCTGATCGTCATTCTGCTCGGCGCGCTGGCGTTCTTCTTCTTCGCGGACTCGATGTACGTCACGGGGATCGCCGTCGGTGGGCTGGAGACGATGACGGTCAACGAGGTCTACGAACTGCTGCCGATCAGTGGGCTGCATGTGTTCTGGCTCGACCCGGGCGACATTCGCGACAACTTGCTCAAGTCGCCGACGATTGCCAATGCGACGGTGTCGGTCGGCTTTCCGCCGAATATGGTGCAGGTGATCATCGAGGAACGCGAACCCGCGCTTGTGTGGGAGCAGGCGGGCGAGGCGTCGTGGATCGACTTGCAAGGGCGCGTGATGCGTCAGCGCGAAGATCGGCAAACACTGCTGCGCATTCAGGCGGATCCGATTCTCGAAGGCAGCATTGGTACGAATGTCGATCCGCAGGTCGTGACGAGCGCCATTCAACTGCATGACCTGCTGCCCGAACAGGCGGCGTTTCGCTATCACCCCGACAAAGGGCTAGGTTACACCGACCCGCGTGGGTGGGAAGTGTGGCTAGGCGTAGGGGCGGATATGCAGCAGAAAATTTTGATCTACAATGCTATTGTGGCGGACAACGCCGCGCAGGGCATTCAACCGCGCGAGATCAACCTGGTAAATACGCATCGACCCTTTGTGTCGGTGGGACGGTAAATGGACCTCATATGAGCGATTTGGTAGTCGGAATCGACATTGGGACGACGAAAATCTGCACGATTGTCGGCGAAGTGCGCACGGACGACATTTTCATCGTCGGCGTGGGCATCGAGCCGAGTCGCGGCATGAAAAAAGGCGTGGTCAACGATATCGGCCAGCTCACCGCCGCGATTTCGGCCTCCGTGCATAAAGCTGAGAAAAGCAGCGGCTACGATATCCGGCAGGCCTTTGTGAGCCTGGCGGGAAGTCACATTGCCTCGCTGAACAGCCGTGGCGCCATCGGGCTGATCGGCAGCCGCGGCGTGCGTGGCGAAGACATCGATAAAGCGATTGAAAACGCCCGGCAGATCGCGATTCCGCATAACCGTGAGGTGCTGCATGTCATCCCACGCTCGTATGTGCTTGACGGCGGCGACCATGTGCGCAGCCCGATCGGCATGCATGGCTTTCGGCTGGAAGTCGAAGTGCACATCATCACCGCCTCAACCACGAGCGTCGCCAATCTCGAACAGGCGATGCAGGGGGCGCATGTCTTCCCGGATCGCTTCATCCTCAACCCGCTGGCCTCCGGTGACCTGATTTTGACGCCGCAGGAACGTGAAATGGGCTGTGTGGTCGTCGATATCGGCGGCGGCACGACGGATATGGCGATCTTCATCGAGGGCACAGTGTGGCATTCCTCGGTGATCGCGGTGGGTGGCGACCTGATCACGAACGACATTACCCACTGGATGCATGTCCCCTTTGATGTCGCGGAAGCGGTCAAAGTGCAGTACGGCAACGCGCAGGAAAAGGCCGTCAGCCAGTACGAGACCTTCGATGTGCAGCCCTTCGGCGAAGGTATGCCGATGAAGGTCAAGCACAGCGATTTAGCAATGGTGATCGAAGCGCGCGTCACCGAACTGTTCGAGATGGTGCAGACGGAGATCAAGCGGTCAGGCTATGACGGGCTGCTGCGGGCGGGCGTCGTGCTGACCGGGGGCTGCGCGCTGCTGCCCGGCATCCGCGAGGTCGCGCAGAATGTGCTCAACGTGCCGGTGCGCGTCGCCAAGCCGGAGAAGATCACGGGGATGGCGGATGCGCTCAAATCCCCGGCCTTTAGTACCAGCGTCGGTTTGCTGCGGTTGGGCCTGCAAATGGACAGCGCTGTTGCTCAGCCCGCGCGGGAAGGCGGCATCCAGCCGACCAAGATCGGGAATTTGCTCACCGGGTTCTTTAAGAAGCTGCTGCCGGACAGTGAGAATTAGGTCTGCTTCCGGATAATTTTTAGTTGCAGTTTATACGAAGCGGCATACAATCAAGGTAATTCATCCGCCAGATGTGCGAGTGCAAGAAGCAGGAAAGGTTTTTGTTTTATGGATATGCTTACACCGGGCGAAAATTTCGCACAGATTAAGGTCATCGGCGTGGGCGGTGGCGGCGGTAACGCCATCAACCGGATGATCGCAGAAGGTTTGGGCGGCGTTGAATTCATCGCGGTCAATACCGACAATCAGGCTCTCTTGCTGTCCAAGGCGAAAACGCGCGTCCGCATCGGTGATAAGCTGACTCGTGGTCTGGGCGCGGGTGGCAACCCGGAAATCGGGCGCAAGGCCGCCGAAGAGACATCGGATGAGCTGTATGAAGTGCTGCGCGGCGCGGACATGGTCTTCATCGCCAGCGGTATGGGCGGCGGCACGGGCACGGGCGCTTCGCCCGTCGTGGCGCAGATCGCCAAGGAACTCGGCGCATTGACGATTGGCGTCGTCACGCGCCCGTTCACGTTTGAAGGCGCGAAACGGCAGCAATCCGCGGAAGCGGGCATTGAGGCGCTCAAGGGACAGGTCGATACACTCATCGTCATCCCGAACGACCGCCTATTGCAGATCGCTGACAAGCGCGCCAGCTTACAGCAGGCGTTCTCGCTCGCCGATGACGTGCTCCGGCAAGGTATTCAGGGTATCTCTGAACTGATCACCGTCCCGGCGCTCATCAACCTCGACTTCGCCGACGTGCGCACGATTATGTCCGAAGGCGGGGCAGCGCTCATGGCGGTTGGCCGCGCCGAAGGCGACGAACGCGCTCGTCGGGCAGCCGAAGCCGCGATCAGCAGTGCCTTGCTCGACGTCACGATCGACGGCGCGCGCGGCATTCTGTTCAACATCACGGGTGGTCCCGATCTCAGCCTGTTCGAAGTCAACGAAGCCGCGGCGATCATCAAGGAAAGCGCGCATCCTGAAGTCAACCTGATCTTCGGCGCGCAGATCGACGAGAGCATGGGCGACGAAGTGCGCTGCACCGTCATCGCGACGGGCTTCGAACACAGCCGCGTCCAGCGCAAGATCGAGCAGCCGTCGGGCTTCCGTCCGGGCACGACCAGCAACCAGTCGACCACTAGCAGCCGTCCCGGCATGTCGTCGCAGCCGCAGTCGCAGCGGCCCGCGCCGCAGTATCAGCAGTACAGCGCGCCGCCGGCGCCTCAGCAGCAGCCAGTCCAGCCGCCGCCGCAGGAACAACCGCCGACGCCCCCCGCGCCCCCGCCGGTTCAGCCGCCGCGCCAGGAACCGAGCGCCCGCGTTTACGACGATGAGAACATCGAAATTCCGGCGTTCCTCCGCAAACCCAAACGTTAGACTTCACCGTTTAGCCGGTGACCGATTCACCCTCAAAAGGAGCGATTTGGCCCCTTTTGAGGGGAATGTTGGTTAGTGGGAAATGGTTGAATAACGCACGGGAAACGTTGGAAGCGCGTTACAAGTTCAAACCTGACTCTAACCAAACTCACCCCATTTTGAAGTGGACAAGAATCGGCCATTCGTGCTAAATTACCGTTACATCGATCACAAAATGATCATGATTTCGACCTCAAACGGCATCGCACACTAGCCACCATTAGGCGGTTGAGGATCAACCCTTTTGAGCACAGACAACCAGTAGCATGATCCGATTTCGCGGATAGGTTTTGTCCTACCCGTTCGATTCGTCATCCCTGTGTGTGTCTGTATTACGTATAACATTACAGTTTGAAGGATGAGACTAGTATGGTGCAAACACCTACGAAACGTAATGCGCTCCATGAACTTGGCTACAAAATCTTTCTGGATCGGTATGCGCAGAAAGACGTCACCCGGGCAACGCTGGCCGTAGGCGACACGGTCATTGTGGTGGTCAACGCGCAGACCGGGCAGCGCGAAATCGGTACGGTGAAGGCGCTGGAGCTGCCGACCGTCACGATCGAATTGTTGGACGGCGAAGTCGTCACACGTGACGTTGAAAATGTTGACAAGCCGCTGGAAACCGACCCCGCGCAGATGATGGATCGCGTGGCGGCGGGCATCGCGGCGACGGAAAGCACCCCTGAACTGCAAACCACATGGACGGAACGTTTTCGTTGGCTGTTGGACGACTTCAAATTCGTCCCCGCGGGCCGCATTCTGACGGCGGCGGGCACCACGCAGGCGCTCACCTACTATAATTGCTACGTCATCCCCTCCCCGCGGGATTCGCGCGGCGGCATCATCGAAACGCTGCGCCAGATGACCGAAATCATGTCGCGCGGTGGCGGCGTCGGCATCAACATCTCCAGTCTGCGCCCGCGTCAGGCATACGTGAAGGGCGTCAACGGGCGGTCGAGCGGCGCGGTGTCATGGGGCGCACTCTACAGCTTCGTCACGGGCTTGATCGAGCAGGGTGGCAGCCGCCGCGGCGCGTTGATGCTCATCCTCAACGACTGGCATCCGGACGTGCTGGAATTCATCAGCAGCAAGCGCACCGCTGGCAAGATCACCAACGCGAATATCAGCGTCGGCCTCTCCGACAAGTTTATGGAGGCCGTCAAGGCGGATGGCGACTGGGAACTGATGTTCCCGGATACCAGCCTGCCGGACTACGACGAAACGTGGGATGGCAACATCGACCAGTGGACTGCCGATGGGCGTCCGGTCGTGCCGTACAAGACGGTCAAGGCGCGCGAAATCTGGGATGCGATCATCGAGAGCGCGTGGTCGAGCGCCGAACCGGGCGTGTTCTTCCGCGAACGCTATAACAAGATGTCGAATTCGTGGTACTTCTCCCCTATTATCAGTACTAATCCCTGTGGGGAACAGGGACTTCCGGCGTTTGGCGTGTGCAACCTCGGCGCGATCAATCTGGCGAAGTTCTACGACGACGCACGCGACGATGTCGACTGGGAATCGCTCGACAAAGCCGTGCGCTATGCGACGCGCTTCCTCGACAACGTCATCGACGGCACGCCGTACTTCTTCGAGCAGAATCAGGATCAGCAGTTGGGCGAACGCCGCGTCGGGCTGAACAACATGGGTCTCGCCGAACTCATGATCCGCCTCGGTATCCGCTACGGCAGTGACGCTTCGGTGCGCTTCATCGACAAGTTGTATGCGTTCATCGCCCGCGCCGCCTACGAAACGTCGTCGGAACTGGCGGCGGAAAAGGGCGCGTTCCCCAAGTTTGAAGCGGACAAGTTCCTACAAAGCGGCTTCATGAAGTCCATGCCGGAAGACGTGCGCCGCAAGGTGCGGAAGCACGGCATCCGCAACGTGACGCTGCTGACGCAAGCGCCGACCGGTACGACCGGCACGATGGTCAATACCTCGACGGGGATTGAGCCATTCTTCTCGTGGGTGTATTACCGCAAGAGCCGCCTCGGGCTGCACGAGGAACAGGTGCCACTGGTCAAGGAGTGGCACGATGCTCACCCCGACGCGAAAGAACTGCCGGATTACTTCGTCACGGCGATGGAACTGTCGCCGGAAGAACACGTCAAGGTGCAGGCGGCGATTCAGCGCTGGGTGGACAGCTCGATCAGCAAGACGGCGAACCTGCCCAACAGCTACACCGTCGAACAGACGCGCGACCTCTACCAGTACATGTATGACCTCGGCTGCAAGGGTGGCACGGTCTACCGTGACGGCAGCCGCGACGAACAGGTGCTGATGCTCAAGAATGACGACAAGCCGGCGGAAGCCGAAGTCGAAGACGAACCGATTGCGCAGGTGGCGACGCCGCACTATGTCTACCCGCGCCCGAGCAAGCTGCAAGGCGTGACCGTGACCTGCAAGACGCCGTACGGCACGGCCTACATCACCATGAACAGCGACGAACAGGGCTTCCCGTTCGAAGTGTTCATCACCGCGCCGGGCAAGGCGGGCAGCGACCTGCAAGCTGACGCCGAAGGTCTGGGCCGCATGATTTCGCTGCAACTGCGCACGACCGCGCCGCAGAACCGCCGCCAGATGCTCAAACTGGTCGTGGATCAACTGCAGGGCATCGGCGGGGCGCGTTCGATTGGCATGGGGCCGAACCGCGTGCTTTCGCTGCCGGATGCGGTCGCCGGTGCGCTGCTCGACAACTTCTTCCCCGAAGACAAGGCCCAGCAGCTCGGGTTGTTCGGCGATATGTTCGACCTGCCGGTGACGCCCGCTCCGGTCAGCGCGCCCGAACCGACGCTGCCCGCCGCGAAGCATAACCCGAACGGCGCGATCAGCGGGGCGGATATGTGCCCGTCGTGCGGTACGATCTCGCTGGTGCGCGCGGAAGGCTGCCGCAAGTGCCTGACCTGCGGCTACAGCGAGTGCTAAAAGCCTGACCCCAGCCCCAGTTCAGGGAGGGGAAAGGGATCACAGTAATATTGTAGGGACAAGGCATGCCTTGTCCTTTTTGTTTTCTCTCAGGCATATAGGACGAGGCATGCCTCGTCCCTACGAAACATCTCATCAATCAACACGGGACGGTCCAGCGACCGTCCCGTGTGTTTCGTGTATAATGCGAGACTTTGGATGGCGTAGGTAAAGGCTGCTGAGTGTATGGCGAATGTCCCCAATTTCGGCGGGTTCTGGCAAGAGCCGGATTTTCTGCTGATGAATCTCGTGTCGCTGCTGGCGAACAAGCTGGAATCGGACCTCGGGGTGACGCTGCTGGTTGGCGGCTCGATCATCACCGGGACGCTGGTCAGCGAACGCTACTATCTGTACTCGCTGGGTGAGATTCTGCGGAACGTGGGGCGCGCGCCGATGGATATTCCGCCGGACATTGTCGATCTGGTGGCGGATGCGCTCGGCGTGGAAGACTACACCGAAGATGATTACCCGGACATGGATACCGAAGAGGATGACGACGCGGACGAAGATCAGGATGAGGCGTCCGCCAAGCTGGAAGCTGTGAAAACGGCGACCGCCTCGGACGATGAGGATGACGATCTGCCGCCCGCGCCGCCGCTGCTTCAGCACCTGCATCTCAAAGACCCCGTGTGGATTTATCCCAACACAACCGTGCGCTTCGGGCAAAGTCAGCTCCCGGTGATCCGGCTGCGATTGGCGTCGATTGATGGCTGGATGTTTGGGCGCATCAACATCAGCCCGTTTGACGATGATATCCCCAACATCGGGTTGATTCAGTAGGGTGGCGATGCGGATCAAAAAGTGGCTGCGGCGCGGGTTGATCGTGGTCGGTGGGTGGCTGGTCCTCGCCGTTCTCCTGAGCGTGATCGTCGTCGCGTATGGCGAAACCGAGCGCGCGGCGGCGGCGGATGTGATCGTCGTGCTGGGGGCGGGGCTGCGGCGGGATGGTCAGCCGGGGCCAGCGCTCATCCGGCGGGCGACGCATGCGGCGATTCTGTACGAACAGGGGTACGCGCCGCGTATCATCTGTTCCGGTGGCTTCCCGCTGCGGGCGATTCAGCGCAGCGAGGCCGACGCGTGCCGCGCCGTGCTGGTCGAACGCGGCGTGCCCGCTGAAGCGGTCGTGCTCGAAGAACAGAGCCGCAGCACCGAGGAAAACGCGGTCTACACCAAGGAAATCATGGCGGCGAACGGCTGGCAGACGGCGGTCGTTGTCAGCGATCCGTATCACATGTTCCGCGCGGGGATCATCTTCTCGCAGTTCGGCATCAACCACACACTGTCGCCGGGCGTGTCTCCACCGTTGAGCGCGTATGTGCCCGCCGTCGCCCGTGAAGTCGTGGCACTGCATTGGCAGTTGTTCAAGACGATCCTCAATTTGCCGTATACGTACGTGCCGTGGTTGTAGAGCCACCTCACCCCGTTTCGCTGCGCTCAACCGCCCCTCTCCCGAGGGCGAGGGGCAAAGGTAAGTCATTTTTCGCCCCTCGCCTTTAGGAGAGGGGTTGGGGTGAGGTTAAATGTTTTCACCCGCCGGGGGTGATCGACCCCATGGCGATGAAGGTGAAGATGGCGACATCCTGCCAGAAGTGGATGAACCACGCCCAGAAGAGCCCCCGCGTTTCCAGCATCGACTTGCCGAGATACCAGCCGAGCACCCCCGACATGATCACGCCGATGACGCCGTAGGGCACGCCGTAGAAGTGCCACAGCCCAAACAGCGCGGCGGTCAGCAGCAGCGCTTGAGGGCGTCCAACCGCGTCGCGCAGCGGGGCGAGCAGCGCGGCGCGGTAGAGGGTCTCTTCACTGAAGGCGTTCAGCGCGGCGAACAGCAGCACGAAGGGCAGCAGCGGCAGCACGCCCGCGAAGCGATCCAGCGGCGACTGCCCGAAGGCCAGCAAGAATACCAGCGTGCCGAGCGTGATGCAGAGCGCGGAAAGCCAGCCCAAACGTCCCCAGCTCATGGGTCTGTCGATGAAGTGCGGAATCGGCGTGGCGGTAGCGCGGATATCGCCCAGACCGAGGAAAAACTCACGCCGGCGGCGGTAGATCGCGCCGAGCGCGGCCAGCATAAGCAGCGCTGTGCCGAAGCGCAAAAGCTGCGTGCTTAACATCTGCGTGCTGAAGGCCGACCCGCGAAACCAAGCGCGCCACACATCGGTCGCGCCGACCCACGCCGCCAGCGGTTCGACCAGCAGTAGGATGGCGAAGAGGGCGAAGTACACGCGCAGTGGTCGCGCCGCTGACCAGACGAAGGTGAGCGCAATGCACACCGCCAGCAGCCCGAGTTTGAGCGTCAGCAGCGGGACGGGCAGCGTGAGGCCGACTTCCTGAATCAGGATGTTAGGCAGGTTGGAGAGGGCGAGCGTCGTAAGCCATGCGATGCCGATCAAGGTGAGACGATCCGACCGATGGGGCAAAACCGATGAAGCAGACAGAGGTACAGTCACGATAGGTATCCTAAAGGTGCGCAGAACCTGTGCTTACCATAGCGACCCGAGGCTGCGGGCACGAGTGATAGAGGGCATAAGCTCACACGTAATTGATCATTAGCGCGCATATATAAGCATCTGGACATTCGCGGTAGGCTGGCGGTAGGCCAAGCGTTGGTTAAGAGATCAGCAGACCGATTGTTTGGCGCTATAATAAACGTAAGAATGTTTATGTCCCCGGAAGGACGCTGTATGCGCAAACTTCTTCTGCTCGTGCTTCCTCTCTTGCTGTTGATGGGCGGCAGCCTGATCAACGCGCAGGACGCGGCTCCCACGGAGGAGCCAAATTCATCTGCGTTGGTGGTGGCGCAGGTGCTGCCCGCGCCGGACAGCGCCGACATTGACCCGGAAGCGACGGTGACGGTGATCTTCAACCGCCCGGTTGTGCCGCTGACAATTACCGAAGACGCGGCGAATCTGCCTGACCCGCTGACGTTCGATCCACCGGTTGAAGGCACGGGTGAATGGCTGAACACGTCGATTTATACGTTTACCCCGGCATCCGCGTTCGCGGGTGGAACAAAATACACCGTGACGGTCGACGATGTGACCGCTGTCGACGGTTCGACGCTCGCCGCGCCGTACAGTTGGACGTTCACTACCGTCGTCCCCGCCGTGTCGGAAGTCTTTCCGCAGGATGGGCAGACGAGTGTATTGCTGAACGGTTCGCTGCAAGTCCGTTTCAACCAGCCGGTCGACCGCGCCAGCGCGGAAGCGGCGTTCCTGCTGCGCGATCCGCGCTCGGGCGACGAAGTCAGCGGCGCCTTCTCGTGGGCCGATGACAGCGCCGGGTTCCGCTTCACGCCGGACGCCGATCTCCAACTGGGAACCGTGTACGAGGCGGGCTTCCTTGAGGAGACGGTCGTCTCGATCAACGGCGGTGCGCCGATGGCGGATGGCATGACGTGGACGTTCGAGACTGTGCCGCTGCCCGGCATTCGCCAGACGCAGCCGGAAAACGGCGATAGGGGCGTCTATCCGTGGGGCGGCTTCACCATCTACTTCGAGTCGCCCATGGATGTGGACAGCATCGAAGACCGGATCACGATTGAGCCGGAGCCGTGGCGCGAATACGATGCCTACTATGGCGATTGGGATGACAGCTACACGCTCTCCTTCCCGACCGAGCCGAGCACCGAATACACGATCACGATTGAGCCGGGGATGCGCGACATCTACGGCAACGAGATCACTGAAGGCCGCGTGATTCGCTATACGACCGCGCCCTATGATCCCGAGGTCGTGCTGCAAGCGCCGGGAAGTATCGGTTTCTACAACGCCTACAACCCGCAGACGCAGGTCTTTTTGACGCACATGAACGTGCAGCAGGTTGATCTGGAACTGTACCGCATGCCGACAGACGCGTTTATGCGTCTCGGCTATGATACGACGAGCACGGGCCTCGATAGTCGCGAGCTGCTGCGCTCGTGGTCGATTCCGAACGTTGCGCCAGAGAACGCGCGCCGCTATGAACTGCTCGATCTCGGCAGCGTCAACAACATTGACTGCCCCGGCGCGCCGGATACGCGCTTGCAGGTGGGCATGATGGCGATCGTCACGGCCACCGACGCGCTGCGCGCGCGTGAGACCGCGCCGAGCGGCGAAGTGCTCACGCTGCTGTACACCGATTACCGCATGCCGATCATCGGTGGGCCGGTGTGCGCGAACGGATTGGTCTGGTGGCAGGTACAGCTCCGCGACGAACGTGCGGCGTGGGTGGCCGAAGGCACGACCGATGAATATTTCATCGCGCCGACCGAAGCCCAGCCCGAAGAGACACCCGTCGTTATTCCGACGGAAAACGGCGAACCGCTCGCGCCGGGCATCTACTATTTGCGCGGCAGTGCGCCGGAAATTCCCAACAACGGCTATTACCCGATTGACCATCTGTTGATCGTCGGCACGGCCAACATCACACTGAAGGCCAGCTTCGACGAGGTCACGGCGTGGGTGACGAACGTCAACACGGGCGAACCGATTGCCAATGCGCCGCTGACGGTCTACAGCTCGGAGCGCGGCGAACTGGCGCGTGGCATGACCGACGCCGACGGCATCGCGACGATCCCGATTCCGCCCATGCCTAACCTGTATGACGAATATGTGCGCGTGCTGCTGGACGACGGTCAGAACTTTGGCGTCGCGTTCAGCACGTGGTCAGATGGCATTGAGGGCTGGTCGTTCGGCATGGCGACCAACTATTACGCGCTGCCCTACCGCGCCTATCTGTACACGGATCGTCCGCTGTACCGTCCGGATCAGCCCGTGTATTTCCGCGGGATTGTGCGCGGTCGCGATGACGTGAATTATCCGGTCAGCGATCTGACCGAAATCCCGATTCAGATCAACGACCCGGAAGGCCAGATCATCTACGAGGCGACTGTTCCGCTGTCAGAATTTGGCACGTTTGACGGCCAGTTTGACCTGGCGGATGATGCGGCGCTCGGCTACTACGAGCTGATCGTCAACCTGCCGAACGTCGAGCAGTGGTTCGACACGGGCAGCCGCCTGACCTTCGGCGTGGCCGAATATCGCCTGCCGGAATATCAGGTCAACGTGACGCCCGATCAGACCGAAGTGGTGCAGGGCGATACGGTCAGCGTGACGGTCGACAGCCGCTACTTCTTCGGCGGCGCGGTCAGCAACGCGTATGTCGAATACAGCGTCATCTCCCAGCCGTACTACTTCGCGCCGGACACGAACGGCAACTACAGCTACATCGATTATGATGCCGACGCGGGCGCGAGCGAGTTCTACAGCGGCGGGGGTGGCCTGGTGACGAGCGGCGAAGGCGAAACTGACGCCAACGGCCAGCTCGTGATTGAAGTCCCGGCCTCGTTGGACGACGCCACCCAGAGCATGACCTTCACGCTCGAAGCGACGGTGACGGACGAGAGCGGGCAAGCCGTGTCCGGTCGCACCGATATCGTCGTGCACAAGGGCCTGGTCTACGTCGGCGTGCAGCCGGAAAACTACGTCTCGACGGCAGGCGACGAAACGACCTTCAACCTGATCGCCGTTGATTGGGACGGCCAGCCCGTCGCTGATCAGACGGTGAGCGTGGAAGTGGTCGAGCGGCGCTGGTCGAGCGTGCAGGAACAGGATGAATTCGGTCGCACGACATGGACGTACGAAGTTGAAGAAATTCCGGTGAGCGAAGGCGAAGTCGTCACCAACGCGCAGGGCGAAGCAGTGTTCACGTTCACCCCACCGAACGGCGGCATCTTCAAGTTGAAAGCCTCGACCATCGACGCGAACGGCAATGACGTCATCTCCGCCAGCACGGTGTGGGTGAGCAGCCGTGAGTATGTGTCGTGGCGGCAGCAGAACAGCAACCGCATCGACCTGATCGCGGACAGCGAGGCCTACGAAGTCGGCGACACGGCGGAAATCCTGATCACCTCGCCGTTCCAGGGCACGACCGAGGCGCTCATCACCGTGGAGCGCGGCGGCGTGCTGAACGTCGAACGCGTGACGATGGAGAGCAACTCGTATGTGTACCGCCTGCCCATCACCGACGAGTACGCGCCGAACATCTACGTGAGCGCGGTGCTGGTCAAGGGCGTGGACGAGACCAACCCGGTCGCGGCCTTCCGCATGGGCTTGATCCAACTGGCCGTCGACAACGAACGCAAGCAGATCACCATCGACATTGTGCCGGATGTGGCGCAGGCTGGCCCCGGTGACACGGTCACATACACGGTGCGCACAAGCGATTACGCGGGCAACCCGGTGAGCGCGGAAGTCGGCGTCGGTCTGACCGATCTGGCGGCGCTCACGCTGGCGGACCCGAACAGCCCGCCGATCCTGGGCCACTTCTACGGGCAGCAGGGCTTGAGCGTGCGTACGGCGACCCCGCTGACCATCAACGTCGATCAAATGACGCAAACCGTGCTCGATACGATCAAGGGTGGCGGCGGCGGTTTCGGCGAGGGCGGCATTTTCGACATCCGCGAGGAGTTCGTCGATACGGCCTATTGGAATGCGCACGTCGTCACCGACGCGAGCGGTACGGCGACCTTCAGTGTCACGCTGCCGGACAACCTGACGACATGGCGGCTCGACGCCCGCGCGGTCACGCTCGGCGCGGACGGCAATATGCTCGTCGGGCAGGATACCTTCGATCTGCTCAGCACCAAGCCGCTGCTAATTCGTCCCGTGACGCCGCGCTTCTTCGTGGTGGGCGACGAGGTGACGCTGGCGGCCATCGTCAACAACAATACGGGCGATGATCTGTCGGTGCAGGTGGCGCTGAGTTCGCAGGCGGTCACCGCGGATGAGGCGACACAAACGCTTAACCTCCCGGCGGGGCAGCGGGCGCGCGTCGAATGGGTCGTGACGATCCCCGATGTTCCAGCCGTCGATTTGATGTTCGCCGTGCAGGATGCGGGCGGACGCTACGCCGACGCGAGCATTCCGCCGCTGGCGCAGGACGGCGTGATCCCGGTCTATCGTTACGAAGTGCAGGAGACCGTTGGCACAGCGGGCGCTCTGCTGGACGAAGGATCGATCACCGAGCAGATTTTGTTCCCAAGCGGGTTCGAGACGCGCGAAGCCTACCTCGAAGTGTCGCTCGAACCGTCACTGGCGGCGACCACGCTCGACGGGTTGGAATACCTCGAAAACTTCCCGTATCAGTGCGTGGAGCAGACGGTGAGCCGCTTCCTGCCCAACATCATGACCTACCGCGCGCTAACGGCGTTCGATTTGCAGGACGACGAACTGCGGGCTGGGCTGGAGTTCAATGTCAACTACGGCATTCAGCAACTGCTGGCGACGCAGAAGGTCAACGGCGGGTGGGGCTGGTTCGTCAACAGCGATGCCAACGCACTGACCACCGCTTACGCTGTGATCGGTCTGTATGAAGCGCAGCAGCAGGGCTTCCCGATTGACGACAGTGTGATCCGCCGCGCGCACAGCTACCTGCGCTCGTCGTTCATCACGCCGGGGCTGAATGTGGAAACGTGGCGGCTGAATCGTCAGGCGTTTGTGCTCTATGCACTGGCGCGGACGGGCGATCCCGATGTCGGGCGCACGACGACGCTCTACGAGAGCCGCGAACGGCTGGCGCTGTACGCCAAAGCCTATCTGATGCTGGCGCTCAATATCATCAACCCGGACGACACGCGCATCGACACGCTGGAAAGTGACCTGATCAACGCGGCGGTGCTCAGCGCGACGGGCGCACACTGGGACGGCGATGTCGACCGTTGGAACTGGAACACGGACACGCGCACGACGGCGATCGCGCTGCTGGCGCTCATCCAGACCGACCCGCAGAACCAACTGCTGCCGAACGTGGTGCGCTACCTCGTGAGTCAGCGCACGATGGATGCGTGGGAGACCACGCAGGAAACGGCGTGGGCGGTCATGGCCCTGACGGACTGGATGGTCTTGAGCGGTGAACTGGAACCGAATTACAACTACAGCGCGACGCTCAACGGCACTGTGCTCAACGAACAAGCGGTGACCGATCCGCGCGCGGACTTTGAGACGACCATCGACATCACGCAGTTGCTGACCGATACCGCGAACGAACTGGTGATCGACCGGACGGCAGGCGCGGGCGCGCTGTACTACACCGCGCATCTGCGGGCGTTCCTGCCCGTGCCGGAAGTCGAAGCGTTGGATAACGGCATCATCGTCGACCGGCGCTATACGATTGGCGATGAAGTCGTCACCTCGGCGCGCGTGGGCGATACCGTGCAGGTGCGCTTGACGGTCATCGTGCCGAACAGCGTGCACTACGTCGTGATCGAAGACCCGATCCCGGCGGGTTCAGACGCAGTCAACCCGAACCTGAACACCAGCCAGCAGATCGGCACGCAGCCGGAACTCAACCTCGAAGACCCGCTCAGCTATGGTTGGGGTTGGTGGTATTTCAGCAACATCGAGTACCGCGACGAAAAGGTCGTGCTGACCAGCGACTATCTGCCCGCAGGGACGTACGAATATGTGTACACCATCCGCGCAGGTCTGCCGGGCGTCTACAACGTGATCCCGCCGACGGCCTACGAGTTCTACTTCCCCGAAGTCTACGGGCGCGGGGCAGGCTCGCTGTTCACAATAGAACCAGCGGCGGAATAACAACCGCCCAGACGCGCCCCTCACATTTCGGTGAGGGGCGAGGGTTTCACCCAATGTACGAACGTATAGGGAGGGGCTTGCCCCTCCCGCTGCTCGGCGCTAATTCTGCCCGGCTTCCGAGCATGCTGGAATACAGGCCAGCTAAAGTTTACGGATCGGTCGCAAAACCGCGCATACAATCAGATTGAAATACATCGCTTCCCCTCGGGTATTAAAGGGGTTCCTCGCATGTCCGTCCAAGCTATCCAAACCGCACTCAAAGCGAATGACAAAAAGACCGCGCAGCGCCTGCTCATCCCCCTGTTGAAACTGCAGCCGACCGCCGACCTGTGGGTGCTGGCGGCCAAGGCGGCGAATACTCAGGAACAGACCATCGATTTTCTGCGCCGCGCCCTCGCGCTGGACGCATATCACAATGAGGCGAACCGGCTGCTGCTCAAAGTGGAGGGCGTCAAGCCGCTCGCCGAACAGCAGAAAGACCAGCAGTCCCGGAAGACGTTCGAAAGTCAGAAGGTCAAACTGGAAAAGGAACTGCCCGCGCTCAAGCAGGCGAAGCGCAAGCCCGTCAACTGGGGTCGCCGCCTGCTCACGCTGCTGCTGATCATGGTGTTCAGCGCATCATGTACGGCGATCACGCTCAATCTGGTGGGCGTGATCACTGGTCCGGTCACGGCGATCACCGTGATCACCGGCGGGCCGCAGCCTGTCACCGTGCTCGACGGCGTGCCCATCGGGCAGATCGACGATGCGGTGCTGCGAATCGAGCCATCACAGGTCAAAGCGGCACTGCAGCGCGACACCAACGTGCTCGACCCTGGCTATGTGCACGCCTACACCTTCAACGCGCGAGATGGTGAAACGTACGCAATCTATGTGCAGTTCCTGTCGGTGACAGCCAACCGCGTCAGCCGGAATGTCGCGCTCGTCAGCCCGAACGGCGGCAACCGCACCGCCAACTGCCAGCGCGATCAGATTTTGCAGGGAGACAACAACATCGTGCTCACCTGTACGGTCAGCGCGACCGGGGAATGGCAGGTGCGTGTGCTCGGACGCGAAAACGAGAGCGTCGGCGTGTATTTCATCGGCGTGGACAAGTTTTCGGATTTCTAAGACACGCAGCGTGGATAGGGCATGACCTCTCCGTTTCAACGCCAGCGACTGGTTTGTGTCCCGACTGAATCCGAATACAATTCATGAACGGCCCTTAACGTTGGAGGAAGTCTGTTATGCCTGCACTCCCTGTCGCCAAACGCCAAGCTCATGCCTTCTTAAGTTATTCCCATAAAAACAAAGCGATTGCCGATAAGCTGCATCACTGGCTGGATCGCGTCGCGGGGTTGAAGATCTGGTATGACAGCGTGGCGATTGATGGCGGCGACAGCTTCCAACGCAAAATCGAGCAGGGCATCGCGTCGTCGCGCTGTATCATCCGCCTGATCTCGGAAGAGTCGCTCAAATCGACGTGGGTCAAGCGTGAATACGAGCGCGCCTTCAATCATCAGGTGAGCTACCCGCAGTTTCGCATCATCGCCGTCCGCGTGGACGATTGTGTGATCGAAGATGGCTTTATGGCGGATGCGCTGTTCATCGACATGCCGAACGGCGAACTGACCACGGAATTCTGCCGCCAGTTGCTCAGCGCGATTTACCCCACCGATCTTTCGCTCAACTTCGGCTCGACAACCGATATCTACGTGAGCTATGGCTGGAATGACAGCGAACAGCCCGTAGTGCGCTACCTGACACGCTTTTTCGATCAGGCGGGCTTTCGGCTGATCGGCGACGCGAAAGACCAACCGAAGTTCAAAGGGCGTGACCAGTACGACCGCATCCGTGAGATCATGGAAAGCTGTCGCGGTTTTCTGGCGATTGCGCCGTATCGCGGCGATGAACAATCACTTCAGCATGGGGGAACGTCCAAGTACATCCTGCGTGAAATCGAGTTGGCAATGGGCGCGGGATTGCCCGTGGTGATCATCAAAGACCCCCGCGTGACGCTCAATGTCGCGCCGACCGATGAAGGGGCGCAGATTGTCGAGTTTTCGATGGAAGCGGGTTTCGAAAAAGCGGATACCTCGGCCATTGAGGAGCTCGCCAATACGCTGCGAGATCGGGCGCTGCCGGAACCGAAGCAGGAACACTATGTGTTTTACGCGACGGATATCAACCGTGAGACTGAAAATCGGCGGGCGCTGATTCGCGAGGTGATCCAGCGGGTGACGAGTATGCCCTGCCGGTTTGGCGAGAGCATCGGCGAGCGCAATGATATCTATCGCGTCATCATCGACAATATCAAGCACGCCTTCGTCATGGTGGCGGATCTCAGCGATATGCGCCCGAATATTCTGATCGAATCTGGGATTGCGATCGGGGCGGATGTCCACATTTTCTACGTGCAAGGTGGTGAAGTTCACCGCCCGCCGGTCATGCTCGGCAGTCCGCAGATCCACGAGTACCGCGATGACGGCGAGCTGATCGGGATTGTGCACCAGATCATGCTGCCGTATCGCCGCGCCGTGTTGAACTCGGATCTCAGCTAAAGAATTCGCTCAGCAGCGCGTTGACCTCGTTGGGCTTTTCGTGCTGCACCCAGTGCGTCGCATCCTCAAAGTAGATCACACGCGCATCGTCGCAGAGCGTGGTGCTCTCCTGCGCCATTTCGCGCTGCAAGAAGCGATCCTGCGCGCCCCAGATGATGATCGTCGGCACCGTGACGCGCGGATTGTTCAGAAACGCGCCATCGTCCAGCCGCCGACCCATCGCCCGATACCAGTTGATCATCGAACTGAACGCGCCGGGCTGCTTCCATGCGCGGATATATTCTGTGATATCGGCATCGCTGAAGGTGCCTGGTTTGCTCGTTTGGAGCAGGGCCTGAGCGGAGAAATAGAAATCGCCCGCGCTGCTAAACACTTCGGGGATGATCGGCAGTTGGAAGAAGCCGATATACCAGCTCTTGAGCATCTGCGCGGGACTCGACCGCACGGTTTCCAGCATGATTTTGGGATGCGGCACATTGAGAATCGCCAGCTTTTTGACGCGCTCCGCGTGGCGGATGGCGGTCATCCACGCGACCGCCGCGCCCCAGTCATGCCCGACGACGTAGGCTTGTGCGCGTCCTGCCGCATCGATCAACCCGGCGACATCGGCGGCCAGCGTGCTGATCTTGTACTGGTCGAGGCCGCGCGGCTTCTCGCTCAGGTTGTAACCACGCTGATCCGGCGCCCACACCCAGTAACCCGCCGCGGCGAGATATTCGATCTGCTTGCGCCAGCCGTACCAGAACTCCGGAAAGCCGTGCAGCAGAATGACGAGTTCGCCGTCTGGGTGTCCGGCTTGCACGACGTGTAAGTTCACGCCGTTGGTGCTGATCATCTTGTGTTCAAGCGTCTGCGTCTGCGTCATGTTGAGCCTTTCTGTCGTCGTCCCCGCATCCAGTTTAGGAAGCGCGGATAAAGTTCTTCGAAGGCGTTGTAGAGCAGCGGATAAGGAGCATAGTCCCACGCGCCGATGTGCCGCGTGACCGTGCCGCGAAAACCGCGCTTGAAGTTGTACACGCCCCACAGCGGATCATCTTCGGTGAAGGCGTTGGGCGCGCCCCACATATCGTAGATGGTGTAACCCTGCCGCTTTGCCCAGCGCATGGCTTCCCACTGGAGCAGGTAATTCGGCATTTTGTCGCGCTGCTCATCAGAGGAGGCGCCGTAGAAGTACCAGCACTTCTGCCCGAAGTGGAACAGAATCACCTGCGCAATGGCCTGGCCGTCCACCTCGGCGATCAGCGGGTGCGCCAAGCCCGCCGCGATGAACGCGCGCCACGCCTGCTCATAGTAGGATGGCGGACGGATGAGGAAGTTGTCGCGTTCGCCTGTGACGCGGTACAGGTCGTAGAGCAGGGGGAGGTCGTCGACGGTGCCGGCGCGCACGGTCACGCCTTCGCGTTCGGCAATGCGGACTTTGCGGCGGGTGCTTTGGCTCATGCCCGCCAAGAGTTGATCTTCAGTCTGCCTCAGGTCGATGGTGATGGTGTTGCGGAACTGCACCTGATCATTGGAGAAGCGCCAGTGGCGGTCGCGCAGAATGCGCATGAACGCCTGCCCGGTTGGGTCGGGCGTGTCGTCCGGTTGATTGACGAGACTGTCGTCAATGGCGACGGCGGTCGATGGGACACCCGTCGCGGCGATCACATCCGGATCGAGTTTGAGCCAGACCGCGCGGTTGTGCCGCGCCGCCCGCTGCAAGTGATCGAGTACATCAGAGGCGAGTTCGGCATCCTGATAGGCGAGGGCGGGGCCTTTGGAGACATACATCATATTGAGCGGGCCAATGCTGCGCAGACCGACCGAGGCCATTGCCACCACCTGATCATGGCGTTTGTACATCAGGCGAATCGGACGCCAACCCGTGGTAACGTGCTTGAAGTCGCCCCATTCCCACGTTTGCAGCACATGCGCGTAGGGGAGCTGACGCAGCGCGTCGTTCCACGTTGAGCGGTCGGTGATGATGTCGATGTTTAAATCGGTCACAACGTCTCCCTAAGATCAGGCGGGTGTGCGTTCGCGGCGGCTCACTGCCCATTGATAGGCCGCATAAATGATCGGGTTGTAGACTTTATCCCACGCGCCGAGTGATCGCGTCACCGCGCCGCCCCAGCCGCGTTTGAAGCCGTACACGCCCCACAAACCATCTGAGCGCGTTTCAAATTCCGCTTCGAGCTGTTCCGGCGGGGCGTCGGGGATGCCCCAGAGATCGTAGGTGGTGCAGCCGCGCGCCTTCGCCCACTGGATCGCACTCCACTGGACGCCATAAGTCGCCATAAGGTTGCGCTTCTCGTTGGATGATGCGCCGTACAGATACCACGCTGTCTGACCCAGCGCGAACACCATGATCCCGGCGAGGGTGTCGCCTTCGTGTTCGGCGAGGATGAGCGCGGCGTCGTGCGGGACAAACAGATCATATGCCATGCGGTAGTAATCCGGCGCATGCACGCCGAATTCGTTACGCGACCCGGTCGTCTGCATGATGGCGTTGAATTTGTCCATGTCGGCGCGCGCACCTTCAGAGTAACGCACGTCACTTTTCAAACTCTGACGGATCTTACGGCGCGTGCCCTGATTCATGCGAGCGAGGATCGTCTCCTCGTCCGCGCTGACGTCGATCAGCACGGTGTTGGGCGGCTGGATGGTCTGGTCGGCGCGGCGAAAGCCGAGCGCGGTGAGGTCGGGCTGGCGTTCGGTCACGGCGAAGATCCCCGGTTCACAGCGCAGAAAGGCCGCGCCATGCCGCTTGGCACATTTGTGGATGGCATCCCAGAGCGGCGCGGTCTGCGCGGGGTCGGTCAGAAGCGGCCCCATCGCGACATAGGCGAGCGTGCCGAGCCGGAAGGGGAGCGGTCGAAACAGGAGCTGCGCCCCGGCGACGATCTGGCTGCCGTCGGCCAGTGCCACACGATCCGACCCCCAACCGTACGCGCCTTTGAGGTCAGCCCAACGCGCCGCCTGTAACACATGGGCGCGGGGGTGGGCATGGACGAAGCTGTCCCAAGCGGTCGCGGTTGGCGTGATCACGTTAAGCATGACATCCCTGAAAAGTGCACGGCAAACAGGGGCATTATAGCAGATTCAGAGAGGTGACCTAGCGCCTTCGTGCAGAGGCTGCTCGTTGTGTGTATTCGAATAGGGGACGGTAGGGGCGCATGGCTGTGCGCCCCTACGAACAAGCACGCTTGGGAAACCAAAAGGACGAGGCACGATGGGGTAAACAGTTCACCCTCCGAGCCCACCCCCGGCCCCTCCCCGAATTCGGGGAGGGGAGTCGGATTTTCCCCCACTCCCCGCGTG
>JAYRZU010000031.1:0-30978 GCA_041916315.1 Anaerolineae bacterium
CTCGACCAGTACAGCTATGAGCCGGAAGGGCGTCTGCATGCCTTCGGTCACGCTGTGCCGGGACGCTGGCACTTCATGGGCGTGACGTTGAGCGCCGCAGGCAGCTTACAGTGGTATCACGACACGCTCGGTCATGGTCTCTCATTTGACGAACTGCTTGCTCCGGCGGCGGACGTCCCCGCGGGCAGCGACGGCTTGATCTTCCTGCCGTATCTGAGCGGCGAACGCACCCCGCACCCGGATCCGCTGGCGCGCGGCGCGTTCATCGGCTTGACGACGCGACACACGCAGGCACACATGACGCGGGCCGTCCTCGAAGGCGTTGCCTTCAGCCTCAAGGACTGCTTCAACCTGATGGCGAACGCTAATTTGCCCGCGAACCTTGAAATCCGCGCGAGCGGCGGCGGTGCGAAGAGTCGCCTGTGGAAGCAGATCATCGCCGATGTGCTCAACGCGACGCTCATGACGACCAATTCGACCGAGGGCGCGGCCTACGGCGCGGCGCTGCTGGCGGCGGTCGGCGCGGGCGTGTTCCCGGATGTGAAATCGGCGACCAGCGCGGCGATCAAGACGAGCGATGCCGTCACGCCGAGCGCGAATGTCGCAGCGTATGCGGCGGCATACCCCAATTACAGGGCGCTTTATCCCGCTCTGAAGGATATATTTACGCGGCTCTAATAGTTGGGGAGTAGCATCACCCGTATGACGTGAAAGGACGTGTGATGTTTTTACCCCCTAATCGTGACAATCCCTCCGAGGGGAAACCGGGCGGGCAACAGCCAAACCGCCCGAATTTCCCCTCGCCCAACTGGATCTGGTTGGTCTTCATCGGTCTGCTGCTGTTCTGGGCGATCTTCCGCGTGCCGGATATGATGAGCGTGGGCAGCGAGCAGCCCATTGATTTGCCCTACTCCACCTTCTACGATCAGGTGACCAGCGGGAACGTTGCCGAAGTCGTAATTCAGGAGACGACGATCCGCGGGCGCTTCGACACGGCGGTCACCTTCCCAGCCGATGGATCGCCACTGCTGGAGGACGGCCTGACGCAGCGCACCAGCAGCACGTTCAACACGACGCTGCCGCCCGTCAATGATCCACAGTTGATCGAGACGCTGCGCGCCAACAATGTGCTGATCGTTGGGCAAATCTCCGAGCCAAACCCGATTCTTCTGCTGCTGTGGAACTTCCTGCCCGTGCTCCTGATCATCGGCTTCTTCATCTGGCAGGCGCGCCGCGCCCAGCGCCAGATGGGCGGCGTATTCGGCTTCGGGCAGACCAAAGCTCGCCAGTATGACGCGGAAAAACCCGCGATCACCTTTGTCGATGTGGCCGGGCAGGAAGCCGCGAAAAGCGAACTGGTCGAAATTGTCGACTTTTTGAAGGAACCGGATAAATACATCGCGCTGGGGGCACGGATTCCGCGCGGTGTGCTGCTCGTCGGCCCGCCGGGAACCGGTAAAACCCTGCTGGCGCGCGCGGTCGCGGGCGAAGCGGGCGTCGCCTTCTTCAGCATCGCCGCCTCCGAGTTTGTCGAAATGTTTGTTGGCGTGGGCGCGTCCCGCGTGCGTGATCTGTTCAACAAGGCGAAAGCCGCCGCGCCGAGCATCGTCTTCATCGACGAGATCGACGCCGTCGGTCGCCAGCGTGGCGCGGGCTTGGGCGGCGGCAACGACGAACGCGAGCAGACGCTCAACCAGATGCTCGCCGAAATGGACGGCTTCGACCGCACCGAAAGCGTGATCGTCATGGCGGCGACCAACCGCCCCGACGTGCTCGACCCGGCGCTGCTGCGCCCCGGTCGCTTTGACCGGCAGGTGACGGTCGCGCTGCCCGACCGCAAAGGCCGTGAAGACATTCTGCGCGTGCATGTGCGCGGCAAGCCGCTGGAAAACAACGTCGATGTGTCCGGACTGTCGAAAGCCACCATCGGCTTTAGCGGCGCGGATATCGCCAACCTCGCCAACGAAGCCGCGCTGACCGCCGCGCGCAAGAATCGCCGCCGCATCACACAGGGCGACTTCCTGGAAGCGTTTGACCGCATCGTGCTCGGTACGGCGAGTCCACCGCTGGCAAATGAAGAAGAACGGCGCATCGTCGCTTATCACGAAGGGGGACACGCGCTGGTCGCGACGCTGATCCCCAACACCGATCCGATCTTCAAGGTGACGATTGTGCCGCGCGGGCAGGCGCTCGGCGTGGCCTACCAGATGCCGGAAGACGACCGCCGCAACCACTCCCGCAATTACATTCTGGCGCGTATGAAAGTCGCGCTGGGCGGGCGTGCCGCCGAAGAGATCGTGTTCGGCGATGTGACCACGGGTGCGGCCAGCGATCTCAAGCAGGTGACGGCGCTGGCGCGGCGCATGGTGGCGCAGTTCGGCATGAGCGACCGCTTAGGTCAGGTCAACTACGGTGAAGACGAACGCCAGCCGTTCCTAGGCTATTCATTGTCGCAGGGACGCAGCTACAGCGAAGAGACCGCCGCCAAGATTGACGAGGAAGTGCATCGCATCATCGAAGAGGCGTACGTGGAGACCAAAGCGCTGCTTGAGGAGAACCGCGATAAGCTGGAAGCGTTGGCG
Source organism: Anaerolineae bacterium (assembly GCA_041916315.1). Taxonomy (GTDB): domain Bacteria; phylum Chloroflexota; class Anaerolineae; order Aggregatilineales; family Phototrophicaceae; genus Flexifilum. The sequence goes on from JAYRZU010000031.1 coordinate 2,583, forward strand.
CACGAGCTGATGACCAGCGAAGTCGTCGACCGGGCGCGCCTGCTCGAAATCGCGGGTCCGGCGGCAGTCCCCGCCGAGGTCGAACCGCCCGCGGTCGTCGCCCCAACCAATCATTCGGAGTAAGCAGCAACCTCACCCCCTGCCCCTCTCCTAAAGGCGAGGGGAGTCAAGTCCCTCTCCTCTAGGAGAGGGATTTAGGGTGAGGTTTACCCTGTGCACGGAGAAATGCCCTACTCCGGCAGCCCCTTGCCGCCGAGCGGTGTGTATTCGAAGCGCTGCGGCATAGCGGCGATGAGCGGGCGCGCTACGCTGATCAACTGCTGGATGGCGGGGTGCGTCAACGAGCCTTGATGATCTGCCGGGCTGCGCCACACTTCGCTGATCCAGATGCCGTCGGGGTCATTGGGGTCGCTGCCGACGACGTAGTGATAACACCCGTCGAGATCGCGCAGGAGCGCCGCCGCGTGCAGTAAGTGACCGAGCAGCGCCTCCCGCTGACCGGGCTGCGCCTGCATGTTGCCAAACAATCCGTACATCCGCCGTTCGCCTTTCCGTATTTCCGCCAAAATCTGCATACCGATTAGGATTGTAGTGGTTTTGTGCTGGAAAGTACCGCGTATTTGTACGTTGAGTGTGTCTCACTTGCTCTGATGATTTACATGAGTAGGTAGGGTGATGATGCTCAAAGAGGGGTTGAAGGCGGTTGATCAGTTTTCTCCCGACCAACTGCGCGAACTACGGGAATACATCGAGCAGCGCGAACAGCAAATCGAATTGCAGGCGGGTACGCTGAACATGGATGAACTTCTGCAAGATCTGGCGGAACTGCGGGCAGGACTGACCGAAGAGGAATTCCGCGAGATGGAACGGGCGATCAACGAGCTCGGCTATGGGATGCCGTATCTCTCCGGCGATTTAGAGCCGCCGGGATGATGCTGGTTCAGGGCGAGAACCGCAGCGCGTACACCAGTTCGCCGTTATCGTAGACTTCACCGGTCGGCTGAAATCCAAACTGACCATACAGCCGCAGGGCCGCGACATTCTCAGGATGCACAGACAAACGGATTTCCCGGCAGAGCGGGTAGCTGTCCCGCACCAACTGGATGAACGCCTGTAACGCTTGCTTCCCGTAGCCGTGACCTTGATGCCGCTGGTCGATGAAGAAATGGTATAACCAGTAGCGATTCTCGGTGGCTGGGTTGCACGCGAGTTCCATGAAGCCGACGAGCTGACTATCCGCGTAGATCGCATACGGCAGCCAGATCATGTCGTAGGGGCGGATGTAGGCTTTGGCCAATGCTCCGGCGACGATGGGGGCGTATTCGGCCACAAAACGCATCTGTTCCGGTTGCACCACCAATTCGAGCGTTTCCCGCCAGTTGTCTGCGTTCACTTGTGCGAGCGTGATCGTCACTGTTTTGGCCTTCTGATAATTTTTGGATCAAACATAGGCGAAAAACAAGCGATGCTTCGGTATCACCAAACTACACCCTCTTCGACGTGAACGTCGTTGCAGATGATATACCAGTCGACATAGCCCCTCGATTTATCGAGTTTGCCATTCAGGTTGAATTGAAACAAAGGTTTCTGAACGGACAAAAACGGGCCATCAGTAACGAAGTATTCAGCCTCTTTATTCAGCGGTTTTGTTCGGTTTGGTTCATCAGGCAGAATCGACCGCACCGACATTCCCACCCCTTCAAAGACCAAAACGCAATGCCTGAACCGAGTATCCTGAGTAAAGCCCTGATACCCTGCGAATACAATGATATCTTGGACAGGCACTCGCAGATTGTCTGCTTGGATCACTGGATCGCCGATGATAGCGCCTGTCATTTCAACATAATCTTGGAAAGTGTGTTCTAGAATCATTGTCTGTACGTTACCACACGAATGAGAGGTCGCCGTAACGGGCGCTCAAGGACGAGAAGTGAGAGGCTTGCCGGGGAAACAAGTCAACAATTACATCATGTCTGATCCGCATCATCAATCCCTGTTTCTCGTCTGAGTTCTTCAAGCAAATGATCAGGAATTACTGAATAAGCCAGCGCCATACCATAGAGGAAAACTACAATTTCATCGTGTGAATCAGAAGACAAGATGGTTTTCTCCCCAGTCAACACGAACCACTTATCACCCATATTCGTGACGGAGACATTCCACATAAACTTATTTATCAGTTCTATGCCTTGTTCAATTGTGCCTATATGGCTATTTAGCCAGAAAAATTCGTGTGCCATTCGTCTGTCTCCAAAGGGCGATAATTCTAATATATCTTGTAGTTCGTCAATCAATCAGGATGCGGAGAAGTGTGCCAATACCTGAACGAACCTGCTGCCTTACGTTCTGACGCTCTCCCTCCGCACGTCCGACCCTCACTTTTTTGGCTTGATCGCCTCACCGTTTGCCCGCATAATCGGCGGCATGACGAAACTGATCCGCTTTCAAATTTTGATGATTTTGGTCGCCGGACTCTTTAGCAGTTGCGGAATATCCCTGGAGAACACAGGTCGACAATTTATCAGCAGATATATCACACGCCCGTCAACCGCTCGAAATTTGCAGACTTACTATCAGTCAATTGGTAGGTATGGAGCTGCGTTAGCATATTTTGAACTAGAACCACAGCAAACAGATGATTTTCTCAAGTCCACCTGTTTCCTGGGTTTAGATAACTTTAACAACGAGTACGCTTATTCCAGAATACGTAGCCAGCCGCAACAAGGCTTGCCGAGTTGGTGGAACGTGAGTGATGTGGTTTTTGTCCGAGAAGGAGGTTGTGACAGTAATGGGCTAAGTTGGAGCATTGGCATCGCAGAAGGCGATTCCGTTTATAAGATTTATCTTGTTCTTGTGATTGAATGATCTCGCTTGACTCTCCGCCGCTCTCCCTACGCGAATCCGCCCCCCACTTTTTTGGCTTGATCCCCTCACCGTTTGCCCGCATAATCGGCGGCATGACGAAACTGATCCGCTTTTTGACCCTAATCGCGCTGCTGCTCGGCAGCGTGGGCTGCACCCTCAACGCGCAGCCCGAACCGCCCACCGTGTTCGTGACCGCCACGACCGACGTGCAAACGGTCGCGCAGCAGGTCGTCGAACCGACGATTCAGCCCACGCCGACCGTCGAACCCGCGCTGCTGCTCCGCATTGCCGACCGCTACCTGCTCAACGGCTACTACGAAAACGCCGTCTACAGCTACCAGTCGCTGCTCACGCAAGCGGGCGCGCCCGCCGACGCGCAGGCGTCCGCCGCGTTCGGGTTGGGGCAGGCCGCGCTCAAAGAAGGTCTGTTCGCGGATGCGGTGACGGCGCTCACCCAGTTCATCGATCAGTTTGGCAGCGATTCCCGCATCGCGCAGGCGCATTTCCTGCGCGGCGATGCCTACCTCGGCCTGTCACAGTGGGACAGCGCGATCACCGATTTCAAGCTGTACCTCACGCTGCGCCCCGGCCTGCTGGATAGCTACGCGCACGAGCGCATCGGCGACGCGCAGTTGGCGCTCGGTCAAACCGCCGACGCGCTCACCAGCTACACTACCGCGACCGCCGCCGCGCGCAGCCTCGTGCCGCAGTTGGCGCTGCGCGAACGGGTGGCGCAGGTCTACCTGAACGCGAACCAGCCGACGCAGGCGCTGGCGCAGTACGAGGCGATCCTCGCGGTGGCACAGAACGCCGCCTACAAAGCCGGGATCGAACTCCTGGCGGCGCGTGCTATGATCGCGGCGGGTGACACCGAAAATGGCCTCAACCGCATGGAGACGATCTTCCAGACCTACGCGGATCGTCCCGAAGCGTATGCCGCCATGCAGGCGCTGGTCGAAGGTGGGCGCGGCGTCAATGAACTGGCGCGCGGGCGGGTCAGCTTCACCTATGGCGATTATCAGGGCGCAATTGAGGCCTTCAACAGCTACACGGCGCAGAACCCCGGCAACATCCCGGCGGAACTGTATCTGCTGTTGGGGCGCGCCTACCGCGAAATCGGTAACACGGCGGCGGCGGTGACCGCCTTTCAGACGATTGTGCAGTCGTACACGTCCGACGAGTTGTTCGGGCAGGCGCTGCTCGAACAGGGGCGCACGCTGCGCGTCGGCGGGGATGTCGCGGGCGCAATTGACTCGTATATGCGCACAGCCACCACCTACGACTATCTGCCCGAAGCCGCCGAAGCCCTGTGGCGGGCGGGTTTCCTGTACACCGAAAACGAGCAGCCGACTGAAGCCCGCGCCGTCTTCGAACGGCTGGCAGATCGCTACCCAGACACGCAGCAGGCGCGTGACGGACTGTTCCTCGCCGCGTCGGCCGCCTACAGCGCGAATGATCTGACCTCGGCGGAACGCTTCTACGCGGAACTCGCGGTCAAGACGGCAGGCGAAGATCAGGCGGCGGCGTACTGGTGGGTCGGTCGGTTGGCGCTCCAGCGCGGCGATCAGCGCACGGCGCAGGAAGCCTTCGCGCAAACCCGTGCCGCCGCGCCGGACAGCTACTACAGCGCCCGCGCCGATGATCTGCTCAACAACATTCAGCCGTTCCAGCGACCGGCGAGCTTCCGCTTCCAGTTCGACGATGCGGCGGAAGTCGCGGCGGCGGAAGACTGGCTGCGGCAGACCTACGGCATCGCACAGGAAGGGGTGCTTGGGCCGCTCCCGGACGCGCTGGCGAATGATGAACGCCTCGTGCGCGGGCGCGAGCTGTGGACGGTCGCCGCATACGACGAAGCACGCGCCGAATTCGGCGACCTGATCGAAGCGAACAACACCAATCCGCTGGCCTCGTACCAATTGGCGATCTATTTCCGGGGGATTGGGGCGTATCAGGATTCGGTTGTCGCGGCCTCGTATGTCATCCGCAACGCCAACGTTGGCACGCTCGATGCGCCGCCGTACATCGCGCGGATGCGCTACCCAGCCTACTACCTCGACGTGGTGCAGGAAGTCGCCGACCGCCGGAGTCTCGATCCGCTGCTGATCTACTCGCTCATCCGCCACGAAAGCTTGTTCGATACTTATGCGACTGCCGCGGCGGGCGAAAAAGGCTTGACGCAGGTCGTGCCGAGCACAGCGGAATACATCGCCGGGGAAATGGCGTGGCCGGACTACCAGCACAGCGATCTCTTCCGACCGTATGCGGGCATTGAATTCGGGGCGTTCTACTTGCAGGAACAGTTGAATCGCTTTAGCGGGAACACGGTCGCGGCGCTGGCGGGGTATAACGCGGGGCCGGGGCGCGCGGATAGCTGGCTGCAGCTGTCAGGTGGTGACCCTGATCAGTTCATGACCGCGATCAGCATCGACAGCACCCGGATCTATGTGCAGCGCATCTATGGCTACTATAACATCTACCGTGCCCTATACGGGCAGTAGCGGGGGAGAAGCGGCAGTGAGGGCGCAGGATCTGCGCCCCTTGCAGCGGCAAGCGTCGGTGTTATGCCAGTTCTGCGCCGAGCATGGAGCGGACTTTGGACACCAGATCATGGTGGAGAATGGGCTTGGGCAGGTAGTCGTTCGCCCCTGCTTCAATGCCGCGAATGATGCTTTCCGCATCCCCCCGCGCCGACAGAATCAGGACAGGCGTTTTGCGCGTCCGGTCTTGCTGGCGCAGCAATTGGCACAAATCGATTCCGTTCATGCCCGGCATCATCACGTCCAGAATAATCAAATCTGGCGTGTATTCTTCCAGAATGCCGAGGGCACTTTTGGCATCGCGCGCCTTTTGAACTTCAAAGCCCCCGCGTTCCAGCATGATGCCGATCAGCGTCAGCGCGCCGATTTCATCATCAACAACGAGAATGTGTTTCTTCATCACCCTTACGTCCTGCGTCAGCGACATTGAAAAACCTTAAGCCACACCTGCAGATCAAATTTCGGAGGAAGTCTGCATCAACTTTTTTACAACGTTGTTATATTAGCGAGTCTACACAAGAAGCTGGATCGACGCAATCAGCAAAACCTCAATTTTTCGGGAAATTCGTGAAACCTTCACTCTTGTCTATGCGTATTACAATAGGGGAACCTGAACAAACCACTAGGGGAACGTATGCCACAGTCAGTTGCAATCTCCGCCGATCATATCTCCAAGACGTATGGGGACTTCCGCGCCGTCAACAACCTCTCGTTTGAGGTGTACGGCGGTGAGATTTTCGCCATGCTCGGCCCGAACGGTGCGGGCAAAAGCACTACCATCCGCATGATCCTCGACATCCTCAAACCCGATTCCGGCAAAATCAGCGTGTTTGGCGCGTCGATCAACGACGCGGCCAAGAATCGCATCGGCTATCTGCCCGAAGAGCGCGGCCTCTATCGCAACGTCCCTGTACTGGAAATGATGGTCTATCTGGGGCTGCTCAAGGGCTTGACGCCCGGCGAAGCCCGCAAGCGAGCGCTGCGCTACCTCGATCAAGTTGACCTCGGCGAGCATGCCAAGAAGAAAGTCAGCGAGTTGAGCAAGGGGATGCAGCAGAAAGTGCAGTTTGGCGTGACCATGCTGCACGAACCCGACCTGATCCTCATCGACGAGCCGTTTTCCGGCCTTGATCCGGTCAACACGCAGGTGATCGAGAAGCTGATCCGGGACTTCAAGGCGCGGGGTGGCGCCGTGGTCATGAGCACGCATCAGATGTATCAGGTCGAAGAGATGGCCGACCGCCTGCTGATGATCAACCGCGGCGAACAGAAGCTCTACGGCAACGTGAGCGATGTGCGCGCGCAGTACGCGCTGCCCGCCGTCAACGTGGAAGGCCGCGGCGACTGGGCGTCGATCAGCGGCGTGGATCATGTTGAGCAGAAGCAGAACGGCCGCGCGAGCGCGCTGCTCTACCTCAAGCCCAACGTCAAGCCGGACGAAGTGCTCGGCGAAATCGCGCGGCGTGACGATATCTTCATCCAGCGCTTTGAACTCGCTGTGCCCAGCCTGAACGAAATCTTCATTCAGGTGGTGGCGGGAGACAACAACCGTGAATAAGGTGTTTCTCGTTGCGCGGCACGAATATCTGCATAACCTCAAGCGCGGCGGTTTCCTGTTTGCGGCGTTCGGTATTCCGCTGTTCACCATCCTGATGATGGTGGTTGTGTTCGCGCTGACCGTCGACAATGAGACGGATACGTCGCGCGTGGGTCAAATCGGCTATGTCGACTTGAGCGGCGTGCTCGATGATGCGGTTGATCAGCCGGAGAACTTCACCCGCTTTGAGACGGAAGCCGCGGCTGAAGGCGCGCTGACGGCCACTGACGGCATCGGCGCGTACTTTGTCGTAGAGAGCGACTACCTGAACAACGGGCGCGTACGCCTTATCAGCAACGGCGACACACCGGAACTGCTGGAAGACGACATCGAGGCTTTTTTGCTGGCGAATTTGAGCGCTAACAGCGGCCTTGACCCGGAGATTGCCGCGCGCATTCAAGACCCCGTGGACAGCCGCCTGCTCACGCTCGACAACGGGCGCATCATCACAGGCAGCGGCCTCGCCGGGGTGATCCTCGCGCCCCTGATCTTCGTGATGGTCTTCCTGCTGGCGACGCAAACCACCAGCGGCTACCTGATGTCCGGCGTCGTAGAAGAGAAATCCAACCGCATCATGGAGATCCTCGTCACGTCGATCACGCCGTTCCAACTGCTGGCAGGCAAGATCGTCGGCTTGGGGCTGCTCGGCCTCACGCAGTTGGTGATCTGGGTGGGGATGGCGCTCATCGGCTTGCAGTTGGGGCGCAACGTCGAATTCCTGTCCGGTGTCACGCTCCCGGCGGATTTACTGCTGATTGGCCTGCTGTACTTCCTGCTCGGCTACTTCTTCTTCGCCAGCGTGATGGGCGGCATCGGCGCGGTGCTCGGGTCGGAACAGGAGAGCCGCCAGCTCGCCAGCCTGTTCACGCTCGTGCTGGTGATCCCGTTCTTCCTGATCGTGCAGTTCTTTGAAGAGCCAGACAGCGCCGTCGTCACCTTTTTGACACTCTTCCCGCTGACTGCGCCCGTCACCGTCATTTTGCGCATGGGCTTCGGCGTGATCCCGGCGTGGCAGTTGATCGCGAGTATCGCGCTGCTGCTGCTGACGACGGCATTCGCCGTGTGGGCGTCGGCGCGCGTGTTCCGCTGGTCGCTGCTCATGTACGGCAAGCACCCGAGTATCAAGCAGGTTTTCGGCGCGATCTTCCGGTCGCGCGGCATGGCGACATCCGCCACTGAGGAGCGCGCAGCATGAACGGGCATACCGTGCGAGTGTTTCTCTACGAACTGCGGCGTAATTGGCGGCGGCGCGGCTATCTGTTCATGACCTTCGGCATCCCGCTGATCGCAGCGGTGCTGCTCTTCGGCTACCAGTTCATCCAGCAGGCGACCGCCTCGAACAGCGACGAAACGCCGCAGGAGAACCGACCATCGAATGACAGCGACAATTTCGGCAGCGACATCACCAGCGCAGGCTATGTCGACCTGACCGGACGCTTTGGCGATCCGGGACGGCTGAGCGAAATATTGCGCCCATTCCCAGACGAAGAGTCTGCGCGCGCGGCGTTAGCAGCAGGCGAGATACAGGTCTACTACCTCATCCCCGCCGACTACATGGAGACGGGCGAGGTCACGACCGTCCAGCCCAAGCTCAACATCAGCCTGATCTCCGACGGGCCGATCCAGGCGCTGATCCTCAATCAATTGTCGGAAGGCGTCGACCAGACGCTGTACTACCGCCTCGTTGATCCGTCGAATATCGAGCAGATCAACCGCTCGCTGACCATCGGGCAGGTGGACGAAGCGACGGGCGCGGTCACGCAGAACGAAGACGCCTCGTTCGTCGTCGTCTACATCTTCGCCTTCACGCTCATGCTCAGCCTGTTCATCACCAACGGCTATCTGCTGCAAACGGTGATCGAAGAGAAAGAGACGCGCCTGATCGAGATTCTGATTTCGACCGTGCGCCCCACGCAGTTACTGATCGGCAAAATCTTTGCCCTCGGCCTGCTCGGTCTGCTGCAAGTATCGGTCTGGATCGGCAGCTTTTTCCTGATCGTGCGGGTGGCGGGCGGACAGCAGTTGAACCAGACGCTCGGCATCATCGCGACGCTGGCGAATCTCAACATCCCCATGGACGATGTGCCGCTGATGCTGGTGTACTTCGTGATCGGTTACTTCCTGTTCGCGGGGCTGTATGGCATTGTCGGCGCGCTCTCCAATTCGATGCGGGAAGGCCCGCAGTACGCGGTGATCTTCACGCTGCCAGCGGCGCTGCCGTTCTACTTCCTGACGTTGTTCGTGACCTCGCCTGATGGTACCGTCCCGGTGATCATGAGCCTGTTCCCGCTCACTGCGCCGATGGCGATGGGCATGCGCCTCGTCGTCAGCGATGTGCCCGTGTGGCAGATCGCGCTCAGCCTTGCGCTGCTGGCGCTGGCGGCGGTCGGCGCGATGTGGCTGGCGGGACGTATGTTCCGCGTCAACACGCTGCTGGCTGGTAAGCTGCCCAAACTGCGTGACATCCCCACGCTGCTGCGAGGGTAAAGCTAAGCAGTTCACCACACAAAACACAGAGAGCACAGCGGTTTGACTTTCTCCACTGTGCTCTCTTCGTCTCCGCAATCGGCGTGTCTGGTGTACAGTAGAGGTGCGTTCTACACTGTGATCCGAGTGCCGCCCCGTGGAGATTGTCCCATGACCCTCATGACTCGTTTGAGTTACCTTGCATCTTCGGCTGTCCGTGGGGTCGGGGCGGACATCACGTGCCCGTTTGATGGCTCGACTCATACGCGTCTCGTCAAACGCAAATACCTGGTGACCGCGTTGTACGAATGTCAGGAATGCGGGTTGCGTTTCCGCGTACCGAAAGACACGGTGCAGGACAACAAGACGTTCTATCAGGATGAATATGCGCAGGGCTTCACGACCGATTTGCCGGATGATGCCCAATTAGCACAGCTCACGGCGACCGGCTTTGCCGGGTCGCCCAAAGATTATGCTGGATACCTCAAGGTGCTGACTGCGGTAGGCGTGCTGCCGGGACAGCGCATTTTCGATTTTGGTGCGTCGTGGGGCTATGGCAGCTGGCAGTTTCGGCAGGCTGGCTATGAGGTGTATTCCTACGAGATCAGCCGACCACGGGCGCGGTACGCGGCGGAGAAACTCGGGTGTACCATGCTTGAGAGCGTCCAGGCGCTGCCTGGCCCGGTCGACTGTTTCTTTAGCGCCCATGTCCTTGAACATCTACCTGACCCGAAGATTTTTTGGCAGGCGGTGAGCGCGGCGCTCAAACCGGGCGGCATTATCCTCTCGTTTACACCAAACGGGGATCCCGCCTATGAGCAGGCTGCACCTGAGGCGTATCATCAGCAGTGGGGCAAAGTGCATCCGCTCATGCTCACGGCCCGGTCATACCAGCAGATGGCTCAGCGCTATGCCTGTACCGGGCAAACCTACTCCAGCCCGTATGATTTCACCGACCTGAAGCGCGATGGAATTTCATTGACGGGGAGTGAACTCTTGTTTGTCGGACGCCGCGCGTGAGCTTGGACTGGTGAGATCAGGGTGACAAACGGCGTCATGCTCCACACGGTTGCGGGCGTAGAGAAAAGCAGCTTAACCACAGAGAACACAGAGAGCACAGAGAACGAAGATCAACCCCTGTGCTCTCCCAGATTTTTGTCACCACTTTGTTTTCATCCTCGTTCAGTAGATCGCGATCCGCTATGACGCAAAAGCTACGCTTAAGTCATTGGCAGCTTCTCTCCTTCGTGCACATTTTATGCTTGATGCTTGGTATGGTCTCAATACAGACAGCGAAGGCACAAGCTTTGGTTCGGAGTCTAGATATTGCCTACTACGTCGATGACATCGCCTGGAGTCCAGATGGTACGCTCATTGCCGTCTCTGGCTCAGAAGGGATTTGGATCTATACCGCAACCCTTGAACCGCGTTCGCATTTTCAGCAGAACGTGACTCGTTACACAACCTCAATCGCTTGGAGTCCGGGCTCGGTGCGACTGGCGACTGTTGGCAATGGATCGATCTTGATCTGGCAGCGCTCCACCGACGATGCCTTCACGCTAGAGACGAGTGTCAACCTTGACGGCTATGTGCAGCTTCTGGTGGCCTGGAGTCCCGATGGCACGCTGCTCGCGAGTCAGGATGTTCCTGATCTGGAAGATCCATGGGGCGCATCGAGTCGCATCCAGCTCTGGAGTACAACGTCATGGGCGCTAGAGCGAACAATTGCAGACGATTCTTATCGCCCGGGGATGCTCATTTGGAATGCGAGCAGCACGCAGTTGGCGACGACAACGGACTTTGGCAGAAATGTATTACTCATTGATGCGGCGAGCGGACAACAGGTGGCTGCTTTTCCGGCTGTCGAACCCCCAAGCGCTTTGGATTGGAGTGCTGGTAATCTGCTGGCAGTGGGGGGCGAAACGTATTTGACGACTCGCAGCACGGACGACGGACAGATTTTGTCGGCATTTCTGTATCCGCAGTTACACAATGTCCTCGAGTTAGCCTGGAGTCCCGATGGAACTCAACTGCTGATCAATGAGGATCACTTGGGTTCGGGCGTGATCGATTTTGCAACGGGGCAGCGGATTGGGACATTTCCGAATGCGTATGAACTGACATGGAGTCCGGACGGGCGTAGAGTTGCGACCGCCGGAGTCAACTTGAGTAACAACAGCCGCACCTTAACCATCTGGGATGTGAGTCAGTTGTCCGTCGACGAAAGCTTGCCCACATGGACACCTTACCCAACAATCGCGCCTAGCCCAACGCCAACCAGCGTGCCGTCAGACTAGAGGAATCACCTCACCCAAAAATATTCTTGAGCGACAGTGTGAAGCCCGGTAAAACGCTGCCCGCATCCAGCGTATCAGCGCCAGAGAGCAGGGCAAGCTGCTGAATGGACATCACGCGGCGGGACTCGATGTCACAGTCGGCAAAGTAATACGGAACACGCTGCCTACGCCAACCTGACTCGTCACGCTCAGCGTGCCGCCATGCAGTTCGATGATGCGTTTGGCAATCGGCAGGCCGAGGCCGAACCCGGACGAAGTGTGCGCGTCATCCGTGCGGAAGAAACGATCGAAGATATGCGGCACATCTTCTTCGGCAATCCCGCAGCCCGTATCGCTAATCTCAATCCATAAATCCGCGCCGTGCTGCTGAGTGCATACCGTGATTCTCCCGTCTTCGGGCGTGAACCGGATGGCGTTGTCCAGCAGTTGGCGCAGGGCTTCAGTCAGATGATCCGGGTCCACCTGCACCATTTCAAGCGCTGGCGCTAATTGGAGTTCCCATTGCAATGGTTTCTTGGTGAGACGTGCGGTGATGAGTACTTGATTCATGAGTTGGTTCACATTGACGGCCTGGCGCTGCAATTCGATACCGCTATCCAGCGACGCGAGGACGACCAGCATGTCGATCAGCCGCACCATGTGCGTTACAGCCAGTTCGATCTGGTCAACTCTCGCCTGACGCCGCGCGGGATCGTCGGTGCGACTCATCAAATACAGACTGGTGCGAATGACCGAGAGCGGCGTGCGAAATTCGTGCGATGCATCCCGCATGAAGTGCGTCAGGATATTCACCCGCTCGCGCTCCAGCCGCAGTTCAAACTCTTGCTGCTGCGCGTGTTTCCGCTCCGTCACATCGCTGGCACGAACCAGCAGCAGATCGTTGTCACCCAAACGCGTGTATTGAATGTGCATATCCAGCCACATCAGATGATTGTTTTTGTCGCGCCCCATCCACTCGAAGGCCTGCGGCCCCTCGGAGCGCGCCTTTTCGAACCACTGGAGCGCGTGTTTGGTGGTGAACGGCTCGATCCCCGTATTGAACTGGTTGAGGTCGCGGCTGCCGACCATCTCCTCCCGGCTGTAGAGATAGAGGGCGGAGGCGCGTGCGTTGGTATCGCGGATGACCCCGGTGTGCGCGTCGCAAATGAAAATGGCATCGGTCGAGGCGTCGAAAATCGCTTGGAAGTAGTTCAGGCTTTGCCGGAGCTCGCGTTCCATGCGTTTTTCTTCCGTGATGTCTGAGAGCACCACGACCTGTCCCTGACAGCGTTGGTGGCCGTCGAGCAGGGGCGAAATGGCGACCCGCAACGCGAAATGCTTGGCATTGTTCGCGCTGCCGTCCAGGATGACGCTCGGCGTCGGGTTGCTGTCGACCCAGCGCTGCCAGTCCACCAGAACCGTCTGAATCGGCTCGCCGATCAGGTGATCGATCCGGGTGCCCTTGAGCTCACTCAAAAGCTTGAGAGCCGCCGCGTTTGTATCGACAATGCGCTGCCGCCGATCAATGACGAGGAAACCCGAGCTCATCTGGTCGACGACCTGACCGCGCGCTACGGGCACAAGGTCCAGTAGGCCAGTCTGGTAGAGGCTGTAGGTGAGGATCATTCCAGTGAGGGTAAACGAGATCGGGGTGAGGTCGAGTCCCGGCAGCGGATTGATTCCGGCGAAGGTGATGATGTTGGAGATCCACGGCAGCAGCCCGGCGAAGAGCACGAGCGCCGCTTGCCACCGGAATATCCGTTGGGCACGCAGCAGGGCTTGAAACAGCAGGATGGTGCAAATCAGCAGCAAACTGTACGAGTACAGCACATGCAGCCAGAACCACGGGCCACCATCAAGAATCGTCGCGGAGTCGACGGTTTGCTTCCCGGCGAAAAACAGTCCATGCCACGGGTCTGTCCACAGGAGGACCAGCGTAACGGTGGGTTGCAGCGCTAACAGCAGCAGCCGGCGTCCGCGGATCAGCGCTTGGCGTCCGGTGTGATGGAGCGTAAAGACGAAGAACGTACCGGGGACGACAACGACCCCAAAATAAGTTGCATTGAGCCAGAACAGCCGGGCCGGCGAGGGAGGTGTCACCCAATACACGGCATACGTGAACGCCCAGATACACATTCCCAGTGTATAGCCGAGGACGGCATATGCGCCGGGCGTGGTGCGATGTTTCCAGATCAACGACGCTGTATAGGCGGAGACACCGGATGCCAGCAGGAGCAGCAGAAAATAGTACTGAGAATGTTCAAGCATGATTACTCGAAAGATGCACGGGTCGTATGTTTTGGCTCCGCGCCGCAGTGGCGATCAGCAGAGTGAACATACTCATCATACGTCGAACTTAGTCTTACAAGGCATAAGACATGTGTAATGTCAAAGGAAAGTTACTGACGTCTAAGCGGTGGGGATACTGCTCGAACGTCACGGCTGCTTCTGGGAGTGGATCAGACCCATGGAGTTGTAGGGACGCACCGTCATGCGTCCCTGCGAGAGGGATAGCGCCCAGTTTAATTGGTTCGGGTGCGTTCACTTATCCGATGTGACGAAAGCTGCCTGCTGCTGCTCGGCCTGCTGCATGACCAGCGCTGCATGCAGCGAGACCCAGCGATGAATATCCTGCCGATCACCGGAAATTCTCCAGGTACGCGACTGAAATGGATTATTACCGTGCCAGCGACCATCGGGCTGGCGCTGCGCGTCCAACCACGCGAGCGCGCGTTGTGCGCCGGGGTGGGCGAGCGCATTCAATTCGCCGAGCACGCGCAGCACGAATAACACATCCGCCTGATAGAACGTCGGGAAGTTGAGTTTGCCCCACAGCGCATGTACGCCGCCCCGCGACGGGTAACGTCCGGTGGTGAGGTCGTGCGCGGAACTCAGCAGGAAGTCGATGGCGTGCTGAACGCTCTCGGAGCGCTGCGGCAGCGCCGCTAAGCCCCACAGCGAGCGCGCCGCGCCCCATGCGCACGGCAAATAGTCGTTGATGTGACATTTGCACTGACCCGCGGTCAAGTTGCGCGCCACATATTCGCCAATGCGGATTACGCGCGGATCATCAGCCAACCCGCAGTAGGCGGCATAGCGCAGTAGGTTGCCCCACAGACAGGTGAAGCCGAACACTTCCGGACTCGGCACCGAGTTGTCAAATTGATCTTCCGCATGTGATTGTGATCGGTTGCCGCGAGCATAAACTCCAGCCCGCGCCGCAGATGATCGTCGCCTGGATCGGCGGCCAACTCGGTCAGCACGATCAGGCTCCAATGCGTGCCGATGTATTTGGTCCCATACATGCGGGCATCGCTGATCCAATGTCCGGCGGGTGTCTGTTTGCTCAAAATGAGGGGAATCGGTCCGGTTGTGCGCATCTGTTCGCGTGTCGTCTGCACGTCGCTGTGGCTTTCAGCGTATCCGAGCAGATGGCGATAGGTGAGGTAGCGAAGCGACGGCGTGGGACTTGCGAGTAACCAGCTAGTCAGACTCTCCATCCGGGCATCTCCTTGTGAGCTAACTACTGATCTCAGTATAGCAGGATCAGGTGCGCGCGCTCGACGTTCCCCGCGTGGCGGAATGTTAGGCGGCACGTTAGCATGCTGTAAGGGCGGCCGCCTACGCTCTGGAGAAGAAGCAAGGGAGTAGCTCGTAGTGCGCAGAGTCTTAGGCGGCATTCTCAAGTTAATCATGACGCTGGCGCTCGTCGGTGTGATCATAGTGAGCATCAGGGGTGGGTCGCAAACGGGTGATCCGGTGGTTGGCGCAACCGCGACGCCGATCGTGGCGACGGCGACGCTGAGTCTGGTCGAGATGCGGCAGCCAACGCGGGAGTTGCCAACCGTTGAATCAGGCGTGGTGCCGGTGGCCGTTGCCATTACCAAACTTACGTTGGCGACGAGCACGTCGATCCCGATTTACACGCGACCGATTACGCGCTTGGTGACGCTGACCCCTACGCCGACGAATACGCGCATCCGCCCAACACGGACGGCAACCGTTGAACCGACGACTGTGGAGCCAACCGCGCAGCCGACGACGGCGCCGACCAATCAACCGCCGCCGCCCACGGATACGTCCATTCCGCCGACACCAGTCCCACCGACGAACACGCTCGTTCCGCCGACACTTGTCCCACCGACGGACACGCCATCCCCGACGCCTATCCCACCGACCGAGACGCCGCTGCCAACGGCGACCAATCCGCCGCTGCTCCCGCCAATCCTCGAGACGTTGCTCCCGCCGCTGCTCTCCCCGCCAGAGGAACCCACCGAGGAAGCGTGCAGCGACTGTGCAGGTGATTGAGCAGTCGCTGGTTGGCGCCCAATGTGCCCGATCAGTGACGTGACCTTGAATCACCAAGAGCGCAGCGAGTCAAAACTCGCTGCGCTCTTGGCTTTTGCTACCTAGATGGTGTTCTTCAGATTGATCGCTGTTACTGCGCCCAGCGCACGATGCGCAGTTGGAACGGGCTCGGCAGCGACCCATGCTTGGGCAGCACGCGCACCGACAGCCCACGCTGACCGCTGTTCTCATACGTCACCTTCGTGCTGAAGGTGTACGCGCCGTCAACAGCTTCCGCGGTGTTCAGATTCATCGGCACGGCCTGCCCATCATCGCTAATGTCGCCGCGTGTACCGAGCTTACCGTAGTACAGCTCAACCTGTACATCGGCGGGCGTGAGCTGACCCAGATGCACGACCGCCGTCACGCCGAGTTCCGTGCCCACGCGCAGCGTCTTTTCCGACACGCGCACATCACGCACATACACGCCGCGCCACGCGTCGTAGAGCCGACCCTTCCACGTCGCGAATTCCAGCCCGTCTTCGATGTTTTTGCCCGTCAGGCTGCGCGCGCGGTCGTAACAGGGCATATACATCTGATCGGTGTATTCCTGCACCATGCGGTGTGTGTTGAAGTACGGCGCGAGGACTTGCAGGCCGGTCTTGACCTTGTTGATCCAACCGCGCGGCACATTGTCGCGCCCGCGCTCGTAGAATGTCGGGATGATGTCCTTTTCGAAGATTTCGTAGAGTGCCTGGCTCTCGACAAAGTCCTGATGATCCCACTCGTATTCCGGGTATTCTTCGCCCGCGCCAATTGCCCAACCGACGCTCGGCGCGTAGCCTTCATCCCACCAACCGTCGAGGATCGAGCAGTTGAGGCCGCCATTGTAGATGACCTTCATGCCGCTCGTGCCGCTGGCTTCCTTTGGACGGCGCGGGTTATTCAGCCACACGTCGACGCCCTGCACGAGATAACGCGCGATGTGCATGTCATAGTCTTCGAGGAAGACGATTTTGTGACGGAACTCTTCCTGACGCGCTGTACGCGCAATTTGGCGGATGAGGTCTTTGCCGCCCGTGTCATGCGGATGCGCCTTGCCCGCGAAAATGAACTGCACGGGGCGTTCGGGATTGTCGAGCAGCGCCTTCAAGCGTTCCGGATCGCGGAACAGAAGCGTCGCGCGTTTGTAGGTGGCGAAACGGCGCGCAAAGCCGATGGTTAGCGCGTCGGGATCGAGCACTTCTTCCGCCGTTTCGATCTCGTGCTGCGCCGCGCCGCGATTCTGTAACTGCGCACGCAGACGGCGGCGGGTGAACGCGACCAAGCGTTCGCGGCGGCGTTCGTGCGTGCGCCACAGTTCGGTATCGGGAATCGAATCGACAGTGCGCCACACATTCGGATCGGACGGGGCATCGCGCCACGCCGGATCGAGGTAGCGGTCGAAGAGCTGTTCCATGTCGCGACTCATCCACGTTTGCACGTGAATGCCGTTGGTGATTGCGCCGATCGGAATTTCGTGTTCAGGGATTTCCGGGTACATCCACTGCCACAGTTTGCGCGACACGACCCCGTGCAGTTTAGCGACACCGTTCGCGCCCGACGACGTGTTGAGCGCCAGAACCGCCATCGAGAACAGCTCGTAATCGCCCATGTTTTCGCGCCCAAGATCGATGAACTGGTTGCGATTCAGGCCGAGGTCGCGGTAGTAATCGGTGAAGTGCTCGTCGATCAAGTCGAAGCCGAAGCGTTCCAATCCGGCGGGGACGGGCGTGTGCGTGGTGAAGAGATTCGCGGCGGCGGTGATGTCTTTCGCCTGCCAGAAACTGACGTTGTTTTCGCGCATGAAAATGCGAATGCGTTCCAGCGCCAAAAATGCCGAATGCGGCTCGTTCATGTGGCAGACAGTCGGGCGCAAATTCAACGCTTCGAGCGCGCGAATGCCGCCGATGCCCATGAGAATTTCCTGCCGAATGCGCGTGCGCCGATCTCCACCATACAAGCGATCCGTCAAATTGCGATCTTCTTCGGCGGGATTTTCCGGAATGTTCGAATCGAGCAGGAAGAGCGGTACACGCCCGACCTGCACGCGCCAGATTTGAGCGAATAACTGCCGACCCGGCATCGGCACGCTGATGCGCAGCGGATTGCCGTCTGCGCCGCGTTCCAAAGTCACGGGCAAATTCGAATAATCGTTGATCGGATAGGTTTCCTGCTGGTAACCATCCGCGTTCAGATACTGGTGAAAATAGCCCTCTTGATAGAGCAGGCCAACACCGACCATCGGCAGGCCGAGATCGCTGGCGCTTTTCAGGTGATCGCCACTCAGTACGCCGAGGCCGCCCGAATAATTTTGCAGGCATTCGGTGAGGCCAAATTCGGTCGAAAAATACGCCAGATACGGCTTATCTGACTTCGCATAGTGGCGCAAAAACCACGTATCATGCCCGATCATATAATCATCAAAATTGCTCAATACTTGGCGGAAATGTGTCATAAACGCCGGGTCATCACACAGACTTTCCAGGCGATTCTGATCCATCAAGCCGAGCATATACACCGGATTATGACCCGTGGATTCCCACAGATCCCGATCCATGCGGCGGAACAAGGCGATCGTTTCGTGATCCCACGACCAGCGCAGGTTATAGGCCAGTTCACGGAGGCGTTCCAACGTTTTTGGTAGGTTGGGAACAACGCTCACTGTTGCAATGGGTTTGACCATGTTGAAGTTCATCTCCAAATTCTTCAATGCGCAAACGGGCGAATTTGTTGCGTGCGCAACCGTTCGCTGCGTTTACGATAACGCATTTTGCCAAAAAGCGGAAATGAATAACCGCCAAAAGTTGGATGTAATTCGTTCCAATCTCGTTTATTTTTGCAAATAGGAAGTTGACAAAATCTGAGTTGTGTTACAATGCGGGGTGCAAGTACCTGCGTTCACAAAGTAAAGGGATTCGTTGGGTATGCTCAAGAAGCAGTATCTGAAGACTAAAAACGTCTGCAAAGTGACGTTTTCACTGCCCGCAGCAGTACAGGGTGAAACGGTTTTCCTGGTCGGTGACTTCAACAACTGGGACGAAAAAGCGACGCCGATGAAGCGGCAAAAAGACGGCAGCTTTACCACCGTGATCGAACTCGAAAAGGGGCGGGAGTACCAGTTCCGCTATCTGGTCAATGGGACGGAATGGCACAATGATTGGGAAGCTGATCGCTATGTGCCGAATCCCTTTAGCGGCGACAATTCGGTTGTGATCACCGAAGGCGAAGCGGCTGCTCCCGCAGCGGAAGCGACGACGGAAGCGAAGCCGAAGCGCGCCACCAAGCCGAGAACGCCGAAAACACCAACCACCAAGCCTAAGACCACCGGCAGCAAGTCCAAAGCCAAGACTCAACAGTCGAGCTAAGTCAATCTGATCGTTAGAGCGCAGAGAACGTATGGACGGCGCGAAAGTCGTCCAATGCAGGTGCAGCGTAAGGGCGGGGATAACCTCGTCCTTTTTTGTTGCCGCACATTGCTGCGAGACATTGAGGGACGTATAAATTTAACCTCACAGGAAGAAGAAGTGTATGCCAATCTGGCGAATCGGGACTGCAACCCGTTATAGAGGTCTTGGTTACTTGCACGCTACCGACTCCAGAAATGCGCCAAGATTTGTTGGAAAGTCGGTTTCGAATAATTGGGTGCCTTATGAAGTAGTGCTAGACGAAGAGGAAGGACTCGATTCCGGTGCTGATTTCCTGCGTTTCAGTTCTGGAGGTGTAATTGCCTGCAATCAACGCGGTAAAGATGCTGTTTACCCACTTGTAAAAGAAGAGGTTGAATTTCTTCCACTTACCCATTCGATTGAACCGTACTATGTGGTTAATGTTGTAAAGACTTATCCATGTTTCGACTACGAACGCTCGGAAGTTACTTGTTTTCCGAGTGGCAATCTAAAAGGTGTAGGCAAAATCGCCTTGAAACCGGACTGTAACGGTAAATCTCCGATCTTCAAGATTGAGGAATTTTTACTGTCCATGATCTTCGTCACCGACGTTGTTAAACAAACGGTCGAAGACTATAAACTGCAAGGGCTAACTTTTGAGCAAGTAGTGCAACGGATTTGACTGCAACTTAAATGTTTTTGGCACAGCGGACGCAATTCATTGTGTCCCTACGAAGTTGCAGCGTCCCGTCTGCGCGCCGCTCAAACAATTTCCAAGTCCCAAGGTTTACCTTGATAGTGTGCCCTGATGCGATTTTCTACCTGATAGTTGTCCCACATAATTGCGGGTTCAAGCCTTTTAGCCTCTTCAACAGTCGCCATATAGTGATTTTTGAAATCGGGATCGTACGGCTCAGGAAAGATCCAAATGTCGGTTGGCTTTGATCCGAATCGGAGATAGCGAATAGGGAGTGGATGCTCATCTACTCGCAAGGGTATGAAGTTGATGTTTTTCCAACCAGTGCGCGCGGACAAAGAAACAGAGATAGTAAACAGCACGGGTAGATTAATAACGTCTTTTGGCGATCTTGTTTCTTGTGTACGCGAATCATACACAGCAAAAAATGTATTATGGAGTTCACGGGCATAGACAAATGTTCCGTCGCCTAATGCTATCTGCTTAATCGTTCCCGGCGCAGCGGAGTATGGAATCGTTGCACTATAATGGGGTGCATTAGGGGGCTTGGGGCGTAGCATCTCTACGGTGATATTTGTTCTCTTGGCAAAGTGATCCCGAACTCTCTGTTCTACGTGATAATTATCCCATACAGCTACACGTTCTAATCCCTGCACTTCCTCAAAGGTTGCTGAACGTGCTGCGCCATCATCACCCATGATTCGTAATGACAAATCGCCAGGGTCTTGAATGAATAGATCAGGTTGTTTTCGTTGGCTTGTGTCGAGGTCGACATAACCTGTTTTTTTCCAGTTTGCAAAGCCTATATCTTGAACGGGCACGGTAAAGAGTCTGGAGTGTCCCATAATTTCGCCAGTGGACAGACTGCCCAAAGTCATGATATCCAAGACCGCTACACTACCATGATTGATTTCGTATCCATAAGTGAAATAACCATTGTGCAGGTCAATTCTCACAACTTGGCCAACTCGTCTCTTTAGGGGCATTTGGTTCAATCCTAATTGCACGACGACAAGCTAAGAGCGGCACTCATAGATAGAGTGTACACCGTTTGAACGAGTAGGATTGATGCGACAAAACGTTCTCTTTGTCGAATCAAAAGGGCGCACATCATGTGCGCCCCTCTCATCGCCATGCGTGCGAATCTACTTCTTCTTGTACCCGAGGCGCGTGCCATTCGGGACGATTTTGTCGGGGTACGCCGCAAAATCTTCGAGGCGCAAATCCGTCCCCAAAATCGTGCTGTGCCCGACCGTGTAGCCCGCCGGAACATGCGCGTTTTTGCCGATGCACGAAATCCCTAGTTCGCCCATCGGCGGAATCGCGCCGACACGTGCGTTATGCCCGACGACCGCGATCTTGTCGATGATGCAGCGTTCGACCACCGCCCCCGCTTCGATGTACGTATCGGTCAAAATCACCGATTCGCGCACCACCGCATTCGGCCCGATGAACACGCCGGGGGAGAGCACCGAGCGTTCGACCACCGCGCCTTCCGCGATCACTGAACCGTCGGTGATCAGGCTGTCTTTGATGATCGCGCCCGTCGCAATTTGCACCGGGGGCCGTTCTTCCGACTTGGTATGGATGATCCACGTGCGGTCGTTCAGATTGATCGACGGCGGGCTGGCGAGCAGATCCATGTGTGCTTCCCAGTAGGCTTCAATCGTCCCCACATCGATCCAGTAGCCGCCGTACGGATACGCGTACACCGACATGTTTTCGGCCACCATGCGCGGCAGAATGTCTTTGCCGAAGTCATGGTTGGTGTCCATGCCGTGATCTTCTTTGAGCAGGCGTTCCAGCACCGAATAGGTGAACACGTACACGCCCATGTTCGCCAGATTGCCGGGGGGATTCGCGGGCTTTTCGATGAACGAGCGCACGCTGTAATCGTCGTTGATGTCGACGATGCCGTAGCGGCTCGCTTCATCCAGCGGCACGGTGATCGTGCAGATCGTCGCATCCGCTTTCTTGTCGCGGTGATACTGGATCAGCACGTCGTAGTCCATCTCGTAGATGTGATCGCCGGAGAGCAGCAGCACGTAATCGGGACGACCGCGGCGCACAAAGTTGAGGTTCTGCGTGACGGCGTCCGCCGTGCCGACGTACCAATCGGTGTCGTAGCGCCCTTTGTACGGCTGCAAAATCTGCACGCCGCCCGTGAACGAGCGGTCGAGATCCCACGGACGCCCGCGCTCAATGTGATCGTTTAGGCTGTGCGGACGGTACTGGGTGAGGATCAACACGTCGAAAATGCCGGAATTGACGCAGTTGCTCAACGTGAAGTCGATGATGCGATACTTGCCTGCGAACGGAACCGCGGGTTTGGCACGCTTCTGTGTGAGCGTCGCCAACCGCGTACCTTCACCGCCTGCGAGGATGACTGCCTTGACCTTCATGGATGGATGCCCTCCAAATAACCCCTATTTAAGCCATATTTTGCCGCAGCGCGGCGGTAATACCTAGTGAAAGATCCAACCTCACCCCTAACTCCCCTCTCCCGGGGGCGAGGGGACTTGACTGCCGCCGCTCCCCCTCGCCTTTAGGAGAGGGGGTTGGGGGGTGAGGTTACTTATGCCGATCCTGAATCCAGCCATAGAGGCGGTTGTATTCGCGGGCGCTCTTGTCCCAACTGAAATCGACGCGCATGGCGCGATCCTGCATGCGCCGCCACGCGTTCTTGCGATTTCGATACGTCCACAGCGCCCAATCCAGCGTGCCGACCACCGCCTGCGGCTCTTCCCAGTTGAATACGAAGCCCGTGCCGAAATCGGCTTCGCCATCGTCGTAGTTCATGACCGTATCGGCGAGGCCACCGGTTTCGCGGACGAGCGGCAGCGCGCCGTAACGCATGGCGATCATCTGACCGATGCCGCACGGTTCGAAATGGCTCGGCATGAGGAAAATGTCGCAGCCGGAGTAGATGCGCTGCGCGACCGTCGCGTTATAGCCGAGGAAGCATTTCGCCTTCCAGTGGAAGTCTGCGCCGAGGCGGAAGAACATCTCGTTGTATTCCGGTTCGCCCGACCCGATGCCGACGAACTGCACCTCGTGTTTAGCGAGCACAGTACGCAGCGCGGGCAGGGCGAGGTCGAGACCTTTTTGCTGCACCAACCGCGTGACCATGCCGATCACCGGGATGTCGTCGTTGACTTCGAGATTGGCTTCCGCCTGTAACTGCCGTTTGTTCGGCGGGCGGTTTTCCACGAAATCATCGGCGCTGTAATTCGATTCAAGCAGCGGATCCGTCGCCGGATTCCACTGGTTCATGTCCAACCCGTTGAGGATGCCGCGCAGATCGGTCAAGCGCGTGCGGATCAGATCCTGCAAGCCGAAGCCCGCGTTCGGATACTGGATCTCGACGGCGTAGCGCGGGCTGACCGAGGTGATCATGTCGGAATACGCCAGCGCGATGGCGAGCATGTTGTCGCTCAGGCCCCGCGTCTGCAGTTCGGGGTGGTCGCGACCGGGGATACCCTGTTCCCACGCCCACCCGCCGATGTGTTCGCCCTGATACTGCATGTTGTGGATGGTGACCATCGAGCCGACGTGGCCCCAACCCCATTCGCTGCGCTTCTGGCTGAGCAGGAACGGCACGAGACCGGTGTGCCAGTCGTGGACGTGGAAAATATCCGGGAACCAACCCTGCTGATCGCGCAGCGCCGCCGCCGCGTCGAGTGCCGCCTGACAGAAGAACATGAAGCGGGGTACGTCGTAATCCCAGTTGGAGTAGACGGTCGCTTCCTGCCCGAAATAGGGGAGCGCGCGCACAAAGTAGATGGGAACGCCCTTGTGCGTCGCCGTGTACAGATCAACGTGGATCGTGCCCGTGCGGCGGTGCACATCGAAGGAGAGGAGGTAGCTGATGCCCCAGCGTGCTTGATCGATGAACGCATACAGCGGCATGATGACGCGCGCATCCACGCCGTTGGCGCGCAGCGCGACCGGGAGTGATCCGGCCACATCCGCCAGACCGCCGACCTTAGCGTAGGGGTCTGCTTCAGCAGTGACGAACAAGACGTTCATAGAAACTCCTAGCGGAACCAGCGGTAATCAATATCTGCGAAAATTTTATCCAATTCCCAGTATTCCTGCGCGGCGTCGACGTTCGGATTGCCCGCTTCGAGGCTCGCCGCCAGCTTTTCGAAGCGTTCGATGTGCTGGCTGAAGCGTCGGATCGCGTATTCGCGCGCCTGTCCCGTCGTCACGAGGAACGACCAGTCGGAACTTTGCACGAGGAGCGCCTCACGCGCCGCCTGATTCAACACGCGCAGCGCTTTGTCGTCCGGCGCGTTGATGTTGGTTGCGAGCACTTCCATGCGCTCCTCGACCTCGTGAATCGGCGACCACATCCAGTGTGTTTCGGTGTTGTCCCACACAAAATGCGTGCCGCCCGCGCCCCAACTGCTCTCCGGTAGGTCGAGCACGTTTTCCGGCGGGTGCTGCTCGATGAACTGGCTCGCGCTCGTCAGTTCGACTTCCGGGTGGTGATTCAAATGGCGGATCACCTTACCCAGCCAGTTTACGCCCTCGTACCACCAGTGACCGAACAGCTCCGTGTCGTAGTTGGCGGCGACGAGGCCGAACTTGCCCGTCTGGTTGTGATACTGGCGTAGTTGATCGCCTACCAGATGCGCGAAATGTTCCGCGTGTTGTTCGACTTTATATTCAGCCCAATCAGGATGATAGAAATCTTTGTCGCCAAGTTCAACTTTTGCCCCGGTGATGCGCCAGTACTGCAGGCCGCTCGTCCCGGCTTTCTTATGGAATTCGCGATAGTCGAAGTCGCCGGGGTAGCCGTACTGCGCGCTCCACACCTGCTCGCCAACCTTCTGGTTGCGCCCGATCACCGCGACGCCGCTGTGACTGGCGGCGTGTGGGTAGTTGGTCGTGTCGCTGACGTAATACGGCTGGAACGTGGTCGCGGATTTCTTGCTGGTGCTGAAGTGGTCGGTGAGCGGAATCACATAGCGCCGCTTGATCGCGCCGTAGGGGCCGATCACATCGCCCGCCGCCACGCCGACCGGGGTGCCGCCCGTGATGGTATGCGTTTCGCTGAAGAACGTGCGCAGATCGTTTTCCGCGAGAATCGTCTCCAGCCCCGCGCGCTGGCGTCCCGTCTCGGTGATGTAGGCCGGGCGGTAGGCACATTCCGGCAGCCACACGGCGCGCGGACGCTGCCCGAACATCCGCTCGTAGCTGCGAACGCCCGTTTTGACCTGTGCGCGCACGCTGCTGTCGCGGCTGAGCAGGGGCAGATAACCGTGCGTCGCCGCACTGGTGATGATTTCGATGCAGCCCGCCTCCTGCAAGCGCCGGAACGCGCCGATCAGGTCACGGTTGAAGCGCTCATTGAACGATTTCCGCGTGTGTTCGTGGACATCGCGATACCACTCCGCGAGATAGCGCAGATGCCCGTTTTCCGAGCCGGGCGTGAGAAAATATTCGACGTCGCGTTTGGCCGCCTCGATGCGCTGAGCGAGGTACTGGTCAAAGTGTTCGAGGACGTCAGGATCGGCGAGCTGTTCGGCGAGGACAGGGGTCAGTCCAATAGTGATCGAATAGGGGACGCCCTCCTCTTTCAGGTCATACAGCATGTTGAGCAGGGGAATATAGGTTTCGTTCGCCGCTTCGTGAATCCACTCTTCCCCGTGAGGCCAGCGGCCTGCGAGCCGCGCATAAGGAAGATGGCTGTGCAAAACGAACGTAAATGCGCCCAATGCGGTCACAAACAACTCTCCTCAGGGCAAATTCATTTGTTGCCCGCATTGTAACGTTGGAGCAGGGAGAGGCGCAAATTACGACACGGGATTGCGGATGAACGTCACGGCGTTTTTGGGGTGGTTTGTGTGGGGAAGCCGCGTTTTCATAGACCTTGGCCAGCCGCACGGCGCACGCCTAGTTTGTATACAAATCGTTGTTCATAAAATCGTGAACTGACTATAATGAGCTTGGACGCAGACAGGAGTACAAGATCATGCGAAATGCTCTGGGGCTGGCCTTTGGCCTGCTGATACTGATCACGTGCACCACGATCCCCGCGCTCGCTCAGGCGGACACCTGTACGAATGTTATCGATCAAGCGCTGCTGGTCACGGGCTCGAACTGTGAATCGGTAGGGCGCAACGAGGTGTGTTACGGCAACGTGCAGCTTGTCGCCGAACCCCAGGCCGATGTGACCGATCTGGTGTTTGCCACACCGGGCGATGTCGCTGCTCTGGAGGCGGTGCGCACGCTGACCCTGAGTTCGCGCATTGAAGACGGCGAGGAATGGGGCATCGCGCTGATGCGGGTCCAAGCCGACGTACCCGATGCGCTGCCCGGCGAAAACCTGACGCTGGTGCTCTTTGGCGAGGTGGATGTGGAAAACGCCGCCGAAGCGGATGCCAACCCCATGCAGGCGTTTTTCTTCGAAACGGGGCTGCGCGGCACTGAGTGCACGGAAGTGCCGGACAGCGGCATCCTGGTGCAGACGCCCGACGGTTATGATGAGATTTCGTTCACGGCGGACGATGTAGATATCCGCCTCGGTTCCACTGCATTTTTACAAGGCGAGGCCGAGGCTGAGATGATCGTCAGCGTGGTCGAAGGGCAGGCGACCGTTACCGCGCAGGGCGTGACGGTGGTGGTGCCCGCGGGCAGTCGGACGCGCATCCCGCTCGACGCTGAGCGCCGTGCGTCCGGTCCACCCAGCCCGCCCGAGCCGTATGATTTCGAGCGGATGGCGCTGCTGCCCATCAGTCTGCTGCCGCGCACCATCACGATTGCACCGCCCATCGACGCCACGCCCGAGCCGCCGTCAGGGGGTGGCCTGATTCCCGCGGCGGGCGAATACCAATGGCAGTGGGTGAGAGCCGAAGCCAGCTCCTCAGGGTGCCCGGATGGAACGCTCGAATTCGTTGTGCGGACGTTCGCCGATCCGCCCCCATTCCGTTTGCCGGGTGATGAGTTTGATATGTTGATTTTGGGGACGGCTGCCTTTAGCAGCAACGCGCCGCCTCCGCCCGACGCCGTTAGCACCAGCCCGGAACCGGGCGTCTATCAGCTGGATTTTGAAGATCCGGGTGGGGTCGGTCTGTATGAAGTCCGGGTGATCGATGCTGATTCGATGGAAGGCACGATGACGTATACCTCACAGGGGTGCGCGATCACGCTGCCGTTTACAGCGGCACGCATCGGTGACTAACGGCTAGGCCGAAGAATCAGCGGGGCGCACAACCGTGCGCCCTGCTACAACACGCCATTCGCACTTGTCGCTGGCTCAACGGTCAGAGAATCTTGCCTGCGATTGCGCTCAGAACGTATCCACGATCCCCATCAGATAGATTGGGATGGTCTTCGAGGTACTGTTGCAATACTTTTTCCTTGTCTGGATGGGATGAATGCCCTAAACCGTGAATTGCTGCTCTCTGGCAGGTTGCAGATTTTATTTGCAGCACTTGAACCATCGTTTCGAACGATGCTTGACGAAGCCGCCCATGATCTTTCTCGGCGACTTCGCGTTTTGGTGGTTGGGGGGAGCCACACGAACCATAGCCAATATCCCACCACATGTAAGCAACCTCATCGAGCTGCGAGGATCGCGCAAACAACTTGGCGAAGAGCTGGTGTAGGGAGCGGATACACGCTTCCGCTTCATCTACGGTGTTGTCCGCATGCATCAGAATGCAGCCCAATGTCCAGTTTGCCCAACCGCGAATCCCCTGCATCCCCAGTCCACGCTCGATCTCATCGGTGGTGTAGCGCTCCAGCAGGAATGCGGGTTCATTGAACAAATCCGTGTAATACCGAAGCAGCGTACGGGCATTAAAATCGACCTTCGCTTCCCACATCCAGTTGGGATCGTTCGATTCTCTTTTGGTCGAATGGGGGAAATGCTCAAATCCAAAACCGACGAACTCATCGAAGGTGGCAGAGCGCAATTCGTATTGCAGAGTCGTCAGACAGTAATGGCTAATGTAGCGCTGCCATTCTGTTGAAGGTGTGGTGCGGATCGTATCGAGTTGGGATCGTAAACGCTGATTTTCCTTGGTCTCGTATTCCGAATGAGAATCGCACCGTTGCTCCCTAAGCTGAATGTACTGAACAAGTGCTTCATCAGCTAAGCCACTAACCGAAATTTATCTAACAAAAGTAGGCGGTTGGGGTGGTGGAGCGTGTTCTGCTGGTGCAGGACATCATCGACTGAATGCTGGAGTTCCTTGAGCGACCGATGCAAACGGTTCGCGACGGCCAATTGC
>JAYRZU010000032.1:0-45586 GCA_041916315.1 Anaerolineae bacterium
CGCGTCGCCGATCCGAAAACGGCGCAGGCCGGGGTCTTTCCGCTCGCGGGCATGCTGATGGACATTCCCGGTCAGTTGGCGCTCATGCCAGCGACCGTCAGCGCACGTTCTGCGGGCAGTTGGTCCGATGATGTTCTGGTCGGCTGTGAACTACTGGCGCAGGCTGTGCGCTTTGAATCCCTCAACGCCGCCCGCAACCAGATCACACTGCGTCTCGACCAGCCCAACCAGCTCCACTCCGGCGACATGCTGCGTCTGACGTGGGGCGACAACCGCCAGTTACTTGCCGTCATCAGTCAGCTTACGCCGCTCGACTCCTCCGCCAACTTGAGCGGGCGTCTCGTCCGAGCGCGACTGACACATGCCCGTTGGTTCTCGCCGACTCGACCGTCCTTTGCTATCCGCGCTAGCGGGATCGGCTACGGCATCGTGCCCGGTCAAGCGCAAACGCCGCTGACCGTACAGACCGTGAACCCCGGCTGCTTCAAATTGCTCGACTATCCGGCGAGCCAGCTTCCGCAGGTCGGAACGCTGATCCGCATCAACGGACATTTGGCCGATGGCACATACGTTCCCTACTGGTTCCGCCTCACTGAAGTCGTCGATTTGCGGGCACGTTTCGGCTCGCGCAAAAGCCGCATCCACCTCTACGGCGTCGGCATGACGCAACTCCCCGCGCCGCCCACCGGCCTAGCGCCGCTGGCGATGCAGCCACGTGTCGAACTGCTACGCGTCGCCGTCGTGACGCGGCAAAGCGATGAAGATCCGGTTGTGCTCAGCTCGCTGGGACTCGCGCCGGATCATCCCCGCTTTCTCGGCGCACTGCCCGATGACCAGACGTACTATGAACGATCAAAACGTCCCGAAGCCGAAAGTATGCGCGCCCTATGGGACGAAGCCGCGGCTTTCCCCCTGATCGGACGCGAGCGCACCATCTACTACCCAATCTCCGTGCCGCTGGCGCGTGAGGTCTGGCTGCCACGCATCCCCCAAAATGACCAGACAGCGCTAGAACGCGATGGTCTGGCGCTCTTTTCCAGTCAGTGGTTCATCGACCGGGGACTCTCGGACGCCACCGTGTTCGATCTGCTGGAACGCGCGGATTTCATCCGCTATCTGGCGGCGAACCCGCGCCGTCTCACCGGGATGCACGCGCTGCTTGAGGTGGATGAAGTGACGCTGATCGCCGCGCCTGACGCGGTACATCGCGGGTGGTATAAAGCCGACTCGACCTTTTCTTGGGAGAATCACTCGATCAGTACCGCGCAGCCGGACGGCGGTTTCGAAGTCTGCAGTTGTGAGGAAATCGCGCGTCCCGAATGGATCGACGAAACGCCGACACCTGTGTTCGGCGGCGCGTTCGAACTGAGCTGGCAAGTCGATACCGCTGGTCTCGACGCCAAGCCAATCACCTACACGCTGGAAGAAGCGCACCGCGCGGATCTGTCTGACGCGGCCGTAATTCATACGATCAACACCCCAGAGCTGCGCGTGAAGTTCACGCGCTACGGGCGCCCGGCAGGCGATTATTACTATCGCGTTCAGGCACGGCAAGGCGTGGTGAGCAGCCCCTACTCGACCATCGTCCATGTACACATCCCCGCCGCATTGTTTGATGTCTGTCAGGGCATCGAGATTCGGCAGCCAACGTGGGTGACCTCCCCGACGCCCGACGCCAGCGGCTCGTTTGAGCTGGTCTGGCAGTTGGATACCACGACTTTACCAACCGCACCGATCACCTACACAGTCGAAGAAGCGCGGCGACCGGATGCGCTTGGCGCGGTGACGATTTTCCGTGTCACCAGTGCCAACCAGCCCCTGCGCTTCAGCCTTTACGGCCGTTCGCCCGGCGTGTACTTCTACCGGGTACAGGCACAGCAGGGAGCACTGTGCAGCCAGTATTCACCGCTGCTGCAGGTGCTCATTGCGCCACCCAGCCGCTGGCGCGTCTACCCTACGACCAACGCCCTCAACAATGATGTGACAGCAGCGCGCCTCACCAGCATTCAGCAAAAGCTGCTGCGTTTGTGCGCGGCGCGGGGCGATCTCTTCGCAGTGCTGTCGCTGCCGGGGCACTACCGTGAGCAAGAAGCGCTCACCCATGCCGCCCGTTTGCTGCCCAGCGGATCAACGCTGCTGCCGCCCGCCCCGGAAAACTTCCCAATCAGCCAATCGGAAAGCGCCAGCCTGACTTTTGGCGCGCTGTATCACCCGTGGCCGATTGGTCGCGAAGGCGGCGAACTCGTCGCCCAACCGCCCGACGGCGCGATCCTCGGCGTGATGGCGAAACGCACCGAACGGGGTACGTGGATCGCCCCGGCAGCCGAACCGTTGAACGGCGTGATCGGTCTGACACCGGGTCTCACCACTGATGTACCCCAGCGTTTCCTTGACGCGCAGGTGAATCTACTGCGCCATGAGCCCCGCGGCTTCATGACGTTGAGCGCCGATACGCTGAGCGCCGATCCTCTGCTGCGCCCGATCAATGTGCGCCGCCTGCTGAGTCTGCTGCGCCGCGCCGCCCTCGACCGAGGCACGCGCGACGTATTCGAGCCGAATGATGATTCCTTCCGGCGGCTGCTGGAACGCGAATATAATGGTCTGCTCAACCTGCTGTTTCGGCGCGGTGCCTTTGCCGGACGCACGCCCGCCGAGTCGTATCAGGTGGTGGTGCGCAACGGCCCACTGGAACAGGATCGCGGTCAGGTGATCATCGAACTGCGCGTCGCCCCGTCACTGCCGCTGGTCTTCCTGCTCGTCCGCCTCGTGCAGAGCAGCGCACGCCTCACAGCGCAGGAAGGGCTCTGACATGGCCGAACCCCTATATCCGTTCACCTCGTTCAACTTCGCCATCGAAATTCGCGTTGAAGGCGGCCCAACGAAAGTCTGCAACGCTGCCTTTTCCGAATGCGATGGTTTAGAGATGACCGCCGAGATCAAGACGATCCGCGAAGGTGGCAGCAATGATCGCCAGATTCGCCTCTCCGGTCCGGTGACCTATGGAATGGTAACGCTCAAGCGCGGCCTGACGAGTGGTTTTGATCTGTGGTCCTGGTTCCAGTTGACGCTGGAAAAGCCCGCCACCCGCGCCAGCGCCGAAATCATCATTTTCGCAGCGGACGGCAAAACTGAGCGCGTGCGCTACGTGTTGAGCCGCTGCATTCCTATCAAGCTAAAAGCACCGCCGCTCAACGCGAAAGATGGTCTGATCGCCGTTGAGGAATTTCAAATGGCTTATGAGCATTTGCAGCTCAAACCAGCTTAAGGTGAACCAATGGTCGACGCATCGGGCTTAGTCAAAGCGGAATTACACGAATTGGATGAACGGTTGGAGCAGGCGACGGGCAAAAAAGTCGTCGTCCAGTTCAACCCGGAATCGCTAAAGGTGGCTTTTGCCAATCAGATCGCCAACCAGCAGCAGGGCGCGGGTGATCAGCAGCAGGCCTCATCGCGCCAATTCGTCGGCGCGGGCACGACCAAGCTCACTTTGCAGTTGGTCTTCGACGTGAACGCAGAATTCCCGCAGGGACAATCTCCGGAAACGGACGTGCGCAAGCTGACACAGGGCGTCGCCTATTTCATCACGCCGAAGAAGGTTCGTGTCAACAACGAGGATAAGTATCTGCCGCCGGGCGTGCGCTTCCTGTGGGGCTCGTTCCAGTTCGATGGATTTATGGATTCGCTGGATGAAACGCTGGAATTCTTCTCGCCGGAAGGCGTGCCGCAGCGCGCCTCCGTGAGCGTCGCGCTCTCACAGCAGCGCATCACTGAGTTCACGTTTAACCCGACGACCGGTCGCCCCGGCGGCGGTTCCGGCGCGCTGGGACAAGGCGCACCCGTCGGCAGTACGCCGCTCACCGAAGCGCCTGCAGGCGCCAATCTGCAAAGTCTGGCGGGGAGTGCCGACTGGCGGCAGATTGCCCAGGCCAACAACATCGAAAACCCGCGCCTACTCCAGCCCGGCCAATTGATCGACTTCAGCGCAACCGTGCGCCTGTCCTAACCCGAGGAGCACTTAATGCCTGTCACCATTAACGAGTTTGAAGTGGTCAATGCCCCGCCACCGGCCGCCGCCGCGGCCACGGCACCCACGCCGAGCGACCGCCCGACTCCAACGCCTGCCGAACAAAACCGGCAGATCGAACGCCAGTTCCGCCAGCAGCAGCGGCGCGCCTTGCGCGTCAAGGTGTACTAAATCATGACTGGCGAATTGGTTGCTGCCCGCCCAACGATCAAGGTCGATAACCGCGCCAACGCAGCGCTGGAAAGCGGCCTGCTCGATCTCGACATCACCGAGCACATCGGCGGCGTGACACGCTGCGAACTCAACCTGAATAACCTCGGCAGCGCGGGCGGCGCCACTGATTATCTGTACTTTGGCCGCGACCAGTTGGATTTCGGCAAACCGCTGGAAATCCTGTACGAAGACCAGCGCCTGTTCAAAGGCACGATCATGGGGTTGGAGGGGCACTTCCCCAACGGCGAAGCCCCAACGATCACTATCCTCGCCGATGACGCGCTCCAACCGCTGCGGATGAACCGCCGCACGCGTACCTTCACGGACATGAACGATGCCGATGCAATTCGGCAGGTGGCGCGCGATCACAGCCTGACAGTCGATATGTCGGCGACCGGACAGACGCACAAAGCCCTCGTGCAGCTCAATCAAAGCGATCTGGCCTTCGTCCTCGACCGCTGCACCGCTGTCGGCGTGGAGTGCTGGGTCGAGGACAAAAAATTGATCTGCAAAGCGCGCGCCGATTGGGGACGGCCAGTCGCCGATCTCAAGTATGGGGCGCAGCTCCTTGAATTCACCGCACTGGCTGATTTATCAGCGCAGCGCAAACGTGTGACCGTCACGGGCTGGGATGTCCGCGCCAAGCAGGCCATCAGCGAGCAGGCGGACAGCGGTAGCTTAAGCGCGGAGACCAGCGGCTTAACGAGCGGCATATCGCTCCTCGGCTCGCTCGCGGCGCTCGAAGAACTGGCGCATACCGCCCCCACCATCAGCGCCGAAGCCAAAACGCAAGCCGAATCATATTTCCGCCTGAGCGCGCGCCGCTTTGTCACCGGGCGCGGGTTAGCACAAGGCAACCCAAGTATCCACGTCGGACATACCATCACACTGGACAAGCTCGGCAAGCTGTTTGATGGGGATTACGCGCTGGTCGAAGTGCGGCACATCTATGACATGGTGCTCGGTTTCCGCACCGAGTTTTTCGTCGAACGACCGGGGATCAAAGCATGAGCGCAGATCTGTTTGAACGCCGCTTGAATGAACGCGTGCCGATCGGTTTCGGTGGGCCGCTGTATGGTGTGTACGTAGCGCTCGTCACCGATTTGAACGACCCCAACGGCGAAGGGCGCGTGAAGATCAAGTTGCCGTGGGTCAGCGGCGATTACGCCGTCTGGGCGCGCATGGCGACCTTGTTTGCGGGCAATAACCGGGGCAGTTGGTTCATCCCCGATGTGAATGACGAAGTGTTGGTCGCGTTCGAAGCAGGCGATCCTGATCATCCGCTGGTCGTCGGCGGCCTGTGGAATGGCAGTGACGCCCCGCCCGAAAGCATGGATTCCGCGGGGCGCAACAACCTGAAGGTCATCCGCTCGCGCAACGGCGTGAAGATCACGCTTGATGACGCGGACGGTCAAGAACAGTGCATCGTCGAGACCCCCGGTGGTCAGA
This sequence comes from Anaerolineae bacterium, assembly GCA_041916315.1. Lineage (GTDB taxonomy): Bacteria > Chloroflexota > Anaerolineae > Aggregatilineales > Phototrophicaceae > Flexifilum. Next base: position 5,687 of record JAYRZU010000032.1, read on the forward strand.
AAATCACTCTGAAAGATGGCCCCGGTCAGGTCGAAGTCGTCGACAGTAATGGCAACTCGATCAAACTGGAAAGCAGCGGCATCACCGTGAACGCCAGCGCCAAAGTGACCATCACGGCTTCGACAATCGAAGTCAACGCCGGGCAAGTCACGGTCAATGCGGGTATGTCGCGTTTTAGCGGCGTCGTCCAGGCGGATACAGTCATCACCAACAGCGTGGTCAGCGCCGCCTACACGCCGGGAGCAGGCAACATATGGTAATGCAAACGTTCGCCCCCACCCCGGTCAAGCCGATTGAATCGAATGTGCAGTGGCTGACACCGTCGCCGCTTTGGTCGGGCGCGAATCCGCGTCAGCCGTTCATCGCGCGCTTTGAAACCGATCAGTTCATGGACGAATTCGCGGCCTTATTTGCTAATCCACAAGACCGCACCCAGCGCTTGCAAACTCATCAGGCCAATGCGCGCAGCTATCGCCGTCTGCTGCCGGGTGAACCATCCGTTCCGGTACCCACCGCCTTAAAGCTGTACCAACCCGTCCACGGCCACTTCTACCTGATCACGGCCGCGCTGGTCTGCCAGCAGTTGGGGCTACCCGACCGGGTGATCAACCCCGGCGCACAGGAGCGTGCGGTCTTCGTACTCCGCCGTATGGTCAAACTGGCCGATGGTGATCACGAACAAGCCTGGGTCGATGTGAACGGCGTCAAAGCGTGGGTAGACCGTCCAACGGATCGCTGTCGTCAACTGGCGCAGGGCGAAGTCACCTACCCGCTGTTTCCAACGAACTACCGCGAGAAGGACGGGCGACAGCGCCGCGTACTCGCTGGGTTGATCCCGACCAGCACCCGGGAAACGGCCACCGCGACCGCCATCAGCGCGAATGATCCGCTGTTTGCCAACGGCGAAATCATCGACAAAGTGACCATTGACCCGCGCATGACTGAATTTGAGACTCGCCTCTGCCTGCCAGCGGAGGCGCTGCTAGGGGCGACTGTCGCAGCGGCAGCCAGTTCGGCGCTCCAAGCCCAGTACGATGCCACCTTTTTTTGGTTGCTCGACCTCGCCGAGCTACTTGCGCTGCATCATGCGAGTGTGTGGACTGAAGTAAACAGCAGTTCCGAACCAACCACACCCAGCGCCATTTACACGTGGTTGAAAACTAATCAAGTGCAAGGTGTGACCGTCCTGACCATGCTGAAAGCAGCTTGGGCAGAGCGAACCAAACTCTACGACGGGCAACCCATAACCTTGACCTATAACTTCGCGAAACAGTCGCTCCCCATCAACCAACTGGAAAGCCTATGGAAGACGGCTCTACCCACTATTCAACCGCCCCCACCGGCTGCGTTGAGCATTGAGCAGCAGGTGACGCGGGCCGCGCCCAAAATCGACGCGCTCAGCACCTATGTCATTCGCTGCGTATACCAGCGCCCGCTGTGCGGGTGCTTGCAGCCTGACATCGTGAGCGAAGCCAGTCCAGAGTTTCGCATCGCGCCATTTTTCGACCCGGATGCTCCCGCCCGCCCCATTCGCATCACTATGCCCGCAGATACGAGTATCGCCGGGCTGCGCAAATACACGCGTAGTGTCGGCATCGAAATGTCGATGGAGCTGCGCCGTCAGATTTCGCGGGTCGCGGATGCGAAGAAGGCGCTCGACGGCGAACTCGGCAACGAATTGACGCTGGATCTCGGCGTGATCTGCTCGTTTTCGATCCCGATCATCACGATTGTGGCGATCATGCTGCTGATGATCATCGTCATTCTGCTCAATCTCGTTTTCTGGTGGCTTCCCTTCTTCCGAATCTGTTTTCCGATCAAGCGGTAGGTGAGTGATGGATGCAGGCAAGATTTTTGGACGAGGTATCAGCTTTCCGATGCGCGTGGGCAGTGATGGCCGCGTCGCGTGGTCGGAAGGCGAGCAGAACATCCGCGAAGCCATCCGCATCATTCTGATGACCGAACTGCGCGAACGCCTGTATCTGCCGGAATTTGGCGGCGGTTTGGGTCGGTTTCTCTTTGAGCCGAACACCGCCAGCACCCGCCAATTGATTCACGATCGGGTGACGAAAGCGCTGGCGCAGTGGGAACCGCGCATCGCCGTCGAAGACGTGACGGTCGAAGCCGCGCCCGACGACGGCGAAACAGCCATCGTGACCATCACCTATCGCCTCGTCGCCAACCAGTCGCGGGAGCGGCTCAGCCTGAATGTCACCTTGAGCGCCAAATAGGAGCGAGTCATGCCGCTGCAAATCCCGAATCTCGATGATCGGCGCTATCAGGAACTGCTGGACGAAGCCTTAGCGCGCATCCCGGTGCATACGCCGGAATGGACGAATTTCAATGCCAGCGATCCGGGTGTGACCCTGCTGCAGTTGTTCGCCTTCATGCTGGAAAATGTGCAGTACCGCAGCAACCTGATTCCCGAACGCAACCGCCTCAAATTCCTCACCCTGCTGGGCGTGGGCTTGCAGCCCGTCGTGCCCGCGCAGGGATTGGTCACGCTGCGCAACGAACGCGGCCCGCTGGAGACGATCACGCTCAACCGAGGCATCGAAGTACGGGCGGGCAGCGTTCCCTTCCGCACGACCAATGACCTCGACGTGCTGCCCATCGAAGCCCGGGTGTATTACAAGCGCGAGCTGACCGGCACAGCCGCCGACCAAATGCGTGACTACTACGTTGAGCTATACAGCACCTACGCGGAGACGGGGCAAACGCTGAAGCGCGAGGAGATCGCGCTGTACGAAACGCTGCTCATGACCGACACGGGCGTCGATATCAGCAAGACATCCGACAGCACGCTCTGGCTGGCGCTGCTGGCGCGTCCCAAAGAAGATCCCGCCGTCGTTCGCCAGAAAATCGGCGGCAAAACGATCAGTCTGGGTGTGTTTCCGCTGTCGGAAAACGCCGAACGCCGCCTCAGGCCAACTGGAACCGAAGCGCAGCAAGACCTGCTCATGCAGTTTTATATCCCGCGCGTGGGGACAAATCTGCAGCGCGTGAACGGCGAACTGATCCCTGACTATGGCGCACCGCTGCCCGTGACCGCGCAAAAGAACGTGCTGGTCGAGCCGGGCTTGGTCGCCATCACACTGCCGGAAGCCAGTCAGCTCGGCTTGTGGCAGAACCTCGAACCGCTGGATCGCGGCGTCAACGATTTCCCGCCTTCGCTGGAAGATAGCGAACTGGAAGGCCGCGTCGTCACCTGGCTGCGCATCACTTTCTCTACACCCGCCCAGATTCAGTGGTTGGGAATCAACGCCGCCACCATCATCCAGCGCGAAGACTTCTACAACGAACTGGTCGGAAAAAGCACCGCCGAGCCGGATCAGCGCTTCTCATTGGCCAACCCGGGCGTGATTCAAGGCAGCGCGCAGGTGTTGGTCGGCACAGAACAAGGACAGCTCGCCAGTTGGGCGCAGATCGACGATCTCAGCGCCGCCGCGCCCGAAATCAACATCACCGATGATACGCTGACGGCGAGCCAGGTCTTCGCGCTGGACGCCGAAAGCGGAACAATTCGCTTTGGCGACGGCGCACGCGGGGCGCGCCCGCCCTTCGATGCCAACATATATGTGAGTTACAGCATCAGTCGGGGACGCGCGGGCAATCTCAACGCTGGAGCGATCACCACCAGTCCGGCGATCCCAGCAGGTTTCAAAATCACCAACCCGGTCGCCACGTGGGGCGGTGCTGATGCCGAAACAACCGCCGACGGCGAGAAACAAATCACCCGCTACTTACAGCACCGGGATCGGCTGGTCAACCTGCTCGACTATGAGACGATCACCTTGCGCACCCCCGGCATTGCCATTGGCCGCGTGGATGTGCTGCCCGCCTTCAATCCGCAGCTCGCCTTCACGCAAACCGGAACCGCGCCGGGCGCGGTCACGCTGATGGTGATCCCGTCCTATGATGCGAAGCAGCCCGATGCACCGCGACCGGATCGCCTGTTCCTCAAAGCCATTTGCGACTATCTTGAACCGCGTCGCCTCGTCACCACGGAACTATTCGTGCGCGGCCCGGAATATCTCGACCTTTATGTTTCGGTCGGCGTCGAAATCGTGCCGGGTTTTGATACTCCCGCCGTCCGTGAAGCGATTCGCGCGGCAGTGCAGGCTTTTCTCTCCCCGCTGCCCCCCGAGCGCAAAGAAATCCTGGAAGCCCAGACCGCGCTCCTGTCGACACCCGAACTTGCTCAGGCGCAGCGCGGATGGCCGCTGCGCAAAGCCATCAATGCGCTAGAGATCCAAGCGGTGGTCAGCCGCGTCCCCGGCGTGCTGCTAGTGCGCGGCGTACTGCTCGCCCAGGGTAACGACGGCGAAAACCCCATCGTGCCACTGGAACGCTTACAGCTTCCGCGCCTCGCGGCTTTGCAGGTGGCAACGGGACTCCCGGTAAGCATCGATGAAGTACGCAACGGCACTTCGGCTACCGCTGTGAGCGGGCGCAAAGTGAGCGTGCCCGTCGTGCCGGAGGTCTGCCGATGATCGATGTCAACGGGACGCAGCATAAGCTGCTGCAAGGTGAAGCCGACTGGAAAGCTTGCAGGCTCGTGCCGGGTGCCAACGGACGACCGCTGCTGGAATTCGATCACTGTGATGTGCAGCTGCGTTCGCGGGCCGCGGTCTTCATCACCGCGCCGCTCGACCCACCGCCGACCGTTGCCCAGCGGCGCGGGGCAGCGCGTGACCTGTTCGGCAGCGTGTACTGGATTGATGAAGCGCAGCACGGGCTGCTGGTCTATTCGGCAGGTTCAAACAACACATCGGTCTACTGGGATCAAGTAGCCGAAGATTGTCACCCGCCCGAATACGGCGAATTCGCACCGGTCGCACCGCCGGAGCTGACGATTCTCACACTGTCCGGGCTGACCATCACCAACGAGAACTTCCTCATCGTCGGCGTGACGGAACCGCTGGCGGGGCTGCTCGTCTTTGATCTGTACGGGGGTGGCGCGCCCACCTTCCACGCTTGGAGCATAGCCGATGTGGCGTTCGTACCCTTCGACATGGCGGCGCAGCGCGAGGGGGGCGGCTTCTGGGTATTGGATCGCGTCAATCGCCGCTACTGGCAGTTCGACCGCCGCGCTCAACTCGTGCCGCGCACGGAGGACTTGCTTCCAGTCGCAGCACCGATTTTTCGCCGAGCAAGAGATAACGCGGTGCGCACGGAGCAGCCCGCCCACCGCCGCTCGCTCGCCGACGCAGTATCACTCGCAGCAACCGATCCGATTGCGCTCGAACGTCTCGATGATCAAACAGTGCTCATTCTGGATCAGCTGCCCGCCGAGGACTATTCTCGTCTCTACCGCTACCGGGATGGCGCGCCGCTCGGCACGCCGTTTGATCTCGCCGGGCTGCTCGATACGCTCGACCCGGATGACGAACTTCCCGCGACGGCTGATCCGGCACGCATGCCGATTCTGAAAGGTCATGATGTCGCCGTCCTGAAAGGCAGTGTCTATCTCGTCGCGGGCACGGGCAATCAGGCGTATCGCTTCGAATATCGCCCCGCTGCACCCGACTGGCTGCTGCCGAAATCCGACTACCTGCCCATGCGCCTGTTCGCGGGCAAAGCCCTGATCAGTGGTGACCAGCATGTTTACTACGACTACAATAACCGCTGGGCTCCGCTCATCAAGCAGAACCGCCCGCGTTTCGTCCCCTTCGGCCAGTTGGAGACGCCCGGCGGAACTTCGCGCCGCGTGTTCGATGGTCGCGAACCGGGCTGCGTCTGGCATCGTCTGCGGTTGGATGGGAATATTCCGCCCGGAACCACGGTGACCGTGGCCAGCCGCGCCAGCGATGATCTTGACCTGCTTGATCAGCTCATCTGGCAGCCTGAACCCCAACCCTATCAGCGTGGCGACGGCACGGAACAAGTCTATGTCTCGCCAACGGACGAAGCGCATGCCGGGACGTGGGAACTGCTGTTCCAGCAGGCGCGTGGACGGTATCTCCAGCTGCAACTGACCTTCAGCGGCGACGGCCGCCGCACGCCGCGCATCCGCGCGCTCCGTGTCAGCTACCCGCGCTTCTCGTATCTCGACCAGTATCTCCCTGCCGTCTGGCGCGACGATCCGATCTCGGCCTCGTTTGTGGATCGGTTTCTGGCGAATACCGAAGGCTTTTTGACGACGCTCGAAGACCGGGTTGCCGCCGCGCATATGCTGTTCGATCCGCGCAGCACACCGCCTGATTTCCTTGATTGGCTAGCGAGCTGGTTTGGCATCGCGCTGGATGCGAATTGGGATGTCTACCGCCGCCGATTATTCATTGGCCACATCATGACCTTCTTCCAATACAGGGGGACGCGGCGCGGCTTGTTGATGGCGCTGCGCCTCGCCCTCGACGACGTGATCGACGATGGTGTGTTCACACTGCCGGACGCGGGCATCCGCGCGCGGGGTATCCGCATCATCGAACGCTTCCGCGCCCGCGCGACACTGGCCGTACAGGTCGGCGATCCGACCGACGCTGTGCGGAAACTCGACGGCGTCGCGTCGTGGTCCGCAGACAGCGGCCGCAGCCCCCTGATTCAGAGTTACATCAACGCTGGAAAAACGTATGGTTTCAACGGCCTCACGGATTATCCGACGAGGATGCCCACCGCCGACCCGGAGCAGGCTTTCTGGCTGCGCTTCTCGTATACTGCGTTGGGTTTCCGGCCGCTGCAACCTGCCGACATCACCGCCGATCTGCTGGCACAGTGGCAGAGCTTTTTGCAGCAGCGGTATCTGCGCATCGAAGCACTGAACACCGCCTACCAAACGCTGACGCAGCAGCAGGCCGCCCGCTTCGAGAACATCAACTTCCCGCAAGCCATCCCCGCTGACGGCCCCGCCCTCGTCGATTGGACGCTGTTTCAACGGACGTACCTCCCCATGCTGCGGGACGCGCATCAGTTCACCGTCTTGATCCCCGCGCCGCTGAATCAGGGGGTGGACGCGCCCGATCTGCAAATGCGCCTTGACCGCGCCCGCCGAGTGATTGAGCTGGAAGCGCCCGCGCACACACGCTTTGATATCAGGTTCTTCTGGGCGCTGTTCCGCGTCGGCGAAGCGCGTCTGGGTCAGGATACACAACTTGACGCCGGAGCCCGCCGCATCATCACGCCCATGCTCCTCGGACAGGGCTATTTGCTGGAAAACTATCTGGAAGCCGGGCATCCACAAACGCTCAAACACCGCTGGGTGATCGGGCGTCACAACCCGCCCGCTGCGTTGTAGACCAATGTCATGTTGAGAGGATAGCGAGAATGACCGATTTTCAAACCGTCATACCGAACATGGAGACACGGGATGCCTCGCGACGGGTGAACTATGCGCTCGGCATGGTGCTGGGCGTGGATGAGTTCGAGCAGGAATATGCCTACCTCAGCGGGCGCGACAAAGCCATCGTCCGCGACCTGATCGGCTACGGCACCATTGAAGGACTGGATATCACGCTCGATTTTGCGGATACAGCCAACGGTCCGCAGGTCATGGTGAGCGCGGGCAGCGCTGTCAACCCGCAGGGGCAGTTCATCCGCGTCAAAGACGATCAGTGCGCGTACCTCAATCGGTGGCTCGCCGCGCAAAAAACCCGCCTCATCAAAGAACGCTACACCGCGGCAGGCGCGAGTCAGATTGTCCCGGTGTACGTCAAGCTGTGCTACCGCGAATGTCTGACCGACAGTGTGCCTCTTCCCGATCAACCGTGCCGATCTGAGGACGCGGCGCTCGTACCTTCGCGCATCACCGACGATTACGAACTGCTCATCGACTTCGATCCGCCCGATCAGCGTGAAGAGCGGGAACTGCGCGTCTTCATTCAGTGGTTGAACAGCCTGCCCGTGCAAGACGGCGGCGCTGATCCGATGACCAGCCTAGCCGACTTCGCCGCGCTCATCCGCGCCCACCTTCCCGAAGACGCCAATGCCGACCAAGCGGGCACGCAGCCGCCCACCGGCACAGTACCAGATATCACGAATGTCCGACTGCCGCTAGCGGAGCTGCCGGAATACCTCCGGGTGGCCTTCCGCGAGTGGGTGACCGCCTTGCGTCCAGCGCGTTTGGGCGCGGGTCAGGACGCGGCGGGCAAACCCCCGGTCGAGGAATGTGTGCTGTTAGCGCGGCTTGATCTGCATTTGCAGGATAATACGGGCGGCGGCACACCCGGCGTAGACGATCGCGGTGGCTTCTCCATCATGACCACACCGCCGCCGGGGGTCAAGCCGGACGCATCCGCACGCCCCTACGTGCTGCATCTGCGCGCCATTCAGGAGCAATTGCTGTATGCGCAGTCGCGTTTACAGGTACCGTTGGACGGCGATGTGACCGGGCCACTGGATGCGAACGAAGTGCAGATGCTCAGGCGCATGCCGCTCGACTACACCAGCGCCGCGCCGCCCACCGATGGTCAAGTACTGGTCGCCCGGCCAAGCGCGGACGGCGGGATGCAGTGGACGCCCGAAACGCCGACCGCTGGCATCCCGGCGGCGAGCATTGTTGAAGAAACGGCTTTCGGTCAAGCGTCGGCGGTGGGCGTCTCGACCGATTATGCCCGCGCCGACCACACGCACGGCACGCCCGCGCTGCCCGATTTGGCGGGCGATGTGAGCGGACCGATCACAAACACCAAAGTCGATGCGCTGAAAACCCTGCCGCTCGCCTATGACCCGACCACCGTGAGCAGTGGTCAGGTGTTGCAGCTTGAGCCAATCCCTGCTCCAGTCCCCGGCGGGCCGCAGTTCCAATGGTCTGCCAAAACGCTAGAACTGGGTGGTGGGGGCATCGACCGACTGGATGGCGATGTCGTCAATGCGCCGAGCGACAACACCCTCGACAAGATTCAGGGTGTGCCACTCAAAATCGACCGCCGCGCGCTGAAACCCTACTCAATTCTGCGCTTCAATGGCGAAGTTTGGACGAATGTCCTGTACGCCCCCATTGTGGCTTCGGGTTACGCCCTCCCCCTCGGTGACATCTTTGAGAGGCAACCAGTCCCCACTTTCGGCGATCTACGCCTCGCCGTAACCGGTGAGGGCGAGCTGCTGGCCAGCTTTGCAACCTACAAGCGACCCGACAATGATCGCTGGAGCTACACCGTCAAGGCGTTAGGCACCGTACTCGGCGCAGCCGATAACTTCCCGGTGGTGGCCTTCGGTGAGTTCCGCGATGAGGGTTTCACCCTGTTCGTCCACAACGTCATCACGCGCGAACCGATGCCAGCGGACATCCTCAAAGAGAAGATGCGCTTCATGATCGAAGTCACGCAAATCGGCATCATTCCGGGGGCAATCTAGATTATGTCAACCACCAACTTACTCGACATGATCGTCGACCCGGATGCGCGGTCAACGAATTTCTTCAATGGGCGACTGCTCTCCGGCGAAGACCTACAGAACGAGCAGGCCTATACCCGTGAGCAGCGGCGCATGCTGGGACAAGCGCTCGGCACCGGGGTGGCATACGGGTTGGAGATCAGCCTCGACCGCCAGGTCAACACACTGCGCATCACAGCGGGGCTGGCGCTGAATCGCACCGGCCTGCCGCTGCGTCTGAAAAATGACCTTGCCTTACAGGTGACCGAACGCCAACGCCCGCCGACGTTTGAAGCGCGTGCAGCTTTTGGCGCATGTGACCCGATTACGGTAGGCAGCGTCGAAGTTAACGCGGTAGGCAGCTATGTGCTGGTCATCGGCCCGGCGCAAGCGCGCAGCGGACGCGCCCGCGTCAGCGGTCTTGGCAGCAATCCCGATTGCAGTACAGCGTTCATCTCGGACGCCGTCTATTTTGATCTACGCCCCGTGCCCGCCATTCCGGGGTTAACCACAAATCTGGATCAACTACGCAATGCGCTCGCTTATGAGTGTTTTGGCACTTTCGATGACCTCACGTTGTTCAACGATCCGTTCGGTGCGTCTGACCCCGATTACGGGTTGATCGACCAGATGCGCGCGGCACAGCGGCTCACCAACTGCGAAGTACCGCTCGCATTGCTGCACTTCGCCAGCGGGTCGATCCGGTTTGTCGACCAGTGGGCGGTGCGGCGGCGCGTCACCCCGCGCTCGCTGGCCAGCAGTTGGACGCCGCTCGTCGGCGACCGCTTCACCAGTGAGGCCGAAGCGCGCTTCCTACAGTTTCAGACGCAGATCGAAGAACTGCGTACCACCTTATCGACGGCCGACCTCGCCGGCCTTCGGGTGGGCGACCTGTTCCGCTATCTACCCCCGGCAGGGCTGCTGCCGCTGGCAGGAATCGGAACATTTCGTGGGTTCGATGTGCGCCCGTTCTTCCGTGATCAGGTCACACGGTTGACAGCCAGCTTCGACGGTGATTATGTCGAAGCGCCGATGGTGCGCCGCATTCTGACCGATTCACTGGCTTACCCGCCCATCGATCTGAGCACACGCGAAGTTATCTGGATCTACAACGTCCATCAAGCGCCCATGCCTAACCGCACGCCGCTGCCCTACATCGTGTTCGCGAGTGCGCATATGCCGTATTACGGCGAACCGCGCTACAACGCCAACACGTTCAACTTCAGCCGCTATGATCAGGGGCAACCGTGACCACGATTGAACGTCTGCGCGTCAGGAATGGACTCGACGATGCCCTCGTCACGCGGCTGCGCCTGGAACGACTGCTAGCGGCGGTACAGGTGCGCGTGTTCAGTCCATCCGCCCTAGTGGTGATCCGGCATATGCCGGACCCACTGCCCGGTGCCATTGATTTACGTCGTGATTGGCTGCGGCCGCCGCTGGCTTGGGAGCAGGCATTCACCGCACAGGTTGAGCGGTATTTACACGCCGCCGCGCGTCCCAGCATCGAAGCAGTGCCAGCGAACGCCCCCGCTGTCTGGTTTGCCGATGCCAGCGAGTATCTGGCCTGCCTGAGTACGGATTGGGTGCGCGACGAACTCAGCACGCACTGGTGGTGGCGTTCGCTCCTGCGCTCTGCACCGCACGCGGTTGTCGAGTCCGCGTGGAGCGCTCAACACTCTGCCGTCCCGATGACGCTGCACGCTCTGGCAGAACGGGACGTGCATCTCGCAGTTCTCAACCGCCTGAGTCCGGCGGCCCTGGCCACCATCACACGGCAGGTCGAGCGGGTTTACGAATTGGCTGCAGTCAGTGACCAACCGCTTCCCTCGCCCAATTTGCTGACTGTCACCGCACGCCGGGTGGCCGCCATTGTGCCGGAAGCCAATCAGCGCGCCCTGGCGCCCACCGTCTATCGCCTACTGGTGATCGGTCTGCTGCTGGCGCGCCGCCCTGCCGAAGCGCATGCCCTGCTCGGTGCGTGGTTCGACGAGGCATCGACCGAATCGTCCAGTCTCGCCGACAAACCGACCGCCACAAAGGCAGCAGCACCACCGTCCCTACGCATCGATTCTGCCCCAATGCCAATCAGTGCCGCCAACAGCGCAGACGCTGACACAGAGGCGCTGATACTCCCCGCGGAACAGTCTTTAGCTACCAGCCGCCCGCTCACCTCCGCGCCCGCTTACGCCGCGCTGACCACGCAGTACGGCGGCGTGTTCTTTTTGCTGAATGTGGCGCTGGCGCTCCGGCTATATGGCGATTTTACCGAACCGGACTTCGTCGGTTTGGCGCTTTCTCCGTGGGACTGGCTGTCTCATACCACCAAGCGGTTGCTCGGCGTGGCGTGGCACGGCGACCAACTGTCTGCTGCGCTGACCGATCTGACGGGACGCACCGACGACGAAATAGCGGAAACCTATGCGACTCCGCCGCGCGACTGGCACATCCCGCCGCCGTGGCTCGACTCATTCCCTGAGGGTGGTGACTGCCGGGTGTTGATTACCGGAAAGCGACTGCAAGTGCAGCACCCGGTTGGCTTCGTCCTCGCCGATGTGCCGCTCAGTGGCGATGCCCATCACCAAGCCGCTGAACTGCTGAAACCCTTTGGTCTCCCTTACATGATGGCGAAGCGTGACGATGAGCCTTCGCCCTTCGCCGCTGACCCGCTGACATGGGAAACATGGTTCGACCTGTTCATCCCCTATTTACGGGCGCGGCTGGATCGGGCGGTTGATCTGCCGCCGTCGGCGTATCTCGAACTCCCCGCCCGCGTGTTCATCACGGCGACGCAGGTCGATGTCGTCTTCGCCTTAGCCGATCTGCCGCTGGCTGTACGTCTCGCCGGTCTGGATCGGGACATCGGCTGGCTGCCCGCCGCCGGACGCAGCATTCGCTTCCAGTTTGAGTGAAAGGTCGCCTGATGAATCTCGACCGCGTGCGCCATCCGAGCGCGAGTTCCAACGGCAGCCATCCGCTCAGCTTCGATCATCTTCCGCCGAGTCCGGCCCAGCACTTCAACCTGTATTTTTACGCCGCGACGCTGTTCACCATCATGCAGGCCATTGAAGTTGTTGGCGATATCGACGCAGCCTTTGAACAGTTCCCCTTCCTCACCGAGTACTTCAACGAATTGGCGGCCAACGGTCTGGATGGCATCTCGTTTGGCGAAGCGCCTGCCCGTTGGTTCGCTGCGCTGCACGCGTGGGAAGCGCGCGCCGGAGGCCATCTGCCGCTGCGCGCCCTGCGTGACCAGGCACAGCTCGACGATGCGGCAATCACGCTGCTATTGATCGCCGGGCTGCTCGAAGAAGATCGTCGTTTCGGAGCCGTGTTCAACGCCCTATATCAACAACCGGTGCCTACCTTTGGGCTGCTGGTGACCTGGTTCAGCCCAGTCGGCGACGTACGCGTCCTGCTCAGCCGCCTACTCGATCTGCGTCTGCTGCAAGTGACTAATCCCGCGGCGCCGCGTCCGGAATGGGTGCTCCAGCCTGATCCGCTCATCTGGGATGCGCTGCGCGGACACCTGCCCAACCTCGGCTGGGCAGTCATTCACCCAATGGAAACGCTGAAACCAGCCGACGAGTGGATCGGGGCACCGGTCACCCAGCAATTGCTCACCACCTTGCCCGCGTGGTTAGCCGAACACCCGGGACGTGCCATACTCGTACGCGGCCCGCAGCACAATGGACGCCGCACCTTTCTGAGCATGCTTGCCCGCCAACTAGGACAGGGTGTCCTCGAAGCCGCCGTTCCAGTCGAACACTGGCCGCAAATCGGCTTACTGGCGACCGTACTGAATCTCATGCCTGTACTGCCGCTGCCAACGGTGATCGGTTCGACGATGGAGATTCCTCGCCTGCCCGGCTATAACGGCGCACTCGGACTGACGCTGGGAATGAGTGGCGGGGTGAGCGGGGATGGCGCGGCAGACATTTACACGGTGACGCTGCCCATGCCCGAGGCTGAACTGCGCCGCGCTTGTTGGGCGCAGGTTCACCCGCCGGTGCGCCACATGGAAGCGATTAGCTTGCAGTTACGTCTGCCGACTGGCAACATTTTCCGACTCGCACGCCTCGCCGCCGCACAGGCCGCGCTCAAAGGCCATGCCACACTCGCGCCCGCCGACATCCAAACGGCGAGCCGCATGTTCAACCATCAGGCGCTGGATGGCTTGGCAGCGTATGTCCCCGTCTCCGGCGACTGGACGCAGTTCGCCGCCCGCGCTGAAACGCTCGCTGAGCTCAAAACATTGGAAAGCCGCTGCCGCCACCGCGAAAACATCCGCCAGCACATCAACCCGGCCTTCAGCCAACACCTGAATGGCGGCGTGCGCGCCCTGTTCACCGGGCCCAGCGGTACGGGCAAAACGCTAGCCGCCTGCCAGCTCGCCGCCGTCCTCGGCCTCGATCTGTATCGCGTGGATCTCTCAGCGGTTGTGAACAAATACATTGGCGAAACCGAAAAGAACCTCGAACGCATCTTCGCGGCGGCGGAAGCCCTCAACGTGATCCTGCTGCTGGACGAGGGCGACGCTCTGCTCACCCAGCGGACTGCGGTGCAGTCCTCCAATGACCGCTACGCCAACCTGGAAACTAATTTTTTGCTCCAGCGTCTCGAAGCGTTCGATGGTCTGGTGATCATCACCACGAATGCAGTCAGCCGCATTGACGATGCTTTCCAGCGCCGGATGGATTTTGTCGTCGAATTCTATGCACCCGAAGCCGAGGAACGCTGGGCGATCTGGTGGCTGCACCTCCCCGCCGAACATCAGGTTGATGAGCAGTTCTTGCGCGCCGTGTCTGTGCGCTGTCCGCTGACCGGAGGACAAATCCGCAATGCCGTGCTCCATGCCTCCCTGCTGGCGCTGGAAAGCGCCGACCCCCTCAGCACGGCGCATATCGAAGCGGCCATCGAGCGCGAGTACCGCAAACTCGGTCAGCTTTACCCGCTGCGGAGGGATTGATGAACGCCAACGCGCAACGCACCACGGCTGCCGCACCGACTCCGGTCGCGCCCGCTCTAGCGCCCGCCCCAGCGCCGACCTCTGCGCCGCCGGTCTATGGCCCACCAGCGGTCCGCCTTAGTCCCACGCCAGTTTCGAGCTTACCGATTGCCATTCGCCCGTTAGCTGACAGCGGCAGCGCCATCCCGACGGAGACACGTCGGCCCATCGAACGCAGCCTCGCTGTCGATCTCAGCGCGGTGCGCGTGCATTCCAGCCCAGAAGCCAACGCTGGCGCAAATCGCATCGGCGCGCCCGCTTTCACCATCGGATCGCATATCTTCATGGGATCGGGGCAAAGCGGCAGCGATCTCGGCGTGATGTCGCACGAAGCTGCGCACACCGTCCAGCAGCAGGGCGCGACGACCGTGCAGACGTACACCGGATCACTGACCGACAATACCTATGAGCGCGAAGCGCAAGTGGCGGCGACCGCCGTCCAAGCGGGTCAACCAGCGCTGATCGCGCAGCGCACAGGGGCGCTCGTGCCACAGGGTCTGTTCGGTTTGCCGAGTCTCTCGGAAGCGATTCAAAGCGCGCGGAACTGGTTTGCCGAACGGGTCGACTCAATTCCCGGCTACAGTCTACTCACCGTGATCATCGGCTACGACCCTGTGCGCGGGCGGCCAGTGGCGCGCACCGCCGTCAACCTGATTCGCGGCGTATGCGGCTTGATCCCCGGCGGCGCGGAGAAATTTGATCAGTTGCAGCAGTCCGGCGTCCTCCAGCGCGCCTACGATTGGGTGATGAGCGAAATTGCGCGCTTAGGCATCACGCTGGAACTGTTCACGAATGCCTTTCGCCAATTCATTGACTCGGTCGGCATCACCGACCTGATCCGTCCGGGGTCGCTCATCCAGCGCGTAATCAGCATCTTCACCGAGCCGGTGCGCCGCATTGTGACCTTCGCCGTGAACGCGGTCATTAAACTGGCCGAATTCATCTTTGAGGGTGTGCTCGGCCCCACGGGAGCGCAGATTCTCGCCATTCTCAAGCGGGCGGCGGGCGCGTTCCAGACGATCATCCGCGATCCGATTCGCTTTGTGATGAACCTCGTCAACGCCGTCAAAGGCGGCGTGCAGCGCTTCGCAAGCAACATCGGTCAGCACTTGATCAATGGCTTGGTCGGTTGGCTGTTCGGCGCGCTGCAAGGCGCTGGTCTCACGTTGCCCACGCGCTGGGATGTGCGCGGCGTGATTTCACTGGTGCTGCAAATTCTGGGACTCACCTACCAGCGCATTCGCCCGCGCCTCGTTCGTTTGATCGGTGAACGCCCCGTCGCCTTCCTCGAAACGGCCTTCGAATTCCTCACGCTCATTGTACGCGGCGGCTTCGCGGCAGCATGGCAGCGTCTGGTTGAATATGCGGGCAACATTGGCGACATGGTGCTGCAAGGCATCCGCGACTTCGTCATCCAAACCATTGTGCAGCAGGCGATCATCCGCGTGGTGTCACTGTTCAACCCGGCGGGGGCGATCATTCAAGCGATTCTCGCCATCTACAACACAATTCAATGGTTCATCCAGCGCATCCAACAGATTCTAGCACTCGTCAATTCGGTCGTGGAGTCCATTGCCAACATTGCGGCGGGCAATCTCGGCGGCGCAATTGCTTACATTGAGCAGGCAATGGCGCGCGCCCTGCCCGTGATGATCAGCTTTTTGGCCGGGCTGCTCGGTTTGGGGCGCATCAGCGACCGCATCCGCGCGGTCATCCAGCGCATTCAGGCGACCGTGGATCGCGCCGTCGATGGCGTGCTCAATTTCATTGTGCGGACGACTCGCAGCCTGCTCTCGCGTCTAACGGGGGGCGGCACAGCAGCCGGACCGGATAATCGTACGCCGGAACAAAAAATGAATGATTTGCGCACCGCTGTCGCTCAAGGTACGCAGATCGCGCAGAATCCGCAGATCAGCCGTCGGCAGAAGACGCGGCAGTTAACTGAGCTTCGAACGCGCCATCGCTTAAGCACCTTAGAATTGATGCGCGACAATCAGACAACCGTCCGTGAGAACGTGCACGTTCGCGGCACGGTAAACCCCACGTATGACGGTCAGGGTTTCATCATCGACCGTTTTCCGCCAGATCCAACGGTAGTCATCGAAACCGATATTGGCGATCCTCAACCACGACAGGGGTTTGAAGAGGTGCTAGAGCCATCACCCGCAGGGATGCAGCGTGCCCATCTCATCGGCGCGGGCTTTGGTCCAGAAAGCCCGTTGGGGGTGTTTCACGCGCCAACTGAAGTGAATCAGGAACTACAAAATCGCGGCATTGAAGCGCTCATTCGGGGTATGCACGCCAATCGATTTCCGGGTGTCACTTTCAGCATACGGGCGACGGCAATGCCCTTCAGCGGGACACAGAATTTGCGGCGTGTGAACTACGTATTGTTCGGTCAACGTCCCGGCGAGGAACGCGTCCAACTGCTCGAAGTCCGGATCAGAGTCAGCAACACTTCGGCTGCGCCGCGCATCACGGTGAGTGCTGGCGAGATGGATGTTGCTGCGATGGGCAACTACACCAATTTCGTTCAGGCATTCGTCGCGCGACGCTCGCGGCGCTGATAGGTCACAGCAAAACTGAATGTAGAACTGGTGATTCTACGGGGAACGGCAGCATTGGTTCAATACCGACCCAACATCGGAATGTCGGTCAAACAGAGAAGGAGTTGCAGCGTGTTCAATACCTCGAATCCGGTCAGACCGGGTGATCTCATCACTGCCGAGCAGTGGAACGCCCTGCTCGCCCTGCTGATCGACCTGCAAGGACGGGTCGAAACGTTGGAGGCCAGTGCTTTGCGCGTGGAAATTCTTGATGTACTTTTCGCCAGCCCACTCCACACTGGCGATGCTGTCACCATTCTCGGCCATAACTTCAAAACATCGGCAGGCACGGCGCGCGCCTTCGTCGATGGCAGCGAAGTGACGATTGCCCCCGGTACGTTTACCACGTCGCGCCTCGATTTTATCATGCCGACGAGCCTCAACCCGCCAGCAGGTGGCAGCCTTGTTCAGCTCCGAGTGAGCAATGGCAAAACGGAAGACACCCGCCGCCTGACCGTGCTGCCGCGCGTTGTTCCAACGACGGGAGAAATCGCCCTTCAGTGGCTCGGCGTCGAACCCGCGAGCATCGTATCCGGTGCGAACGTCATCTGGCGCTATACCGCCCAGTCGTTGGCCAACCAAACGGCGACCTTCACCGTGCAGGCGGTCGTCAATCCGGGCGGCATCGTTCCGAACACCGCGTTCGACGTGCTGAATAGCAACCGACAAGTCATCGCCTCCAAACAGATCACACTGGAGGCAGGAGCGACGCAACCAACGCAGTTCTTCTTGCGCATGGCGAGCTTTCCGGTCATTCCGGAGGGAACGAACTTCACCCTGTCGGTGAACATGCTGCTCAACGGCGAAGTCTTCTCCTCGTCCGATCCCGAAGCGTTTGTGGTCGGCAGTCCGGTTGAACAGCCCGATCCGACCATCACGCTGACGCTGGCGGGTGTCACGCCAGCGGGCGCGCTCACCGCACCGAATATCATTCGCCCTGCTGCCAGCGCGGTCGATGTCGAAGTAGCGATTGACGCTTTCTTCACGATTGCCGGGACTTATGCGGTGAACTTCAGTTCAGTCACCGGTTTCCCGATTGATCGCACCGGCGTCCCGACCACGTTCACGATCACACCGGAAGAAGTGCGCACAGCGCCGAATAATCGCGTCCCGCGTGAACTGCCCATCGCTATCGGGCGTCCTCCGGCAGGCACGGGCGAACAAACGCTCAGGATCAGCTTGCAACGCGCAGGTGTCACGCAGAAACAGGAACTATCGTTCGTTTTGCGTCCCAACTAATGAAAGGTGTGAACGATGGCTTTATGCATTCCTCAGTTTGGCTGGGTTCCGGGCGTCACTGGCGCTCCGAATTGGGTCGGCGGCGCAGGCAGCAGCACGAGTCTCGACGATCCGCGCTGGCGCGGCGCTCTGCGTACCAGCCTTGACGCCGACAGCGGTCAGGAAAAATTCGTGTTTCGCGCCGTGCATGACAACGCGACCAATAAGCTATATCTATCCTTCTGGGTGAAGTCCGATCCGTCTGCCACGCCGCAAAATACAGAAGATGTCTTATGGGTAGGGTTACAACCCGCCGTTGCAGCCGCGCCCATCGCCTTCAAACTCACGTATAACAACAATGCTGCGGTCGCAGCCGATGCCGGATTGACCAATACCGTTTTCACTTACACGGGCGGCTCATGGTCAGCGACAGGGGGCGCACCACCCGCATGGTTGCAGGACGTGCGCGTGTGGAAGGTCACCTCGGTGCCGCTTCAGTGGGCGTTCCAGATAGTGATCGACGTAGCGGGCGCGACTCTGGTCAATGCGGCCAACCCGGTCTTCAAAATGTTCTATCTGGCGCGGGTTTTCATTGATGCGCTAGGCATGCCGACGACGCGTAAATGGCCAGCGACGATGCCCAACCTCGGTTCAACCAGTCCCGCGGCGGTCAACCCGGCGACACCCAACCATTGGGAGCAGTACAGCATCGCAGGGATCGGCGCGGCGGCCTGCACGGGCGGCGTCCGCATCCTCGATCCGTACGACAGCATCGGCACTACCAACGCCGATTCGCACCTCATTCGCATCTCCAACCCGAACACATTCTACGCGAACGTGCAGAACGATATGGCACAGAACGTCAGCGTTCAGGTGCAGTTCCGCCTCGCCAATTGGGGGTCAACTTCGGAGTGGCGCAACATCGGCACACCTGTGCCCACACCAATCAATACCGGGGCAATGGGCACGCTCAATTCGACCTGGCAGCCGGTTCCCGGTCAAATTGTGCCGGGTACAGTCCAAGATGAAGTCGCTTTCTACACGGCGAACTGGCATCAATGCATTTTTGCCGAACTACAAGCGGCAGGCGGCCCCGCGGTCAATTTCACGCGTGCTTATGCCGCCCGCAACATGGATTTCACCACCATGTCGCAGTTCCGCCGCGAAGCGGAGATCAGCGTGCGCGGCCTGAACGACGGCTTCAAACTGCCGCAGCGTGACGTGTACATCTACGTGGAGCGCGTCAACGCGCCGGCCAAAATCGACGGGCAAACTCAAGAGCAGTATGCGCGCGTCCGCGAACTGTGGGCACGGCTGAACGATCCCAGCGGCGAGTGGACACAGGAACAACGCTACGTGGCAATTCTCCAACGCAATTACGCCCATCTCGCCTTCATCGAAGACTTCGATGCCGCCGCGCAGTGGGCATTTGATGCGGTGGAAAAGGGACATCTCATCGCCACCGAAGGCATTTTCTATGTCATTCCCAATCTACCGCTGGTCAATCGGCTGCTGGCCGAGTTGCTGCGGCGTATCTATGACCAGATCAAGCCGCGCCTGCCCGAACTGCGCGAGAACCCGCTCGGCTGGCGACAAGACCCGGTGCTGCGCAACCGTGTCGACAGTTTCCTCACTAACCTAATCTATATTGGGCCGGTCAGTCTACCCGAACCGGATCAGGAAGTTCTCGGCGCGCTGGTGCGGATCGCGCCTGTGTTCCGGTATCACGTCTACCGCGACAGCGGCGACCGCGAACAGATCAACGGGGAATGGAAGCCCGTACTAAGTGCTCAACCTTCATTTGGTTATATTGCCGGCTTTGATCACCAAGTTGACAGTTGGGAGCTGCGCTTGGAAGGGGCACAGAAAGTCGCCGAAAACTGGTATCTGATCAGCGCGCTAACCAATGGCGTCAAACAGGTTGTGACCGGAATTCACGCTGTCCAAGCGGACGAACGCGAACTGATCGCACCGCCAGAACGTATTGTGGCGCTGCCCAAGTATCAACCCCCCGGCGAAGTGATCGCGGATGGGGACGGCTGCCGGGTTCTGATTGAGAATCTCTTCAAATTTATCGCTGGGCTGCTGAGCCGACGCTAGCTGGACTAGCTCCGAAAGAGTGGTTCAGTTGTGCCTGTTGCAGCTTGAGTAACTAGGGTGTGTCTGCAAACTCGGTTAGAATGAGGGTATGACAAAAAGACACGAATTAACCGACGAGCAGTGGGAGAATATCACGCCACTACTGCCAGCCGAAAAACCGAAGACCGGACGACCGAATTTGGATCATCGCACGCTGCTCAACGGGATGGTCTGGCGTGCCAAGACCGGAACGCCGTGGCGTGACTTGCCCGAACGCTGCGGGAAATGGAAAACGGTGTATAGCCGCTGGTTACGCTGGCGCGATAGCGGCGTGTGGCAGCGCGTTTGGAAAGCGTTGCAGCAAGGAGCCGACCACCAAGGCGAAGTTGAGTGGGAAATCCACTTCATCGACAGCACGATTGTGTGCGCGCACCAACATGCGGCGGGGGCAAAAAGCAGCGCTCAAGCCGAGGCCTTAGGACCGGTCGCAGTGGGCTGACCACGAAAGTCTATGCCCGCGTGTATGGCAAGGGACGCCCGTTCGCCTTCGCACTCACGCCCGGTCAACAGCACAATGCGACGATGGCAGAAACGCTGCTTAAGCAAGGAGTTCTCCATTCAGGGAAACGTGGGCATCTCCGTGGACGTCCCCGTTGGTCGGTCGCAGACAAAGCATATGGTTCACGCAAGTTCAAGCAATTCCTCCGCCGACGGGGAATACAACCCGTCATATCGAGGAAATGCAACCAGAAGCGCGGTCGTCCACACAATGCCCTTCTGTATCATGAGCAAAACATCGTGGAACGCTTTTTCGGTCGGCTAAAGTACTTTCGTGCAGTTGCTACTCGTTATAACAAGCGAGCAACGACCTTTCTGGCGACGGTGTTGCTCGCTTCTATCGTCCTGTGTTTATAGTTTGCAGACAGACCCTAATTGCATCTTCATGGTTGTGTAAACCAGTGACCCTAACGGGGCTCTGGCTCTTGATACTGTCCTCAGTCCGACATTTCAGACGGCGAAACCACTCATGCTGTTCATCCTGTATCTCAATCTCGAAACCGGAAAGCCATCGAATGCCCAACGTGATGAGGCAATATGTCGTCGATATGCCAAAGGAGAATCGATTAGCGATTTAGCGCCTATTTACGCTATTTCGCCTCAGCGAGTTTTCCAGATCATCCACCGAATTTAGCTGCGAGGCAAACGCCATTTCGATTGCAGTATGTCGTGTTGAAAAATCTGATTCAGAATGCCAACTCTCCTTCGGATACGCCCAGAGCCAACGTATCTCTTCATTTCGGCTCCCACTTTTCCCACCTGCGACGCAGCAACACGCAGCACATTATTAAGGAAAACCAAGAAGCTCTATTCTATTGAACTTTAGAAGGGCTTATTATTTTTACGAGTGGAGATAGATCGCGCCCCTACAGTTATGCGCCGATCAACTGCCCTGACAACCGATGAGTCTTCCCCGCCCCATAGTCAATTTCCTCACCCGCCAGCGCTGGCTGCTCGTCGCGCTGGTAGTCGCGCTGTTCTTTCACGGCGCGCTGCTGCTGGCGGGGAGCTATCGGGGCACCTACGACGCTTACGTGCACATCTTCTTCGGCGACCACTACCGCCGTGACTGGTTCAGCCTGTGGGATACGCGCTGGTACACCGGCTTCACGCTGGTGAGCTACCCACCGCTCACCCACCAGTTGATCGGCCTGATCGCCAAATTGACCGGCAACCTGACGACTGGCTTCGTCATCGTGATGCTGACCTCATCGCTGACGACGACGCTCGGCGTGTACCGCTTCAGCCGCCTGTGGATCAACGAACGCGCCGCGGGCTACGCCGCGCTGCTCACCGCTTTCAGCAGCAGCATTGCGGAGACGGTGCACGTTTTCGGCCAACTGCCGACCATGTTCGTCATGGGCGTGATGCTCAACGCGCTGCCGTTCATTTGGTCATGGCTCAAAGACGCCCGCCTGCGCGACCTAATTCGCGGCTGGGCCATGTTGATGATCGCGGCGGCCGGGCATCACGTCACCACCCTGTTCGGTATGGTGTTCTTCAGCGGCCCGATCATCGCGACGATTCTGTTGTTGATGTTTCGGACACCCCGCGCCGACGAAGGGGATCGCGCCGACGAACGCGTTAGTCTGCGCACGCTGCTCCGGTGGAGCGTGCGCCGCGTACGCCGCGTCTTCCCGACGCTGGTGCGCACGGGCGTGTTCGGCGTGGGACTCATCCTGATTCTCGTGATCACGGTGCTGCCCTATTGGTTGTGGAGCAAAAGCGATCCGATCACACAGATCAGCATTCCGCACGCCAGCCGCGATAGTTTCCTGCAAAACACGGCTGCTGGCTTGATGTTCTTCCTCGTCCCATGGGGCGTCCAACTGATCGCCTTCCCCTACGCGCTCTATAAAGGCTTTGGTTCGCGGAATTGGATTCTCGCCGCATCGTTTGCGGGCTGCGCGTTCCTGGGCACGGGGGGTACGACACCACTGCCTGCCTTTTTGCTCAAAGGCGCGTATTACATTCTCACGCTGGATCGCTTCACCTTCTGGTCGACGATTCTGATCTTGCCATTCGCCGGGCAGTTTGTGGAAAGCCTCGTGCATGGACGGCTCGGCGCGTGGATCGCGGGGCACTTCGGCGCGTGGTGGCGCATCGGCTTCATCAGTGTGTATTTTGGCGCCTTGATCGCCGTGGCGCTGTTCACCGCCAACCTGACGCAGTTCCGCAAGTTTCAGCCCGCGCCGCTGGACATGACGCCGATTGTCGAGTTTCTCGCCAAAGACAACCACGATCACTGGCGCTACCTGACGCTCGGCCTCGGCGATCAAATGGCGTGGCTTTCCGCGCAGACGACGGCGCTCAACGTGGAAGGCAATTATCACAGCGCGCGCCGCCTGCCGGAAATGACGAGCACGCCCGTCGAACGGCTGGACGGCGCGAAGTTCACAGGAATCCCCGGCTTAGGCAGCTTGCAGCAGTTTTTGACCAACCCGCAGCGCTACAACCTCAAATACGTGTTTTCGAATGACGCCTTTTACGATCCGCTCCTGTACTTTTCCGGCTGGCATCGCTTAGGCCGCCTCGACAATGATGTGATCGTATGGGAACGTTCGGACGTGCCGCCGCTGCCCTCCTCGATTCCGGTGCAGGTCTACCCAACGTGGCAGCGGATGATGTGGGGGATCCTCCCGGTCGGCAGCATCGTCATCACGCTGATCGTATTCATCGTGACGACGCTGATTGTCCCGCGCATTCGCTGGCGATCTGGCCTGCTGGATCGCGTGCGCCGCATTCGCCTGATTAACAACTGGCTGTTCGACGCGCCAGGCCAAGCGCCCGAACCGGGCGGCGATTGGCAGTTCTGGACCAAGATCGTGCACCGCTTTTTTCCGCGCATCAACATCAAGCCGCTGCCCCGCCGCATAATCTACGGGATCGGCTTGCTGGCGCTCATCGCGATCATCGGCGTGGTCGGCATCCTGGCCTTCCGCCGGACCGCCTATGCGCCGGAGCGTGTGCTGCTCGACTACTATGACGCCATCGACTTCAAGCGCTTCAGCGACAGCTACGCCTACCTCGACACCGACCTCACGCGCGAAGAATACCTGCGCTGGCTGTCGCTGCGCGGCGGGCTGGTGGCCTCATTCGCCAAACTCGACAATCTATACACGACCATCACGCCCATCGACGCGACACATCTACAAGCCGATGTGACTGCCGAATGGGTGACGGCGCTCGGCACTTACCCGCAAGCCGTGACCTACCAGCTCAATTTGACAGCGGAAGGCTGGCGCATTCAGTTTGACGAAACAGCGCCGCCGCGCCCACGCGAGACCTTTGTCGCCGCGCCGACGACCGATTGGTTTCAGAATTTGCCGCTCGGCACACTCGACGAAACGGCGCTCACGCGCGGCGTGATTGACCGCTCGCTGGTGAGCGCCAGCCCCGCGACTGTGATCTATCGCCCCGAAGAACTGGTCGGTTTCTTGCCCACGGGCATCGACGCCAACCGCCAGGGACGCTTCTACGGGATGATCAGTGTGATCGGTTGGGTGACCAACCGCGATCCCTACCCGGCTGATGTGACCATCACCGCAATTCTGCGCGGCGAACACAACGAACGCCTCGCCGAAACCAACACGATGGACGTGCAATTGCATCAACTGCTGCCCGGCGAGACGACGCCGTATCGGGTCGACTTCTTCGGCGCGGAGGGCAGCGGACTGATGGATATTGAAACGGTTGCCTCAGTCGAATTGAACATCCGCGGCGTGCCCACGCCCTACAATCTGGCGCGCCAGCTCACGCTGATCGGCCCGAACGAGTTGTACAACACCGGCGCGACGATGGTCGATGTACCGCGAGTGCTCATCGCGCACATGGACCACGCGCAGAATCTGACGTGGGTCGACGGGTACACACTCGAACTCTCCATCGCGCCGGATGATCGGCTGAGTTTTGAGCTGCCCGCCGTGCCGGACGATCTCCAAACACTGAACGTTCCGGTCATAGTTAACGGGCCGCGCCTTGCCGATTGGGCGCTGCCGGACAACATCACCGGGTCGCTCTATCTGCTGCCGTACGGGTTCACGCGATGATGCGGGTACAGCCCATGAACTCGACCGGGGGGCAACCATGAGCGCGTTCAGGCATCGCCGGACTTCAGCCATACAGGCGGACGCGATAAATCGCGTCCCTACGAAAACTACCTCGACGAGACGACCGTGGTTGTCTTCCCTCCCTGAATTCGGGGAGGAGTCGGGGGGGGGGGTATGGCACACATGCCTTGCCTCGACGATTCTCATCCTCCTGCTGGTTGGAGTTTTATCGACACGCTTGACTGTCGCACAGGACACGCCGCCTGTGATCATGCTGGACGCTCCGTGGACGATCACCGCGGGCGACGCGTGGGCGCTCACCGTGATCGTCGATGGCGCGGCAGCGGGAACCAAAGCCGCCGTCACACTGATTACCGGGCTGCGCCGCGACGACGTCGAACTCACGCTCGGGTCGGGCGGCATCGCGCGGTGGGATGTGGACGCAGTCGCCAACGCGGGTGAAGGTTTGGTGATTGTGCGCTTCGGCGATCAGCAGGTGCGCCATGCACTGATCGTGCGGCCCGCCCCCGCCGAATCGCTGCAAGCGCTGACGACCGTCAACAACTTGGCCGCCTACGGCGAAGCGCAGGGCATCGTGATGGCGCTGGTCGAAGACGCGCGGGGCAATCTGGTCGATCACTGGCTGAGCGCCACTGTCACCGCCGACTACCCTGTGGCCGACAGCGCGACCTTCCCGCTGCGCTATGCCAACGGCCTCTTCTGGACCTGGCTGCCGAGCGGCGGCGATCCGGGACGCGTTCTGCTCACCATGAACGTCGACGCGGCGGCGGACACGCTCGAACTGCGCCAGGTCCCCGGCGCGGCACAGTACATTTTGCTGCAAAGCTCCATGCGCTGTCTGGAACAGACCGACGGGCGCGATGTGCTCACACTGACCGCGCGCGTGACCGATTCGCACCGCGACCCCGTGATCGACGGCACAATCGTGACCTTCACGTGGGAGAACGGCAACGGATCCGCGTCCGTCGTCAACGGGCAGGCGACGCTGGAAATCCCGGCGCGGGCGGGGACGTATCAAGCGCTGACCGGGAACACCGTTTCCAGCCGTCTGCGGCTGGGGGCGTGCTGACATGTCCAAGCGCCGGGTCAAGCTGATCATCTTCCTCGCCGCCGCGCCGGTACTCGCCGTGCTCGGACTGGTCGTACTGCGCGGCTTGAGCACTTTCATCGCCTCGTTTCAGGAAGGCGCGAACCCCGCGTCGATTTTTCATGGCGCGGAACTCCGCCTGCCCTACTCCGACCAGGTGTTGTGGCTGGACGATTTAGGTGACACGGGGCACACGCCCACAGTGGCGCAGCGCGAAGAACTGATCGCCGCATACTGGAATGCGTGGAGCGCGCTGGAACGCGCATACCTCACGGGCAACGACGACGATTTGACCACCTATTGGGCGGGGGGCGCCTACGAGCAGCTGAATATCGAGCCCAACGGAAAGCTGCGCCAGTCTACCAGCGGGCATCAGCTGCGCCTGCGCTTCTTCGCGGATGATGGCACGGTCGCCGCGCTGGACGACCTCGAGTTTCAGATCACGCAGACGTTGGACGGGGAAACGTTCACGTTGACGGCCAGCGCCGCCGTGATCCTCACGCTCGATAACGGCTACTGGCGCATCCGCTCAATCACTGTGGATTACGCCCTCTGACCTCACTGAGGTGTAACAGTTCAATACGAGGCAAAACAATGTAGGGGCTTGCCCCTCCCGTTGTCGTTGTCGGGCGAGGCAAGCCTCGCCCCTACAGATGTGTCCTGACTTTCAAGTGTGTCCATCTCTTCGGGTGGAGAGGAACAGCTTGCACAGGGGGTGACGCTTACGGCACGAACATCTTCAGCACCGGGATGCGCTTGATCACGGTGACGACGGCGACCGAGAGCACGAACGTCAGCGCGGCAGTGAGCGGAATGCCGATCAGCGTACCAAGGGTATAGCTGTCAATGACGATGCCGAGCTTACCGCTGCTGAGCAGTTCCATGATCAGCATGTGGACGAAATACACGCCCAGACTGCACGACGCCAGATACAACACGACCTTCTGGAAACGCGGGAAGCGCGCATAGATCTCCGCCCACGGCAGGCTTTTGAGGAACAGGAACATCCCCGCCGAGACGATCACCATGTTGAAACCCTGATTATTCAGGAAGAAGTCATCGAGCTGACCATCTCTGGCCACGGTCAAAGCGTAAGTGCTGTACTGGGTGAACAGCAGCGCGCCGACGACGATCAGCAGCGTCGGCAGGATCTGCCTCGGCTTGAGAAACACGTCGCGCAGATAGTACCCGCCGATGAAGTAGCCGACATAGTTCGTCATGACGACGAGATCGAGGTTGATCTGCATATTGAGCGCGCGCGAAATCGTCGGCAGCAGCGTCCACGCGACAAACCACACGATCAGGAAGTAGCGTAGGTTGGCGCGGGTCGCGCTCTGCACATACACGCGCAGCACGGGCGTCGCCAGATACAACCCGAGGATCATCTTGATGAACCACAGGTGATCGTAGACCACGCCGCCCAACAGCAAGCGGATCATATCCTCCAGCGAGAGCTGTTCGCCGCGAAAGACGACGCGCCACGCCAGATACACCGCTGCCCACCCGAGAAACGGGATCAGCACTTTGAGGAAGCGCTTCTTGAAGAACACGCCCAGCGGCTGATCTTTCGAGATGCCGAGCAGGAGCGCCCCACTCACGATGGTGAAGATCGGCGGGCCGCCCTTCGAGAGCGCATGGTAGAAGTTCGAGGTCCACCAGTCCGTCAGTGAGATGGTGTTGTAGTGCGGCGCGAGGATCGCGGCGACATGGATGAATACCACCAACGACATGGCATACACGCGGATCGGTTCGATGTACAGTAGGCGCTCCGCGGCACTCACTTTCGGGCGCGCGACCGGCGCATCGGACAGCGCTTCCGGCGTGGCGACGGGTGGATCAAGCGCGATAACGTTGTTCATTGCTTTCATGACGAGCGCACCGTGAAGTCTGCGAAGATGACCTGAGCGAGTGAGGCGGTGAGTCCGAGATAGCCGCCTTCGCTGAGCAGCGGCACGGCATTGGCGACGGGCAAACCGTCTAGTTCGACGAAATACACGCCGTTCCCGACCTTGACGGTCAGCGTGTGCGGGTTGGTCTCCGGGTTGGGGATGCCGAGCGAACCTTGGGCGACAAAGCCCTGCGCCGGGTCGAAATAGCCCCACACCAGCGTGGACGCATCGACGTAGCGCACCAGATGACCGCCCACCGTCGAATCGCGGTTGGGGACGTTGAACACCAGGCCGGCGCCCACGCCTGTCACATGCTGAAAGTGTGCGGTGATCTCCACCTGTCGGCTGTACTGGACGCCGTTCAGGAACACGTAGTCGTAGCCATCCGTTTGCGTCTGAATCAGACCGCCGTCACCGAATGACCAGTTCCCGCCCAGGTTTACCCAGTTCGCTGGATCGGTGAATAGGCTCACGGGGGTGGCGGCAAATGTCGGCGGTGCAACGGTCGCCGCTTCGGACGCGGCGGGGGTAAGCTGCGGGCGCACGATCAGCAGCGCCATGAGCACATTGGCGATCACATACACACCCAGCGCCACGCCCAACCCGCGTACAGCCGTGCGCAGCGAAATCGTTGTCTCCATATTTTGTCCTTGTGTCAGTGTTTGGGAGCCCAACGCGTCAGCAGCTTTTTCAGTTCGCGCAGGATGAGCGGCTTGCTCACATAATCATCCATGCCCGCCGCCTGGAAGCGCTCATCCCAGTCGGCGTAGTTCAGCGCGGTCATCGCGAGAATCGGCACACGCGCGATTCCTTGCTCGGCTTCCACAGCGCGAATACGGCTCGCGGTCTCAAAGCCATCCATCTTCGGCATCATGCAGTCCATCAAAATGAGATCGTGACGACGGAAGGTCTGGGTATACACGAGCAGCGCCTCCTCGCCCGAGGTGACGGCGTCCGCTTTGTAGCCCAACGCACTCAGCATATCGAGCGCTAACTGGCGGTTCGGCGCATCATCTTCGACAACCAGCACCCGCACGCTCTTGGGTTTCGGTTCGGAGATCGGTTTGGCTTCGGCCACGGGGGTTTTAGCGACAACCCCCAGATGCAGCGTAAACCAGAAGGCCGTGCCTTCGCCAACGATGCTCTCTACGCCGATTTTGCCGCCCATCTGCTCAACGAGGCCGCGCACTATCGCCAACCCGAGTCCCGTGCCGCCATAGCGCCGGGTGATTGTGCCATCCGCCTGTGTGAACGGCTGGAACAGGTGCGGCAGTTGTTCTGCCGGAATGCCGATCCCGGTATCGCGCACCACACAGCGCACGACCACTGTATCGCCTTCCCGCTGCAGCACTTGCTGCACCAGTTCGACCTCCCCCTCCGCAGTGAACTTGACCGCATTATCCAGCAGGTTGAGCAGAATCTGGCGGATACGCACCTTATCCCCCAGCACTCGTGGCAGCGAACGGTCAACTTCCCACTTGAGCGTAATACCTTTGTCATTAGCGCGCGGTTTCACCACTTCGAGCACGCTTCTGACCACATCGTTCAGGCTCATGTCCACCGGGTCGAGCACGATGCGTCCGGCTTCGATTTTCGAGAAATCGAGGATATCGTTGATGATGTGGAGCAGGTGCTTGGTTTCGTTGTTCAGGACGCCGACCAACTCTTTCTGATCATCCGTGAGTGGTGTCATTCTGAGGAGTTCCGCCGACCCGAGGATGCTCGTCATCGGCGTGCGAATCTCGTGACTCATCATCGCCAGAAATTCCGACTTGAGGCGCACACTTGCCAATGCCCGGTCACGCGACTCCGCCAAACCCAGTTCCAACTGCTTGAATTTGGTCACATCGCGAATGATGCCGAGGATACCGAGATCGTCGCCAGCATTATGACGCAGTGGAATTTTAGTGACGCTGAACCACTGGCGTTCATCTCCTGCGACCTGCACGACTTCTTTATCGAGCAGGGCTTGGCCCGTTCGGAAGATTTCGCTGTCTTCATCATTGAAGCGCTGGGCGACGTCGGGCGGGTAAAACTCCGCGCGCGTGCGTCCGAGAACATCGCTCGGCGCACTTTGGCGAGTCGCCTGGGCAAACGTTTGATTCGCGACAAGGTAGCGACCATGCCGATCAATGATATAGATCTGTTCCGGCAGGGCGTCGACCAGCAGGTTGAGCAGATGACGCTCGCTGATTAAGAGCGCTTCGGAACGCGGCTGCTCACTGAGATCGCGAATGATGCTCTGGATATAAACGGGCTGTCCAGCCTCATTCCGGATCAGGCTGAGCCAGACTTCAGCGGGCACCCGTGAACCATCCGGCCGTGTGAAGTAGCGTACGTAGGGCGGCATGATTTTGCCGTCTATCAATTGCTGGAGACGTTCCTGCTGATCGGGAAGTTCCGCCGTACTGACAAAGGTCTCGACAGGATGCCCGACTGCCCGCTCGCGCGGCACGCCGATCAGCAGTTCGGCCCGTGCGTTGAGGTCTATGATTCTCCGGTCGAGCGAAAAGGTGAAGACGGCATACACCGGAATCGGGTCATGCGCGTTCACCGAATCATAGGTATCGCTCACCGCTGTCAGGAATTCACTCCACACCTCGGCCGATGGCGGGGCGTCCGCCGTGAGCCCAAGCGTCTCAAGTTGATACTGCAGAAACGCGTTCACGAATCACTCTCCGCGAGTAGATCAGCGACTGTCTGCATGATCACGTGCGAACTGGAGGGCTTGGTGAGGAACGAATTCGCTCCCATTTCGCGCGCCGTGCGGACATCTTCGTCCCGACCGCTGGCGGTGAGCATGATCACCGGCATGGTAATCCGCTCTGGATGTTCCCGCAGTCGGCGCAGCACCTCAAATCCATCAATCTCCGGCATGGCGATATCGAGAATCGCGAGATTAAACGATTCTTCGTCGAGCACGGCAAGCGCTTGCGCGCCGCTGGTGACGCCAGTCACCTCATAGCCCGCCGTTTCGAGAATCTGCACGATAACACGGCGCGCGACGACACTGTCGTCCACTACGAGAATATGCGCGCTCATCAGAAAGCCTTCAAGGCGTCGTTCACTGTGGTTTTCATGATGAATACGCGGTCGAATTTGGTGAGGTGAAAAATGCGGCGGGCATCATCGCTGCGCGGCGCGACTACAGCCACATCGCCTTCCTTCAGGCGGGCATTCTTCAGCAGGCTGATAAACGCTGCCATGATGGCGCTGTCCATGAACGTGACTTCCGACAAATCCAGCACAAAATTGCTGAAGCCTTGATTCAACAGCTCCTGCAAGCGACTGCGAAGTACGGGCGCGTTGTTGATGTCCAAGCGTCCCTTGAGTGTGACGAGCGAAACCCGAACGACGTGTTCGGCTACCTGCATTTCCATAGCTGTCCTCCATTACTTAAAGGTCTTGATCATGCGCCACCGGTTAAACGTGTCCGTGCTCGTATATTCCACCCGATCCATCAGGCTGTAGGCGAGCATCAGGCCAAGACCATGTTCCGGCAGCGAGTCCAGATCCGGTTCGGCAACGGCGTTCGGGTCAAAGCCCAGACCGGTGTCAAACAATTCCAGTGTCACGCAGCGGCTCTCCGCTGCATAGTAAACGGCCAGTCGAATGCGCCCATCAGTTACGCCCGCATAGGCATGGTTCACAATATTGACAGCGACTTCATGCAGTGCGAGCTGCACATTGTAGCGATCTTGCTGGACGGTGATGCCGACGCGCTGGAGCGTTTCTTCCACGCACACGCCGATCACGGCCATGAAGGCATTAGCGGCCAGAATATCGAGGGTGAGAAGCGGTTGAACATCGT
Organism: Anaerolineae bacterium; assembly: GCA_041916315.1. Taxonomy (GTDB): domain Bacteria; phylum Chloroflexota; class Anaerolineae; order Aggregatilineales; family Phototrophicaceae; genus Flexifilum. The sequence continues at coordinate 37,322 of JAYRZU010000032.1, forward strand.
TCATTCGGCACTCATTCGTTTGATTATCATGATGGTCTGGTCATCATCCTGCGGACGCTGGTCGCGAAAATAGCGTACCGCGCCAAAGAACGCCGCCGCGCTGTCCTGCGCGGTAGCCGAAGCGGTCTTCTCCGCGAGCCTGAGCAATCGGTCATAGCCGAACATTTCGCCGGACGGGCCAAACGTTTCGGAGAAACCATCCGTGCCAATCACCAATGAACAGCCCGGGACAAACGGCAGCGTTTGATCTTCACAGAAGTTACTCGGCAGCGCGCCCACCGGCAGGCCGTCTGCTTCCAGCAGTTGGGCGCTGCTTCCGACCGCGTGATACAACACCGGCGAATGCCCGCCATTCGCAAAGGTGATCTCCTGACCTTCAGCATCCACACAAGCGATGAACAGCGTCGCGAACACGCCGATTTCGGTGAAATCATCGTACAGGGTGGCGCTTAGGTGCTCAATCAGCGCGCTCGGTGAGGAGAGTTTGAGCCCAGCGACCGCGCTACGCAGCGCTGACCGCAGCATCGACATGATCATGGCGGCGGGCACGCCCTTGCCCGAAACATCGCCGACGACAAACAACGCGTGACCGCACACACTCGTCAGAAAATCGTAGTAGTCGCCGCCCACGGCCAGCGCAGGAATCGAACCAGCGAAAATATCCAGCCCGTTGAGGGTCGGCGCTTGCCGCGGCAGCAGATACGACTGCACCTGCCGAGCCAGTTCCATTTCGCGATCGGTTCGCTCGCGTTCCAGCGTTTCGCGATAGAACACTACGGTTTCGAGATGCGCGGCCGCTTGTTCGGCTACAGCCGTCATCAACTTGATGTCCGGTGAGGCGAACAGTCGCCCCTGCCAGAGCAGCACCGCCCGCAGTTCGCCGCGAATTTGCATGGGCAGGCAGAAGGTCGCCGCGTATTGCTCGTGGATGCCGCTCTTCAGCGTCTGCAAAGCGATCGCTTCCAGCATGACGGAATGTTCGTAGGCGGCGGTGTGAAACTGATGCAGTCGCTTGCCATCATCGAAGAGGATCGCCGCCGCGCCCACCTGCAGCATCTGGCGCGCGGCGTCAACAATCGCGTTCAGCGCGCCTTCCAGATTGAGGTGCGGCCGCAGGGTGTGCTGCAAATCGTACAGGGTGAGCAGTTGATCCTGATGTTCGACCAATGCCGCCGTGACGCTGTCCAGTTCCCTATCCTGCTCACATAACGCTGCCAGTAGATTCACATCCGCCTGCAGCCGCGGCGCGTAGCCGGGTTCGAACCGTCCCCACACCGCCAGTTGAAGCGCGGGCAGGCTGGACGAGGCGGCGCGGAGCACGGGGCTCTCGGCAGGCAGGGTTTTCGGCACAGACATGAGCGGTGTTTCGTTTTCCAGCAGGACAAAGGCAGTCGCGCCAGAATCGCTCCACACCCGGGCGAGTGTGTCGATTTCGGCGCGAAAGTGCTTCCAGCGAATCACGGCTTGGCCACCAGTAAGGCTTCGACGGCGTCCGCTTCACTCGAATAGATGTTGAAGGCCTTGTCCAGACGCGTCAGCTCAAAGATGATGGTGACGGGCTGCTGCAAGCTGGACAGGTAGAGATCGCCGCCCTGTTCGCGACAGCGCTTCATGCCGCGCAGCAGGCACGCCATGGCCGCCGAGTCAATGAAACTGACTCCGGCCAGATCGATCACAACGCGACAGGCTGCCGCCGAAATGTGGGCATCAAACCAACCGATGATGTCGGGGACTTCAAACGCATCAAAGCGACCGGACAGTACGAGAACTTCGACACGACCAGCGACGTGATCCTTGAGTTCCAATTTACTTGTCTCCCTGTTTAATGAGCTGCTCAAAGTGCAACAGATACCAGTCCACCACGTCGCGCATGGGAATCCCGCGCGCGGCGGCATAGTTGGCTAAACCGAGTTCCCGGCGATGTTCCGGGTCGTCAATGATGCGCGCGATGGCCGTTTCGAGACTCGCCACATCCTCCGGTTGGAAGAATTCGGCGCGGTAGCCTTCTTCGGTCACGAGATGCGCGAAATCGCCGATATTGGGCAGGACCGCGGCCTTGCCATAGCTGCCCGCCTGATGCAGCACACCGGAACTGCCCGTAGTGCTGCTGTACGGGAACACGACGACTGCCGCCTCGTTGAAGATGCGCGGTACATCATTTTCGGCGACATAACCCGTATAGCGCACGTCGGGCACGTCGGCGTATTTCTGCCGCATCGATTCGAGATACCCGGCGGCATTCGGGCTGTCTGTCCCGGCGATCACCAGTTCCAGCGGCTGCTTGGCGTGGCTGCGCAGCCCGCGGAAGGCTTCGATCAGCATGTCGACGCGCTTGTACGTGCCGAACTTGCCGAAGGTCATGATCTGCGCCGCGCCCGGCGGCAGATTGAAGTCAGGTTCGGGCGTCTCTTCAAAAACGCCATGCGGCGCGAGGAACACGTTCGGCGCGCCGTACTTCTTCTCCAGAATGTCGACATACAGCGGAATCGTCACCGCGATCAGGTTAGAGGCCAGCAAGAAGCGCGTGAACACGGTCCCGAAAATACGGATCAGCGCGGCCTTGATCGGGTTGTCACCGAAGCCCGCGCTCTTGAGATCGACCGTCTCGGTGATGTTGTGCAACAATACAGCGGCGGGCACGCCAGACAACCGGACGAGCGGCGCGGCCAGCAGCCCGAGCGACGCGGCCACCGGGCTCCCCCCAAAGGTGGCAAACTGCAGGTTGAAGAACACGATATCCGGCTGGTGCCGCTGCACGGCGCGGCGAATGCGCAGCGCATTGTCGAGCGCGCCGAACCGCCAGCACACGTCCACTTTGACCGGGACGGGCGCGTCCTCCAACTGATACTGATCGCCGGGGGGCAGCTCGTCGACGAGCATAATCACTTCGCTGACTTCCGCCTTCTGGCGCAAGTGCCGGACGAAGTGAAAGGCGTACTCGTTGAGCGAGCCTTTACCCGGCGGATACGTGCTGACGATGGCGATACGCATTGTCCCGCTCCCGATAGATTCCACTAAGGCTGTTGCGTTGAATGGTGACGATGCTCTGTAAGAACCGTTTGACTTCCTTGCGGGTGTCCACTTTTGAACCTGGCGCATCGACCCACGCGACCGGCACTTCGGTCACTTTGTAGCCGAACTTTTCCGCGAGGAATAGGATTTCGAGATCAAAGGAGAAGCCGTCCTGCGTCTGCATGGTGTGCAAATGCTTGGCGGCACGGTCAGTGAACAGCTTGAAGCCGCACTGCGTATCCCGCACGCCGACGCGCATGCCGTAGCGCACGAGCAGGCGCAGCCCGCCGCTGAGGATGTGCCGCAGCAGCGACTTGTTGCCTTCTGCCGCGCCTTCTGCCGCGCGCGACCCAACGGCTATATCGAAGCCCTCGGCTTCGACTTTGCGCAGCAGCTTGGGCAGTTCTTCGATGGGCGTGGAATTGTCGGCATCGGCGAACAAGACATACTGTCCCCGCGCCGCGAGAATGCCGCGCCGCACCGCGCTCCCCTTGCCGCCATTCTTCTCCGCGATCAGCAAGTTGAGGTTGGCGATATTGAGGTCGCGCACCAGGGCGACCGTGTTGTCCTTCGAACCATCGTCGGCGACGATCAGTTCCCAGTCAAAACCGAGATCCGAGACGTAGGAGGCAATCGCGCCAATCGTGGGCACGATCCGCACCTCCTCGTTATAGGCCGGAATCACAACCGAGAGTTTGGGTTGCCCCGCAATCGGCGTCGATTTCCAGCGCTCATAGTTTTGATACGGCATTAACAGCTCCCTCTCCTGTGACGGTGCCTAGCCGATGAAAATCCAATTGACGAAAATGGTGGTGAAGATGCCGAGAAAGACGCTGAACCCGACGAGCAGCGCCCGATCCAGCACGGTATGCCGTCCCCAGTGCGCGAGCATCATGAAGAACGGGAAGATCACAAGCACATAGCGCGTCAGGCTGCCGCTGCCGCTGGACATCGGGATGAGAATCGCCAGCAGCACGTAGATGCCATAGCCCGCGCCCATGCGCCGCCAGATCGCCCATACCGTGAACAGCACCGCGAAGAAGGCACTCAGATCGAGCAGCACGTGATACCAGATCTCCCCGGTCAGGAAGTTCTGCCGCAGGAGCCCGCCGAGGTCGCGCAGGACGATGGCGACCGGGCCGAGCATCTGCCGCCCCCACGCCGACTGCGTCGTGTTAAAGGCGAGCGGATCGCCGAAGGTGCGCCACAGAAACACCATGTAGCTGATCATGCCGAGCGGAATCAGCGCGATAATCAGGAGCTGCGGCCAGTCCTTACGGATGCCGTCCCACAGGTTGCGCCATGCCTGCTTCTTATAGGCCGTGGCCAGCGTCCAACCGTGATCCATCAGCCATTCGTAGATGACAAGGCCCGCGACCAAAAAGCCGACGATGCGCGACGCTGAGCACAGGATGCCCGTCACCGATGCCCAGCCCCACTGCCGCTTGCGGGCGAAATAGGCGGTCGCCGTGGAAAACAGCAGGAATGTGCTTTCGGTGTACACGGCGCTGAAGAAAAACGCGGTCGGGAAGGCGGCGATATAGAACACGGCACGCGTCGCCGTCCCGCTGTCTTTGAAAATCGTCTCGGTGAGCCGGTAGAGGAAGATCAGCCCGAAGAACAGATACACATTGCTGACCAGCACGCCCGCCGCGAGATTCGAGCCTGCAAATGGGGCGAGCAGGTTCATGCTCAGCGGGTAGACCGGGAAAAACGCGACCGACGACTGCTGACCGATCACGAAGCGGTAACCTTCTTCGGCGATACGCAGGTAGAAACCGCTGTCCCACCGCGCCCACACATCCAACCAGATGTTGGACGGATTGACATGATACAGCCCGTCGCCGCTGATACCGGGAATGGCGATTTCGGCGATATAGGCGGCGAAGAACACAATCGCGCGGGTGATGAGGAAGGCCGCGAACGGGCGCGTCACCCAGTAGTAACGCGGGTCGTTCAGCTTGTGCAGGATTGTGCCCACTACGTGGACGGATTGGTTGAACTGGCGTACAGCTTGCATCGGTTAGGCCTCCGGCATGGTGAGCGTGAATTCGGAGAAGCTGACCGGACCGCGGAAGCTCACCAGACCGATCCAACCGGACGCGCGCTCCAACGGCACGCTGTTGACCAGCGGCTCATCGTCTATGCTGATGCTGTAACTGCCCGCCATCACATCAATCGTGAGTCGGTGCGCGACGCTCCAATCGAGGTCGAGCGCCGCCCCGCCGAGCCCGACAAACACGCGATCTTCGGTGTAACTGCCCCAGAAGATCTCATTGCCGCCGTTGGCGAAGCGCACCATCGCGCCGAGCGCGTGGTTATCGCGTTCTGCCATGTGGAAGACGATGCCGCCGCCCGCATCCTCCGGCGCGGCACTCAGTTTCACGTTGACGCTCACGCGGTACGACTCGCCGGCGATGCCCGTCCCGGCGAAATAGTCAGTCGCCTCGGCATCCGACTGGATGGTGACACCGTCCGCGGTCGTCCACGTGCCGCTCACGCCGTTAAAGTCGACTTCGGTCGGGGGCGGCGTGGGCATGACGGTGGCTTCGGCGGTCGGCGCGGCTTGCAGGGCGCGCACTTCAACGCGGTCAAAGGCGACGACGGCCTGCGCGGCAGCCAGAGCGACCGCGCCTAGGCGGGTGAAGAGGGGCACACCCGCCGCCAGTTCCGTGCCATCCAGGCGGACAGCGTAGGTTGTGCCGTCGCTGCTCACGCTGAGGGTGTGCGCGTCCGTACCGGGGTCGGGGACGGCGGCGCTGCCCTGCCCGACGAACGCGCCGTTTTCGTCAAAGTAGCCCCACATCAGGAATTCGTTGGTGTCGACATAGCGCACAAGGTGCGCGCCGTTCTTGCTGCCGGGGTTGGCGAGGTTGAACATCACGCCGCCGCCCTTGCCCTGTAAGTGCCGGAACGTGGCGTCGAGGGTGAAGGCGGAGAAGACCTGATCATTCGAGGCGAATAGATCGTAGCCTTCCGGCTGCGTCTGCACGTAGGCACCATCCTGATACGCCCATGTGCCCGCCATCGGCGTCCAGATCGTGCCCGTACCAGCAGGGTTATCGAAGTCATCCGCGAACACCACATCACCTGCCGCGAGCGGTTGCGCGGTCGCATCCGGTAAAGCGCTTTCGGATGCAGCGGTCGGTTCGACCTGCGGCGCGGCGCTTTCGGGCGTCCAATTATCAGCGGCAAGATTGTCAAAGGCCACCTGCGAAGTCGAGGTGATCAAACCGAGGCCGCCGCCCTTGTAGACGAGCGGAATATCACCCGCGACGGGCACGCCGTCCAGCGTCACCTGATAGGTCTCCGCGCCAACGTTCACGCCGAGCCGGTGCCAGTCGGGATCATTGCGGAGCAGGCTGGTCATGACACTGCCCTGCCCGACGAAGTTGCTGTCATCCGCAAAGTAACCGTATACGATGTACAGGTTGCCGTCATCGCCCACATTGAAGCGGAACATATGCGTCGCCTGCCGGCTGATGTCCTGCTGGGCGTTGAACAGCAGTCCGCCGCCCATGCTCCCACCGAGAAAGCGCACATCCGCCGCGAACTGATATGGCTGATCGCCGGGGATATGAATGGGAATGTACGTGCCGAGGTCATAGCCGCTGGGGCTCATCTGAATGAGCGCTTCATCCCGCTGCGCCCAATCACCGCTGAAATTGCGAAACGTGACCTGCGTCGTAAACGCTTCGGCGTAGGGAAGACTGTACTGAGGATTGGGGATCGAATCAGCGTGCGGCGGGGCCAACCGTAGATACAGGCCGAGATTCAGGCCGATCAACGCTAAGCCCGCAAGAGCGAGAGGGAGCCAGGTACGAGAGATGGAGGGTCGAGTGAGCTGCATCCAAGAATCCGCTCGTATAGAATGATAATCTATTGAAATCTTAGCATTGAGAATGTAGGAGTTTAATTAAGGTCACCAACTTTTAGTGATTAATTCACAATGTTGGGCGCCGCTGCAGCCGGTTGATCCGTGGCGCGCAGCGCCTGCCAAATTACCCCAACGACCAGCAGCAGCATGATGATGATTTGTACGATGATTACCGCGGGCAGCGTCGCATGGAATAGCAAAATACCGACAATCTGTGCCACACCCGCCGCCAGCAGCATCCACGCGCCGCCGCCCACGTTGAGCGCGACGAGGTACGTCATGGCGACATTGGCGAACACGAACAGCGATGCAGCGATGGTGTAGGTCGGCAAGAGTGCTGCCGCCGGGAGGTAGGCGTCACCATAGAGCAGACCGAGCACCTGCGGAGCAAACAGGAACGACACGAGAAACAACGCCCCGGTGAACACGCCAACCACGCCCATCAAGCCGAAGAAGATCGGGCGGGTGGGGCGTCCGAGCGCTTGCTGCCGCGCGACGGCGGGGAGCATGAGGAGCATCAACGGTGTCGCCCCGAAATAGGCGATGCGCCCGAGTACAGTCACGGCGGCATACTGTCCGGCATCTTCCGGCGCGAACAGCGATTTGACGAGCATGAAGTCGCTGTTCGTGATGAGCGTTTGTCCGAGCAGGCTGATAGCGACGAACCCGAGCAGGCGCATCCACTCAGACTGCGCCGCAGCGGCGGTCGCTCCAGCTTTGAGTTTGAAATGCCGCAGCCCCAACCAACTCACAAACCATGTGACGATCATCGCTTGTCCCAAGCCCCACGCCGCGCCATCGACGCGCGCGCTCACGGCGACGATCAGCGCGAGGCCGACGCCCGCGCCGAACCTAACCACGCCTTCCGCAAGATAAGCACCCGATAGCCAGAAGTAGCGACCTGTGCCCTGCAGCACACCGCGATCCAGCCCCATGAGCACGAACAGTGGCGCGGCGATGATGATGGGTAGCAGCAGTTCCGGTCGCGTGATCTGGAACAGATTGGCGAGGGGCAGCGCCCCGACGATCAGCAGCGCCAAGGTGCCCAGCGCCAGCCGGAAACTCCAGCGGCGGCCAAAATGCACCAGCGCCGCCAGCGCTTCGGCTTCGCCACGGGCAGCATAGGTCGCACTGAAACGCGCGCTCACCGTCTGGATCACGCTCGGAAGCAAACTGATAATCAACTGAATGGTGATGAGCAGCGTGATCTGGCTGTATTCGGCAGGCGTGAGCAGCCGCCCGATCACGAGGTTGTACAGAAAGTTGAGGCCATTGACTCCGGTCGAGATGATTAGGAATATCACGCGACCACTGAGCAGCGCCGACCGTACCCGCTGAACCAGCGACACTCGCCCTTCGCCCAGCAGTTCGGCAGC
>JAYRZU010000033.1:0-52268 GCA_041916315.1 Anaerolineae bacterium
ACCCGTGCGCCACTCTCTTGCGATCGTTCGACTTGCATGTGTTAAGCACGCCGCCAGCGTTCATCCTGAGCCAGGATCAAACTCTCCGTCAGTGTTTGACTTGCTCATCTCTTCGTCTTCACAGTTCTGTTGTTAAGGTGCTGTCTCGCTCAGCGCGAGGGATGTATATAGTAGCAAACGACTACCTTACCGTCAAGGCTGGAGAACGTTGAATTTCTGTAAGATTTTAAATATCGTCGGGAGAGCGTTTTGGATATCGTCGGAGAGCGACTCGTTCAATTCGAATGTTCGTCCCCCTACCCCAACCAGCACCGCGGGCGGCGCCTGCCCATACCAGTCACGCGCCAGCGTGAGCAGGAGTGCCGGATCAACCTGATGTGTCCACAAATTCGCGGACACCGCGAGCGGCTCAACCATTTGTGTGCGCACCATGCCATACGGCACATCGACACACGCATCGACAAATGCGACGAAATCCGCCCGGCTGATCGGCTCTGCTAATTCCAGCGTGAGCTGGTGGCAGGCAATTGCCTCCCAACCAGCTTCACTCAACTGCTGAGCGACGACGACACCGACGCCGTCGTCGCCCCGCAGACTATTGCCGCAGCCGATCACCAGCATCAGTTGCGTACCACCGAATCCACGACTTCGCCATTTGCCGCGACCACATCAACTGCCAGCGGCATTTGCCCATAGGCGTGCGTCGAGCAGCTCAAGCACGGGTCGAACGCGCGGATGACCGCCTCAACCCGGTTGAGCATGCCTTCCTGAATCTGCGTGCCTTTGACGAAGTGCCGCGCCATTTGCAGCACACCGCGATTCATCGCCAGATTGTTATGTCCAGTCGCAATGACCAGGTTTGCCCGAGTGATCAGGCCGTTGTCGTCAATCTCGTAATCGTGCATGAGCGTGCCGCGCGGCGCTTCGCTCACGCCGACGCCGCGATAGCTGTTCGGTTCGGCAAAGGCGCGCACGTGTTTGCTCAGAATGTCCGGCTTGTTGAGAATGATTTCGATCTTCTCGAAGCAATACAGCATCTCGATCAAGCGGGCGTAGTGATAATAGAACGAGCTCTGGCGGTGCTCCTTGCGGAACACGCGGAACTCGGCGTCCGCCCTCGGCGTATCGAAGCGGTCGGCGACGTGCAACCGCGCCAGCGGCCCAACGCGGTAAATGCCATCCGGGTAGCCGAGCGGCTTGTAGTACGGCGACTTGAGGAACGAATGCGGTTCGACAGCCTCTGCAATGAACTCATCATACTTGCGCGGATCGAGGCCATCGGCGATGCGATTCCCATCCGCATCGACAATACGCAGATCGCCATCATAGAGCGCGAAGTTGCCATCCATCACCGTGCCGACGTACAGCGTGGCAAAGTTGGCGAAAAAGTTAATCTCACGTTCGAAATGGACGACGATCTCTTTGAACCAATCCAGCGCGCGCTCCGTTGCCGCCAGCGCGGGCGGGATCATCGTCAAAATTTTATCGCGTTTCTCTTCGCTGAGCGGTTCGCTGACGCCGCCGGGAACGATCCATGCCGGGTGAATGCGCTTACCGCCGAGCAGCTCAATGATCTGCTGGCCGGTCTGCCGCAAGCTGACGCCATCACGCGCCAGCGCGGGGTTGACCTGCGCCATGCCGAACAGGTTGCGCTGCGCCGGGTCGCTGTCCATACCGAGCAGCAAATCAGGCGCGGTGAGATAGAAGAAGCTAAGCGCGTGTGACTGCGCGATCTGCGCCATATTCATGACGCGGCGCAAATCCTTTGCGACACGCGGGATAGTGACGGCCATCAATTCATCGCAGGCTTTCGCCGACGCGACCAAGTGGCTGACCGGGCAAATGCCGCAGATGCGCGCCATGAGCGACGGCATCTCGTGGAACGGCCGCCCCTCGACGAACTTCTCAAAACCGCGGAACTGCGTGACGTGGAACTGCGCGTCTTCGACGTCGCCCATTTCATTGAGATAGATGGTGATTTTGCCGTGACCCTCAATGCGCGTCACGGGATCAATGACTATGCGTTGTGACATCGTTACGCCCCAAATCTCGTCTTGGCGCTCAAGTCAGGCAGCCGCCCTTCGAGCAGTTCGGCCACCACGTAGAAAATCGTATCGGCATGCGGTGGGCAGCCGGGGATGAACACATCCACCTTGACTGCCGTATGGATTGGGCGGACATAAGGTAAAAGCTGCGGCACGACCTGTGTCGGCACACCGGGGTTCGTCAGGTCGGGATCAAGGTATGCCCGCGTGAGCACGTCCTGCACCTTGATCGGATTACGCATCGACGGCACATTGCCCGTCACGCCGCAGTCGCCCAACGCCACGAGGATTTTCGTCCGCGCGCGTACATGCTTAATCTTTTCGAGGTCATCGACGCTGCTGATCGCGCCTTCGACCAGCGTTACATCGACATCTGCCGGGAAGGTCTTGAGATCGACCAGCGGGCTGTAGACCAATTCGATGCGATCCGCAATGTCGAGCAAGCGGTGATCGATATCGAGAAACGACATGTGACAGCCGGAACAGCCATCCAACCACACCGTTGCGAGCCGTACTTTAGCCGTGGCCATTCTTCCCCACCTTTCGCATCGTCGCCAGATACGGCAGGAACTCACGATGCTTGACCATTTCCGTGACCGATTTACCTTTGAGGAACAGCGCGCCCGTCGGGCACACCTGCACGCACTTGCCGCAGCTCGTGCACGTCTGCGAGTCGCCCCACGGCTGATCAAGATCGGTGATGACCTCAGAGTCGATGCCGCGCCCTTTGACACCCCACGTCTGCGCGCCTTCGTACTCTTCGCAGACCCGCACACAGCGCGTGCACAGAATGCAGCGATTGGAGTCGAAAGCGTAGCGTTCATGAGAGGCATCGACTTCGCGGATCGGGTTGAGGTACGGCAAACGGATGTGATCTACGCCGAGCTTCACAGCGAGGTTTTGCAGTTCGCAGTGACCATTCGTCACGCACACCGAGCAAATGTGATTGCCTTCGGTGAACAGCATTTCGATAATCATCTTGCGGTATTCCTGCAAGCGCGGGCTGTTGGTATGCACGACCATGCCTTCGCGCACCATCGTCGTACACGCGGGCAGCATTTTGGCGATGCCCTGCACTTCGACTAAGCACAGACGGCACGCGCCGATCGCCGTCAAGCCTTCGACATGGCAGAGCGTCGGGATGAAGATGTTGTTCTCGCGCGCAACCGCGAGCACGGATTGTTCTTCGTTACCGCTGACATCGCGGTCATCAATCTTCAGGGTGAATACGCGCCTCATGTTGGCACCCCCATCTTGCACACGCCCGCCGGGCATTCATGGTGGACGATGTGCGCCAGATATTCATCGCGGAAATAGCGGAGCGTGCTTTGCACCGGGTTCGGCGCGCTTTGACCGAGACCGCACAGGCTGGTCGCCTTGACCATCTCACACAGGCGCTCCAGCGTGGCGAGATCGTCGAGATCGGCTTCGCCCCGCGTAATCTTGTCGAGGATGTGCGACATCTGCGCCGTACCCACACGGCACGGGATGCATTTGCCACACGATTCGTTCATGCAGAAGTCCATGAAGTACTTCGCCACGTCCACCATGCACGAGGTCTCGTCCATGATGATCATGCCGCCCGATCCCATGATCGAGCCGATGCTGTTGAGCGACTCGTAGTCGACGGGCATGTCGAGGTATTGCTCCGGGATGCAACCGCCGGACGGGCCACCCGTCTGCACGGCTTTGAACTTGTGTCCGTTAGGGATGCCGCCGCCGATTTCGAACACGATTTCGCGCAGGGTGATGCCCATCGGCACTTCGATCAAGCCAGTGTGCTCAATCGCGCCGCTGAGCGCGAAGACCTTCGTCCCTTTGCTCTTTTCCGTGCCAATCGCCGCGAACCAATCCGCGCCATTGTTGATGATCGGCGCGATGTTGGCAAACGTCTCCACGTTGTTGATGAGCGTCGGGAAGCCCCACAGGCCGGCTTCGGCGGGATATGGCGGACGTGGACGCGGCTGCCCGCGCTTGCCCTCAATCGACGCCATGAGCGCGGTCTCTTCACCGCACACAAACGCGCCCGCGCCCAACCGGACTTCCAGATCGAAATTGAACGGCGTGCCGCAGATATTCGAGCCGAGCAAGCCCTGCTTCTGCGCCTGCCGAATCGCCTGCTTGAGCCGTTTGACCGCCAGCGGATACTCCGCGCGCACATACAGATAGCCGCGATCCGCGCCAATAGCGTACGCCGCGATGATCATGCCTTCGATGACGCGATGCGGTGAAGCCTCCATGACACTGCGATCCATGAACGCGCCGGGGTCACCTTCGTCGCCGTTGCAGATGACATATTTGTGCGCGCCCTGTGCTTTGGCAACTGTGCTCCACTTCAAGCCGGTCGGATAGCCCGCGCCACCGCGACCGCGCAGGCCGCTCCGCGTGATCTGCTCGACCACTTCGGCGGGCGTCATCTCGGAAATCGCCTTGATCGTCGCTTCGTAACCGCCTTCGGCAATGTAGTCGTCGATTTCGTCCGGGTTGAGCTTGCCACCATAGCTTAAAACGATGCGCGTCTGCCGCTGGAAGAAGGGACTTTCTACGGGATAAGCCAGACGTTCCACCGGCTCACGATCGAGGCTGGCGACAATTTCTGCTGCATCCTCCGCGGTCACAGACTGATACAGACGATTTTCCGGATCAATGCTCACCATCGGGCCGGCTGCACATAAGCCTTTGCAGCCGCCGGGGCAGACCGCGCAGTCGTGCTCCATGCCCATCTTGGAGAGTTCTTCTTCGAGAGCCGCCTTGATGCCATCACTGTGGGAGGCCATGCACGCTGTCCCCATGCAGACAAACATGCGATGGCGGTACTTCGAGCGTTCTTCTTGTTCGAGGGCGGCAATACGATTGAGTTCTTCAGCAATCATTTGAGCACAGCCTCAACTTTCGCGACGGCCGTGTTGGGATCGAGCTTGCCCGCAACTTCGCCATCCAGGGTCGCAGCCGGAGCTAAACCGCACGCGCCCAAGCAGCGGGCAATCGTGAGGGACACCCGGTTGTCCGGCGTCGTTTCGCCGGGCACAATATCAAAATCGTGATGTAAGCGTTCAAGAATGGCCGGCGCGCCTTTAATGTAGCAGGCAGTCCCCATGCAGATCACGCAGTGATGTTCGCCTTGAGGTTTAAGATTGAAGAAATTATAGAAGGTTGCCACGCCATACACGCGGCTAGGAGGGACGTGTAGATTTTCTGCTACGAACTGAAGTGCGTCTTCATCTAAATAGCCAAATGATTCCTGAACCGTATGCAGTGTCTCGATGAGCGCATCCGGTGAGAACCCATACCGACGCATCGTCCCCGTGACTATTCGCCAGCGTTTGTCTTCTGACGGGGGAGACTTCGCCGCTGCGGGCATCGTGTTTCTCCTTATGTAGCTCCGATTAAATCAGGGAGGAATTCTCCCTGACTATCAGTGTAGAGCTACTCCGGCACCCGGGGCACGGCAAAACCTCCCCTTCACTTGTGACAATTGTCACAAATCTTAGTTAATCATCAGTGACATTGAGCACATTGACGCGCAGCGCATCCAGTGCTTGCAGGGTAAGCAGCGTGCGCAGCGTTCCACCGAGTTCCTGCTCTGCCCCCGCGAAATTACAGTAGTCCCCAACCCGCGCCTTGAGATGCGAGCGATCTGGCCCGATACCGTGATCCGGGAGTGCGTACGCCGCCGACCACAGATTGATGAGCGGAATCTGCTCCGTCTCAGCAATATCGAGCAGCGCCATATTCATTTCTAGCGACAACGGATACACATCTGTCCGCTCGGGAAGGACGACGAACGTCGTCAGCACGGGGATCACGCCGCCATCAAGCGACTGCTGCACGATCTGCTCGACCGAGGCGCGGTAGTCCTCTGCCGTGAACGCCAGCACGTCACGCCCGCCGAGCATCATCACCGCGACGCTCGGTTGGCTCACACGGTATTCGCATGTCAACGGCGACTCGCCGCCTTCACACACGGGATTGGTCGCCCAAAAGGGATCGAGGACGGCGGCGCTCGTAAACCCGCGAAAGGCGGCGATACTCGACCCGGCATGCGTGAACGAATTGGCGCTCACGCCATCCGGTGACGCCGAGAAGAACTCGACGGAGGAGCGCAGGTCTTCATAGTCGCCCCATGCACAGAGATCGCCGTTCTCCAGGCCAAGTGCCTGCAAGAAGTCGCCATTGGTGGTGTTGCTGTCGCCGATGGTCGTGAACACGTCGGCGCGGTTACCGAGCACCTGCCCTACCGCGAAGATCTCCGCGAGGCGCGGTGAATCGAGGTTGACGAGAATTGGCGTGGTGAGCAGGCGTTCCTCCATCGCGGCGATATCGTCTTGAGCTGAGACCAGCGTTACCGAGAGCGCAAGGAGGCATAAACACATGATAGAAGCTAAGCGAACGTAGGGACGCCATAAATGGCGTCCGTTTACATACCCCAACTTTGCGGACGCGATAAATCGCGTCCCTACTAAATCTCGCATACCTTATCGCCTCACCCATCCTAACGATTCCAATTCCGCGCCGATCCGTTCGGCGAGCAACCGCGTCCCTTCCGGCGTGAGATGGACGGGGGTATCAGTGAATTCATCCGGCGGGATCGCATCCCACAGGTCGAGATAGTTCTGACCTTGCATCTGCTCGCTGAGCAGTTCACGATATTGATCGTAGGCCCAACGCGGATAGAAGCTGTTGTAGCGAATATCGCTGTTCTGACCGCTGCTGATGTAGATTGGCTCGTTGACAATCAGCATCGGGATATCTACTGTCCACGCAATGCCCTCTTGGAGCACGTCGAACGCCAGATCATCCAGCGGTTCTTCTTGCGCGTGCCCAAACCAGGAATAGTCCGCCTCGAAGTCGGACTGCCGTAGCGTGATTTCATCGGGAATAACTTGATCAACTCCCGTCGCCGCCCAAGCGAAACCGTAGAGTTGCAGGCGCAACCAATCCGCAATTTCCCGCCGCTGACCGATAATCGAAATATCGATCACAGGTGCAAGCGCTCGTACGAGTGCATTTCCGGGATCGCAGCCTCGGTATTCAACGGATTCACAGTCGTTCGTTCCGGGTAGCTCTGGCTCAGCGCCTGGCACGTTGTCCAGCACCAGTGGGAGTTCAAGCTGCTGATCAACAGGAAAAGACTGCGCCGTCATTAGCCAAAGCACAGCATCCGGTCGATAGCCCAAAGATTGAACCAGGATTAGGTTGTCTTTCGTCACAGCCATGCCCGGATAGCCGAGGTTGTAAAATTCGACCCGCCGACCATCGTCGCTCGTGTAGCCGAGCGCTTCCAACTGCGCCGCGACCGTCCGATTAGACTCCAGCAGCCACCCCCATGTCCCTGAATCACCGATGACGACGACGCGAAATTCATCATCTGCTTTCGGGCGGCTGATCTCGTGCGACGCGAACATCGCCGGGATACTGGTCAGGCTGAGGTTGTACGACTCCGCCGGGTTTTCACCGTACGGCAAGCGTTCCCGACCGGGAACGAGCGTGTTATAGACGGATACGCGCTCCAACGCATCAAGCGGACTCACCTGCATGTAGACGAGGTTGCACAGCACGAAGAAGATCGTCGTCTTGACCGCAATGCGGATCAGTTTGCCCCATGTCATCGCGCACCTCCGGTCAATATGCGCGCCGTCTGGTCAAGCGGCAGCACGAACCACAGCCAGCCGATCACCACATAATGGAAGGTGACGAACCACGCAAACGCCGTCCATGCTCGTTTCTGCGCGGGCTTATCCGCGAGGCCGCGATACCACGCGCGGGTGCGGTCACTCCACTGTTTGTGCACGAACAACCCGAAGCCGTGCCATATACCCCACAGCAGAAAGTTCCACGTGATGCCGTGCCACATGCCGATGACGATCATCGTCGCCAACTGCGCGATCAACACGTTGAGGATCGCATTCCACTTGCGCTTGATCATGGCGCGCGAGAGCGGCGAGAACACGTAGGCGCGCGCCCACGCGCTAAACGTCGCGTGCCAGCTTTGCCAGAAGGCGGTCAGGTTCGTTTTAAGGTAGGGGCGGTTGAAGTTCTCCGGCAGGCGAATGCCGAACAGAATGCCAATCCCGATGGCAATATCGCTGTAGCCGCTGAAATCGAAGAACAGGCGCAGCGCATAGCCGTACAGAAACAACGCGAACAGCGGCGCACTCGTGATCTGGTCGGCGATGGTCGTATTGAGTGAGAGACCGAGCGCGAGACTATCGGCGATCACGAACTTCTTAAACACGCCCATAGCGATTCGGCTGAGGCCATCGGCGAAGCGACTAGCGTCGAGGCCGCGGAGCGTCGGCAGCGCGCGGTAATCCGTGACGAAGCGTTCGGCGCGGTCAATCGGCCCGGCGACAAACGCCGGGAAGAACAGCACGTAACTCGCGTATTCCCGTAACCCGAGCGCGGGCAAAATCCCCGATTGACGGTCGCGCAGCGTGTGGATGAGGCGGAAGGCGATGTAGGAGAAGCCAAGCCAATTGAGGTCAAAGGCCGAGGCGAGCGCCACATCCTGCCCGGTCGCGCCGCGCCACACGCCGCTAATAGCTGCGGCGAGCGGTTCGGCCTTCCACAGCACGAACAGCACAATGATCACCCCGATCAGCGCTGTGATCGGCAGGAAACGCCGCCCGCCGACGATGATCAATCCGGCGACCAGCAGTCCCGCGATTACCATGACGGGATCGGGCGGACGGGACGGCGTGATGCGCAGACTTTCGTCGACGAAACGCATGAGCGACAGGCCGATAATGAGCGCAACGATGAGCACCAGCGCTACCTTATCATCCCGCGTGACGGGATCGCTCTTCGGTCGGCTAAACCACCACCCCGCCAACATCAGCACAAGGGTGAGCGTCGGCAGAATGAAATCGCTGAAGCGAATCGGCAGGAACGGCTGAAACACGTACACGCCGATCACGCTGACCAAGAGAATTAGCCAGCCCCGCCACCGTGACGGCAGCACGCTGTAGACAAACGCTCCTACGATGAACAGAAGAATGACTGGGAGATCGAGCGTCACAAGCTAGAAGCCTTGATAAATCCACTGCGGCGCGCTGTCAGTCGTGACGATGATCAAGGCAATGATCAGCAGGCACAAGCCGAGAGCAATCAGGTTTTCGCGCGAGAAAATGCGCTGCATGATAGTTGGACGCTGCTCCCCGGAGGCGGAGAGCAGCGGTTCGGGCGTCGCGTCGCTCATCAACCGGACTCGCCGCACCATTTCCATTCGCCGTCTTCCTGCACTACGCTGTAGGATGCCAGCGGGAAGCGGTTGGTTTCCGTGCCATAGGTCGCGACGATTTCACCCGTGCAGGTGACAACATCGGTGTCGCCTTGCCGCGTGCAGTCCATGTTTTCGAGGCGCGCGCCTTCGACGGTCGAGAACGAATTGACTTCGCGGCTGAACAGCGCTTCCATCGGGCTGCACAACAGCGGCCGCAGCGCGTCGCCATCTCCGGCGACTTTCGCCGTCAAATACCGCTCGACCACATCAGCCGGATCGCCACCACTCGCGCCACCGCCGCAGGCAGCCAACATCAACAGGAGGAGGAAGAGTCCAATTCGCTTCATTATATGCATCAAGCTCCGGGTTCGTCAGAATCGAGCGCCAGACGAATATCGTCCAGCATCTTTAAGCTCAGCAAGTTGCGCAGGGACAGACCATACCATGACTCATGCCCACTGTCATATTTCAGATAGGTGAAACCGCTGCGATTCATATGCATGCCATCTGTTGTT
The DNA here is from genome assembly GCA_041916315.1 of Anaerolineae bacterium. Taxonomy (GTDB): domain Bacteria; phylum Chloroflexota; class Anaerolineae; order Aggregatilineales; family Phototrophicaceae; genus Flexifilum. Next base: position 9,783 of record JAYRZU010000033.1, read on the forward strand.
TCCAGCCCATAGTTGTCGAGCGGACGCGCCGCCGCCCACAGATTGATGAGCGGGACCTCGTACTCTGCCGCTACGTCGATGACCACCTGATTCAATGCGACCGCCTGCAACCAGTACTCGTTATCCGGACTGTAGCTGAAGGTCGACAATACGGGGATGATGCCGCGTTCGAGCGTGAATTCGACGATTTCGCTCAGGTTCTGCCCGTATTCGTCGGGATTGTTATGCAGCACATCATTGGGGCCAAACATGATGAAGGCAATGCTCGGCATTTTGCGCCGGTAGTCACAGGCAAGCGGCGACTCACCGGGATTGCACAGTTCCGCATCGGCCCACATGGGGTCAAACACGGTGTACGTCGCCATGCCGATCTTCGCGGCAGCGCTCGCCAATGCGGTCGATTCGCTGTAGTAGTTGACGGTGTCCTGGAGATAGTCGTAGGGACCAAGCACCACCGCTTCCTGACTCATGACCGTCAGGTACATTGGATCGGCGGTCAGGCTGTCGCCGACTTTGGTGATCACATTGGCGCGATTGCCGAGCTCCTGCCCAAGTTCAAATACCGCCAACATCGCGTCGCTGATCGGACTGATGACTGGCGCGGCGTACAGTGACGCCAACGACGGCTGTTCGACGTTCGCCGGGTCACCGTCGGGAATCTCCGAATTGATAGGGATTTCGCTCATATGGAGGTCTGGGTTTGCGTTGAGGTAGCCCGTAGGCACCCATCCGCTGATCCCATCGTTGCGGGTAGAGACGAACAGCCAGTTGCCAATCGCGTTACGCTCCCGCGCTTCGACGGGCACACCGGCGGGCAACCACCGGAGCTGCACGTGACTGTCACCGGGACCAGCATAAAGGATCGCGTCCTGAAACGCGGTCATGACGGGAAAAGGACTTTGGGCAATTGCGCTGTGCGTGAACAGCACAATGAGCAGCAGGATCAGAATGGACTTACGCGCCACAATAGCTCCGTGATGAAGGAAACAACCTGTCCTATTATGCGGATAATCGCGCAAAAAGGGATAGGCGGTTTCCTGTCACGCGCCGGAACTGGATAAGTTAGTTAAATCAGCCGAAGCGCGCTACGGCTTTCGGCTTGCCATAATTCCCGACTTCCTTATCGACCAAAAAACGTTCGAGCGCCCGTTCAAACGATGGCAGCGCTTCGGGATAGTCTTTCATGTAATGCCCATACTTGACTCGGCTCGGAATCCGCCCCGCCGTCGCGAGCCGTTCGCTCTCCTCGCGGTACCGTTCGATGGCAAATGCGGCAAAGTAAGCGGCGCGCGCGTCATATTGATCGTGGATCTTTTCAATCTCAGCCGCCGCATTCGGGCTGTACGTGCGGACAAGGCGGGTCAGTTTACGCGCCAGCGCGTGATGATCGGTCATCTTCCTCACCATTCCTTTCAAAGCACATTACGTATAATGTAAAACGTAATACTTGTTCGCGCTATGGGTCTTTCGGGCTATTTCATAACGCATTACATTATTGCGCTACCGAAACTTCAAGCAATAAACGGGGCAGAGACGATCTCTGCCCCACCACCACTTACGCCACATTTCCGGCTTGATCAACGGCCGCCGCAGCGAGATTACGCTTGACCTGCGGCACATTGAGCGGCTTTTCACCGACGCGAATGAGCCCACTGCTCGCCCGCCCGACGAAGGCGCTGTCGAGCACCAGCGGAGCGCTCCCGGCAAAGTCTTTCCACGTGACTTCGGCTTCACCAAGCAGCCACTCGTTGACCAGTTCGACGCCCTGCATAACTGAATGATCCATGTTGCCAATTTCGTAGCACCATGCGCCGAAGCGTCCGCGGCTGTAGATGCCATGGTCGCGCAGATACGGCTGAATCGTCGCCAGCGCCCCATTGCGATCCACGGTCGGCACCGGGTAGCTGTAGTCCACATCAATCAGATATGTGCTGGAGATACGGTCGAGGTCGGCAGGTTCCAGCAGCTTGGTATTGATCAGACCTTCGACCACCCGGTCGATGATGGTCGCTTTGTCTTCTGGCTTGTGCTCGCTGCGGCTCGTCTCCGTCAGCAGCAGAAAGTGATTCGGGTCCGGCGTGATGTACGGCGAATAATTTGACAGATAGGTCACCCGATAGAACGGCGCATTCTCTTCGGGGAAGTACAACCAGCACTTCTCGCTCGGGGTGGGCCGCGCCACGCCCACGCCGACAATCAGGCCGCTGGAGTGATGCAGCCCGCGCGTCGCCATTTTGATCTGATCCGGCGCGTCTTTCAGCCGTCCGACCAGCAGATCGAGCGGCATAGTTGACAGCAGCAGATCGTATTCCACGACTTCGCCATCGCTGAACGTGACCGTCTTCGCGTGCTGGTCAACCGAGACCGCCGATTTGTTCAAATGCAGGTTGTCCCTGATGTACTTCTCGAACGGCGTATAAAGCCCCCCCGTGCCGCCGTAAAGTGGGTACTTGAACTTGTTATTCGGTCCCCAGCCTTTATCCGCCGATTCCAGCAGTACGTTTTTGAGGATGCGTTCAAGATTGGGCATGGCGACCCGTTCGCCGAGCCAGTCGCGGCTCATGTGCGTCACCGGATGCGCCCACACTTTGAAGTTGTACGGTTTCATGAAGTACTTGGCGATGCCTTTGCCAAACTGCGCATCGATCAATTGATCAAAGGTCTGCGCCTCGTTGACGGCCTCCGGATGTTTCCCAGCTTCCACCAGACCGAGCAGGCATTCGAGCACAACTTCGCGCGGCAAATAGCTGATGTTGTTCTGGAACGGGTACGGCACGAAGCGGTCCATCATCCATACCCACGCTTCGCGCATGATTTCGGTGTAGTTATCGCCGAGCAGCTTATCGACCAGATCGTCAAAGTATTTGTAGTGCGAGAACATGACGTGGCCGCCAATATCATAGGTGAAACCCGCGCTGTCGACGAACGAGGTCGCCAAGCCGCCGATGTAGCTGTTGCGCTCGTAGATCGCCCAGTTGCGGTAACCCAATTCTTGCAAACGATAGGCCGCGCCTAACCCGGTTGGCCCCGCTCCGAGAATGACAATCTTCTGTTCGGGATGTCCGTTTACGCTCATAGTGTGTTCCTTTTAGGAAATCTGCGCGGTCGTTTTGGACTGGTGCTGTTCGACCTGATGTACCTCGTCAAGCACCAGCTTGCGGTCGATCAAGCGCTGAATGTGCCGCGCGATCCCGTCCCAGGTATGCTGCGTGAGCAATTCTTCCGCACGCACACGGTTGTAGTTCCTGGAGATGAGCGCCTGTTCACAGTGCTGCACAAACTCGTCCGGCGAGTAGCCGATGGCGACAACATCCCCGTACAGCTCGATCACGTCGTGAATCGGCGTGGATACAATCGGCTTATGCGCAGCCATGTATTCGAGCGTCTTGGTCGGGCTGAGGAAGCGCGTCGCTTCGTTCATAGCGAACGGGACGAGCGCGACATCAAAATATGCCAGGTAAGTGGGCAGCAGGTCATAGCTGCGCATGCCGATGTAGTGAATATTGGGTGCCTGCGGCAGATCAGCCGGGTCGATTTTGACAACTGGCCCGACCATCGTGATGTTCCACTCCGGGTGCGCCGCCGCGACCTGCGCGATCAGCGGCAGATCCATGCGTTCATCGATCACGCCAAAGTAGCCGAGGATCGGCCCGCTGAGCTGCGCGAGCTCCGGCGGGCATTCGAACGACTCCCGACGCGCCGCGCGCGCGAAGTGCTCAATCTCCACGCCGCTCGGCAGTAAGTGCGTGTTTGGATTATACGCAAGTTTGTCGCGATACAGGCTTACTCCACCCGTGAATACCACATCTGCGCGGGAGAGCAGTGAGCGTTCGCGTTCCTTGAGTTCGGCGGGTGCCCCCTTAAACGCGGCGAGCTGATCCATCACATCGTAAATCAGCAGTTTGTGCGGCAGTGCGTCGACGAAATCGGAGGCCATAGGGGTATACAACCACAACAGCGGACGCTTGATGCCCTGGAGGTCGAGATAATCCAATAAACGTTCGCAGTACGTCTGCGTGGTGAGCGGGTCACCGTGACCAATCCACCGGTGGTTGGAGACAGGCTGGACAAGGCGCGCGACCGTCACATTGGCGGTCTTCTGACCGGGAAAGATTTCCAACAGCGGCTGCCCGGTTCCCTCCACCGTGATGGGCTCCTCAACAAACAAGACGCGGGTATTCCGCGCTAACCGCGACAACAGATGCTGCGGTCGCTGCCAGACGAAATCCCAGCGCAAATGGCTGACACAGATCAGGTCACGCATTCCAATTCACCCTTAATACCATTCGTAACAACTCGGTCCATATCAATATTAATTTCAGCGTTAAGTTTTGTACATGGGTCAGGTGGATACGCGAAAATGCACCTGACGCCTAATCGTGCTGTTCAGGAGTGAGGTTTATACTAAATGTAATGTAGTAAGTGCGACATTCACTGTCGCCAATACATTACAAGTTGAACTACGAGGCTTTGATGATGTTAGTGATTGACCACGCACTGTACGTGAACGCCCCTATTAGCGTAACCTACCACCACTGGACGCGTTATCCCGAATTTCCACGCTTTATGGAAGGTGTCGTGAGTGTCAAACGCCCTACATGGACACGCCTCCTGTGGCGCACCATCTACGCGGGCGAGCCTGAGCTATGGGAAGCCCGCATCGTCTGTCACTTGCCAAATGAATGCCTGGCGTGGGAGAGTGTCAACCACCGCGCTAATCATATGCGTCTCGATTTTTCCCCGGTCGCCGCAGACATGACGCTCGTCACACTGCGCGCCGAGTATGAGGTGCTGCACAGCTTGGAAGATGTCGGCACATCGCTCGGGGCAGTATCCGAGCGGTTGTACGGTGACCTCGTACGCGCCCAACAGCTGATCGAAGGCCGCACCATGCTGCCCCACCTGCGCTTCGTGGCATTGAACTGAAATAAGGTTAGGAAACCTCATGACTGACTTCATTTGCATCAGCGATTTACGCTGGCAAACGTTTTATCATGCCTGCCCGCTGCCGTGGCGCTTCGTGCGCAAGCCGCGTGTGCTGTTCGTGGAACCACCGCTCATCAGCCTCGGCGAGAGCTGTGTCAAGCTAGAAGTATTGCCCCAGTCGCCTACGCTCACGGTCGTGCGCTTACGCGTCCCAGCGCTGACAGCGCGCAAAGTAGAACACGGCGACAGCATGCTCCAGCCGTTATACAACGATCTGTTAGGGAAGTACCTTGAGGAAAATAACTATCAGAGGCCGCTGCTGTGGCTCAACACGCCAGCGGCCGCCGGTTTCGCGGATGTGATTCCGTGCACGTTGATGATCTACGATGCAGCGCGCATTCAGCCCGTCAAAACGTCGGTAAACGTCGAACGCCTCAATCCGGAGGCGATTCTGGTCACGGGGAGCCGCCGATAAGCAGTGCCCAACTGCACCGGGACGCGACGATTCGCGTCCCACCAACTCTAGCTACCCGGTCTTTAGTTCGAACTTTGCTCGGCCTGCATCTGTGTCCAACGCCACGTCAAGCGCCGCTGATACTGACGCTGCTCGGGCGTCCACCACAGGCGCATATACGCGATCATGCCGAGGATCTGCTCATCAGTGAACGCTTCGCCGAACGCAGGCATGGGGAACTGCGCCAGCGGGTTCTGAATACCTGCGCGCACAGTACGAATCAGCAGTTGATCGGGGTGCATCCATGTGTGACCACTGGAATCATGCGCCGGCACGAGCAGCATGCCGAGATCCAGCGTCTGCTGAATCGATTCCTCGACCTGCCCGGCGCCGTCATAACCGTGGCAGTGCGCGCAATACAGGTCATAGTTGCGCTGACCCTCGACGAGCACGGGATCGGTGAACGTCGTGGTCGGCACGGCCTCTGGCGCGACAAGTTGTACGTCGAGCGTCGGCTCTGGTGGCTCGGCAACCTGACCACAGGCAACCAGCAGCAGCACACATACCAGCAGCGTCACGTGCAGCAGCATGTGGGTTTCTCCTTCATCGGCACGCCGGCAGCGCGCCTCTATCCAGTTTGAGAACGGTCTAGAGGTATGATAACAGAGTTAGTCATGTAAGTCGGCTGATCATCATCACGCGATTTCGTAGCGTTTGTAATCAGTGATCTTGTGCGGGTGCTCTTCCTCCACGGTGAGGTCGTGGACTTGCAGCATGTCGCCAACTTCCGACTGCATCAGCACGACGACGTGGTATTTGTCGAGCGCTAACACCTGCCCCACCTTCAAGCGCCCCATCACCTGATAATCGGCGGTGAACGCCTGCAAACGCTCAGGCACGCTCACAGCGGCCAGCAGCGGTTCGGAGTAGCTGTCGGCGATATAGCGGTCGAGACGATCCCATTTGCTCGCATTGTAGAGCGTCATCTGCGCAATTAAGCGCATCCCCGCCGGATTCGTCGTCAGTGCCAGTTTATCGTGCATAGAGTGTTTCCTTTCAGCCTTTTGTCAGAGACAGCCGGGTAGACTCGAGCCCAATTCCCGAAAAAGTGTTATAGTTAATCCATTGTGACGGTTTTCCTGAAACGGTGCAGAACATGATACGAATCATGATAGCGGACGATCACGCTGTTGTCCGTCAGGGATTGAAAATGTTTCTCGCCCTCGACGCGTCCCTCGAGATCATCGGCGAAGCGAGCAACGGCAAAGAGGCGCTCGATGGTGCGCGCCAGCTTAAGCCGGATGTTATTTTAATGGATTTGCTGATGCCTGTGATGGACGGAATTGAAGCGACCGCTGCCATCAAGCGTGAACTGCCGGACACCGAAGTGATCGCGCTCACCAGTGTGCTGGAAGATGCGTCCGTCATCGGCGCGATCCGAGCGGGCGCGTTGGGCTATTTGCTCAAGGATACCAAGGCCGAGGAGCTGATTCAGGCAATTAAAGCGGCGTCAGAGGGTCAGGTACAGCTCTCTCCGCAAGCGGCCGCCCGCTTAATGCGTGAAGTCCGCGCCCCGGAGAGCCCGGAAGCGCTCACCGACCGGGAAACGGAAGTCCTGCGCCTCCTGGCGCAGGGGCGTTCCAATAAAGAGATTGCACACCTGCTGACGATCGGCGAAAAGACGGTCAAAACGCATGTGAGCAGCATTTTGGCAAAACTGAACGTCTCCAGCCGGACGCAGGCCGCGCTGTATGCGGTGCGTATCGGGCTGGTTGACAAAGCCGAGTCCTAGTGGTCTATAAGTTTTTCGGATGAGCAGGTGTCTCAGCGATTTTTAAAAGACGAGATCGAGCTTCTCTACGCGGCCTCTAACAAGCTAACCCAAGCCTCTACGCCAGCCGAATCTCTGGAAGCGGTGAGCGATTATGCGCGAGAGAATGGCGCAGCGCGTGGTCTGCTGCTCTATACCGACAATCCGCTACAGCCGGAAGCCCTGGAAGTCGTCTCCGAATGGGTCAAAGGTCAAACTTCGGCCTTCGGCATCGGCACCCGCTTTGCGATTCCGCGCAGCCTATGGAATCGCCTGCTGAATTCCGCCGCTGACCACCCAATTCTGCTCGCGGACATCAACTCGACCGAACAGCTCGAAGACGAAAATCGAGCGATGTTCGCGCAATTTGAAATGCGCGGTGTCGCCATTCTCCCCCTGCATATCAATGATCGCTGGGTGGGGATGCTGGTGTTCGGCTGGTCGACGCCTTATTTATTCGATGAACATGAGCAGCGCATCATGATGGCGCTGATCCAGCAGTCCAGCCCCGTGATCGACTCCATGCGCCTGTTTGAACAGGTGCAGCGCCGCGCCAGCGATCTCGAAGTCGCCAAGAACGAAATCGACATCCTCTACAGCGTATCCAATGCGCTGACCCGCGCGCAGAATCATGATGAACTGCTGGCGGCAATCAGCACGTATGCGCGGGACAGTGGGGCGTCAAGCGGCTTGCTGTTTTTCACCGAAGGTACGGATACTGCGCCAACCTCGTTGATCGCATCCGCCCAGTGGGAGAACGCGCGCGGCAAACCACGCCGCGTCGGCGACCGCTATCTGCTGGCGACACATGGCATCAACATGATCTGGCTGACTAACCCGACCAGCCCCACCCTGATCGACGATGTGGAATACGATTGGCGCGTGGACCCTGCGACGCGAACGTTCTACCAGGAATTAGCGATTCGCGCGACCGTGCTCCTCCCGTTGAACAACCGCGGACGCTGGATCGGTCTGATTGTCTTCAACTGGACAGAACCGCATCCGTTCAACGAGCGCGACCGCCGCGTCTATACCGCCTTGATTCAGCAGGCGTCGTCGGCCATCGACTCGATGCGCCTGCTCGAACAGAGCAGCGAACGCGCCGAACGCGCCGAACTTCTGCTGGAAGTCAATACCGCCCTCTCCCGCGCCACCAACGAAGCGGATATCCTCAACGCCATCGCGTTATACACCGAATGCCAGTCAGCGGCCGGTCTCACGCTCAACTACCTCGACATCGACGATGAAGGCAACCCGACCAGTTCGCGGGCGGTCGCGGTGTGGATGAACGGCGGCGCGGCCCAGTACGACTCTGCCAGACACGCGATCATTCCGATCTCGAAGTTCGGGATCGCCGCGCTGTGGGTCAGCCAACCCGATGGCGTACTGCTGATCGAAGACATCGCCACCTACGAGTGGATTAATGAGGCGGCGCGCGCGGAAATCATCAGCAGCATGAAGACCCACTCGATTGCGCTGCTGCCGCTGCACGCGGGCGGACGCTATCAAGGCGTGCTGTCGATTACGTGGGCGAGTCCGCACATCTTCACCGAACAGGAAAAGTACGTCTACAACGTGCTGATGCAAACCGTGCCGTCGGTGGTGGCCACACGGCGCGCCTACCTCGCCGAAGAAGCCGCGCGTGAAGAGACGCAGCTTCTCTACAATGCCAGCGAAGCGATCAATGTAGCGCGCACGTTCCAGGAAGTGATCGAAGCGGTCGCCCGCCTCGATATCAGCCTGCACAGCATCGTGCTGACGGCGTGGCAGCAGTTCGATTACGCGAATGCTGACTATTTCGAAATCATCGCCAGCACCGCAGGCAGCAGTTATCCGGTCGGCCAGCGCTACACCATTGAAGAATTTCCCGTCTACGACAAAATGCCGCATCGCGGCTTGTTTGTGGTCGAAAACACGCAGGATGACCCCCGCATCGACGAGATCAGCGCTGCTAACTGGAAGAAATACGGCACGTATGCGCGCATCGGGGTGGCGCTGGCACTCAACAATCGCTGGATGGGCAATCTCGTCTTCCAAAGCCGCGAACCGCGTAAATATACGGCGCGCGAACAACGCCTTGTCGGCGGTATCGGCGATCTGGTCGCGGCGGCCATTGAACGCATTCGCCTGCAAGCCGAAACCGAGATGGCCTTTCAACGCGCCGAAACGCTGGCGCGCGTCAATGCCGCGCTGTCGCAGGCGAAAAATGAGTGGGACATTCTGGCAGCGGTCGGGCTGTACCTCAATCAACTTGAGCCGTCGAATATGGCGCTGCACTACATCGCCACCGATGACGGCGGCCTGCCGATCAGCATGGATGTGGTCGCCGCCTGGGAATACGGTCAACCGGCACCCCACTACCCCACTTTGGGCATGACCTTCGATCTGCGCAACTCCCCGGCTACACAGTTGTATATCAACGCACCGGACAAAGCGCTGATCTTCGAAGACATTGCCAACGAGAAACGTATTGAAGAACCGATCCGCAGCATGTTTTTGGAACAGCTCGGGCATCATGCGCTGGTCGTGCTGCCGCTGTACAGTGGTGGCGCGTGGCAAGGCACCATTGGCTGCGCGTGGATGCAACCGCGCCGCTTTACCGAGAATGATCGGCGCATCTGCGAGGCGCTCATTCAGACAGTCGGCGCGGTCGTCGCCAGCCGCCGCTCGTATCTCACCGCCGAAAAAGCGCGCCGGGAAAACGAACAGCGGGCCCGCGAACTGGAGACCGTTGCCAAGGTGAGCGCCGCGGCGGCAACGCTGCTCAGCGTAGACGAGCTGCTGCAGACGGTGGCTGCGCTGACGATGACCAACTTCAACCTGTATCATGTACAGTTCTATCTGCTGGATGCTCCAGGCGGCTCACTCGTGCTCGCGCCCAACGGCGACTCCAGCGTCAACCTGAATGACGAAGAGCGCGTGGTCGCGCAGGCCGGTCATCTCCGCCAGTCAATCATCATCAACGATGTGAACGAAAAGTGCGAGTATGAGACCAACATGCCGGAGACACGCTCCGAGCTGGTCGTTCCGCTCGTGGTTGGCGACAAACTGATCGGCGTGCTCGACATACACTCGCGCGAAGTCAACCGCTTCAGCGAGATGGACGCGCGCGTGATGGCCACGCTAGCTGATCAGATTGCGGTCGCCGTGCAAAACGCGCGGCTGTATGCGCAGGCGCAGGAATTGGCCGTGCTCGAAGAGCGCAACCGCCTCGCCCGCGAACTGCATGACTCGGTCTCACAGGCGCTGTACGGCATCGCGCTCGGTACGCGCACCGCACGTACGCTGCTGGATCGTGATGCTAAGCTGGTGGCCGACCCGCTCGACTATGTGCTGTCGCTGGCTGAAGCCGGTTTGACAGAAATGCGCGCGCTGATCTTCGAACTGCGCCCGGAAGCACTACGTAACGAAGGGCTGATCGCCGCGCTCAACAAGCAGGTGGCGTCGCTGCAAGCTCGGCACGGCATACAGGTGGATACCGAGCTGCCTGTCGAGCCAGAAATCCCCATCGAGATCAAAGAAGCACTGTACCAAATCGCGCGAGAAGCCATGCATAACACGGTCAAACATGCGAAGGCCACGCATGTCATGCTCACCCTCCAGCACACCCCCGAGCAGATCGTGCTCGACCTGCGCGACGACGGCATCGGCTTCGACACGGGCGGCTCTTTCCCTGGGCACCTTGGCCTGCACTCCATGCGCGAACGCGCCACACGCCTGCGTGGCAAGTACACCGTCGAGAGCACGCCGGGCTTCGGCACGCATATCGCGGTCGTAATTCCGCTGCGTTAGCTATGACAAATGGCGGAGCCCCATATCCGCCAAAAGGCGGAGTAAAGTCTCGTTCCTTAGCGAGACGCGGCGGCTATGGTCTTCGCGTTTAATTGGAAGACAATGGCAGCTAAGACTCATCGGGGGAAGATATGGCGCTGCGGCTCGCAACGGCGACGGTCACGGCAAGGCTTTCGGGTCAACGAGGACGCGCGATTGTCAACGCCAAAGGGCATCACTATGTCGTCGATTCTCCGCTCACCCTCGGCGGCCCCAACGAAGAAATCAACCCGATTGATCTCCTGCTCTCGTCGCTGGCCACCCACGGCACGTTCACCATCGAACGCGTCGCCCGCGAGAATAACTATCCCCTCAAGAATGTCTCCATGCAGGTCAGCGGCAGCTTTGATCCACGCGGGGTGACCGGCGAAGCGATTGATCCCGCCTTGCAGACCATCCGCGCTCGTCTGACGCTCGAAGGCGTCACCCATGAGCAAGCTCAACTGCTCGTGTCCGCCTATCGCAGCCGCTGCCCCGTATACGCGACGCTCTCTAAAGCCGCACACATTGATCTCGAAGTCATCTCCGACTCGGTTGGCTCGAATTAACCCATCGGCATCCAGACATCCTTTTTATCATCCTCTCACGATGATTGCTCATCCGGTACTGTATCATAGGGGCAGCTTATGTTATAACGATTGAAATAACAGTACGGAGTAACCTATGCCCTACCCCAAGCCTCTACACGAGCAGGTCGTCGTGATCACGGGCGCCTCGTCCGGCATGGGTCGCGAGATGGCACACAAATTCGCCGCCAAGGGCGCGGCAGTCGTGCTGGCGGCGCGTAACGAAGGCGCGCTGGAGATGGTCGCCCTGGAAATCCGGCAGAGCGGCGGCACGGCGCACGTTGTCCCCACCGATGTCACCTCGTGGGATCAGGTAGAGATGCTGGCGCAGGAAGCGATCACCGTGTTTGGCCGCATCGACACGTGGATTAACGACGCGGCGGTCGCCATCTACGCGACGGTTGAAGAAACCGATCCCGAAGAATTTCACCAACTGCTGCACGTTAATCTCCTCGGCACGATCTACGGATCCAAAGCCGCGCTCACCCGCATGAAAGCGCAGGGCTACGGCACGATCATCAATTTTGGCTCGGTGCTATCGGAACGTGCCGTTCCGCTTCAGGCAGCCTATGTCGCCTCCAAGCACGGCGTTAAAGGCTTCACCGAAGCGCTGCGCCTCGAAGTCATGCGCGAAAAACTGTCGATCAACGTGACGCTGGTGCTGCCCGCGGGCGTCAACACACCTTTCTTTGAGCATGCGCGCTCCAAAATTGAAGTGAAGCCTCAGCCGCTCCCCCCGGTATATCAACCCGAAGCGATTGCCGATACTGTGGTCTACGCCGCTCAACATCCCCGCCGTGACCTGCACGTCGGCGGCGCGAGTTGGATGTTCACGGTTCTCCAGCGCATCAGTCCCGCGCTGATGGATCGCTTTATGCTGCTCGGCGACTTGGGCGCGCGTGGGCAGAAGACCAACGAACCCGACGAAGGGCGCGATAACCTGTTCAAGCCAATCAGCGAGCCGGGGCGCGTGCATGGTGAATTCGCGCACCTGACCAAACCGAGTTTGTATGCGCGTGTGGTCGAAATGCAGCCTGCATGGACGCGGTTGGTACTGCCAACCGTGCTGGCCGCCGGGTTGTTTCTGTTAAGAAAGCGATAGGCAGAGAAGGAGCGTACATGATGAATGGACAGCAGATATCCCGCCGGGATCAGTTGATGCAGCAAGTGGAAGAACGCCGCAGCGAAGCCCCCCAGATGAGCAATGTCAACGTCGGCCTGAATGAGCGCTATGTCTCGCTCATCAGTGGCCTCGCGCTGATCTTCGCGGGCATCCGGCGCGGTGATTTCGTCGGCTTTATGATGACGGCCACGGGCTGTTACATGGTGCTTCGCGGTTCCACCGGGCACGATGTCGTCTACAAACAGTTGGGCGTCAACACGGGCGTCGCCACCGACCAGACGCAGGTGAGCGTGCCGCATCAGCAGGGTATTCACGTCGAATCGACCGTGACGGTCAACCGTCCAGTCGAAGAGGTGTACAACTTCTGGCGCAATTTCGAGAATCTGCCCCAGTTTATGCAGCATCTCGACACCGTCGAGGTAATGGAAGGCGGACGCTCGAAGTGGACCGCGAAAGCGCCGCTCAACGCCAAAGTCTCGTGGGAAGCCGAGATTGTCACCGAAAAGCCGTATGAGGTGATCGGTTGGCGCTCGCTGGCGGATTCACATATCGCCAATGCCGGCTCCGTGCGCTTCCGGACAGCTCCCGGTGGGCGCGGCACCGAAATTCAGGTGTCGCTGGAATATGTACCCCCGGCGGGACAACTGGGTGCAGCGGTCGCGCGCTTGCTCGGCGAAGAGCCGCAGGTGCAGATTGACGAAGACCTGCAAAATTTTAAGCGCCTGATGGAGTCGCGCACGACCTCAACGAACCCGAGCATCAGCCCGCTTTCGCCCTAATGTCGATCACGACGCTGACGCTGTTCGGTTACAACCGCCCGGCGGATCAGCGCTGGGCCTTGCTTCAGATGGGACTCGCGCGCCCCGCCTTGCTGTTCCGGCGGGGCTTGCGTTTCTGGAAGCTGCTCGGCTGTGGGCAAGGCAACAGCTTCACCCTGAACGCCGATTGGGGACGTTACGCCTTACTGGCGGCCTGGGATTCGCTCACCGACGCCGAGGCATTCTTCGCGTCGCGGCACTACGCGCAGTATGCGCGCCACGCCGACGAGATCTGGACGGCCAAGCTCATTGCCTTGGCGACGCACGGCGCGTGGTCGGGGCAGCGTCCATTTACGCCAATCAGGTTTACGCCGCGTGTGGGCAGTCCCATCGCCATCCTGACGCGCGCGACGCTGCGCCTGCGCCATTTGCGCCGCTTCTGGGATCAGGTACCCGACGCGAATGCCGATCTCGCTGTCGCGCCCGGGTTGCTGGCGTCCATTGGTCTGAGCGAGCTTCCCATTCTGCAAGCAGCAACCTTCAGCCTGTGGTCAGATGAGGCGGCGATGCGGGCGTTCGCCTATGGAACGCCGCATCACCGCGAGATTGTGCGTAAAACCTATCACGAAGACTGGTATGCCGAGTCGTTGTTCGCGCGGTTCTACCCACTGGAAACCAGCGGCACCTGGAACGGACGGGATCCCCTGCGGGATGCTCAGGCGGTTTCTACCAGCGCCACCACGTTCTGATTCAACCGCCCGTCCCGCAGCGCCCACACTTCGCCACCAAAGCGCTCAATGAAGCGTCGGTCATGCGACACCGCGATCACCGGCGCGGGGAACTCTTTGAGCGCATCTTCCAGCCCTTCCAACACATCAAAACTCACATCGTTGGTCGGCTCGTCGAGGATGAGCAGGTTCGCCCGCGCCGCCATCACGCGTGCGAGCTGCAGTTTGCGCTGCTGACCACTGCTCAACGCGCCCACTTCCAGACGCAAATCGTCATACCGGAACAACCCCATCCGCAGCAGCATCGACATCAGCGCTTGATCCGTGCCCGGCAGCCCTGCGCGATACGCGTCGAACGCGCTCAAGTGGGGATCAAACGCGCGCCGCTCCTGATCGAGATAGCCGATACGCACGGCCGGGTGCACGGTGATCGAGCCGCTGTCAGGACGTTCCTGCCCCGCCAGCATCTTGAGCAGCGTCGATTTCCCGGCGCCATTCTCCCCGACGATCACGATGCGGCTTTTCGGCCCCACCGTGAACGTCACGTCATCAAACAGCACCCGGTCGCCGTAACGTTTACTCACGTTGTTGACGAGCAGCGGGAAGCGTCCATTGAGCGCCTCCGCGTCGAAGTCCGGGTCGAAGCGCAGCGGTTCTGGCGGCATGGGGATTGGGTCGGCTTCGATGCGCTTGAGGCGTTCTTCCGCCACGCGCACCTTCTTCGAGACGGTGTCGGCGTGCGTGTTTTTCTTGATGCCGAGCACAAACTTGTCGCCATCCGTTGGCGCTTTGAACGTATTCTTGTGCGCAGTCACCTTCATGTCGAAGCGCAGTTCACGGATTTCCGCCTGCTGGCGCTCGAAGTCGAGCTGCCACTGGCGGAGTTCGCGCGTGCGCGCTTCCAGATACACATCATAGTTGCCGGCATAGCGCTTGGCGGTGCGTTTGTGTTCGTCGATTTCGATGATGGCCGTCACTGTCCGGTTGAGGAACAGGCGGTCATGTGAGACGATCAACATCGCGCCGCGATAGCGCGCCAGATACTTCTCCAGCCAGTCGAGCATGGCGAAGTCGAGATGATTAGTCGGCTCATCGAGGAGCAGCACATCTGGTGCGCCGAGCAGCAGCAGCGCCAGACCGACGCGCGTCTTTTCGCCACCGGAAAGCGTCGTGAACGGACGCTCGCGGTCGATGCGATCCACGCCTAAACCAGCAAACACGGTATCGACGCGATACTCCAGCTCGTAGCCGCCGAGTCGCTCAAACTGCTCGCTCGTTTCGCCGTATTCGGTCAACACGCGGTCCAACGCGTCCCCCGTCACGCGGCTCATCTCGGTTTCCAGTTCACGTAATCGCCGTTCCAGGCTGTAGACCGCATCCAGCGACTCAGCAATCAGGTCGCCGAGCGTTTTACCCTCAGAGTATTTGATCGTTTGCGCGAGGTAACCGATGCGCCGCCCAGTCGCCAGCGTGACGCTGCCGGAATCGGCTGGCACTTCACCCATGATGATCTTGAGCAGCGTCGATTTGCCGACGCCATTCGCGCCCACCAACCCCAGGCGGTCGCCGTCGTTCAGCGAGAACGACACGCCATCCAGCACGGGGTGCAGCGCGTAAGTTTTGCGAATGTCAGAGACGGTTATAAACATATGACCCCCTTGTGGTACTTCCTTCGCTGTACCTCACCCGAATGAGTGAGATTGGCTGGGCGGCGGAATCAAAAACGCCGCACGGGGTCAACCTTGCGGCGTTCGATTAGGCACACGAGCGATCAGTTCGCTTTGTCCGGCACACGAATCAAAACATCAGCCCTCAGGTTGATCCAAACATTGATCAGACCAGAATGCGGATGTGCGTGTGCATCAACAACCCTTTGCTCAGCGAACGATAATCGCGGGGAGGACAACTCGCGGTGAGCCGTCTCGACACGACAGATTCATTGTAATCTCATCTAGTTGCGACTGTCAAGGGATCAGAAACGTACTATACTGACATATAGAAGCGTTGAGGCGGAGACTGGATCATGCGGCAGTATGTCCCTTATTTCGGCTATCGGCGTCATTCCATCACTGTAAAAAACTATCAGGTCAGCTATTGGGACGAAGGCAGCGGCCCGCCGCTCGTGCTGGTACATGGTCTGGGCGGCTGTCGCGAGTACTGGGCATGGGTCTTCCCCAATCTTGTCCGGCACTTTCGCGTGCTTGCACTGGATTTGCCGGGGTTTGGGGAATCGGCAGCGCCCGCCCGTGAACATCTGCAGTTCAGCAACGCCGTGGACCTGCTGCATGAATTCGTAACCGCCCTGAAGCTCGATCAGCCGCTGCTGATCGGTCATTCAATGGGCGGTGGTCTCGTGCTGCGCTGTGCCGCCCGCTATCCAGAGTGTTTTCGGGGGGTGATGGCGTTGTGCCCGCCGGGGTTTGGCCGCGAGATCGACGTGGTGAGCCGCGTGCTTGCCCTGCCCGTGATTGGCGAAATGCTCTTCAAGCCGACCCACGCCACGATCTTCAGCACGCTGAACTGCCCTACCACGACGGCGGGCGTCGAGCACCTCGTCCGGCTCACGTATGAGCGCCTGTGCGGACCGGAAGCGCGGCTGCGGCATTTGACGATTTTGCGGCAGGGGGTCGATATCAACGGGCAGTCGCGGCTCTTCGAACCAGACGAGCTCGCCAGCCTGACTACTATGCCTGTCAAAGTAGTGTGGGGGGAACAGGACGCGACCTTTCCGGTGAAGCAGGCAGCACGCGTCACGGATCTGCTGCCTCACGCGGAGGTGACGCTGGTGACTTCCGGGCACATGATTCAGCTGGAGCAGCCAAATCTGCTCAGCCAGTTGATTGCGGAGTTCGCGACCGAGCAGCTCGCCCAAGCAGCATAATGGATGCGGGCAACCTTCATCCAGGATCGCCAAAACAAAAAAAGGGACGAGGCATAGCCTCGTCCCTCCGACTTCCCAACTTATGAAATCTACGAATACGGGTGGAAAGCTGTTTCTTTGCGCTGGTTGATGAGCACAACCTGCGATTCCATGCCGTACAGCAGTTTGTTGACGTAGGGGTTCTGCAGCACCATCATTTTGCGGCGCTGCCCATCGCGCACAAGCTCGACATGGTACACCGTCACGCGGCGCACCCCTGCTAACCAGTGTTCCTGGCGGAAAACCACCCCGCGAATCAGCCACCCATCGTCGAGAGCGGTCACGAGTGCGTCTCCCCCGGTATAGCGTTCGGAACGGCTATCCCAGTGGCGATGAATATTGGCGGAGTCCTTTTCTTCGGGTTCGAGATGAGTCATTTTCAAAAATCTCCGGTTCACCGCCCACCATTGGCGAGCGAAATACGATTACATATAAGCATAGGGGCATTTTCAATTCAGTGGTAGACGACCTCTGGTGGAAATTGCGCGTACGCCAATGGCGGATGTCAGTGTGGGTCAAAAGGCGGAGCTTCAACCGGTACTCATGCGCCTATCATAATAGCGCCGTATACTGCCACTGTCATTTATAACAATCGTTATATCAAGGATGAACGATGGTAGATGCAGTCAACACACACGACCCGCAGACGAGCACGCAGTTGTCCACCGGAGCGGGTTTTCCTTTACCCTACGGCGCTACTCCCATTGCCAATGGCATCAATTTCTCGGTTTATTCCAATCACGCAGAGAGCGCGACCCTTGTCCTGTTTCATCGGGGTGATGCCGACCCCTTCGCCGAACTCCCCTTCCCGCCCGAATACCGGGTAGGAAACGCCTTCACGCTGCAGGTCTACGACGTTGACCCGGCCAGCATTGAGTACGGCTTGCGCATGGACGGCCCCAACAACCCAGAGCACGGGCAGCGCTTTGATAACTCGAAAATCCTGCTCGATCCCTACGCCAAATCGATCAGCGGGCGGGATGCGTGGCGCAGCGGCAAGCCACAGCAGGACGGGCTGCCTCCCCGTCGTGCACGCATCGTGCAGTCGACCTTCGACTGGGAGGGTGACACCCCGCTGCATACACCGCTCGAAGACCTGATCATCTACGAGATGCATGTGCGCAGCTTCACGGCACATCCTTCGGCGAATGTGCAGCATCCCGGCACCTATGCTGGGGTAATCGAGAAGATCGGCTACCTCAAAGAGCTGGGCGTCAACTGCGTGGAACTTATGCCCATTTTCGACTTTGATGAGTGGGAACACTGGCGCGAAAATCCGGAGACGGGCGAGATGCTGGTGAATTACTGGGGCTACAGCACGGTCGGCTTCTTCGCGCCAAAAGCCGGGTTAGCCGCCGCAGCAGCAGGCGGCGAAATCGACGAGCTCAAGTCGCTGGTCAAGGCCCTGCATCAGAACGGCATTGAGGTCATCCTCGACGTGGTCTACAATCACACAGGCGAAGGCAACGAGAATGGCCCGACGATCTCGTTTCGCGGCATCGACAACCAGACTTACTACATGCTCACTCCCGAAGGTTACTACTATAACTTCAGCGGCACGGGCAATACATTCAACTGCAATCACCCGGTTGTGATTCAGTTCATCACCGACAGCCTGCGTCACTGGGTGACCGAATATCACGTTGACGGCTTCCGCTTCGACCTCGCCTCAATTCTCGCCCGCGACGAAATCGGCGCGCCGCTCAGCGACCCGCCGCTGCTCAAAATCTTGGCGCATGACCCAATTCTCGGCAAAACCAAGCTGATTGCCGAGCCGTGGGATGCCGGTGGCTTGTATCACGTCGGCGCATTCCCGTCCTATGGCCGTTGGTCGGAATGGAACGGCAAATATCGTGATTGCGTGCGCAAGTACCTCAAAGGCGATGCGGGACAGGTCGAAGAGATGATTCAGCGGCTAATGGGCTCGCCCGACCTCTACCCGGATCGCGGCGCATTGGCGTCGATCAACTTTGTTACGGCCCATGATGGCTTCACGCTGGCGGATCTCGTCGCGTACAACGACAAACACAACGAGGCCAACCTCGAAGACAATCAGGACGGTTTCAACGACAACAACAGTTGGAACTGCGGTGTGGAAGGCGACACGGACGATCCGGCGATCATGGAGCTGCGCCGCCGCCAGATGAAGAATGCCTTCACACTGCTCATGGTCAGTCGTGGCATTCCCATGTTCCTGATGGGTGATGAAGTGGCACGCTCTCAAAAGGGTAACAACAATACCTACTGCCAGGACAACGAGCTCAACTGGCTGGACTATACGGCGAAAGACCGTAATCCTGACATCTTCCGCTTCTGCCAGCGGATGATCGAGTTCCGCAAGGCGCACCCCGTGCTGCGCGACAGCTACCACCCGCGCTTCACTGATTACAATGACGTCGGCGTACCGGATATGGCGTGGTTCAGCACCGAAAAGTTCGAGACAGGCAAGCCCGACGAACGCCTGACGATCGCTTTCTTCCTCGGCGGTGCCTATGCTAAAGGCGGACTCGCGCAGGACGCCGACATCATTGTGCTGATGAACATGCACTGGGAAGATCAGACATTTGAACTGCCCAAGCTGCCGTTTGAGCGAGGCTGGCACATCGCCGTCGACACCGCCGCAGCGTCACCCGAGGACATCGCCGAACCGGGCAATGAGAAACCGATTCCGCAGAAGGATAAGCTCATGCTCAGGTCGCGCTCCGTCATGGTGCTCATTGGGAAGTAGCCGCGCAGTTCGTTTGTCGGGGCGCATGGCCGTGCGCCCCGACGCATTTTGACCGTGGCTCACGCTTCAATGGCCGCCATGAGCGCCGCGACCGGTCCCAATCGGTCGCCCAACTGCGCTGGGACAATGCGGCACACCTCTGCCGCCAGCGGCAGCGCCTCTGCGCGCACAACGCGCCGCGCGGGTTCAAGCAGCAAATCGCCGAGCACCGCGCCGAGCGTACCAACAATCACTAACTGTGGGTTGAGCACATCGACCAGCACGGCGATCCCCCGCCCCAACCACACGCCCACGTCTTCGACCAGCGCCAGCGCATCGGCCTCACCGCTCAGCGCCGCGCTGATCACCTCCCGTGGCGTCGTCCAGCGCCCCGGCCAGCGCGCCCCCGCCAGGTTGACCAGCCCCGCGCCACTGCACACCGCCTCCCACGACCCAACTTTGCCGTAGGCTTTCAAGCCATGCTCGGCGATTTTGATGTGCCCGACTTCCCCGGCCAAGTCGTTTGATCCGCGATAAATACGCCCGTTGAGGATCAAGCCCGCGCCGAGTCCCGTCCCCATCGTCAGGAAGATCAGGTTCTGCGCATCCGCGTCTTTGCCCGCCCCGAAGCGCCACTCGGCCAGTGCGCCCGCGTTACCGTCATGTTCGACATAAACGGGCAATCCAAACTGTTCGGCTAACCGCGCCTTGAGCGGCACGCGATCCCACAAGGGAAGATTCGGCGGGGACAGGATGATGCCCTGCTCGATCTGCAGTGGGCCACCAATCGATACGCTGATCGCGCTTGGCTGGTGCTGGGAACGGGCGATTACCTGCGCGGCGAGCTCCGTCATTCGGGTGAAGGCGAGCTCAAACGGCACGTCCGCGCCGTTGCTCACGCTCTCATGCTGGTAAATCGTCCCTTTTCGGTCGCCTTCCACCACGCCGATTTTGCTGCCACCGATATCCAAGCCAATGATTGTATTCAGCACTTTCAATCCTCAGGCGCCGGATCGCTGTCCGGCTATTCGCGCGAATGCTCGCCATCGCCTTCTACATTAGCGTGTTCCCGGACGCAAGCCAACCGCCGCGTCCGGTCGGGAATGGTGACACGCCCTGTCGAGCGTTTTGCAATCATCGGGTAACCGCAAATCTTACGTTTTCATGCGTAGGTAGTTATGTATGATCATCGCACCGTTCTTATTCACTGTCGGCACCCCCACTCCTCACCGCAGACGCGCCGCCTATGTCTTGCGAAAGATTGAATGACCACCTTACCCCGCCCCGAATACCCTCGTCCACAGTTTGTTCGTCATGATTGGCTGAACCTGAATGGGCCGTGGGAATTTGAGTTCGATGACCGCGACCTCGGCTGGAAAGAGGGGTGGTATGTCTCGAACCGCGCCTTCACGCAGCAGATCCTCGTGCCGTTCCCCTTCCAGAGCAAACTCAGCGGCATCAACGACGCTACCTTTCATGATGTGGTCTGGTACCGCCGTTCGTTCGACCTCCCGCAAGCGTGGGAAAGCCAGCGCATGCTGCTGCACTTCGGCGCAGTCGATTATCGGGCGACTGTGTGGCTTAATGGCGAATTCGTCACCGAGCACGAAGGCGGTCACACGCCGTTCGCAGCGGAGATCAACGCGCTGCCCGGCGTGAATTACCTCGTCGTACGCGTAGAGGATCGCTCTACCGACCTCGAACAACCGCGCGGCAAGCAGTTCTGGAAAGAACAGTCTGAGAGCATTTTCTACACGCGCACAACGGGCATCTGGCAGACGGTGTGGCTCGAACCGGTCGCGTCGGCATATCTTGACCGCGTGCACATGACGCCGAATATCGACGATTTGACGCTCAGACTAGAGTTCTGCATCGCGCACGCCGAAGTCGGCCAGAGACTTGAAGTCGATATCCGCTATCAGGGACAACTACTCACACACGAAACGCTGGGGGTGCAATCCGTTCCCTGCCGTGCCGCGTGCGTGCTGACGCTGCCGGAGCTGTACCTGTGGAGTCCAGAGCAACCCAATTTGTATGACATCACCTTCCGCCTCAAGGACGGTGACCGCGTGCTCGATGAAGTCGAGAGCTATTTCGGCATGCGCAAAGTCTCGACCGCGAACGGTCACTTTCTACTCAACAACGCGCCGTATTACCAGAAGCTGGTGTTGGATCAGGGTTACTTTCCTGAAAGTCTGCTCGCCGCGCCCAGTGACGAAGCGCTTCGCCAGGACATCGAACTCACGAAGGCGATGGGCTTCAACGGCGTGCGTAAGCACCAAAAAGTCGAAGATCCGCGCTACCTGTACTGGGCCGATCAGTTGGGTCTGCTGGTGTGGGGCGAAATGGCCAATTGTCACACCTTCGGCGACACGGCGATTCGGCGCATCACCACCGAATGGCAAGCCGCTATTGAACGCGACTACAACCATCCATCGATTGTGGTGTGGGTGCCGCTTAACGAAAGCTGGGGCGTGCCGCGCCTCGTCACCGATAAGCGCCAGCCCGACCATGCCAATGCGCTCGTGTATCTCACTCGCTCCCTCGATCCGTCACGACTGGTCATCTCCAATGACGGTTGGGAACACACCATCAGCGACCTGTGCACCATCCATGACTACACCGCCAATGAAGACATCGCAGCGCGATACAAGACCCCGGCGCGCGCCGTTGCGGGCAAGCCAGCGAAACGCAACATCCATGTGCCCGGCTACCCTTATCGTGGCGAACCGATCATCCTCTCCGAGTTCGGCGGCATCGCCTTTAAGCAAAGTGAGTGGGATGGCTGGGGGTATTCGTCCGCGGAGGATGCCGCGGAATTCACTCGCTGCTACCACGACGTTATGGAGCTCGTGTTCTCCCTCCCGGTGATCAAAGGTTACTGTTACACGCAGTTCTGTGATGTCGAACAGGAGATCAACGGCCTGTTGACCTACGACCGCCGCCCGAAGATCGATATCGAGGTGATTCGCGCCATTAATCACGGGTTGGTTGAAGCGGTTCCCTGAGGGACCTTGGAGCAGGTCGGGACAAGGCACTCCGTGTCCCGACCCTGCCTGAGGGGTTGTTAGCTCGCGGGGACGAGCGCGAAGGTGATCTGCACCTGCAAGCTGACGCTCAACTGGCCGGGGAGCACGGGCTGCGAAGCCACATCCATCATCATCCCCCCACCGCCGAGGCCATAGGGATACGGGAAACTGTTGTTTAGCACTTCGCTGACGATAACTGGATCGCCGACCGTCAAGCCGAGCGCATCCGCCAACCGCTGCGCCCGCAGGCGCGCATCTTCGACCGCATCCACACGCGCATCATTTTCCAGTTCCGTCGGGTCGTCAATGCCATAGCTCAGGTTGTAGATGGTATTCGCGCCCGCTTCCACGCCCGTGCTGATCACCTGATCAATCGTGCTGATGTCGCGCACGGTGACGCGCACGGTGTTGCGCACGCGGTACACGCGCGACGCCATCACCCCACTCTGATCGTAGCGATCTTCCGGGTAAATGTTGACGCCCGTCGTCTGCATATCGCCGCGGGCAATGCCCAGTTCTTCCAGCGCCGCGATAATCGCGTTCATATTCTCAGCGGTCGCGTTGAAGGCCTGCGACAGATCTTCTTCCACCAGTTCGACGCCTAATTCCACGTAAGCGACATCCGGCTCACCATAGGCTGTGCCAAACCCAACCACAGTGATTGTGTTCTGCGGGAACACTTCCTGCGCGGAAGTCGCCCCCACCCCAACCACCAACAGCGCCAGTGTCAGGGCTACGAGAATCATTCGTTTCAGCATGTTCATACTCCTTAGAACCAAGTTACACAGACTAAGACGACGTAACTGCCGCGAAAGTTCCATCACTGTAGCATGAATTTCAATAATCATTACTGACACTCATCCACTACACAAAAAAGAGGACTGGCACGTTACCAGTCCTCATCTAGTTCCAAGAAAGTCTATTTGACCCGCGACGCCACCTGTGGCGCAGAGCGGGAGGATCATCTCAATGAGTGGGTTGGAAGGCGACCACCTCATGCAGCATAGCGCCGAGGCGCTTGATGCCCTCGTCGATCATGGCGGGGCGCGCATTCGAGAAATTCAGGCGGAAGGTGTGCCCGCCCGCCGCTGTGCCGCCGACGAAGAAATCGGCGCCGGGGACATACGCGACCTTGTGCTCCAGCGCCACCTTGAACATGTCGGTCATATCGACATATTCCGGCGCATAGGCCATGAGGAACAGGCCGCCATCCGGTTTCGCCCAGCGAACTGACTTCGGGAAATAGGTTTCCATTGCTTCGAGCATCAGGTCACGCCGCGCTTCATACACGTCGCGCAGGCATTCGACATGCTGATCGAGGAAACCGTCACGAGCAACTTCAGCCACCAGCATCTGCGTCAGCGTGCTTGTGTGCAGGTCGCTCGCTTGTTTCGCCTGCACCAACCGTTCCATGATGGCAGGCGGCGCGGCGATCCAACCAACGCGGACGCCGGGTGCCAGGATCTTGGAGAAGGTGCCGAGATAGATCACGTGGCCGTCAAAGGTCCTCTTCCCGCTGTACTGCGCGTCCAGCTCGTAGAGACTCGGGATGTGCTCGCCGCTGTAACGCAGTTCGCCGTAGGGATTATCTTCCACGACAATCCCGTCGAACTCGTCCAGTAGTTCGATGAGCGCGCGCCGCCGTTCCGCCGAGAGTGTGACACCCTGAGGATTCTGAAAGTTCGGCACGAGGTAAATGAGCTTGGGGTTTTCGCGCAGAATGCGCCGCAGCACATCCAGATCTAGCCCATCGTGGTCGGTCGGGACGGTGTAGTAGCACAGATTGTAGGGACGCCACGCCTGCAGCATGCCCATGTAGGTCGGGTCTTCGACAACCAACCCGTCGCCGTCTTCAAGCAGCACTTTGCCGATCAGGTCGATGCCTTGCTGCGCGCCGCTCACGATGAGGATGTCATCACGCGTCACGTCGACGCCGCCGCGTGACATCCGCTCGGCGATCAGGTCGCGCAGGTCGCGCACACCTTCGCTCGCGCCGTATTGCAGCGCTTCCGCGCCGTGCTCGGTGAGGACGCGGTCCGCCGCCTCTTTAACCCGCTCTACCGGAAACAGTTCCGGTGCAGGCAGGCCGCCTGCGAACGAAATGATGTCCGGGCGCTGCGTCAGCTTGAGGATTTCGCGAATGGTAGAACGCGCCATGAGGTGCGTGCGTTCCGCGCATTTCCGCTCCCAGTTCACCATGTTAGGCAGCCTTCCCGGTGCGCCACGATGACTGCGTGCGCCCCCGCATCCAGCGCTTTGAGGTTGAGCGGTAGCTTATCGCGCTTGGACGAATGGGCATCGAGCGCCCGTTTGAGGGCATCGAGCGACAGAACGGGGCTGGCCGTGATGAGCGCACCCATCAGCACCATGTTGGCCAGCTTGAGATCGCCCACCTGGTCGGCGAGATCGGTCGCCGGGACGTACAACGTCGTGATGTCTTCGCGAATCGATTGTTTGGTGACCAGTGAACTGTTGACCAGCAGCAGCCCACCGACGGCCATGCGATCCACATATTTATCAAACGAGGGGTTGTTGAAAACGATGGCGTGCTGGGGGTGTGAGACCGCAGGCGAGCCGATCAGCCGGTCGCTGATGACGACTGAGCAATTCGCCGTGCCGCCGCGCATTTCCGGCCCGTAGGACGGAATCCATGTCACCTGTAAGCCTTCATCCATCGCCGCATACGCGAGGAGCTGCCCCGCGAACATCACGCCCTGCCCACCAAACCCGGCGAACACATAGTCATGCTGCATAGTTACGCCTCCATCGCCTGCACCGCATCCGCGACCTTGTAGTCGCCGAGCGGGTAAACGGGCAGCATTTCGGTTTCAATCCACTTGAGCGCATCGACCGGGGTCATATCCCAGTTGGTCGGGCAGCTGGAGAGCAGTTCGACCATGCTGAAGCCGAGGCCGTTCATTTGCACTTGAAGTGCCGTTTTGATCGCTTTCTTGGCTTTGCGAATGTTCGCCGGGTCATGCAGTGAGCGCCGGACGATGTAGGCCGCGCCGTCGAGCGTGGCGAGCATCTCACTCATGCGCACCGGGAAACCCGTCCGCTGCACATCGCGACCAAGCGGCGACGAGGTGGTGCGTTGACCGGGGAGCGTGGTCGGAGCCATTTGCCCACCCGTCATACCGTAAATCGCATTGTTGACGAAGATCACGGTGATGTTCTCGCCGCGCCCCGCCGCATGCATGATTTCCGCCGAGCCAATCGACACGAGATCGCCGTCACCCTGATAGGTCACGACGACTTTGTCCGGCTGCACACGTTTGATCCCGGTCGCCATGGCCGGGGCACGACCGTGCGCCGCCACGCAGCTATCGAGGTCGAAGAACTGATAGGAGAACACCGAACAACCGACCGGGGCGACAAAGATCGTCCGGTCATTCACGCCGAGTTCGTCAATCGCTTCGGCCAGCAAGCGGTGCGCAATGCCATGCGTGCAGCCGGGGCAGTAGCTCGTGCGCGTTTCGAACAGCGCGTGGGGATGGGTGTAAACGGGAATTTGCTGGATCATGATCGCCTCACCAGGTCTGCACGCGGGCGAACAGCCGCTCATACACCTGCTTGATACGGCTGTAAATCTCATCGGGCATCGGGACCATACCGCCCATGCGTCCGTAGAATTCAACGGGGATTTGCCCCTCAATCGCGAGTTTCACATCGTCGAGCATTTGCCCGGCGTTCATTTCGACCACGAGGCAGCCTTCGACCTGATCGGCCAGTTCGCACAGGCGATCTTCGGGGAACGGGTAGAGCGTTTGCGGGCGGAACAGCCCGACGCGCATCCCATCACGCCGCGCCTGCTCGACCGCCGAATAGGCGATGCGTCCCGCCGTGCCATAGCCAATCACCAGCAGCAGCGCGTCGTCGGTCGCGTATTCGGTTGAACGCTGTTCTTTGTGGCGGATAACTTCCAGCTTTTCCTGAATGCGGATGTTGAACGCTTCCTGATCTTCCGGCTGCATATGGAACGGGACGACCGTCCGGCGTGGCCGATCTTTCGCTCCGGTCAGCGCATAGGAAGGCCGTTCAGCAGTCAGGTCACGCATCGGCGGCAGTTCCGCCGCTTCCATCATCTGGCCGATCTGACCGTCCGCCGCGATTACGACGAGATGCCGGTATTCGTCCGCGAGGTCAAACGCCAGAGTCGTGAAATCAATCGCTTCCTGCACCGATGCCGGGGCGAGCACGATGGAATGATAGTCGCCGTGTCCTGCCGAGCGTGTCACCTGAAAATAGTCGGCCTGTGACGGCTGGATGTTGCCGAGGCCGGGGCCGCCGCGCATTACATCGACCAGCACCGCAGGCACTTCAGCGGAGGCAATGTATGACATCCCTTCCTGCATCAGGCTGAAGCCGGGGCTCGAGGAGGATGACATGCTGCGGACACCCGTGCAGGCCGCGCCGTAGACCATATTGATCGCCGCAACTTCGCTTTCGGCCTGTAAAAATACGCGCCCGAGTTCGGGCAGGCGTTTGGACAAGTATTCCAGCAGTTCAGTTTGGGGAGTAATGGGATATCCGAAATAAGCCGTTAAGCCTGCCCGAACGGCGGCTTCCGCAATGGCAATATTACCCTTCAACAATTCTTTGGTCATCGTACACGCGCCTCTCTGGCTACAACCGGCGCTCGGTACACGGTGATGCAGACTTCGGGACAAACGAGTGCGCACACCGCGCAGCCAGTACACTTTTCGAGCGGGTCGACGAGGGCGGCGGGATGATATCCTGCTCCGTTCAACGCCTCTCGGTCGATGGCCAGCACGTCTTGCGGACAGAATGCCGTACATAACGCGCAGCCTTTACACCGACTCTGGTCGAGGATGATGCTGCCTCTGCTCAAGATAACCTCCTGTCGAGCGAGCTTAACCTCTACCTTTATACTAGTCCGATGCGCGCGTAATCAGGAGCGTCGATCATCATGCCCCAGTTATCCATATGTCACATTCATTCAGGAATTTGGAAAAAGTCAGGAATATTTTTAGGAATTTCCGCAATAACGGACAACTTTATTCTGATTGCACCAATTTTCACAGAACAAAGTTAAGGGCGAGTCGCGACTCGCCCCAGTTTATTCCAGAAATCGCCAAGCAACCGCACGCGCCATCAGTTAGCGGGCACAAACGGCACAAACCGCACTTCAAACATGCGATCCCACAGCTTACCCGTCACATAGAACACATCGTTTTCGGCATCATAGGCGATTCCGTTGAGCACGCCATTGCCATCAGCCGGGCGCTGTTCCGGCGTGAGGAGTTGGGATGCGTCGATCAGCCCGTTGATCGCCCCAGTCACCTTATCGATGCGCACGATGAAATCGGTCTGCCATACATTCGCGTAGATGTCATTGTCCACGCATTCCAGTTCGTTCAACTGGTTGACGGGCTGCCCGCCGTAGGTCACTTCGATGCGATCCAGCGCCTCGAAGGTGACAGGGTCACGGCGCGTGATGTACTGCGACCCGTCGCTGTGATAGATCGACGTGCCGTCATAGCACAGGCCCCACCCTTCCCCGAGATAGAAATAGGCGCCTTCGTAAGCAAAAGTTTCGCGATCATAGATGAGCGCGATGCCGTCTTTCCACGTCAACTGGATCAAGCGGTCGTCGACCAGCGTCAACCCTTCGGCGAAATACGGGGGCACATCGCGCGAGCGCAGTACTTCGCCCGTTTCGATGGCGACTTCACGCACGGTCGATTGTCCGCGGCGTCCGGTGCTTTCATAGAACACGCCATCTTCGATGAGCAGCCCCTGCGTGAAGGCATTCGGGTCATGCGGATAGGTGGCGATCACTTCGGGGACAAGCGGCTCAACGCCGGGCGGGAGCTGCGCGGGCAGAACTGACGCCGCACTGACTCGCAGCGCGACGATGAGGATCAGAGCCGGGATGATGAGGAAGCGCGTACTTTTCAAGTTCTCTCTCCTGAACGCGTCTCATTATAACGCGGCGGAGACAGATCAACCTTACCTGACCAGCCCCTTTTCAACCGAAGCAGGGCTGGTCAGCGTTTCGAGGCGAGATTAACCGCTATTCTTCGGTGCTGTGCGCTTTGATCTTGGCCTGCCCTGCTTCCGCGCGTTTGAGCAGGGCGACACGATTGAAGATGTGCGCGTCAATCAGGCGGATGCGTTCGGCGATGCTGCAGTAACCGCTGTCTTGCTTGACCGGGAAGTTGAGTGACCAGTCGGTGACCGTGCGCAGCAGCGCGTCAAACTCATGGTGCAGCGTGGTCAGTTGGTGCGCCAGCATGGGCAGCGCTTCACGAGCGTACTTCTGCCGCCCGATCAGATTGAGCACGTCAAACGTCCCCGCGTGCAGTTCTGGCGGCTGTCCGGCAATGATCGCCTTCAGGATATGGACATACTGTTCATGCCAGTAGACCATCTGCGCCAGCACGCCGTGCGCCGATTGATGGCCGTCAGTCAGCTTCTCATCCACACAGCACAGGTAGGCCGCCGCGTCGGCGACCGTCCGATTGAATGATTCGAGAATTTCCTCGTGGGTGACAGTTTTGCCGGTCATAGGGCTGCCCCTCTCACAAACTCTTCGGCCAGAATTTCATCCAGCGTCGGCGTACCAATTTCTTGCAGTTCGTAGCGGACGCGCTTCATAGGCAACCGCGGCTTGAGCACGCGCGTCAGGTCAATGGGCGTCGCAGCGATCACGAGATCGGCATCCGCGGCGTTTATCGTCGCTTCGAGGTCGGCGATTTGCTGCGTGCTGTAGCCCATCGCCGGGAGGACTGCGCCTGTTGTCGGATACTTAGCATAGGTCGCCTGTATCGACCCAACCGCAAAGGGGCGCGGATCGACGATCTCGGACGCGCCAAACCGTTTCGCTGCGATCACCCCGGCGCCGAAAGACATTTCGCCGTGGGTGAGCGTTGGGCCATCTTCGATCACCAGCACGCGCTTCCCGCGAATCTCCAGCGGATCATCGACGAAAATCGGCGAAGCGGCTTCGATGATGAGCGCTGCCGGGTTGACCTCTTCAATCTGTTCGCGTACACGCAGCACATCGGCATAGTTGGCCGTATCGACCTTGTTGATGATGACGATGTTCGCCATGCGGACATTCGTTTCGCCAGGGTGATAGCTCGTTTCGTGTCCCGGTCGGTGCGGGTCGACGACAACGATGTGGAGCGACGAAGCAAAGAACGGCGTGTCGTTGTTGCCGCCATCCCAGACGATCACATCGGCTTCCTGCTCAGCGCGGCGCAAAATGGCTTCATAGTCCGCGCCAGCGAAGATCACCGCCCCACGCTCGATATATGGCTCGTATTCTTCGCGTTCTTCGATGGTGCATTCGTGCAGATCAAGATCAGCATACGTGGCGAAGCGCTGCACCGCCTGCACACTGAGATCGCCGTAAGGCATGGGGTGACGCACGGCGACCACCCGGAGCCCTTGCTGCTGCAGCAGTGACACAACCTTGCGCGCTGTCTGGCTCTTGCCACAGCCCGTGCGCACCGCGCCAATCGAAATGACCGGGCAATGACTGCGCAGCTGCGTGGTATGCAGCCCCATCAGCCGGAAGTCCGCGCCCGCCGCCATCACCTGCGACGCCTTGTGCATCACGACTTCATGCCGTACATCGCTGTAGGCGAATACCACCTGATCAACCTTATACCGCGTGATCAGGTTGGAGAGTTCCGCCTCATCATAGATCGGTATCCCTTGCGGGTAGAGACTACCAGCCAGCGATGCCGGATACACTCGCCCGCCGATACCGGGGATTTGCGTGGCCGTGAACGCGACCACTTCATACGAATTGTTGTTGCGAAAGTAGACGTTGAAGTTATGAAAGTCGCGCCCTGCGGCGCCCATTATCAAAACTTTAGTTCGGGACATCCTAAAAACTCCTGCATTCGTGCCGGAGCACGCCAGCTATAGTTTACAATCAGCATAACGCTCAGCATCGCGGGTGTCGCTTGTCATCCGTATCGTTTTCGCCATGACGTTTCGCACTCATGAATTGCTCATAAAACTGACCGCAACTTTTGGCCGCGTTTTTGATCGGTATCGATGTAAGTCAACAACAACTTGAGGAGAGAGCTAAAATGGCAAAGATTTTCCGGATCATGGTCACTGTCTTGATTGTTGCGCTGATGGCGCAGGGTGCATTCGCGCAGGTCACTCCGCCGACCCCCGTGCTGGCTAGCAATGAATTCGAACTCGTCGGCGTGCTGGACTCGATTTCGCAGACCAGCTTAGTTGTGGCCGGTTTCACCATCGACATCAGCGGCGCGGAAGTGCAGCGCGGTCTGCTCCCCGGCGACATCGTCAAGGTGCATGCCAGCGTCGGCACTGCCGGCTTGACAGCGCGCGAAGTAGAACTTGCGAGCGCCGACGACGGGCTGGACGACAACAGCAATGACAACAGTGCTGACAACAGTAACGATAACAGCGTGGACGATAACGGCAATGACAATTCCAGCCTGCCGATTGTCCCCGGCGAATTTGAAATCACCGGTGTGCTGAACAGTATTCAGGGCAGCCTGTGGGATGTGGGCGGTCAGCTCATCGACATATCGGGCGCTGAACTGAAGGACGTGATCGCCGTGGGTGACGTGATCAAGGTGCACGTGAGCAATGCGAGCGGTCAGTTGGTTGCCCGTGAAGCGGAACTGGCCGGCATCGGCAACGCCGCGACCTGCGCGACCACCACGCCGACTGGCTGGCGCAACTACCAGATCCGTGGTGGCGACACCCTGTCCGCGATTGCCGCCCGCGCTGGCATCACAGTGGAAGAACTCGCCCGTGTCAACTGCATCAACGACATCCGCCTCGTCGTGGTCGGCGCTAACTTGTTCGTCCCCCGTCTCGGCGGCTTCAGCGACGACAACTTCAACGGCAACGACAACAGCAGCAATGATAATGGCGATGACGATAACGGTAATGACAACGGCAGCAACGACAACGGCGATGACGATAACGGCAACGACAACAGCAGCAACGACAACGGCGACGACGATCATGGCAATGACAACGGTGACGATCATGGTGGCAGTGGTCGCGGCGGTGACAATGGTGATAACGGTAATGACAACGGCGACAACGATTAGTTCCTAGGGTCAATCGCTGTGGGGAGGGGAATACACTTGTGTTCCCCTCCCCCGGCTGCCCGCTGATTTCTTAACCTCTGGTTTACTGATAACTCACAGCTGAAGGATCGAACGTATGCCCGCCCTGCGACTCCCGGCGCTCGCGCAAGCGCTCGCCCTCTATCTCGCCGCCTTCGCGATCTTCGCGGTGATCCTCTTCGCAACGCCGGGGTTTTTGGGGACGGATGATTACTACCATACGCGGATGGCGGTCGAAATTCTGGAGCAGCGCAACCTGCGGGTTGAGTTTCCGTGGCTGCCGCTGACGATCCTCAGCCCGGACAAGTTCACCGACCATCATCTGCTGTTTCACATGTACGTGGCGCCCTTCACCCTATTGGGCGAAGTGACAGGGGCGAAAATTGCGACCGTGAGCATCGCCGCAGGTGTGGTGCTTGCCACCTGGGTTTTATTACGGCGCATGGGTGTGAAGCAGGCGTGGCTGTGGGCGTTCGGACTGTTCGTCGTCTCGCTCCCGTTCATCAATCGCATCCTGATGATCCGGACGCAAGGCGCCTCGCTGCTGCTGCTGATTCTGGCGCTGATCGCCCTGCAAGCCGGGCGCTACCGCTGGTTAATCCCGCTGAGTTTTGCCTATGTCTGGCTGTACAACGGTTTCATCCTTATGCCGGCCTTTGCGGGGTTGTACTGCGCCGCCGCTTGGGTTGTTGAGCGTAAGTTTGAACCGCGTCCACTCATTTACGCGTTGATCGGCATGGCGCTCGGCCTCGTCATCAACCCGTATTTCCCGCAAAACCTCACTTTTATCTGGGATCACCTTATCGCCAAAGTGGACATTGAGAACAGTGTGCGCCTGGGCAATGAATGGTACCCCTATGACACCGGCGACCTGCTCGCCAACTCTGCGGGCGCGCTGATCGTGCTCGCGCTCGGCGTGCTCGCGCCGAATCTGCGCGGCGCACACAGCAAACGCGACCGCATGGAGACGACGCTGCTGCTGTGCGCGCTCGTCACCCTGTTCATGCTCATGCGCTCCCGCCGCTTCATCGAGTATTTCCCGGCATTCGCGCTGCTCTATGGCGCCGTCAGTTGGGGGCGCGGCATCGATTTTGCGGCGTGGCTGCCAACGCGGCTGGCGTGGCGTCCGCTGGCGCCGCTGGCAGGCGCGTTGGGTTTGCTCTATTTCGCCTATACCGTGTTGCCCGCTGCCTACGCTCAAGCGCAAGACTCGCGTTCGCCCGAGTATTACGCGGGTGCGGGTGCGTGGCTCCGCGCCAACGTCCCCGATGGTGAGATGATTTTCCAAACGGATTGGGACGACTTCACGCGGCTGTTCTACTACAACCCAGAGAACCCGTATATTGTCGGCCTTGACCCGACCTACCTTCAGCTTGCCAACCCGGTCCAGTGGGATCAATGGGTGGCGCTCACGCGGGGTGAAGTTGAAACTCCTTCCACCCTGATCAGTTCTGTTTTCGGCGCACAGTACGTGGTCAGTGATGCCGGGCACGATGCGTTCCGCCAACAGGCCGCAGCCGACACTGCTATGGAATTGGTATATCAAGATCGGTACAATTATGTGTGGCGCATCAACCCTGTGGAAAGCCCCTAGCCCGTCTATGATCGTGCTCGTGCTCCCTGACCTCTCCGTTGAAGATCATCTTCTCACCCGTGCTCGTCAGGGTGAGCAGGACGCGATCTTGCGGATTTACGAGAGTTACTTTTCGCCCATCTACCAGTACATCCGGCTGCGCGTGGGTGATGCGTCTCTCGCGGAAGACATTGCCAGTGACGTTTTTGTCAAAATGGTGGTCGCGTTCAAAAGCCAGAACGCGCCCCGCCAGAGTTTACGCGGCTGGCTCTTCAAAGTGGCGCGCAACGAGATCAACCTGCACTACGGTAAGGTCAAGAAGTTCCCAACGACTACGCTCGAAGATTGGGTTCCCGCCAGCGACGAAGACGCCGAAGCGCGGTTTTTGCGCTCGCTGTCGACTGAGCGTGCACGCCGAGCGCTCGGCATGCTGGCGGCGGATCAGCAGGAAGTGCTCATCCTGCGTTTTGGTCAGGCGCTGGATTTACAGGCAACCGCTGACATCATGGGCAAATCGGTGAGCGCAATCAAGTCACTCCAGTTTCGCGCTGTGAACACGCTGCGGGGGATTTTAGGCGAAGGGTTGGACAATGGCTGATCAACGCTTCGTCAATGCCTTCAACGACTGCATCGACCGCCTGGCAAACGGCGAAACAATCGCCGAATGTTTACGCCGCTACCCGGAATACGCTATCGATCTGCGCCCCATGTTGGAAGCGGGCTTGCTTGCGCGCCGCGCAGAGAGTGATTCGGCGGAGGTGCTGGCGGCCAAAATGCGCGTCCGCGCCCAACTGTTCGACGCGCTCGCGCTCACGCCACCGCGCCGCTCAACGCCGCCCATCCTGCGCGTTCTCCCGTTAGTCGCAAGCCTGTTGATCGTCTTCGTATTCGCGATTGTTGGCGGGTCGGCTCTGCTCTCACGCCTGAATCAAGTCGACCCAACACCCACCGTCGAACTGCTGAGCACCGAAACGCCGACCATGACAGCGACCCCGACCCTCACGGCGACGGTCACGCCGTCGCCCAGCAGCACAGCCTCGCCGACTGCGAGTCTGACGCCGACCAGCACGCCAACCGAGACGACGCTGCCGACGCTGCCGTCAACCAACACGCCCCGACCAACCAGCACACTGAACCCAACACTAACTCCGTCGCCCGAACCCACCAATGCAATTACCGGTTGCTCGGTCGCGATCCCGGCAGGTTGGATCATTCATCGCATCCAGTCTGGCGATACCTTGTCGAGTCTGGCGGCACGCGGTGGTGTGCCCTTGAACGAACTCTTGCGGGTCAACTGCCTGTCCGTGACGGCGCTGCTGGTGATTGGTCAGCAGGTCTATACGCCTCCGCTCAGCCCGGCAACCGCAGCTACCAGTACAGGCGCCCCGGCGCAAAGCGGCGGGGGAAACCCGGGCGGTGGCGCGAATGACAATGGCAATGACGCCGGAAACGATAACGGCGCCGATGACAATGGCAATGATAACGGTGACGATCACGGGGGCTCCGGCGGCGGAGGCAGCAACGACAACGGAAACGATGACGACTAGTTTGTGCGAATCGGCACAAATGCAGTACGATTACCGTCAAACACAGTCAGTTTGTCAGGGATAGCACCGTGACCGTTACTTACGATTATGTCATTGTTGGCTCTGGTTTCGGCGGCAGCGTCTCCGCAATGCGGCTCACGGAGAAAGGCTATAAAGTCCTCGTAGTCGAGCGCGGCAAGCGTTTCAAAGACGCGGACTTCCCCAAATCCAATTGGAACGTCCGCAAGTATTTGTGGGCACCTGCCCTTCGCTGCTTCGGTATTTTACAGATCAGTCCGCTCAAGAATGTGCTCGTGCTGCATGGTTCCGGGGTCGGCGGCGGCAGTCTCGGCTATGCCAATGTGCTCATGGCGCCCGATGACGCATCATTTGCCAAAGAGGGCTGGAAATTCCCGCACGACTGGCGCTCAATTCTGGAGCCCCACTACGCGACCGCTCGGCGCATGCTTGGCGTCGCCGAGAACCCGCGCTTATGGCCAGCCGACCATGTGCTGAAAGAGATCGCCGGTGAACTGGGTACGGCGGGCACCTTCCGCCCGGCGACGGTCGGCGCGTTCTTTGGCGAACCGGGCAAAGAAGTCCCCGATCCGTACTTCGGCGGCGAAGGCCCGGCGCGCGCCGGCTGCATTCACTGCGGCGGCTGCATGATCGGCTGCCAGCACAACGCCAAGAACACCCTCGTGAAGAACTACCTCTACTTCGCGGAAAAGCGCGGCGCAGAAGTGTGGGCGGAGACGGAAGTCCGCGATGTCAAGCCGCTCAACGGCAATGAACAGGACGGGGCGCGTTACGAGGTCAAAATGTGGCGCTCGACCGCCATGCTCCCACGCCGCCAGTGGAAAGTGCGCGCGCGGAACGTGATCTTCTCAGCGGGCGCGCTCGGCACCCTGCGCCTGCTGTTCCGCTGCAAGGAAGACACGCGGTCACTGCCGAACATTTCGAGCTGTTTGGGCACGCGCGTGCGCACCAACAGCGAGTCCCTGCTCGGCGCGGTCAATCGTGATACCAAGACCGACTATTCCGAAGGTGTGGCGATCACCTCGATCTTCAATGCCGACGACGTGACCAGCATCGAACCCGTGCGCTACCCTGCCGGGTCGTCGCTCATGCGCTATCTGGCTGGCCCGATGATCAGCGACGGCAGCATCTGGCAGCGCATTGGTCAGTCCATTCGCGAAATCGTCACCCACCCGGTCGACTTCGCGAAAACCCATGCCCTACCCGGCTGGGCGCAGCGTGCGACGATTATGCTTGTCATGCAGCACACCGATAACTACATCCGCGTCAAGCGCGGGCGCAGCCTATTCACGTTTGGCGTGACCAATCTGGTCTCCGAACCGGATGCTGAGAACAGCATCCCGACCAAGATTGACATCGGGCATCAGGTGACGCGCCGCTTTGGCGAGAAGACCAACGCCGTCGCGCTCGGTTCAATCAACGAGGGGTTGTTCAACATCCCGATCACCGCGCACATTCTCGGTGGCTGCCCGTTTGGACGAGACGCCCATGATGGCGTGATCGACGCGAACTGCCAACTGCACAACTACCCCGGCCTCTACGTGATCGACGGGTCGATCATCCCCGGCAACCCGGGCGTCAACCCCAGTCTGACGATTGCGGCGATGGCCGAATACGCCATGAGCCGCATTCCGGAAAAGGCGTAGATCAAGCGTAGTGTTAGGATTGTTATGGGGCGACCGCCGTGTCGCCCCTTTGGTTTTGAAGCATTAACACATCGTAAAGATTCAACTATCCTCTAATCTAATCCTCATTTACTAGTGAGAAGTTTCACAATACCCGCAATATGCACCCCTAATTTCATTACATTCATAACTGCATCCGAATAGAGACCTCTCGTTAAGATGCATGGGTAACAACACGCAAAACGATTGTGAGAGGTCAGCCCTTATGCCCCGCTTGGACAGCGATACGCGCGATATGATCTTGGATACGCTCCGTAAGTATGCCGACAAGAAGTTAACGCCGGAATACTTACGCGAACTGGACCACAAGGACGAATTTCCCCGAGAAGTTCTAGCTGAACTGTACGACCCATCCCAACTTGGCCTACATCTGATGTTCATCGAAGAAGCCGACGATGGTCTCGGCGGTGGCGCGTATGACATCTATCGCGTTTCCGAGTTGATGGCTTCGATTGACCTAGGTATTGCAACGGGCGTGTTGGCAACTTTCCTCGGCTCCGACCCGATCACCGTGGGCGGAACGCCTGAACAAAAGCACTTCTGGATGAGCAAAATCGCGAATGAGTCGCTGCTGGTGGGCTACGGCGCGACCGAGCCGGGCGCGGGTAGTGACCTCGCCGCGCTGACGACGAAAGCCGTCCCCGTCTACGAAAACGATGTGCTCATGGGTTACAAAATCAACGGGCGCAAACAGTGGATCAGCAACGGTGGGCAAGCCGAGATCTACACCATTCTCGCCATGGCACCCAACGGCCCGTCATGGTTTGTGGTCGAAAAAGATGCCCCCGGCTTCACCTGTGGCAAACCGGAAGATAAACACGGCATCCGCGCCAGCAGTACGGCGGCGCTGTTCCTCGAAGATGTGTTCGTCACGCCGGATCGCCTGCTCGGCTGTGTCGAAGGGCAAGGCTTGGTGCAGGCGGCAGCCGTCTTCGGCTATACCCGCCTGATGGTCGGCGCGTTTGGCATGGGCGCGGGCTGGGAAGCGCTCAAGCGCGCCATCCGCTACTCCCAGGAACGCATTCAGGGCGGCGAACCGCTCAGCCAGAAGCAGGGCTATACGCACAAGCTGATCGTCCCCAACGCCGCGCGGCTCGAAGCGGGTCGCAGCTACATCGAATGGGTGGCGGATCGGCTGGATGACGGCGAACTCGGCCTCCAAACCGAAGGCGCGATTGCCAAGTACATCAGCACCGAAGCGGGCAACAAGGCTGCTGAAGATGCCATTCAGGCCCACGGCGGGTACGGCTACACCAAAGAATACATGGTCGAGAAAATCAAGCGCGATGTGCGCATCACGACCATCTACGAGGGCACGTCGGAAGTCATGGAAATGACGATCGCCCGCGACCGCTGGCAGCAGCACCTCAAGACGCGCGGCGGCTACTACGGCGACTGGGCGAATCGGCTCGATGATCTCCACAAGCGTCAACCCGAAAACGGCGCGAATTACGCCGCGCTGGCGCTGCGGGCGCTCAACGTAATCCTCGAGCGCTGCCGTCTCGACCGCCTCACCCGCCAGCAGCACATTCTCTTCCGCGTCGGCGAACTCGTCGCTTGGGCGGAAACCGCGGCGGTCTTCGCGGAACGCGTAGTCGATCAGGCAACAGAAGCCATCCCGCTGGATGTACCCGCTCGGCAGGCGCTCAGCCGCGTGTATGCACGGCAAGCTGCACTCAAGATCGCCACGGAAGGCTTGAGCTGGGCCATCGGCGCGGGTCAAACCGACCCGAACCTCGCCAATTCACTGAATCTGCCGGGGATTTACGCCGCGCAGGCTGGCTTGCTCGAAGACATGGATTTCGCCGCAGCGCAGCTCAACGCCGCGTTTGCGCAGTAATGGGGGCTAAACGCGATGAATGACTCGGCGAACCGAGCAGTAGCGATTGTGGGGGTCGGGGCTATTTTGCCCGATGCCCCATCCGCCGCTGACTTCTGGCAGAACATCGTTACCAAGCGCTACAGCATCAGCGATGTACCGTCAGAGCGGTGGGCAGTAAGTGACTATTACGACCCCGACCCGAAAGCGCCGGATAAGACTTACAGCAAGATCGGCGGTTGGGTACGCGGTTTTGACTTTGATTGGAAACGCTTCCGCATGCCGCCCAAAGTCGCGGCAGCGATGGATCAAGGCCAGCAGTGGGCGGTGACGATTGCCGCCGACGCGCTGGCCGATTATGGTTATCCCGAACGACCGCTCGATACCGACCGCACTGCCGTCATCATCGGCACGGCGATGGGCGGCGAACTTCACTACCTCACCGCCTTGCGCATCGCCTTCCCCGAATATGCGCGCGCCTTGGAACAGGTCTCGGAATTCAACGAACTGCCGAAAAACGTGCGCGGCGCGATCATGAATCGCTGGCACGAAATCGTCGATGGCGTGCTGCCGCCCGTCACCGAAGACTCCATGCCCGGTGAACTCCCGAATATCGTGTCCGGGCGCGTCGCCAACGTGCTCGACTTGCGCGGCCCGAACTTCATCACTGACGCCGCCTGCGCGGGCAGCCTCGCGGCGCTGACGACCTCCATTGAGATGCTCACCGAGCATCAAGTCGATGCCGTGCTGACGGGCGGTGTGGATCGCAACATGGGCGTGTCCACCTTCGTCAAATTCTGCAAAATCGGCGCCTTGAGCGCGACGGGCAGTCGTCCGTTCGGCGATGGCGCCGACGGTTTCGTAATGGGCGAAGGCGCGGGCGTCTTCCTGCTCAAGCGCCTCGAAGACGCTGAACGCAGCGGCGATAAGATCTACGCCGTCATTCGCGGCGTGGGCGGTTCGAGCGACGGCAAAGGCAAGGGCATCACCGCGCCGAACCCCATCGGCCAGGTTTTGGCAATCAGCCGCGCGTGGGAAAGCGCCCAGCTTGACCCCGCCAGCGCGGGCTTAGTCGAAGCGCATGGCACAAGCACCCGCGTCGGCGATGTCGTCGAAGTCGAAAGCCTCGCCAAAGTCTTCGGCGGCGCCAAGCTTCACAGCATCGGCCTCGGTTCGGCCAAGAGCAATATCGGCCACCTCAAGGCGGGCGCGGGCGCAGCCGGTCTGCTCAAAGCGACGATGGCGCTGTATCACAAAGTCCTGCCGCCTACGCTCAACAGTGAACGACCCAACCCCAATATCGACTTCGCGCATTCGCCGTTCCAACTCATTCACGACGTGCGCGAATGGCCGAAGAATGGCACGCCGCGCCGTGCAGGGGTCAGCGCCTATGGCTTCGGTGGCACGAACTTCCATGTTGTACTGGAAGAGCATATCC
Source organism: Anaerolineae bacterium (assembly GCA_041916315.1). Lineage (GTDB taxonomy): Bacteria > Chloroflexota > Anaerolineae > Aggregatilineales > Phototrophicaceae > Flexifilum. The sequence goes on from JAYRZU010000033.1 coordinate 49,807, forward strand.
CCGGTCTGCTCACGCAGCCGAAACAGTATCAAGGCGCGAGCGTCCCGCAGTCCAATGGCTCGAATGGGACTAAGCCCGCGTCTTCGACCGTCTCCTCCTCGACGATTAACGCGGGCAGCAACGACGCGCCCGTCTCGGAACGTCCCGCGCAGCCGATTCGCGGCATTCTCGCCCTCGGCGCAGACTCGCCCAAGGCACTCGCCGACAAATTAGCGGATGTCGTCAAGCGCGTTGACGCAGGCTGGATGCCGCCGTTCGCGTTCCCAAAAGCCGCTGATCTGCAAGCGCCGGAACGGCTCGTCATCGACTATGGCACGCACGAAGAGTTAACTGCACGCCTGCACACCGCGCAAAAAGCCGCGGGCACGGATAATGCAGCCGCGTGGAAAGCCTTCGCGGCGCAAGGCATCTTCCGCGGCAGCGGCAGTAAACCGGGCAAGATCGCCTTCATGTTCCCCGGTCAAGGCAGCCAGTATGTAAATATGGGTCGGGAACTGGCGCAGGTCTCGCCGATTGTGCGTCAGGTTTTCGCCGACGCGGATGCAGTCATGACGCCGATCCTCGGCAAGCCGCTCACCAGCTACATCTTCGTGGACAGCACCGATCCGTCGGCCATGATGCAGGCCGAAATCGACCTGATGCAGACGGCAATCACGCAGCCCGCCATGCTCACGCTCGATACCGCACTCTACGCCTTGCTCCGCGCCTATGGCTTTGATGCTGATGTGGTCCTCGGGCACTCGCTCGGCGAATATGCGGCGCTCATCGCCGCGGGCATTATGCCGTTCGCACATGCGCTCGAAGCCGCCGCCGCCCGTGGCAGCGAAATGAGCAAAGTCAGCGTCGGTGATAATGGTAAGATGGCAGCGATCATCGCGCCCTATGCGATCATCGAAGAGAAACTCAAAGAGATCGACGGGTATGTCGTCCCAGCGAACATCAACAGCCGCAGTCAGTGCGTGATCGGCGGGTCAAGCGAAGCCGTCGAACAAGCGGTCGCCCTGTTCGAAAAGTTGGGCTATCAGGCGCTGCTGCTCCCGGTGAGCCACGCCTTCCATACCCGCATCGTCGCCCCGGCCAGCGATCCGCTGCGCGTGGTGCTCAATCGCCTTGATATTCAGCCGCCCAAGCTGCCGATAGTCTCCAACGTGACCGGCGACTTCTACCCAACCGACGTAGAACAGATCAAGGATCTACTGCAGCTCCAAATTGCCTCACAGGTGCAGTGGGTCGCCGAACTGGAAACGCTCTACGACTACGGCGTGCGCACGTTCATCGAAGTTGGCCCCAAGCGGGCGCTGCGCGGCTTTGCCGAGGATGTGTTCGGCAGTCAAGTGCTCGCGCTCATGACCAATCACCCCAAGAACGGCGAACTGCCGAGCTTCAATCAGGCAATCTGCGGGCTGTACGCGGCGGGCTACTACACCGCCCCCATGCCCAAAGCTGCGCCTGCCCCGATCCAGAGCACTGAACCAAAACAGGTGGTAACAATGACTCAATCCAATCCCTCGTTGGACGCGCTGAGCCAACTGCTCGCGCAAGCTTTGCAGGGACAGCAGACCGCGCCGCGCCGTTTTGATCGCAACGACCCGCCAACCGGTTCGGTCGTGATCAGCGGGACGGGCTTGGGCTTACCGGGTGCGGACAAGCCAGTCATGGCAGAAGACAACGCGCTGCGCATCCTGCGCGGCGAACAGTTTGTCGACCTTATCCCGGAACGCTTCCGCAAAGCCATGCTCGACAAACGCATCACGCGGCTGGTCAAGAGCGAAGACGGCAGCGGCCACTTTGAAACTATCAACAGCCCCGACGAAGTGATCCGCCTCGCGGGTCGCGGCGGCAGCTTTGACCTCGCCGACGAATACGGGGTGCCGGGCGATTTAATCGACGCGTTGGACATCACTACGCAGTTGGCGATGGCCGCGGGTCTCGACGCGCTGCGCGAAGCGGGCATCCCGTTGGTGCAGACCTACCGCAAGACGACCACCGGCAAATACCTGCCGGATCGCTGGGTGCTCCCGGCCTCCCTGCGCGATGAAACCGGCGTGATCTTCGCCAGCGCTTTCCCCGGCGGCGACCGCTTCGTGCAGGAGTTCCAGCGCTACTTTGAGTATCGCAACCGCATGGAACAGCTCGCCATGCTGGACGATTTGCGCAACCGCACCGACGATCCCAAAACGCTGCGCGAAATCAAGCGCCACATCGACGCCATCAACGACGAACTGACGCGCAGCCCGTACGAATTCGACCGCCGCTTCGTCTTCCGCATTCTGGCGATGGGCCACAGCCAATTCGCGCAGTACATCGGCGCACGGGGTGCCAACACGCATGTCAATGCAGCGTGCGCCAGCACCACGCAGGCGATTGCGCTGGCTGAAGACTGGATCCGCTCAGGCCGCGTCCGCCGCGCGATTGTCATCGCCGCCGACGACGTGACCGACGAACACCTGATGGAGTGGATC
>JAYRZU010000034.1:0-1700 GCA_041916315.1 Anaerolineae bacterium
ATTTCATGATGTGGGATGGGCGGGGCCGTATTGGGCCGAAATGGAGTCGTTTGGCCACGGAGGCGCAATGCTCCTGTCCTGTTTTGCTACTGCGGACGCAATACGGCCATGCGCTTCAAGTTCCATGCGAGGCACACTAGCAGGGTGTTGATTTACCCCAGAGCCAAGGACGGCAAGGGTTTCGGTCTTGTTATAATTCCATTCAAATTAGCGAACCAGTAATACTCCGATGCGCGGCCCCGACCACAAACAGAACGCCTTGTTTAGCTACGTCAATATTGAGGAGCGCATTCCGACCGAGCATCCGCTGCGTCGGGTGAAAGTGCTGGCCGATTTGGTACTCCGTTCGATGTCGCCGACTTTCGACTCTCTGTATGCCGAAGGTGGCCGTCCGTCGATTGCGCCGGAGCGTCTTCTGCGCGCCTCGTTGTTGCAATGTCTATTCTCGATTCGTTCAGAGCGGGCGTTGGTCGAGCATATCGATTTCAACATGATGTATCGCTGGTTCGTGGGCCTGACGCTGGACGAGGCGGTGTGGGACCACTCAAGCTTCTCAGCTAATCGGGAGCGACTGCTCAAGGAAAGCGTGATGCGCGAGTTCTTCACGGGCGTGGTGGCGATCGGGCAGTGGGCCGAGCTGGTCTCGGACGAACATTTCAGCGTTGACGGTTCGCTGCTGCGGGCTTGGGCTTCACACAAGAGTCTGGCTGCACGCGACGGCTCGGATGAGCCGCCCGGGCCGGATCAAGGCCGTAACGCCGAGGTGGACTTCCGGGGCCAGAAGCGCTCGAACGCAACGCACGTCTCACGCACCGACCCGGAAGCCTTGCTTGCCAGCAAAGGCGGCGCAGGCGCCTATCTGAGCTTCACGACCCATGCTCTGGCGGAGAACCGGCACGGTCTGATCGTCGATGTGCATACCACGCAGGCCACCGGCACCGCCGAGCGCGAGGCCGCGCTGGTGATGGTCAAACGCACCGTCAAGCCGGCCGATGCGACGCGCCAGCCGACACTGGCGGCCGACCGGGGTTACGACACGGCTGATTTCATCGCTGCGCTCGGGCCATTGGGGGTGCTGCCGCATGTGGCTGCCAAGACCAAGGGCAGTGCCGTGCCTTCGGAGATAAAGGTCACCGAAGCGTATGCAGTCAGCCTGCGTCGTCGCAAGATGATCGAAGAGGCGTTTGGCTGGGCGAAGGACATCGGTACATTGCGTCGTTTGATGGCACGCGGCCTGGAGACGATTCGCGCTCACGCCCTGCTGAATTTCGCCGCCTACAACCTGACGCGGCTGGGCAATTTGCTGGCATCGTGATTGAGAGGTGCCATTGCTGCACGGGCATTGCGGAAATCGTTATTGAATAGGTGGTACTTGCTGCGACGCCCGCGCCGCTCAATTACCCTTGCACCATCGGCGGGAAACACGGTCCGAATCGTCATTGAGACGGATCTACTCGGGTTTGCTCCAGCGTAATTTTTTCCAGGCCGCTGGAAGACCGAAGGTGAGGCGGAGATTTTCAACGCCCTGCTAGCTGTCGCTTGACATAAGCGCTGAGGCAGTCCGCCAGATCGATATCAACACCTAGAAATTCATCTCCGAACGCCGTCAACCTCGAACTCCCTACGATCAGCCGCTCAGGTCTTACGCGTACAAGCCCGCCGCATGATTGAAGCCTGAGTCGAGAGGATGGGGTGCACCG
>JAYRZU010000035.1:0-41331 GCA_041916315.1 Anaerolineae bacterium
CTGACGCACCTCAGGATACGGCGAACTATTGATGGCCTGTTCCAGTTCGCCCAGTTGCTCAGATGTCAGTCTGTACTCGAGTCGTTTGCCCATAGCTATATTCTATCTCGATGTTGGACGACATTCGACCTCTGGCTTAGTGGATCGCCGTACTGGTATTGACACTGGCCGAGTGCCCACATAGCATCCTCGACGGACTGCTCGCCGCCGCTGCTATCAAGCAGCATCCGGGCAAGCAAAAGACAAGTTTTGGGTAGTACGTGTCGTGAGAGCCTACGATCCTGAATTTGTTGCTGATATGTTGCTTGCAGTAGTTCACGCGCTTGTTGTGTGTCCTGTACAACTCCGGCACCAACGACATAACACTGTGCCAGATCCGTTTGAGCATGAACGGATCCCTGCTCAGCTGCAAACCGCAGGCGGGACATGCTTTCTTCGGTTGTCGGTAAAGTGAAGTGGTAACCGGGGGAGAGGTCAGGACAAACGGCTAGAACATAATTGGCTTCGACATGACCGTGATCCGCCGCGCTCTGCATGAGCTCGACAGCCGCTGTTCGCGGGAGGTCATCATCCCAGAAATGTAGATAGCTATGGAGAAATTGAGCGTCGCGGTCACCCGCAGCGCTCAGCGGTTTGAGTAGCTTGAGGGCGTCGCCATACCGAGCGAGGAATATAGCTTCGCGGGCAAGTTGGAGAGGGAAAGCATATGTTTTCATCACCTTTCACTCAGAGAGTCTCAACTGAACGATGACACCAGTATAAAAGCCCACGCAATTCAATGCGAATCGAGGTCACTAAAGACCAGCGCCCACGATTTGGGAATGCACGATGCTCGGAGGAATCAAAAGGGGCGCACAGCCGTGCGCCCCGACCAAAAGATCCAAACTCAAAGCAAGGTTACGCCCGCGGCAGCACCAGCGTGAAAATGCTGCCCTGACCGCCGGGACTGCTGGCGCTCAGGTAGCCGCCGTGCGCTTCGGCGACACGCCGCGCAATGAACAGGCCTTGCCCTAGCCCGCGCGGATCGATCAGCCGCCCGGTGCGGGTCTTCGGCTTGCCACGGTAGAAGCGTTCGAAGATGTGCGGCAAATCCTCGTCGGAGATGCCCACGCCCGTATCGACCACCTGCACGGCGATATGGTCGCTGTCCGCGAGGCCTGCCGTCACAATGATATGCCCGCCGCTCTCGTTGTAGGCGATAGCGTTCTGCACGAGGTGACCGAGCGCCCAGCGCAACCGCTGATCGTCACCGCGCACGCGCAGGCGCGATACCTGCCGCGCGTTGAACGAAATATCGAGGTTGGCGCGCTTAACTTCCGGCATCATCCCCGTGACCACACTCCAGATCAGCGCTTCCAGCCCGACGAGATCGCCGCGAATGCTGAACGCGCCGCTCGTCAGTTCGGAGATGTCGAGGAGTTCGACGATCATCCGGTCGAGGATGTCGACGTTGCGCGTGAGCGTCTCCAGCAGCTTGGGGTTCGGCGCTTTGCCGTCCGCCGTCTGGTTGATGATAACTTCGCTCATGCCTTTGATGACAGCCATCGGCGTGCGCAGCTCGTGCGAGATCGCCGTGATGAAGTGATCCTTCAGCCGATCCGCCAGTTCTTCGCGGGTTACGTCACGCAACACAATCATCGTGCCGATGCGTTCGCCCGCTTCGTTGGCGACGGCGGCCAACTGCGCGCCGATCACACGGTTGTTGACCTGCACGCGGCGCGGTTCGCTGAGCGGCAGAATCTCCGAACTGAGTTCGGTTACGCTGCGATACTCGTTGAAGAGCGTGCCGAGTTCCGTCTCCCAGAATGACTTGATCGAGCCGAGGAGCTGGCGCGCGGCCTCGTTGACGAATACGATGCGCCCCTCATTGTCCTGCATGATCACGCCCTGCTGGATGGTCGCGAGGATGCCGCCCAGGCGCTGGATTTCTTCGTCCCGCTGTTTGATGGCGAGCTCGCGCGCATCATTCAGCGCGACGATTTGCTGCGTGCGTTCAACTTCTTTTTGCCGCCCAAAGGCGCGGTAGATGCGGCTGAACATTTGCTCCGAGGCCTTGCCCAACTGGTTGACGCGGTACAGCGTCCCGCTGATCTCTTTGGGATCGGGTTGAGTCATGCTTAGGTGTTCCGTTTCTGCTGCGCGACCCGGTCGAGTGTCGCGCGGAATTGTTCGAAGTCGGGCAGCGGCTTGCTCAAAATATGATCGACCCCGTCGGCGGTCATCATCTCATGCTGCTCGCGTTCGCTCAGCGCGAAGGCGGTCATGAGCACGATCGGCGTCTGTTGAAGCTGCGGCAGCGTCCGCATGCGCTGCGCTAGTTCGTTGCCCTTTTTGCCGGGCATGCGGATATCCATGAGCACGAGGTCAGGGATGTTCACGCCGCCCTGTTCGACCCGATCCAGCCAATCCCACACCTTCTGACCGTTTTCAAACGTGAGCGTGTTATATCCCCACACCTGACACATCATGGCGATCAAATTGCGAATATCCGCTTCATCTTCGGCGATTAACCACGTCACGACGACCAACTCCTCGTATCACATGCCCACAGCTGCACGGCATTACTCATTATCCGCGCATTTCCGCAGAGATGATTCCCCCAGTTGCGGGGGGAAGGGGGAACGCGGACAGTCGATTTTCGCTCAACTGCGCGCCGCGCCTTTACATCTCTTACAGGTTTCACACTTTAAGTATAGTCGAGTAACGGAAAATTGTTTGCTGAATCGTTGAGAAACAGATGATAATGGTTAGAACACGCGTTATGGTTCCGTTTGAGGAGCGTTATCTTTGTCAAAGTGGATGTTGGTCGAGGACGAGCCCGATATTTACGAACTGTTGATCGCCATGTTCGAGATGTGGGGCATTGAAGGTGTGGCGTTCGTGGATGGGGAAGAGGCCACGGCCTGGATCGAAGACGCCGAGCAGGGGCACGTGATCGGCGAGACGCCGGAGCTGGCCTTGCTGGATATTCGCTTGCCGGGCGCGGTCAGCGGCCCGATGGTGGGGGAGCGCCTGCGTAAAAGCCCGCTGTTCAAAGACGTCGGCATTGTGCTGATTACGGCCTATAAGCTGTCGGTCGAAGAAGAGAAGGCCGTCATCGCGCAGGCGGGCGCGGACAAGCTGATCTACAAGCCGCTGCCCCGCTTCAACGAGCTGAAGAAGCTTATCGAAGAGGTGATCGCGGCGCGGCGCAAACGTCTGGAAGCGGCAGCGGCAGCGCCCGCCCCGGCAGAGAAGCCCGAAGACAGCCAGAAGTGACGATGCGGAACCTCAATCCTAAACGGTCGCGCACCCGCCGCCAGCTTCGTCTGACGACAATCGCGTTTGTGGTCGCGGCGTTCGGCGTGTTCGCCTGTACGATCAGCCTGATTTTGTCCGCGATTCCGCTGGTCAATATTCAGTCCTCGTCGTACAGTCTGTACAGCCTCGTGCTCTACGCCGTGCTGGGTTTCGGCACGCTGCTGATCGTGGTGGCGATTGCCTTGGCCTTTCGCGCCCTGCTGCTGCGACCGGAAAACGACCTCGCGCTGATCGCGGGGCAGTTCCTCACCCAGCAGTTGGACGAGCGCTACACGCTCATCCGCAACTATAACCGACCGGGCGTCGGCTATATTGATGCGGTGCTGGTGGGGCCGCCGGGGGCGCTCGTCCTGCGCATCCTCGACGCGCAGGGCGACCTGTATAACGACGATGTGAACTGGGTCAAACGCGGGCGCGGCGGGCGTTTCGAGACGGTCAACATCAACCCGACGCGGGAGGCGCTGGCCGACATCCGCAAGCTGCGCGAACACTTCCAAAAGAATCGGCTGGAAGTGCCCGTCTACGGGGCCGTGGTGTTCAACCGCGCTGAGCGCGATTTGCGCCTGAACGTGCAAAATCCCGCTGTGCCGCCGACACACTTACATCGCTTGCTGGACACGCTGAAAACGGATTATTTCGCGAAAGATCGCATTGATGCGGCGCGCGCGCAAGCTGCCGTCACCCTGCTGATGGGCGAATAAATGCCAAGTCAACTACTGCTGGCGCGCGCTGGATCGGGCAAGACCGAAACGGCGCTGGCGCGTCTGCTGGAGACCAAACGCGCCAATCGACTGGCCAAGGTCTGGGTGCTGCTCTCCACCGAACGCCAAATCGCGGACTTTCGGCACCGCTTGTCGGGCGTGTTGTTCAACATCGAGTTCTTCACCTTTTACCCCCTGTATAACCGACTGCTGACGCTCGGCGGGGCGCCGCAGCGCTGCCTTGACGATACCGCGCGCTATGGTCTGCTGCGCGAGATTTTGCGCGGGCTGCCGCTGGACGCGTACCGCGAGATCGCCACCAAACCGGGCTTCATCCGCGTCGTCGCCGACCTGATCTACGAACTCAAGCAGAACCTGATCACGCCGCAGGCCTTCGAACTGGCGGCGGCGAATGCCAAAGAACGCGAACTCGCGCGCATCTATGACGCCTACCAGAGCGTGCTGCGCGAACATCACCTCGTGGATCGCGAAGGGGAGGGGTGGCTGGCACTCGACGTGCTGGCGAACAAACCTGCGGTCGCGGCGGATGTCGATCTGCTGATTGTGGACGGCTATGACCAGTTCAATCTGCTGCAGGCGCGTCTGATTGCTCAGCTTGGTCGACGTGTAGGGGAGACTTTGATCACGCTGACGACGGTCGAGGGGCGCGAGGCGACGATTGGACGGCGCTTTGAAGACGCCCGCCGCCGCCTGCACGCAACGCATGACGCCTCACAGTTAACGGAAGTTCGGCATCTGCCGCCCACCCCCGATCAAGCGGAGAGTGGGCTGCGGCACCTCGCCGATCATCTGCTGCTGCCCAAGCCGCAGATCTACCCCACGGCGACCGAGGCAATCCGCTTGCTGGAAGCGCCTGATCCGGTGGCGGAAGCGGCGCTCGTGCTGCGGCGCGTCAAACGCTTGCTGCTCGATGGTGTGCTGCCCGAACAGATCCTGATCGCCGTGCGCGATTGGTCGACGTATGCCGACGCTTTCAGCACGGCGGCGCGCGCCTATGGCGTCCCCGTGGCGATCAACTACGGCGAGCCGCTCAAGGCGAACCCGGCGATCACCGCGCTGCTGAATCTGCTGGCGCTGCCGAAGCTCAACTTTCGGCGGCGCGAACTCCTTGACATGCTGCGCTCGCCCTACTTTCGCATTCCCGGCCTCGACGAAGCGGCAGTCAATCTGCTGGAACGGGCGGCGAACGACTTCATGGTGTTCGCCGGACGCGCAGAATGGCTGCAAGCGCTTGATCTGCTGGTGGCTCCCGAATCGGACATCCCTGCCGACGACGAAGACGAGGACGGCGGTTCGGACGCTCACATCACCGCGGAACACGCGGCGGAACTCCAAGCGGCGCTGACCGCCTTCTTCGATGCGCTCACGCCGCCGGAGACGAACGATGTCCGCCAACTCGTGCTGTGGCTGGAAGCGCTCATCGGACAGGATGCGCCCGATCCTGATGACGACCCGGTCGCTGCGCCGCCCGTGCCCGTTTACACGCTCGATATGGTGACGAGCATCCGTCACAACCCGGACGACCGCTTCACAGCTTTGGTCGAGCGCGATCTGGCGGCAATGGGCGCGCTCAAAACGCTGCTGCGGGCACAGTTGTCGGCGGCGGCGCTGTTCGGCGCGCTGCAGTTCGCCCCGGTCGATTACTCGGCGGAGACGTTTCTGCGCGACCTCAGCGCGGCGGTGGATCAGGCGGTGTTTCGGCGCGGCGCGAAGCGGGATGGGCGCGTGCTCATCACGTCGGTATCGGATGCGCGCGGCTTGCCGCATGCCTATGTGTTCGTGCCGGGGATGGCGGAAGGTCTGTTCCCGCGACCAATCCCTGAAGACCCGCTGCTGCTGGACAGCGAACGCGCGCGTCTGCAGGCCGATGGCCTCGATCTCCCGACGCAGGCGGAACGCGCCGACGATGAGGGCTTGTTCTACGAGTTGATCGGCTTGGCGGGGCAGGCGCTGTTTCTGTCGCGCCCGGTCTACAAGAATGGTGAAGCGTGGGCGGAAAGTCACCTGTACCGCGCAGTCAAAGCCGTTTTTCCGCACGTCGAACCGGAGGTGATCCGCCTCGGCGCGGCACTCCAGGCTGCCGAGGTCGGGACGCGGAGCGAAGCGGCAGTAGCGGCGACGCAGTCGCCAGCGCTGCGGCGCTGGTTGGCACAGGCCGATCCGGCGTTCTGGGAGCGTCTTGAACTCGGCTTGCTGATCGAGCGCGGGCGTTTGTCCCGCCAGCCGTATGATCGCTATGTGGGGCGCTTGGCTGACGAAACGCTGATCCGCCGCGTGGCCGACTGGCTGAGCCCGCACGTGTGGAGCGCGACGCAGCTCGCCGAATTCGGCGTGTGCAACTTCCGCTTTTTCGCGCGGCGGCTGCTCAACCTCGAACCGCTGGAAACGCCGGAAGAAGGCATGGACGCGCGCCAGTTGGGCACGCTCCAGCATGAAATTCTGGAAAAGACCTACGCCGAGTACAAGGCGTGCGGGTTGGCGATCACGCCGGAGAACGTCGAAACGGCGCTGGAGATTCTGGAACGCGCGGCGGAGGCGGTGTTCCCCGGTGCGCCCAAACGCCTCCGCTTCCGGCCTTCGGCGCGCTGGACTGACGAGCAAAAAGTCATCCTGCGCCGCCTGCGCCAGTTCGTGAAGTTTGATTTCTCCGAGAAGAACCCGATCCTCAAGGAGTTCCCCGGCGAACGGCATCCGCAGGCCTTCGAGCGGCAGTTCGGCTTTCGCGACGAGGCGCGGCTGGATCTCGGCGGCGAAGAACTGCGCTTGCGCGGCGTGATCGACCGGATGGATCGTATCGGCGACCGCCTCGTCATCATCGACTACAAGAGCGGCAGCACCAAAATCCCGAGCACCGAGATCGAGCAGGGGCGCAACTTCCAGATGCTGGTGTATCTGGCGGCGGCGCAGGCGCTGGTCGGCGCGGAACAGGTAGCCGGGGGTGCGTTCTTCCATATCAGTGACCGTAGTGTGAGCGGTGCGCTGGCGCCCGACGATCCGGTGATCGATGCCGGGAAAACGCACATTCGCCGTCTGCTCCGCGACGGTCGGGTGGGGCGCTTTCATGCGCGCGCTAACGGCATGGACAGCGGTCAATGCACGAGTTACTGCGATTTCGCGCAGTTCTGCCGCGTGCACGTGACGAATCAGAACAAGGATGCGGATGCTTAGGCTGTGCTCTATCAACCCCACCAAGAACACATGTGTAGGGACGAGGCATGCCTCGTCCTTGTTTATCTTCCCCTCACCCCCGACCCCTCTCCCACGCCAGCGGGGAGAGGGACGACGTTGCGCGTGGTGTTTGCTCCCCTCCCTGAATTCGGGGAGGGGCCGGGGGTGGGGTCGGAATCGAACCAGTTTCAACAGCGTCATAATTCATCCCGACAATACTCATTGGGTGTGCCATGAAACCCACTAGCGCGCAGCACCATGCCATTCATACCCACGACCGCAACCTGATTGTCATGGCGGGCGCGGGCAGCGGCAAAACCCGTGTGCTCGTCGAACGCTACCTGATGCTGCTGCGCGAACACGACGATTGGCCGTTGAACGCGCTCGTCGCGATCACGTTTACGCAGAAGGCGGCGCAGGAAATGCGCGACCGCGTGCGTAAGGCGCTGCAAGACGCATTGAGCGCGGCTAAAGATGAGCGCACGCAAACGCTGTGGGCGGGGCGCATCGCCGCGATGGACAGCGCGCGCATCGACACCATTCACGCGCTGTGCGCCTCGATTTTGCGCGCGAATGCTGCCGAAGCGCAGATCGACCCCGGCTTCAGCGTGCTGGACGAAACCGAAGCCAAGCTGCTGTTGAACGATGCTATCGACGCCGCGCTGCGTGACCTCGATGCCGAGGCGCGCTTGTTCCGCGAGTATGACGCGCAAGCGATTCGTAAAGCCGTGCAGATCTTCGCCAAGCAGGACGCCGTACCGCTCCCCGCCGATGCGCTGGCCGGATGGCGGTCGCAGTGGGAACAGCACGCCGCCGAATGTCTCGCGCGACTGCTGAGCGAACCAGAATATCAGGACGGCTGGCAGCCTGCCGCCTTTGTTCCGACTGGCGACAAGTTGGCCGAGGTGTGGCAAGCGTGTGAAGCGCACATGCCCGCTTTGCGCCTTTCCGACAATCTGGCGAGCCGGATCGAGACGCTGAATCGCCTAGCCGCCGCGATTGAACTGCGCGGCGGGAGTGAAAAAGCGTGGGGCGACAAAGAAACGCTCAAAGCCGCTAAAGATGCGCTCAAGGCTAAACGCGAACTGGCGAAAGCGGCGCTTGAGGAGATCGGCGAGCCGCCGGGCGAACTGGATGAGCGGGCAGCGGAACTGCTGCCGCTGTGGCAGGCGCTGATCGAGCGGGTGCGCACCGCCTACCGCGCTGCCAAAGCGGATCGCGCCGCGCTCGATTTTGACGATCTCGAACAGGAGACGCGGCGGCTGCTGCGCAATCCTGAGGTGGCGACGCGGTATCGCGGGGCGGAATTCAAGCATGTGCTCGTCGACGAATTTCAGGACACGAACGCCGCGCAGTGGGAGATCGTCAAGGCGGTCGCTGACCCGGCGATCCCCGGCTGTCTGTTCGTCGTCGGCGACGCCAAACAGAGCATCTACCAGTTTCGCGGCGCGGATGTGAGCGTGTTCGACGCGGTGCAAGGCGAAATCACCGGAGCAGGCGGCCACAAAATCGACATGGCGCGTTCGTTCCGCACGCATAAGCCGCTGGTCGAAGCGTTCAACTATGTGTTCAATCACGTTCTTCAGCGCGACGAGGCGTCGCCTGTGCGCGTCTACCAGATCGCGCTCGATGCGCCGATGGAAGCCGAACGCGCCGATATGCCGTCCGACGCGCCGCCGATTGAACTGCTGCTGCTCCCCAAGCCCGAGAAGGGTGACGGCGAGAAAGTGGATCGGCGGGCATGGGAAGCGCGCGAACTGGCAGCACGCATCAAACACATCGTCGAGGAAGAAAAACGCCCCGTTTTTGACAAAGAGGAACGCCGCCTGCGTCCGATGCGCTACGGCGATGTCGCGCTACTGTTTCAGGCGATGACTCATTCCACGCTGTACGAAGACGCGCTCAAAGCGGCGGGTTTGCCCTACGTGTCGATTGCCGGGCGCGGCTACTTCGACCGGCAGGAAGTGTGGGATCTGCTCAATCTGCTCAAGGCGTTATATAACCCGTCGGATAATCTGGCGCTGGCGGCGGCGCTGCGCTCCCCGCTGTTCAACCTGAGCGATGAGGCGCTGCTGGCGCTGCGCTTCGAGCGGAAAGATCGGCTGTGGGATGCGCTCGGCGAGGCGACGCTGCCCGCCTATCGCGCGGCCTTCTGGGAAGAAGTCGATGTGATCGCGTTCGCCCATGAGACTCTGCGCGAGCTGCGCACGCTGGCGGGGCGCGTGACGATTCACGAACTGCTGACGGAAGCGTTGGAACGCACGGGCTATCTCGCCGTGCTCTCCGGCCTGCCGGATGGCGCGCGGCGGCGGGGTAACGTTGAAAAGCTGCTGGATAAGGCGCGTACGAGTGGCAAGACGACGCTCGGGGCGTTCTCGGTCTACCTGGACGATTTGCGTGCGACCGAAGCCCGCGAAGGCGAGGCCATGCTCGACTCGACCGACGCGATTCGCCTGATGACGGTGCATAAGAGCAAAGGGCTGGAATTTCCGCTCGTCGTCCTCGTGGATGCGTCGTTTACGCGCGGGAGCGGCGGCGCGAAAGACGCGCTGATCTACGATGGGGCGGCAGGGTGGGCGTGTACGGTCTATGACGAGGGCAAACAGGTCGCGCCGTTCGCCTATCGGCAAGCGGAACGCCTGCAAGCGGGGCGCGAAGAAGCCGAAAAGCGGCGCCTGCTCTATGTGGCGGCGACGCGCGCGCAGGATTATCTGCTGATTAGCGGAGCGGTGGATACGAAAGACGGCGCGGTCAAGGCGACCGGCTGGCTCAGTTGGCTGATCGAGGCGTTCGATCTGGCGGACTCGGCGCTTGACGCCGCGCAGGTGCTCGAGCAACCGTGGGGTAAGCTGGCGATCACCTGCCCGCAGGTGGTGCTGCCACCGCTCCCGCTGCCCGATCCCGAAACTGCCGCCGAGATCAGCACGGATGAGGTATTCGCGCCGCCGCTGCTCGCGCCGCTGCCCGTCGATCCGCGCACAACTCTGCGCTCGCTGACCGCTACCCAAATTATGCAGATGGGCAGCGCCTTACACGGCACGCCCGCGGACACGCGCCCGATCTACCGGGAACAGTGGCGGCGGAGTGTGCTCGGCGACGCGCCTGCTCGCATCGATCGGACGATGATCCCGCAGGATCGCATCTCAGACACCAAAATCGGCGAAATCGTGCACGAGGCGATCCGCGATAATCTGCCGGATAACCGCGCCGCCCTCGCCTATCTGCTGGACTGCCGCGCGTGGGAACAGGGCATTGTGACTCCGGAAGCGCGTGCCGAAGCCGTCAGCCGCGCCTATGGGCTGCTGCAGAAAGTCCGGCAAAGCGACGTCTTCACGTGGATTGGCGAGGCGACACAGGTACTGCGCGAAGTCCCGTTCATCTATGAGACGGGGCGGCGCGCCATTCACGGGCAGATTGATTTGCTCATCCAGCGCTCGGACGGCACCTGGGCGGTCATCGACTATAAGACGAGTTACGTGGGCGGCATTGCCCTAGCGGAACACGCGCGCCAGTACATCCCGCAAGTGGGTGTGTACGCCGCGGCGGTCAGTGCGTTGCTCGGAAGCATCCCTCAGGTGTATATTCATTACATCCGTTACCAGAAAACTGTCAGGATTGCCGAGGCGGATTGGCGCGCGGCACTGGCACGCCTAGAAGATGATATCGGGAGCCTGTTAGGATGATACGCGCGTTGATCGGTGAGGTTCCAACGTGGGCACGTCGAGATCACCCCATGCTGCGCTACGAGCTGGGCAAGTCGCCGGAACCGCGCCGTTCCATCCGCCTGCTGCGGGCGCTCGGGATCGTGCTCCTGTTTGGCGTGCTGGCCGGGGCGGGCTATCTGATCGCCACCAATATGCTGACGCAACCCGCCGGGCAAACGGTGGTCGAAAGCCTGCACTATATCGCCTACTTCCCGCTGATTTTCCTGCAGTTCGCGGCGGGCACGGCGGCGTTCACCATGACCGCCGATGTCGTCGGCGAAGAGCTGCGCCGCCAGAACTGGGATAACCTGCGGGCAACGGCTAACGGCGCGGAGATCGCGCTGCGCACGCGCTGGTTCGCCGTGTTCTTGCGTCTGCGCGGGTTGATCGGTGTGTTGGTCGTCAGCCGCGTACTGCTAATTGGCCTCATCCTCTACGAATTGACCGCGTTTCAGGGACGCTATCTTGATCTGCTGACGTTCGGCATCACGCCGGAAATCGCGCTGCCGGTCGCCGTGGTGCTGCTGGCCTTCATGATGACGGCGGCCTTCCTGCTGCCACTGACCGGGATCGCTTTTGACGGGGCGCTCGGTCTGCTCGTTTCGGCGTATGTGCACAAGCGGACGTTCAGCACGCTGGCGCAGTTCCTTGTGATTCTGGCGCGCTTCGGCGTCATGATCGGCTTGCTGCTGGCGGCGCGTGACTATCTTACTGGGGCGCTCACGCTCTCCGATCCGCTCGGATGGCTGCTCATGCTGGGGTTGGGTGGTGCGGGCGATCAAGGCTTGGCGTATCTGCTGCTGTCGCGCTTTGCCGAAGTGTGGGCGACCGTCCCCTATGGCATCTTCCTCGGCCTCGCGCTGATCGGCTTCGCGTTTCTGCAAGCGTGGCTGGCGGAGCAGGTGCTGCATCTCGCCGTGCGCCGCGCGCAACGCGGGTAACAAATGACTGGATTGACCCTCTGAGTGCCAGTTGCAGCGCTGGAGCGAATTCTGTCCCCGTACTTTCGCCGCTTGCTCATTGTAGGTATTGGGCTGTTCGTTTCTCTCACCGCGATTTCGGCGTCGGCGGTTCGCATCTTGCGCCCGCCCCTCAACGCTGACCTCAGCGGGCAGATCGGCTTTTTGCTCGGCGAGAACTGCCGCGCCTCGGACTGCACCAATCAGATCGGCGTGCTGCAAGGGCAGGACTATGACGTGCTGACGCTCCCGGTCGAACCGCAGGCGTTCGGTTGGTCGCCGGATGGTGCGCGTCTCGCCTACGTCGCACGCAGCGCCGAGGGAACAGGCGAACAGGCTTCTGCGCTCTATGTTGCCGAGGCCGACGGGACGCACGCGACCACGATCACCGCGCTGGATTTCCTCGACACATTGTCCTGGTCGCCGGACGGCCAGCAGATCGCCTTCTCATATGCGCGCAACGGCGACAGCGGCATCTACGTGATTGGCAGCGACGGTTCCGGGCAGCGCCGCCTCATCAACGGGTTGGTGAGCATGGCTCCGGTGTGGTCGCCGACGGGCGAGTGGATTTTGTTTCAGGTGCGCGGCTTTCAAGGTCAGCAGATCTATCTGGTCGATCCGGAGACGAGCGGCATCCTCAACCTGACGGGGGACTCCGCCTACGATTACGCGCCGCAGTGGTCGCCGGATGGTGAGCACATCCTCTTTCTTTCGCGGGATCGGTCGCGCACCTTCGCGGCGGGCAACCCTCTCACACAGGCATTCATCATGGATCGGCGTGGGCGGAACATCCGGCAGGTGACGCGCTTTGGCGGCAATGTCTTCGCCGCGCGCTGGTCGCCGACTGGCGACATGCTGGCCGTCTATGTAGCGGAAGCGCGCCCGGATCAACCGTTTGTCGGCAACCTGTATGTGCTCGATCTCGCGCATGGTTTCACTTTGCCCATCACCGACAGCGAGGTCACCGTCATGGGCGACTTTGTCTGGTCGCCGGATGGCACACGTCTCGCTTATGTGCTCAGCCCGCAGCGCGACAGCCAAATCTGCGTGCAAGCGCTCGGCGCGGCAGCGCTTTGCACCGCTGCTGATACCGCGCGCAAAAGCGATCTGCATTGGCTCACAAGCTTATCGCTGCCAATTGGCGAATAGGCCTGCAAGCGAAACTTCCCCGGAACAAACTGACCCCAATGTGCGTTTTATCAGTAGACATACAGCCCCAACTTTTGTCGGAGTTTGGCTGTGACAAAACGCGGAGATGAATTCCGCAGGTTGTCAGATAGCCGAAAAGAAATAGTGGGCGTAAAGTGAATATAGGTAACATCCGGTACTCAGCGTCATTTCGACGGCGACCTGACCGGAAGGGGGTTATCAACGATGTTGCGCTCTAAACTTTGGCTGGTTCTGCTCACCGTTTTGCTGCTCGTCCCGACGGTCTACGCGGCGGAAGCGCAGTGTGTGCCGCGCGCCGACTGGACGGGACGGTATACGGTTGTCCGCGGTGACACGCTCTATCGCATCGGTCTGCGTTACAGTCTCACGGTGACGACGCTCTCACAGGGCAACTGCTTGCCCAACAGCAATTACATTTACGCGGGGCAGGTGCTGCGCGTGCCTGCCGGTTCGACGGGCGGGCCGATCTCGGTGTACGTGCCCGCGACGACCTATGCTTATCAATACCCGAATGGGGTGTATCTGGCGACGCTGCTCCCCGGCACGGTCACCGCGCAGGGACGTTCCGCCGATACCAATTGGATTTTCGTGCGGGCGGCGAACTTACAGGGCTGGGTGTGGAGCTATTCGCTCCAGATCGACAGCAGTCTGATCCTGTCGCTGCCGATCACGAATCAGGCGGGCAGCATCGACGGCAGCGGCGGCAACCAGTGTAATCAGTACCTGTCCTCCCGCTTGAATGTGGGCATGCAGGCGCGCGTCACGCCCGGTCTGCCGAATAATCTGCGTGCGACCGCCTCGACCAGCGGCGCGTGGATCGGTTCGCTGCCCAGCGGCACGCTGATGACCATCCTGAGCGGTCCGCTGTGCAATGGCGGCATTCTGTGGTGGCAGGTCAATGCGAACGGTCTCGTCGGCTGGACGGGCGAATTGCAAGCCTCGACCTACTGGCTGGAACCCGCCACGGGCGGCACGACCGGAGCGACCGCGACCATCAACACGTCGTTCCTGAACGTGCGCAGCGCCCCGAATGCGTCGGCGTACATCCTCCTGCAAGTCAGCCGGGGGCAGACGTTCACGGTCGTCGGGCGGCGTTCGGACAACCGCTGGCTGCAGATCAGCGCCAATGGCGTGATCGGGTGGGTGAATGCGAGCTACGTAGTCGCTTACAACGTGAACAGCGTGCCGATCACGGCGTAGGACAACGACCCCACCCCGGCTTCTACCCGAATTCGGAGAGGGGAGCCAGCAGACATGCAAAGCCGCTCTTCTCCAAGTATGGTATTGAGAGGAGCGGTTGTGCGCAGCGCAACGGGGTGAGGCTGATATTTTCCCCACAGCGTAACATCCGCTAGACTCATCCCCGTCGATTGAAGTGATAACGGGCGGTTGTGCCGCTCGTTTCGCCGCTCACGGGGATTTACCATGCTAACTCAGGAACAATTCGCCCTCATCGCGCCGCATCTACCGTTTCTGCGCACCGCCGACGCCGTGCTCGTGCGCGACCTGCGCGAGCAGGCGTTCTACCTGCGGATTCCCGCGGGGCGCGATGTGTTCGTGGAGGGCAGCCGCGTCGAGGCGATTGCGCTGCTCGTCTCCGGCGTGGTGCGCGTGTACAAGGTCGGTGAGAGCGGACGCGAGATCACGCTCTACCGCTTTGGCACGGGTGAATCGTGTGTGCTGACGGCCAACGCGATCCTCAGCCAGCAGTCGTTTTCCGCCATTGCGACCGTCGAACGGGACGCCGAAGCGGTCATGATCCGCGCGGACGTCTTTCAGGGATGGGTGCGGCGCTATCCGGCGTGGCTCGATTTCGTGCTGGATTTGCTCTCGCAGCGCCTGGCTAGTGTGATGGAGATCGTCGACGAAGTGGCGTTCCGCCGCATGGATCTGCGCGTGGCGGCACTGCTGCTCGACCGTTCGCGCCGCTGCAACCCCATCGAGATCACGCATCAGGAGATTGCCGCCGAGCTCGGCAGTTCGCGCGAGGTGATCAGCCGCATACTGGAGAGCTTCACGCGGCAGGGGCTGGTGCAGTTGGCGCGCGGCACGATCGAAGTGCTGGACGCACGGAGTTTAGCGGATTTTGCCGCTCGGTGACTTTGTCACATACACGCCGATCCAGATCGCCTATTCTCTAGTCATTAATCAATGACGAGAGGATAACCCCAATGAACAGTTTAGTGAATTTCATGTCATCGACCACCGGTCGGATTGCGCGCATGGTCGTCGGTTTGGTCTTGATTGCCCTCGGTCTATTCGGCAATGCGGGGATCATCGTCGCGGTGATCGGCGTTGTGCCGCTGGCCGCTGGCCTGTTCAACTTCTGCTTCCTCGCGCCGATCGTGGGTCGTCCGCTGCGCAGCACTAAGTAATGCAAGCGGGAAGGGGCAGGTGATGAACCGCGCCATGAAAGTCACGTACTACAAATCCGCGCTGTGCCCGCGGTGCTGGTTCTCAGATCGCCGCTTGCAGGAGCTGCGCGCCAAGCACCCGGAGGTGGAGATCGAAACGGTCGAAGTGCTGGCCGACCCGCGCCGCGCCCTGCGCGACAAAGTGATGATGCTCCCCACGATTATCATCGGCAACCAGCGGTGGCAGACCGCACCGCCGCTCGCCGAACTCGAAGCCGCTCTCGACGGGGTTTAACCCGTCGGAGCGGTTTTTGATGAACTATCGGCAATCGCCTCTTTTTGCAGTTATTCTCTCAGCTCAAAACTATGTTTGCAGTTAATCTTGTCAATCGCGCTAGAGATTCGGAATGTATAGCCTTCAATGCGAGGAACACTTCATGCAAAGAGAAGAATAGATTGACCAAGATTGCTGCTGCCAAGTGCGTCGATAGAAGTGGGTTGGTCGAAGGGCAGAAATTTGGCAAGTTTTGACGAGGGCTTGAAATCAGACTTAACTCCGGTTTTGAATTTTTTCAGCGGTCTTCAATTACAGCTTATTACTATCCATTATCCGTTTGTCTGGTTTAATGTGGTGGATCAGTGGTTGCATTTGGCTGTTCCCAGAAGGGATCATTCTGTTCCATCGGCTTACCGCGCATCGCCGCGAGCTGTTCGGGCGAACGCAGCATTTCGAGGGCGGTGATGGTCGCCATCGCCACGTTCAGCAGGTTGTTGCTGCCCTGGCTCTTGGTCAACACGTCACGAATGCCGACGGCTTCGAGGACGGCGCGGACGCCACCACCGGCGATAACGCCGGTACCAGGAGCAGCCGGACGCAGCAGCACCTTCGCGCCGCCGTATTCCGCCACCACCGGATGCGGGATGGTCGGGCCAGCGATGGAGACCGTCCGCATCTGCCGACGAGCACGATCCGTGCCCTTGCGGATGCTGTCCGGCACAGCGCGTGCCATGCCGATGCCGATGCCAATCCGCCCCTTGCCATCACCAACGACGACCACTGTCCGGAAGGCAAAGCGACGACCGCCCTTGATTACCTTGGCGACGCGCTTAATGTCGATGACGCGTTCGTCAAGTTCTTCTCTATCTGGCAGTTGGTGACTGACACGTTTGCTAGATTTCCGTGCACTTGGCCTTTCTGTCTCGCTTACCTTGTCCCGCACATCCCTCTGAACGACTATTCTCGGCTCGTTTCGGGCCTTTTCTCTAAACTGATCTTCTTCAAACCCGACAGTTAAATTATCTATTACATCATATTTAGTATTTGGATCAAGAATGACTTGCGTTTCATCCAGTTTTGTCTCCAATTTAGCAATATTGTTCCCCTTGATGCTCCCTAATACGTTATCTACAACTTGTTGAGTTATAGTCCCTTCAATACTCATACCGTTTATCAGTGTAACGATTTGTTGTTGTTCTACAGAAATTTGATCTTGGAGACTTTGAACTAACTGGCGTAACGAAGCTAAATTAGCCTTGCGTGTCGCTTCGAATCTTTCATTTAGGATCAATAACGCCATTGTAGCTCTTTTACTCAATGGTTTGGCCACTATAAGTTCGTGCAGTTCTTGTGTAGTTAATGACTCAAGTGAGCTCTTAGTTTGGCTGAATAGCTTCATAACCTATTTCTCCAGCTATAGTCTATTCATTGCTCACGATCGAAGTAGCCGCCGTCATTGGTGAAGGTGTAGCCTTTCTAAGGTTCTGCAATTCAGCAAGTTGCCTAAGCATTTCTGAGATTTGTTCTTGCTCAGTCTGGGCAGTAGTTGTTTTTTCCGCAATACTTAGTATTGCGGTTCGTTTCTCTTGAAGACCTGAGTACTGATAAATAATCGTTGCACTACCGAGACTCGCCACTAGGCAATTGAGTAACAACTCAGAATTCCCAGGTACTTCGTTGATTGCGGCTGCTATGATTGCCGCTACCAACCCAATGGGTAAATGCTTCAGAGATCGCCATGAAATTCCATCACTGATAATTTCATATAATATTATAACAGTGCTGCCAAGTAAACTGGCAAGAACAATTACGAAAACTGGATTTAGAGTATCGAGTACATAAGTTAGCGAAACGGGAGTGGCCAAAATTTCCAATTCTCCAATAACGATATCCTAGGGTTCGAAAGCATATTTTACTACTAGAATTGCAGAATGCGCTAATCAGTCCGTACGGATTTGCAATTATTCTTACTGTTCTTAGATATTGTCAATTTTATGCTCGTACATGCTTGGTCTGCATCATGAAGTATCATATTTAGTATTTTATAATATCTATATATTAGTTTTTTTACCTTACTAACTCCGGTCTCAAGTCAGTAAACCAGATTAATGAATAGTATATAACCCTAGGAATCATATTGACCTAACACTTACATATTTTAACATATTGAAATAATAAAACACTGATCGATTAATCTTAACTTAAGTACCTAACTGCAACTCACTAGTTACCCAAAAACAAAAAAAACAGCAGAGAATCCATCCGAATCCTCTGCTGCCTTCCCTTTTTATACGGTTAAATCGCTTTACAGGGCTTTGGTCGAAATGATGTAGGTCGCGGTGGCGGGGTTGGTCGCCAGCGGCACGTTATGCACGTTGCAAATGCGCAGCAGCGAGTTGATGTCCGGGTCGTGCGGGTGCTTGTCCATCGCGTCGATGAAGAAGAACACGGCTTCGACCTTGCCTTCGGCCACGCGCGCGGCGATCTGCGCGTCACCGCCGATTGGCCCGGAGAGCATTCGCTCCACGTTCAGCCCCGTCTTCTCGTTGATGAGCTTGCCCGTCGTCCCCGTGCCGATCAGGTCGTAGCGTTCCAGCACATCTTTGTGCTCGGCGGCAAAGGCGATCATTTCGTCTTTTTTGTTGTCGTGTGCGATCAAGGCGACCGTTTTACGCTGCGTCAATTCAATCTCCTCATGCGCCAGCTCAGGAAGTTCCAGCGCGGCGGGTACACCCGCTGCATGCGCGCGTTTAGATGATACGCTTCCGCGTAGTAATTCTCAAGCTGTGCCATGATCGCCGTCCACGGGTTGCGGTCGGCAATGCTGCGGGCGCTCGCTGACATTTGCCGCCGCAGCGCGTGATCGTCACGCAGGGTGCGGGCCGCTTCGGCGAATTCAGCGGGGTCATCGGCGCAGATGAAGCCGTTCACGCCGTGTTCGACCAGATCGGTGATGCCGCCCTGATTGATGATCACAGCGGGGAGACCGCTGGCGAGCGCTTCCTGCACTACCTGCCCGAAGGTTTCGCTCACGCCCGTGAAGAAAAAGGCGTCAGCGCTGGCGTAGGCGTCCGCCAGATCATCGCCGAACAGGTAGCCCGTGAAGTGCGTGTTCGTCCCGGCGAACAGCGTTTCGAGTTCGGGACGCAGTGCGCCATCGCCGATGACCGTCAGCGCGACGCCGGGCGTGCGCGCCACATCGAGCAGCAAGTCGACGCGCTTTTCGTTCGCCAAGCGCCCCACGTAGATGCACAGCAGCGAATCGGGATCGCGCCCATTGAGCAGGCGCGCGCGCATCGTCGCGCTGCGGCGATTGGGGGTAAAGTGCGCCCCGTTCACGCCGCGCCCCCAGCGGCGCAGGCGGTGATAGCCACTGCCACGCAGTTCGCGCAGGGTGTAATTCGATGGTACGAGCGTCAGATGGCAGCCGTTGTGGATGAGGCGCAGCCAGTCGTTGACGAAACCGCTGAAGAAGGGCAGGCCGTAGTGCGCCGCGTAGCTCGGCAGGTCGGTCTGATAGTTGGCGATCACCGGGACGTTGACCTGCCGCGCCATGAGCATGCCGCTCATCGAGAGCACGGCGGGGCTGAACATATGGATCAGGTCGGGCTTGAAGTCGGTGATGTGCTGGACGACCAGCGGGTGCGGCAGAGCGATGCGCGTTTCCGGCGCGACCTTGAATCCGAGCGATGGCAGCGGGATCACTGGGCTGCCATGCACTGATGAAGGGGCGATATCGGGCGCGAAGACGATGACTTCGCGCCCGGTGCGCTGGAGATAGCGCAGGGTGAGGTACGCGGTCTTCGAGACGCCATCGACCTTGGGGAGGAAGGCCTCCGCAAAGATGGCGACGCGCTTGACGCGGTCGAAGACTAGGTCAAAGTTGGGCGCGTCGAAGGCGCTTTCGTCTCCAAATACACGCTCCGATTCCATTGAATCGTGGTGCGCGTGAGTTTCAAGTAGGTAATCACTGGCCATCGTTTTCCCTCAGCCGCCGTCCAACCCCGCGTAATTGACTCACGCAGGTCGTCCGCGGTGCTGCCTCTAAAACGGGTGTAACCTGTGCCGATACAATCGGGCGTATGCGCGTCGCTGTTCCCCACCTGCGGCAGCGCCACTCGATCAAACACGCGCTGCGCTAGCCAATTGCAGCCCCGTGTGAGTGCGCCCGCGTTGAACACTTCGACGGCATCGATGCCCATGGGTATTAACCCTTCGGGCTGCGAAAAGTAGCGCCGCAGCGTGTGCGGGGCGATGGTCACCTCGAAGGGATGCGCGAGGATGGCGATGCCGCCCTGCGCATGGATCGCCGCCGTAGTCTCTTCCAGCGACATCCCCTTCTTGATCGGCTCGGTGACCCACAAGCCGAGAACATGGCCGTCGGCGCTGGTGACTTCAGTGCCGGGAATGATGTCAAACGGATAGAGATGGCGGTGCTGGTACGCCCACAGACTCGCACTGACGCGGTCATGGTCGGTAATGGCGATCACGTCGAGCGTGCCCAGACGAGCGGCACTGTCCAGCATTTGCTGCACCGTGCCGGTACCGTCGCTGATGTTGGTGTGCATATGCACATCAGCGCGACCGATGAGTTCCACTTTATCTCTCCCATGATGGACAATAGTGATAGAGTACATGGAGATCATCAAGCGGATGGCAAAGGTTTTTAAACGAATTCTAAAATTGCGCGCTCAGCCGCTTAACCTTGCCGTAGACGCGCAATCCGTAGGATAATGAGCCTATGTCTGCTAAGGGGTATTCATGACCGCATCGTCAACCCGCTTTGTCTCGCTGCGCTGGCGCTTGATCGTGCCCATCTTCGCCGTGATTTTGATTCTCACGATGATTTCCGTGTACGCGCTGTCGCGTGGACTCGCGAGCGGGTCGGAAATGTCGCGGGTGAATGTGCTGCACGCGGCGGTCGCCGATGTGCAAGGGCGAGTAGAAGATGCGCTGCCGCAGTTCCGCTCCGGCGACATCAACGGGGCGCTGACGACGCTGCGCGGCTCGACCATCGCCGATGTGGCGATCAATTCGGTGGGGCGCTGGGTTGGCTCGACGATCCCCTTGCCGGACGACTTTTTCCCCTATGTGCTAACCGACGGCGTACAAACGCCGACTATCAACGGACGTGTGTACTACACCGAAGCGTTTTCGCTCGAGGAAATGACGACCGTCGCCGTGCTCATTCCGGAAAGCGCGCCATTCGCGGCGGAAGTCACCGGGCAATTGATCACGCTGACGCTGGTCACGGTCGCCGCCGTCGCGGTGATAGCCGTGTTCCTCATCACGAATGTGGTGCTGGAGCGCGTCAACAAGGTACGCCGTGTCGCCGAATCGCTGGCGGCAGGTGATCTCGACGTGCGCACGGGCATGAGCCCCGGCGATGAGATCGGCGCGCTGGGCTATGCGATTGATCAATATGCCGACAAAGTCCGCGAGCGGCATGATGGTCTGCGCGATTCGCTGCGCCGTCAACGCCGCGAGATCGCACATTTGACGGGCGTGCTCGAAGCACTGCCAGATGGGGTGATCGTGCAGGACATGAGCGGCAGCGTCACGTTTATGAACGACCGGGCGAAAAGCCTGCTGCAAACCGAACAATCGCTGACGCAGGCGGCAACCGCCAGCGTGACCGACACGCTCGGCGCGCCGATGGCTCCCGGTCTGCGCATGCTCGGCGAACCGCGCCGCATTGAAGCGGACGGGCGTACGCTCAGCGCGCAGTCGGTGGCGGTGATCTCGCTGGCGGAACAGCGCGTCGGCACGGTGACGCTGGTGCGTGATGTGACCGAGGAAGCGAAGCGCGAACGCGCCCGCGAAACGCTGTTCAATCAACTGGTGACCGAAGTGAGCGATCCGCTGGCGGAAGCGGCCAAAGCGGGCGACCAGACACTGCCGCGCGAGATCGGGCGGCATGCGGGCACGCTGCAAAAGCTGATCGTCGAACTGCGCGAAGTCAACGCGGAGATCGACGCGGAGGCGGTCAAGGCGGCGCAGCGACCACTCCCCGTTGATGCGCTGATCTACGCGATTGCGAATGAATGGCGTCCGGCGGCGGGCGCGGCCAACATCGAACTGCGCGTCGAGATCGAACAGCCGGGACTGACCGTGCTCGGTGACGAACGGCGCTTGCGCTGGGCCATCGGCAACATTGTCGATAACTCGGTCAAATACACGCCGCCCGGCGGCATCATCACGCTGGAAGTGAAGGGCGAAGATCATGGCATGGCGCGGCTGCGGCTGCGCGACAACGGCGCGGGCATTCACCCCGACGAACTGCCGCACATCTTCACACGCTTCTATCGCGGCAATCCGGTCACCAAGAATGGGCGGCCCATGCGTGTGCCGGGGACCGGGCAGGGCTTGACCATCAGCAAGACTATCATCGAGGCGCACGGCGGCGCGATCACCGTCCGCAGTGTGCCCGGCGTGGGGACAGCGGTCTACATCGCGCTGCCGCTCACCGAGCCCGATCTCACGCTGGCGGACGACGATGAAGGCGAAACGATCAAGTTGTAGAGCTAACCTCACCCCTCAGTCCCCTCTCCCACGGGAGAGGGGATGATCGGCCTCCTAATCAATCGGCGTGAATCAAAACGGACGCTCAAGCGAGCGTCCGTTTGTGTGAGCCTCACCCCTCAATCCCCGCTCCTGTGCGAGTGGGGAGGACAGACTCAGTCCTTCAGCGTGAAGAGGTAGGCGATGACGTCGTTGATTTCCTGCTCGGTCAGCACTTCTTCGAAGTTCTGCGGCATCAGGCCGGGCGGGTAAGGCGGATCACCGGGAGCGACGAAGTCGTTCGGGTGAATGATTGACGTGTGAATGTAGTCGTACGCTGTCTGACCCGTGCCGTAGGTTTCTGCGCGCACGCTGACGTTGTACAGGCCGGGGCCAACCAGCCGCAGTTCGTCAGCGGTGACCGAATGGCAGGTCGAACACGCCCACGGACCCTGCGCGGTATCGTGCGTCGTGTTGAAGACCGTCTGACCATTCGCCGGATCAGCATTCGCCAGCGGATCAGCGGCGGCAGCGGCGGGCGCTTCGGTCGGCGCGGTGGTCGCGGTCGGCGGCACCGGCGTTTCAGTCGGCGGCAGCGGGGTGGCCGTCGGCGGGATGGGCGTGGCGGTAGGCGGCACCGGGGTAGCCGTCGGCGGGAGCGGCGTCGCGGTCGGCGCAATGGCCGTCAAATGCTCGTCAGTCGCCAGCAGTGCCGCCTGTGTGCCCTGAGCCTCTTCCGCCCATTCGGGAGTCGCGACGGTGCCACACGCAGCGGCGAGGAATGCTGCCAGTACCACCAGCAGCACAAAGCTAATTCGGCTCATGTCTTCCTCTCTAGAGCGCATATTTGTGATAAGTTGAACAAGTCTGATGAGTATAGCGCAATCCAAGACAGTGACAACACCGGATCATAGAATCCCACGTGAGCGGGCGAACGCACGAATCTGCTCTCTTCCACCGCTCATAATCGGCTGGCCGTGACCGAACAGCACGATCTCGATGTCCATATCGCACAGCTTGCGGATCGAGCGCTTGGCTTCGGGCATATCAGGCGTCGCCATGACCATCGGCAGGCGCAGGCCAAGCATATGCATGAGCGTGTCGCCCGTAATGATCAGCTTCTTCTCCGGCTGATACAAGGCGATTTGACCCGGCGCGTGCCCCGGCGTCGCGACCACGCGCAGTCCACCAAATACGGCGATCACATCGCCGTCCTGGACAATGCGACCTACAGGCGTCGGCGGAAAAGGCGTCGCTTTGAGCGGCATCATTCGGTAGATTGGAGGCAGGGTGGCCGGGTCGGGCAGCTTGCCCAGGGCGCGGCCTTCGATCACCTCGGCTTCGTCCGCCGAGGCGATCACCTGAGCGCCTGTCGCTTCGGCCAGCGCTTTGAGTGACCCAATGTGATCAGGGTGGGCGTGGGTGATGATGATGCGCTTGACCTGTGAGGGTTGATAGTTCGCCGCTGCCAACTGCTTGAGAATCTTCGGGCCTGCCGACGTGAGCCCCGCATCGATGATGGTCAGCTCGCCGCCGTCGTCAATCAGATAGACGCGCCCGACCAGCAAGCCGCTGAAGGTGTAGAGGTTGGGTAGGATCTGCTGCATGAGTTGAAGTTCCCCGGAGTGGTGACACGGTCTCTCAGTGAGACGGGACGGAGGGGCAGACCGCGAGATCTGCCCATGATGGCGCGTCCACTACGGCGCCCCGCCAACGCGCATCGGGTCTAGAACCCGGTCGTTTCTGGGCGGCGGTAGTGGATCACCCGCTGCAAGGCTTTGAGCTCATACGGCCAATCGTAGAACTCCAGCCGATAACGCCAGCCGCTCAACGCTTTGAGCAGATGGCGGTAATTCCCCTTGAGCCGCAGATCGGTCACGGTGGGGTAGTAGGCGTTGATCACCGACTCGAATGAGCGTACACGCGACCGCACCTGATCTTTGAACCACGGCGTGCCTGGGTCGCGCCGCATGGCGAACTTTGCCCATTCGTCGCTCGCCCATTCGTCCAGCGTGGTGGGGAAGCGAAAGCCGAGCTTCTCCGCCTCTTCTAAGAGTATGCTGCCTTCCTGCGGTACGGGCGTATAGATATAGAGCACCAGCTCCGTCGCCGGGTTGATCGTCTTGATCTTACGGATGAATTTGATGGTCGCCTCGATGTCGGCGGCGGGGTCGGGCGGGTTGCCGAGCACGAACGAGAGTTCCGGCACGATGCCGAAGTGCTTCATACGTTCGACCAGCGCCAGCGTTTGCGCTGTGCCGGAATGTCCGCCTTTGTTCATCCGTTTGAGCGTTTCATCGCTGCCGCTCTCCGCGCCCATGAACACCATCTTCAGGCCGCTTTTCTGCATTTTTCGCCATGAGTCGTCGCTGTAGCTCATCAGCGTGTCGACCCGGCCTAAGCCCCACCAGCGGATCGAATCACCGGCGAAATGCGCCACCCGTTCGGCGAATTCAGCGGTGCGGCTCTCCTGCACGAAGAAATCCATGTCGTGAAATTCCAGACCGTCGATGTGCCACGTTTTGTGCATGTGCTCGACGATGTTGGCGACGCGCTCGGCGCTTTCGGGAATCCAGCGGCGGTTCGCCAGCGCGACCACCGCGCAGAAGTTGCACGCGAACGGACAGCCGAACGAGGTGTTGTGCGAGAGCACACGGTCGCCCAGATAGCTGCGTCCGACATAGCGGTTCACGTCGAGGCGGTCGTAGGGAAACCACGGCAGCTTGTTGAGCGAGACGACGGGCGCGCGATCGTTGACGATGATTTCATCGCCGCTGCGATGGACGAGCGAGGGAATATCCGTCAGCGAACCGCCGTTGTGCAGTCGATCAACAAACGTGCGGAAGGGCGCTTCGCCTTGCCCTTGAATGATGTAATCGACACAGCCGTCGCGCAGCGTGACTTCGTAGTGCTGCGTGGGGAAGTAGCCGCCCCACAGGATCGTCAGGTTGGGCAGCGCCGCCTTGACGCGCTTACATACGGGCACGGCCTGCCGAATCTGCGGGCCGGGCATGACGGTCACCGCCAGCAGCTTGGCGTTGGTCGCTCGCGCCCGCTCGATGATGGCGGCGGCGGGATCGGCGATCAGGTTGCCGTCGACGAATTCCACGTCGTAGTCGTCCGCAATCACCGCGGAGACAGCCAGCAGGGACAGCGGCAGGCGCTGTTTGCCCGGCGACGTGCTGATCGGATTGTAGAAGATGACGGTATGACGCATGCAGCCTCCCCATGAGATGTGTCTTTCATTGTAGAGGAATCCGCGTAAACGCCAAAATTCGCTAACATGACCCTTGATGAACCGTAGTGAGCCTGATATACTGAGAATACTAGAGGCAGGTATGCTTTGCCTCTACGAATGGCACTTGGTTTTATTGTTATAGGGGGAAGAGACGATGAAGCTGGCTGAAGCTTTGCTCTTACGCGCGGACGCGAATCAGCGGATCCGCGAACTGCAGGCGCGTTTGCAGCGTTCGGCGCGGGTGCAGGAAGGCGATACCGCGCCGGAAAACCCGGTCGATTTGCTGGGCGAACTCACGCGCACCGTCGCGGAGCTGACGCGCCTGGTCAAGCAGATCAACCGGACGAACGCGCAGACGCCGTTCGATGAAACGCGCACCGTCACCGACGCGCTGGCCGACCGCGACGCGCTCACCACCGAATACGGCGTGCTGATCGGCACGATTAACTTTGCGACCGGGGCTGGGCAGCAGCAGTACGGCTACAACGCCTCGCCGATCAAGCAGTTCCGCGCGATCAACGTTGCGGAGGTGCAGAAGCGTGCGGACGATCTCGCCCGCCAGCGCCGCGACCTCGACACGCGCATTCAGGCGTTGAACTGGACGGTCGATCTGATCGAATAGGCACCTCACCCCGTTTCGCTGCGCTCAACTGCCCCTCGCCCAAGGGCGAGGGGCAAAAACAGTCTGGGGCAAGTCCCTCTCCCCACGGAGCGGGACAGCTTGCGCAGCAAGCAGGGCGAGATTTTGGTTTACGCGAACACAGCAAGTTGGTAGTCGCTTGCAGAGGCGAACGCAACCCGCCAACTGGGAAAGTTGGATGTCCCTGAAGAGGATGGTGGCCTAAAGCCACTGTTTCACAATTCACCGGGCATAGAGTACCGCGCACACGCGCAACGTGTACCAATCATGACCACGTGTTGATCTGCAGACGGCGAGGGTGGGTTCGGGGATTTGCTGGGGTTCGCAGTAGGTAGCCGAGCGTCGGGGCGAATACACACCCGCAGCAGGGTCAAATGCTGCACGGCACGCGCTTAGTCTGTAGGTTCAAATCCTACGCCTCACACTGCACAGCGCACGCCGCACCGCGCACACGCGCATCAGTTACACCTCAATACCACGTGTTGACCGGCGAACGGCGAGGGTGGGTTCGGGGAATTTGCACAAAGACGGATTGGCCGCGCCAGTCCGTTTTTGGTTACAATTAAAGTATGTCAAGACTACCGACGATTTCCCTCATTTCCAACTGGACCATCGACTACTTCGAAGATGGAGCGGCCAGCTTGTACGAGTTCATGTCGTCCGACAGCGTTCCCTCGCTGGCGAACTGGACCTTTGACCGCCGCCGCACCGAAGGTTGGCTGGCATGGCTGCAAAAGAAGTTTGACCTGCCGGTGATGAATAATGTCGAATGTATGAACTACGTGCTCGAAATCGACTATGTGCCATATGGCGCGGTGCTGGTCATCAACGGGCGCGAGTTCGGCGCGGTGCAAACGCCGTTCAGCATGGATGTCACCGACTTCATCGCGCTGGAAGACAACCGTATCGCGTTTCGCGTCGCCAACACCGAAGGCGCGTTTCAGGGCATCCGGTTGGTCGCCGTGCCGTGCGAGTAACCGGGTGACGCGATTGACGCCACCCCTCCATCTGGTACAATTCCTAATAATTCGAAAAGTTTCCCGGTTTGAAATCCTATGAAATATCACATCTGGACGCTCGGTTGTCAGATGAATACCGCCGACTCGCAGCTTCTCGCCTCCGAGTTGGAAAAGTTGGGGCATTCCGCCGCCGCTGATCCCGATACCGCTGACATCTTCGTCGTGAATACGTGCGTCGTGCGTCAGAGCGCCGAAGACAAGGCTTATGGTCGCCTGGCGCTGCTCAATGAGATGAAACGCGAGTACCCCGACAAGGTGATCGGTCTGATGGGCTGCCTTGTCGGCGTGCGCGACCCGCTGGCGCTGCGCAAGAAACTGCCCTACGTCGATGTGTTTATGCCGCCCAGCCAACCGGAGCCGATGGTCGATTTCCTCAAGGCGCGGTTGGGCGAAATCGAGACGCTCGAATTGGAAGCCCGTGAGCGCGAACGCCGGGATCGCATTCAGGATGGTGACTACAGCCTGCTCGAAGGCGAACTGATTCTGCCGGAAGGCGAACGCGGCAAACTGGTCAGCGCGCACGTGCCGGTGGTGTATGGCTGCTCGCACGCGTGTGCGTTCTGCATCATCCCCTTCCAGCGCGGCATTGAGCGCAGCCGGAGCGTCGGCGAGATCGTTGGGCACGTGCGCAGCCTCGCTCGACAGGGTGTTAAAGAAGTGACGCTGCTCGGGCAAATCGTTGACCGCTATGGCAAGGACATCCCCGATGGCCCCGACCTCGCCGATCTGCTGCGCATTGTCCACGGCGTGGCGGAAGAGACGGGCGTCGAACGCATCCGCTTCCTGACCAGCCACCCGAACTGGATGACCGATAAACTGCTGGACACGGTCGCCGAACTGCCGCGCATCATGCCGCACATCGAAGTGCCGGTGCAGGCAGGCGATGATCACGTGCTGGAGACGATGAAGCGCGGCTACACGACCGATCAGTACCGCCAGCTCATCCAGCGCATCCGCGAACGCATCCCGAATGTCGCCATTCATACGGATATCATCGTCGGCTTCTCCGGCGAGACCGACGATCAGTTCATGGGCACGTACAATCTGCTCGCCGAACTCAAGCTCGACAAGGTGCACCTCGCCCGCTACAGCCCGCGCTCCAACACGGTTAGCGCGCGCCGCATGGAAGACGATGTGCCCGAAGACGAGAAGAAGCGCCGTCACGAAATGATCGACGAACTGCAAGCGCGGGTGGTCGGGGAGATTAATCGCCAGTACCTCGGTCAGCGCGTGCAGGTGCTGGTCGAAGACCAGCATAAGGGCAAATGGCGCGGTCGCACCCCCCAGAACAAGATTGTCTTTTTTGAAGACTCAGGGGATTGGTGTGGTAAACTCGTAGATGTCGAGATCTTGTGGACCGGTCCCTGGAGCATGCAGGGGCGTCTGCCTACAGCCCAAACTGTTGACGAACCCTTGATCGTGATGGCCGGATAATTAAGTTGGGACTCGTCCGGTTTTGGCTTATACTTTGAGAGCATTGTCGAAGAGCCATGCAAGGCTGCCGCGAAAACTGGCTCGCGCACATTTGGAGGAGCAGGCAGTATGCCACCTGAGAAAAGCGGATATTACTACCCGAATAAATTTGCTCGCCTCACCATGGAAGCTATGGAAGAAATCATGGGGCGCAATGGCCTGAACGCGATTCTGCACCTCGCCGGCCTCCCACAATATGTCGACAGCATGCCCCCGGATAACCTTGACAAGGGCTTTGACTTTGCTGATTTCACGGCGCTGAATATTGCACTGGAAGAGATGTACGGCCCGCGCGGCGGTCGTGCGCTGGCGCTGCGCGCAGGGCGCGCGATTTTTGCGGGTGGTCTGCGGTCGTTTGGTGCGCTCGCGGGTGTCGGCGACCTCGCCTTTAAGGTGCTGCCGCTCAATGCTAAGCTGAAAGTCGGCGTGCCGGCGATGGCGAACATCTTCTCGCAGTTCTCCGACCAGATCTCCAATGTCTATGAAGAAGGCGGCGACCGCATCATCTACACGATGGAACGCTGCACCCTGTGCTGGGGACGCAAGACCGACAAGCCCGTGTGCTATATGGCGCAGGGGCTGCTGCAAGAAGGCTTGCGCTGGGTCTCGGGCGGGCGTGAATTCAAAGTGGACATGACCACGTGTATTGCCAAGGGCGATGATATGAGCCGCTTGGTCATCTACAAAGAGCCGATTTCCTAAATCGATGTGCTGACGATGCCATGGCAGCCCCTATATTCGGGGCTGTTGGTGTTTCTCCGTCTTAAGCCGCTTTTCCTCCCTACAGCACTCATGTACAATAACTATGAGACACGCAGACACAACCTGCGCGTTTCATCATTTCTGATCATTGGACGGGGATCTCGGCAGTAAACCGGGAGTGAGAATTATGCGTCTTCGACTTGGAATCGCTTTACTGCTTGTGCTCGTGCTCGCCGCATGTAACTTATCCTCTGGCGGCGATGCGCAAAATGCGGCCACCCCGACGGTGGCGGGCGGCGGTCAACCGACGGTGACCATCGTTTCGCCCGCCAGTGGGAGCACTGTGCCGCTCAACCAACCCATCAATGTCAATGTCACCGCGACTGATCCGGTCGGGATCACGCGGATTCAACTGCTCGCTGGCGGCGCGATCGTCAAGACCGTGTCGTCGCAGAATGCGGGCGGCGACCGCAACATGACGGTCCTGCTCGACTACACGCCGACCACGGAAGGCTCGCTCATCTTGCAGGTGATTGCGTATCGCGGCAGCGTGACGAGCGCCCCGGTCAGCATCACCGTGACGGTGACGCGCAGCGCCACGCCCACCAATACGACCGCGCCGCAGGTTGCGACGCAGCCGCCGGTCGTCAACCCGAATGACCCGACGTGCCGCGTCGTCACCAACAGCAGCGTCAACCTGCGCACGGGACCGGGCACGGTCTATGATGTCATCACCATTCTGGCGAGTGGGGTCGCCGCGCCGATCACCGGGCGCGTGGGCGATAACTCATGGTGGCAGGTGCGCTTCGGGTCGCTGACCGGGTGGGTGAGCAACACCGTCGTGACCATCTATGGTAACTGCGCCAGCGTGATCATCCCGCCGATTCCGCCGACGCCCACGCCGCGCTTCACCTCGACCATCACGCCGTCGATCACGCCGCCGATTGTCAACACCGCGACGCCGAGCGCGACGCCCGGTCTCGCGGATCTGGTGGTGAGCAACATCAGCGGGCCGACCACGGTGACCATTCCGTCGGGCGATCCGAGCGTGACGGTGTCCTACGCGGTTACCATCACCAATACGGGGCAGCGGTCGACCGGACAGTTCAACAACATCATGATCGTGACTCCGGGTGGCGGTCCGGGACTGCCGCTGGGCGTGGTCGGTGATCTCTCGGCGGGGCAGAGCGTGGTGCTCACTATCAACCTGACTTTCTCCACGCCGCAGACCTATACGCTGCAGGCGCGGGTGGATTCCGACGCGCAAATTACGGAACAGAGCGAAGTCAACAATGCTGGCATCTATTCGGTGACGGTGAACGCGGCGTAATGCGCACAAAGTCATCGGGGGCGTAATCAAACATGGTCATTCAAGTTTTGATCATACACGGGCAGTTGGCGTTTGCGATCGCGCTCAAACAGGGTTTGGAGCGTTCTAACCAGTTCGAAGCGCATCCGTTCCGGTCGGTGGACGCGGCCTTCGACTATCTGCGCGACCATGTGCAGGATGTCGCGGTGGTCGATTTCACGCTCGGCGAGATGACCGGCGATGAACTGGTCACGCGTCTGCGCGACATTCAGCCGACGATCAGCGTGATCGCGACGCCGTACCAGCCGGATCGGGTGGTCAACGAACTCCAACTGCAAGGCTCGCTCGACGCGAAGTTCAGCGCCCGTGAACTCGGGCCGCTGCTGCGGGAACTGTTCCGCGAATACACGACGCCGACGGAGATGCAGCAGAAGCTCCCGCCGACCAAAAAACACGCTCCGCTGTCGGCTGAGCCCGAGCCGCCCCCGCCGCCGGAACTGCCAGAACTCTCCAAGCTGGACAGCATTTTGTCGAGCATGGGCGAGGTCTATGCGCAGGAAGCCTATGACGAGCTGCCCCCGTCGCTGGATGAGAGCTCTGAGGACTCGTCGTCGGTGTGGGATGTGCCTGTACGCCAAACCGATCTGTTCGGTGAGGTGCTGAATGCGCTCCCGGCGCAGGACACGCCCAAGCCGCGCAAAGATGATCCCTTCTCTGACCTCGTCAATTCGATGAAGGGGGATAAGCCGCACGAACCCTTGCCTTCGCGCAAGTCCGACTATGTCGAGTTTGTGTTCAAGGGCGGGCTGGAAACACTGTTCGAGCAGATGGATCGGGTAGCGGAGAACACGCAGAAGACCGGACTCTTCAAGAAAGCCGAAGAATCCGGCGCGCTCAACCAGAAGCTGGCGCAAGAGGAACCGCCGCCGCCCGACTTTGAGGATAACGGCACGGTCGGTGATTTGGCTGCCAGCGTGGGCGAGCAGAGCTTCCGCGAAGTGCTGTCGATTCTGCGCGACGAGCCCGTGCCCGCGCCGAAGCCCGAAGAACTCAAGAGCATGATCGCTCCTACGCCGGAGACCGACTTCATCTTCGACGATGTGGAGCAAGGTGAATCCTTCCCGGCGAAGGCGATTCTCTCCGAAGTCTTCGCGCAAACGCGGTCAGAAGGCTTCTCCCTGGAGGATTTGCTCACGAATATCGAGCGGCAGCTCCCGCGGCATCGTCCGCGCGTGCAGCCGCTGCCTTCGTGGGTGCGTGAGAGCCAACAGCGCGCCGAAAGCGAAAAGTTCCTGACCAACGAGCCGGACTTCCTGCCGGACTCGCTGCCGGAAATGGTGGACGAAGCGGACAGCCGCTTTGTCGACGATCTGACGATCCCGTCCAAGGCGCTGCACCTCGATCAAGTGCCGGACGAAACGCAGTGGCTGCCTGAGCCGATCGAGGAAGCGCTGCCCGTCCCCGAAGAACAGTGGGAGACGCCTGAACCTGTCCCCGCCGAAGCGCTGGACTTCTCGTTCGACGAGTCCGAACCGGTCGCGTTAGACGAACCAGTTGCGCTCGACGAACCGGTCGCAGTGGATGAGCCGGTCGCGGCGGACGAACAGTGGGAACTGCCACTGGAGCCTGAAGCCGCCGCCCCAGTCGAAGAAGAGCAGTGGTCGCTGCCAACGTCGGAAACGTCTCTCTGGGAGCGGGTGCTGGCGGTCGACGACTCTGAACCAGTAGCCGCGATCCCCGAACTGCCGGAAGTTTACGAACCCGTGCTGCCCTTCCCGGCAGACGAACTGGTGCTGGCGGACGAAGTCGTGCCGCCGCCTGAAGAAGTGATCGAGCGGCCGGTGCTGCCGTTCCCGCCCGACGACCTCGCGCTGCCCGAAGACGTCGAAGACACGGCGGGTTACACCAAGCCGTTTGCCCGTGGTGCCGTGCCTGCCGAGTCGCCGCTGGTGGCGCTGATGCCCCCGCCGCCGGACGAACTGCCGGAATTCCCGGCGCTGACTGCCGAGAACTTCAATACGTCGTTTGAACTGCTGGCCGCCTTCGAAGTCGTCGAAGAGAAGCCGTTGGATGACGAACGCTATGACTTCACGCTCGGGCGCGTGCCCGCGCTGACCACGCCCGCCGCCGATGATCCGCGCGTGGCGCAGTTGGCGCTCAACCTGACGGACGCCTCGCTGGAACTGACTGCCGAGGCGACGCTGCTCACGCGCCACGGCGAGATCGTCGCGTTTGCGGGGCGCATGCCCGAAGATGAAGTGCTGGACATCCGGCCGTTCATCCCGATTGACGGATCGAGCATCCCGTCAGGGTCGAACATTCGCTTTGTCAGCGCGAAGGACAGCCCGAAGAACTACATGCTGTACTCCGCCGTGACCGACGACGATCTGATCCTCTCGCTGGTGTTCGCGTCCACTACGCCGCTCCGCGATATTCGCAAGCAGGGGCAGCGGTTGGCGCAAGCACTCCACAGCGTGCCGGAACTGCCCGCGCCGCCCATCGAGGTGCCCGCGCTCATCCCCGAACCCGCCGATACGGGCGTGCGCTCGACGTATGCGTTCGTGTGGATTGTGGAGAATACGTCGGTGACCCTCACGCCCCCGGTCGCGGGTGCGATCACCGCAGGGATGCAGATGCAGCTCCGCGAACGCGGGTGGATCATCAACCGCCTGCATGTGGACGAAGATTATGTCTATCTGCTGGCCGATATCCCCGGCGAGACGATGCCCTACGAGCTTGTGCGTGACCTGAAGCGGCGCGCCGCTTCTATCGCCTGCGCGCAGAACCCTAACTTCGACCCGGATCTGCTGTGGTCGGACGGGTATCTGGTTGTGGCGCCTGGTCGCGCGCTGGAAGTCGACGAGATTCAGGAGTTCATCAGCTTCGAACGCATGGCGTAGTAATCTGAAGTTCGGGGCATGGTACGCCGTGCCCCGACCCCACCCCCGGCCCCTCCCCGAATTCAGGGAGGGGAGCCAACACCGTTTGCCAAACTCAATACGTTTTCGTAGGGACGCGATTTATCGCGTCCGCTGACATAAACCCCGCCCTTGTTTCCACGTTATTTCTGCGGCAGCATACCCGTTTTTCGCCTTCACAGTGATTTGATAGTATAATTTAGCTCAAACGTTCGCTCCACATGAGGGATCGCCCTATGGCTCCGATGTTTTACATCCTGGACGGTCACGCGCTGGCGTACCGTCACTATTTTGCGATGGGTAAGGTCAGTTCGTTCAGCACCAGCGGCGGGAAACCGACCAGTGCGATTTACGGGTTCGCCAAGGCGCTCATGGACATTCTCGAAAAAGATCAGCCCGCCTACATCGCGGTCACCTTTGACGAGGGGTTGAGCGGGCGCGAAGAACTGTACCCCGACTACAAGGCGCAGCGTGAAGCCATGCCCGACGACCTGAGCGTGCAGATCGGGCAGATTCAAACGCTGGTTGAGGCGTTCAACATCCCGGTGCTGACGCAGCCCAACACCGAAGCGGATGACATCATCGGCACGATCTCGCGGCAGGCGGAGACGCAGGGTGTGGATGTGCGTATTGTGACGGGCGACCGCGACATCTTCCAGCTCATCAACGACCATGTGACCGTGCGCTATTCGACCTCACAGCCGAAAGCACCCGTCGAAATCTATGATCTGGCGCGCTTCCGCGAACGCTTTAGTTTCGAGCCGCCGCAGTTGATCGATTACAAGGCGCTGGTCGGTGACGCATCCGATAACATCCCCGGCGTGGCGGGAGTCGGCGAAAAGACGGCCACCGACTTGATCCAGACGTATGGCACGCTCGATAACATTTACGCGAATATCGCGCTGATTAAAGGCGCGGTTGCCAAGAAGCTGGAAGCCGGGCGCGACTCGGCCTATCTGAGTCACAAGCTGGCGACCATTCGCTGTGACATCCCGATCACGCTCGACCTCAATCTGTGCGTCTCGCATGACTTTGACCGCGCCAAGGTCGAAGCGTTATTCACCGAATTCGAGTTCAAGAGTCTGTTCACGCAGTTGGGGCGCATCCGCGCGCGGGATGGGGCGGCGGAAGTCCCCAAGACCAAGCGCACCAAAGACGAGCAGATGAGCCTGTTCGATATGCTGAC
Organism: Anaerolineae bacterium; assembly: GCA_041916315.1. Lineage (GTDB taxonomy): Bacteria > Chloroflexota > Anaerolineae > Aggregatilineales > Phototrophicaceae > Flexifilum. The sequence continues at coordinate 34,641 of JAYRZU010000035.1, forward strand.
CGGGGCGGAAACCGCCGTCGACGCGCCGATTGAGTCGCTGGCGAAGACGGAGATCATCACGACGGCGGGTCAGCTCGCGGAGCTGGCGGCCAAGCTGAACGTGGCGGAAGCCATTGCTTTCGACACCGAGACGACGGGCACGGATTCGCTGCTGGCGCAGTTGGTCGGTATATCGCTGGCCTGCGACGGCGAGACGGGCTACTACATCCCGGTTGGGCACGACCACGGCGAGCAGCTCCCGCTATCGATGGTGATCGAGGCGCTGCGTCCAGCGCTGACCAACCCCAACATTGGCAAGTACGCACACAACGCCGATTACGACCTTGTCGTGCTGCAGCGGCATGGCATCGAGGTGACGCCGATCACGTTTGACTCGATGATCGCCGCCTGGTTGGTCGACTCGCGCGAACAGATCGGTTTGAAGGCGCTGGTCAAAGGCAAGCTCGGCCTGAGCATGACCACGATTGACGAGTTGATCGGCACGGGCAAGAATCAGCTCACGATGGATCGCGTCGCCATCGAACGCGCCGCGCCGTATGCGGGCGACGATGCCGCCATGACGTATCGTCTGGTGGAAAAGCTGCGTCCCGAACTGGCCAATGAGCCCGGCGATCCCGAATTCGACGCGCTGTGGCAGGTGCCGCTGCGCCCCCGCTCCTACGTGCTGGAACATATCGAGATGCCGCTCGTCCCGGTGATCGCCGCGATTGAACAGACGGGCGTGGTGATCGACGTGCCCTATCTGCTCGATTTGAGCGTGCGCCTCACCGAGCAGTTGACCGCGATTGAGAACGAGGTCTTTGATCTCTCTGGCGGCTACGGGCGCTTCAACATCAACAGCCCTAAACAGTTGAACGATGTATTGTTCGGCAAGCTCGGCTTGTCGCCGCAGGGCGTGCGCAAGACGACGCACGGCTTTTCGACCGACGCGGCCACGCTCGACAGCATGCGCGGCGACCACCCGATCATCGACAAAATCCTCGAATACCGTGAACTGAGCAAGCTCAAAGGCACGTATGTCGATGCGTTCCCGGCGATGATCAACCCGACGAGCGGACGCCTGCACACGCAGTACAACCAGGTCGGCGCGAGCACCGGGCGTATGAGCAGCAGCAATCCGAATTTGCAAAACATTCCCAATCGCACAGAGGTGGGGCGCGAAGTGCGCCGTGCGTTCATCGCCGCGCCAGGGATGCGGCTGCTGGCCGTTGACTACAGCCAGGTCGAACTGCGCATCATGGCGCACGTCACCAAAGAGCCGACGCTCCTGCGCGCCTTCGAAGAAGGGCAGGACATTCACGCCGCCACCGCCGCGCTGATCTACGGCGTACCGCTGGAAAAAGTCGATAAGGGGCAGCGCATCTTCGCCAAGCGCGTCAACTTCGGCATTCTATACGGGATGGGCGCGTTCCGCCTCGCGCGGGATAGTCAGATGCCGCTGGCGCAGGCGCGCGAATTCATCGACACCTATTTCCGCCAACTGCCCGGCGTCAAGCACTACATCGACAGCACGACCGAATTGGCGCGGCAGCAGGGCTTCCTCGCGACGCTCTACGGTCGCCGCCGCACCTTCCCCGGCTTGAAGGCCGGCGGGAACGAACGCGCCGCCGCGGAACGCGAAGCTATCAACATGCCGATTCAGGGCACCGCCGCCGACATCATCAAACTGGCGATGATCCAGTTGCAGCGCGAATTGGTGGCGCAGGGGCTGCGCGGGCGCATGATCCTGCAGGTGCACGATGAACTCGTACTCGAAGTGCCGGAAGATGAAGTCGAACGCACCTCGGCGCTGGTTGTCAACGTGATGGAGCACGCCGTCGAACTGGACGCGCCGCTCAAGGCGAACGCCTCGGTCGGCGTCAACTGGCGCGACGTGGAATAGTTTCGCGTAGGCCTGCAATTGGGTGCCCGTTCGGGATCATCGGGGCGCAGCATAAGGTTGTTTAAAAACCCCTCACCCACGCAAGCGGGGCGAGGGGGAATCTGACCTTTTTCAACACGCTCGTGCGGTGCCCCACCTCAAGCGGGAACCCAGCTCTAGCTCCTAGATTTGTTCGATTGCCTGTGCGACTCACTCCTATAGCACAGTAATACCCACTCTTTACGTTTCCCCGATGCTGCAAGCGTGATATACTTGCCCTATGACTTTTATGCTTTTCACCAGCGAATTAGCATGCGACATTTCATCGATCTCTGTGACTGGTCAAGTTCTGACCTTCGGGAAATTCTAGACCTCGCCATATCCCTGAAAGCCGAATGGCAGAATGGCGGCAATCAGCCGTTGTTCCACGGGAAAGCGCTGGGGATGATCTTTCAAAAACCGTCGCTGCGGACGCGTATCTCGTTTGAGATGGCGATGCAGCACCTGGGTGGACATGCCTTGTTTATTGGCCCGGATGAGATCGGGTTGGGCAAGCGCGAAAGCATTGCCGATATCTCGCGTGTGATGTCGGGTTACGTGCAATTTGTCATGGCGCGCGTGTTTGCGCATGCGCATGTGGTTGAACTGGCGAAGTGGTCGAGCATCCCGGTCATCAATGGCCTGAGCGATGCGTCGCATCCGTGTCAGGCAATGGCCGATGTGCTGACCATTCGCGAGCACTTCGGCACGACGGATGGGCTCAAAGTCGCGTTTGTCGGCGATGGCAACAATGTCGCTTCGTCGCTGATGCAGGGCGCCGCGCATTTTGGCATGGAGTTCGTCATCGCCTCGCCGCCCGGCTATGAATTCTCGGAAGATGTCGTCGACATGGCCGCGAACATCCGCCCCGGTTTCAAAATCACCATGATGCGCGACCCGATTGAAGCAGTGCGGAATGCGGACGTGATCTATACTGATACATGGGTGAGTATGGGCCAGGAGGCCGAAACGGCCAAGCGGGTCGAAGCGTTCAAAGAGTATCAGGTGAATGACGAACTGGTCTCGTATGCGGCTTCGAACGCGATTGTGATGCACTGTTTACCCGCGCACCGTGGGCAAGAGATCACCGACGCGGTCGCGGATGGGGCACATTCGGCTGTATTCCCGCAGGCGGAAAATCGTCTGCACGCACAAAAGGCGATTCTAGTGACTCTGGCGAGTAGTTAATCTATGCCCGGAAATCGTGAAGCCTACGAGCAAGCGATGAATGCAGGCCACAATGCCGCCTGGGATCAGGAATGGGCATTGGCCGTTGCATCGTATGGGAAGGCCATTCAGGAATTCCCGGAAGACCCTGAAGCACACATCCACCTCGGCCTGGGGCTGCTGGAATTGGGACGTCTGGAGGATGCGCTCAAAGTGTATACGCGCGCGCATCAACTGGCGCCCGATGATCCGATCCCGCTCGAAAAGAGCGCCGATGTGCTGGAACGCTTGGGGCGCTTGCGCGAGGCGGCACAGCAGTACGTTAACGTGTCAGAGATTTATCTGGGGCAGCGCGATCTCGACAAGGCGATCGGCAACTGGGAACGGGCGACGCGCCTGACCCCCGGCTTGATCCCGATTCACGCCAAGCTCGCGCAGGCCTATGAGCGGATCGGCGATAAGAACAAAGCGATCCGCGAATATCTGACGCTGGCGTTCAACTACCGGCGCATCAACAACACCGATACTGCGCTCAAGGCGGCGCAGCGCGCGCTGCGGCTCGACAAGAACAGCCCGCAGGTGCTCAACACGATCCGCGCGCTCGAATCCGGGCGTGAGATTCTGCCGCCCTCCGATGATGGTTCGGTTGACGGTCAGGTGCAGACGGATCGCTTTGACAAAGACAAGAAGTCGGAGGCGCGCGCCGTTGCGGATGCTGATCCGCTCGGCCCGCTCGGCGAAGCTATGTCCTACGCGCTCGGCATGCTGGCCGCGGCGGTCATGGAAGGCGAAGCGATGGCGGTCGCCGCTGACGCGCTGCAAGCGATGGAAGCGCACCGGCAGGGCAGTCAGGCCGAAGCCATTGCCGCCTATACCCGTGCCGACAGCCGCTTCCGCCACCCGGCGATCAAGATGAGCCTTGGCGGGCTGCTTCTGCTGAAAGATCGCGCCGATGAAGCGATCAAGCCGCTCAACGATGTGACGAACCATCCGCAGATGGCGGCGGGCGCGTTCCACGGCATCGGGCAGGCGTACTTCAAGACGAACAAGCAGCGTCAGGCGACGCGCTATCTGCTCCAATGCCTGCAAATGGTCGACACGCAGTTGGCGGTCGACGACGACGAGCAGGCCATGCTCAACTCGATTTACACCAAGCTCGGCGGCATGTTCGAGAAAGTCACCGAGCAGGGCATTCAGGCGATCAACAAGCGCCTGATGATCATGCTGGAAGGCAAGGACTGGAAGATCCGCCTGGGCGATACCCGCCGCCAGCTCGAAGAAACGCTCCGCGAGCAGGGCGAACGCGGCGTTATCGACTTCCTGACCGCGCCGGAAGGGGATCGCCTCGCGCAGTCGATTGCCACGATTGATCGCTGCATCCGCCGCGGGCTGTTCACGCTGGCGATGGATGAAGCGCACCGCGCCGTCGAATTTGCGCCGACGTACCTGCCGCTGCACACCCGCATGGCAGAAGTCATGACGAAGGAAGGGCGCATCCGCAACGCGATCACCAAGTACAACGTGATCGCGCGCACTTACCTCTCCCGCGCCGAAAACGACCGCGCCCGCGATATCCTCACGACCGTGCTGGAAATGGCGCCGCTGGATGTGGGCGTGCGCGAAAGCCTGATCGAACTGCTGGAGAGCGAAGAACAGTGGGACGACGCGCTCGACCAGTACATCGACCTTGCGGATACGCATCACCAGCTCGGCAACTTCGACCTGTCGCGCGAAACCTACGTGCTGGCGGAACGCATCGGCCAGCGGGTGAGCGCCAGCCCGGGTAAGCTGGTGCGCATCAAGCACCGCATCGCCGACATCGACCAGATGCGCCTCGACATCCGCAAAGCGCAGAAGACCTACGAAGAAATCATCCAGCTTGACCCGGACGATGAGCGCGCGCACCGCATGCTGGTGGACATCAACTATCGTCAGGGCAACCAGCTCGAAGCGATTCGCCGCCTCGACAAGCTGCTCGGCCTGTACGCCAAGAACAAGCAGATCAACCGCATCACGCAGACGCTGGAAGAACTCGTCGCGCTGTATCAGGATGATACCGGCTTGCGGTCGCGCCTCGCGGCGATCTACCGCCAGTTGGGGCGGCAGCGCGATGCGATTGTCCAGCTCGATGCGCTCGGCGGCTTGCAGCTCGAAGCCGGGCTGCACAAAGATGCCGCCAATACCATCCGCCAGATCATTGCGCTCAAACCTGATGGTATCGAGGACTATCAGAAGCTGTTGGCGCAATTAGGCGGTTGACGTGGAACTGATCTGGGCGCTCAACAGCCTAACCCCCAGTGCCATCGCAGATATTCTGCTGGTGACGCTGGTGTTTTTCGGGATCAGCTTTTTCATCCGCGGCACGCAGTCGATTGCTCTGGTGCGCGGCGTGATCCTCGTGTTAGCTGTGGCGGCTTTGATCTCCAACGCGTTTGACTTCCGCGCGCTGCGCTGGTTGCTGGAAAACGGCCTGACCGCGCTGCTGATCGCCATCCCCGTGATCTTCCAGCCCGAACTGCGGCAGTTGTTCCAGCGCGTGGGGCGGGCGGGCTTCCTGTTCAACCGCGCCCCGCATGAGACGCTCCGCGCCCGCATCATCGAAGAGGTGTGCCAGGCGGCGGAAAAGCTCTCCGACCGGCGGCATGGCGCGCTGATCGTACTCGAACGCAGCATCAGCCTGAACGAATACATCCGCACGGGCGTGCTCATGGACTGCGAAGTCACGCCGCAGATTTTGCTCACCATCTTCTGGCCGAAAACCGAACTCCACGACGGCGCGGTGATCATCGACGGGACCGGGCGCATCGCCTCGGCGGCCTCGGTGCTGCCGCTCTCGTCCGGGCGCCAGTTGGGCACGCCGAAGTTGGGCACGCGCCACCGCGCGGCCATCGGCATGAGCGAGGTCAGCGATGCGGTGTGCGTGGTTGTGAGCGAAGAGACCGGGCGCATTTCGATCACCAACGGCGGGCGCATGATTGCGCGGCTTGACCCCAAGCGCCTGCGCACGATCCTCAATGCCTTTTACGGGCCGGAATACACGCAGAACCGCTCGCTGATCCAGCGCATGCGCGACTGGACGCGCAGCCTGAGCAACCGCGCCGGTGTGAGCGAGAAGAGCGTCTAAATGGCGGAGCGGAATCTCTCGCTGCGGCGGTTGCTCGTCAACAATGCGCTGTGGTTTATCGGGTCGCTGGTGCTGGCGTTCCTCGTGTGGATGCTGGCGATCACGCAGTCTGACCCATTTGAGCAGTGGCGCATGGCCGAACGCATCGCGATCCGCCTGACGCCGGATACCGGCCTGATCATCACCAATCTTGACGACATCACCACCACCGCGAGCATGCGCCTGCGCGCGCAGCGCTCCATGCGCTCACTGGTCGCCACCGATGACATCCTCGTGTGGGCAGACCTCTCTGGCCTTGGCCCCGGCGAATACACCGTGCCGCTGCAGTACAGCATCGCGCCGGAACGCCGCGCCGCCGTGGTTGACATCTCGCCGCGCCAGATCACGGTGCGGCTGGAACTGGAAGAAGCCAAACTGGTCGCCGTCAACGAGACGCTGACCAGTGAACCAGCGCTGGCCTACTCGTTGGAGAGCATCACCTTTGACGCGCGGCAGATCAC
>JAYRZU010000036.1:0-15566 GCA_041916315.1 Anaerolineae bacterium
AGAACGTACCCGCCTTGCCGATGACGCGGCGCGCGCGCAGATCGAGGTGGAGGCGGAACGCACCCGCAACACCCTGCTGAGTTCCGTCTCGCACGATCTGCGCACGCCGCTGGCCGTCATCACGGGCGCGACTTCCAGCCTGCTCCAACGCAAGGACGCGTTGACCGAGACCGACCGTCACGAACTGGCACAGGTCGCCTTCGAAGAGTCGGAACGGCTAAATCGCTTTGTCGGCAATTTGCTGGATATGACACGTCTGGAGTCGGGCGCGAGTCATATCACCAAAGAATGGCTGGTCCTCGAAGAAGTGATCGGCGCGGCGCTCAACCGCATTCATTCGCGCCCGGCGCGGCAGGCGATCCACGTGTCGATCCCGGCAGATTTCCCGCTGGTGCAGTTTGACGAAAGCCTGATCGAACAGGTGCTGAATAATCTGCTCGAAAATGCGCTCAAGTATTCCCCACCGAACACGCCGATTGACATCAGCGCGCAGGCCGCAGCACACGAAATCACGGTTGAGGTGGCGGATCGGGGTCCGGGTCTGCTGCCCGGCGATGAGGAGCGCATCTTCGACAAGTTCTACCGGACCCAACCGAGCCTCACGAAAGGCGTCGGGCTGGGACTGGCCATCTGTCGCGGCATCATTCAGGCGCATGGCGGGCGCATCTGGGCGGAGAATCGACCGGGCGGTGGCGCAGTGTTTCGCTTCACGCTGCCCGTCAGCGGCGAAGCGCCGACCATCGAGGAAGAATACGAACTGTAGTCAGCTATTGCAACACGGAAGCGGCGGCCTACCCAGCCTGAGCCATTCGCCGCCTTGCCGTCGAAACCACGCGGCGCTATTTCTGGCGCGGCTGCATCAAGACTTCGTCGACGTAGCACCACAGCCAGTTTTCGCCCTTCTCGAAGGTCTGAATGAGGGGGTGTCCCGTCGCCTGAAAATGCTTGGAGGCGTGCTGATTCGGGGACGAATCGCAGCAGCCAACGTGCCCGCAGATCAGGCAGATGCGCAGCTGCACCCACGAATCCCCCGTCTGCAAACACTCTTCACAGCCTTGGGCGCTCGGGGTGACGCGTTGGGCTAAGCCAAGATGGGTACATGGTTTGGGCATCGTTCTAGTCCTCACTGCTGCTGGTGGTCAGTTCGAGCTGGGGTTCTTCCTCAGCGGGAGTGTTCTCCCCAATGGTGTAGTTGAAAGCGAAATCAATGTACTGGACATCGAGATCATTCTGCATCAGGCCGACAAGCACGCAGCCATCCCGGTAAGCCGACCGGGCGATGGCCTGCGACGCGACCGGCGACGAGAACAAGATCAGAATGCCGAGCGCGACCGCCTTGGGCGCGGTCGACGGCAGCAGCAGCGCCGACGCGATCAGTAGGCCGACAATGCCAACTGACGACACTTTGCTGCTGGCGTGCAAACGGGTGAATACATCCGGCAGGCGAATGGCGCCCCACACGCCAATCACGCTGAAGAAGACGCCGATGAGCAGGACGAGCGCGCCAATCAACTCCAACATCAGAAAAACCGTCCTTCCGCGATGTAACGGGCAATCGCGAGCGTCGCGACAAACGAGAAGGCGGCCAGCGCAATGCCGATGTCGATCAGCTGCGCATTATCAAGCACCAACCCGAGCACGACGATGATCCCGACGAACACATTCGTCGTTAAGTCGAGCGCCTGCAAGCGCTCCATCGCCGATGGGCCGGTCCAGATGCGGTACGTCGCCGGCACCAGAGCGATGACCAGCACGATCAGCGCCAGGTTTTCAATCAGTTCGATCAGGTCGTTCATGCTCCGTCACCCCCAATATTTCGCGCAGCAGTTTGAGGCGTTCCTGCTGCTCAGATTCCAGCAGCGAACGCGACGTTTCGAGATCCAGACAGTGGACGTACAGTGTCCCATCGTCGTCAAAGTCGATCACCAGTTCGCCCGGCGTCATATTGAGGCCGTGTGCGCTCAGCGCCGCTAATCGTTGTTCGGGCGTGGTATCCCCAGTTTTGAGCGCCAGAATCCCTGTTTTGAGTTCAATCTTTGGGCGCATGAGCATGCGAGCGACATGCACACTGGAGACGATTCCGTTCCAAAGGAGCAGACCGCTGTAGCGAGCTAACGCGATCATCTGGCGCGGTGTGAACCGTCCGTGAAAGCGCAGACCGACCAGGTTCAGCGCGAGCAGCGTCAAAACTCCAATGACGTAGCCGACGAACAGGCTCTCCCAATTGACCCGTCCGGTCACCGCCACCCACAGCAAACTGATCGGCAGCGCGGGAATGAGAATAGACAACATCACTGCACCTCCCCGGCTTGCGCCAACTGCGGCAAGCTGGCGCACAAATCAAACGCTTCAGAGCGCAGCAGACTCGGCGGCAGCACCGCACATGTATACACATTCGGCTGGGTGATCTGCGCCACGGTCGCTTCGGCCACACTGATCAGCGGTGTAGCGAAGAGCCCGAGCACGATACAGAAGCCCAACAGCAGCGCGGGCGCGAGCGGGCTGTCCGGTCGATGCGTCTCAATCTCGATGGTGCCGTGCGCGGGCGGCTCGGCATGGGGCGGAGCGCCCGGCGCGCGCTGGAAGATCCACTGCCACGCCCGCGTCATGTAGATCAGTGTGAGGATGCCGCCCGTGATGACGAGGCCGAGGATCGGCCAGCTCTGCGCCTCAACGCCGCCGCGCACGAGCGCCAGTTTGCTGATGAACCCGTTGAACGGCGGTACACCCGCCAGCGCCAACCCACCCACCAGATACAGGATGCTCAATAGGACGTAGCCCCGCCCCGCGCCCTCCAAATCTTTCATGTCGGAACTGTGACCGTGGATGCGGCTGGCCAAGGCGCCGGTCAGCATGAGCATGCCCGATTTAATGTACGCGTGGTTCACGATGTAGATGATCGCGGCGACGAGCGCAACCGGCGATCCCCACCCGATGGCGACCAGCATGAAGCCGACCTGCCCCAGCGTCGAATAGGCGAGCATACGCTTGGCATTCCACGTGCGCAGCGCCGACAAGCCGCCGAAAAAGATGCCGATCAGCCCGAGCACAATCAGAATGTTCTGAATGAACGGCGCTTCCTGCGTGAAATAGAGCGTGTTGCTCCGGATGATCCCGTAAATGCCAACTTTGACGACGACCGACGAGAGGAGACCGCTCACGGGGGTCGGCGCGGTGGTGTGAAAGTCCGGTTGCCAGAAGTGAAACGGCACGACCGCGCTCTTGATCAGCAGCGCGCTCATGAACAGCACGGCGGCGGGCAGCGCCAGCAGCGGCCGCTCTCCGGTAGCGAGTTCCTGCGCGATATGCGCCATCGTCAGCGTTCCGAAGGTCGTGTAGATCGCCGCGATGCTGAGCAGCAGCAGCACCGAGCCAATGCCGCTGATGAACAGGTATTTGATCGCCGCTTCCAGCCCAAGGCGGTTATCCGACACGGCGACCATGACGACTGACGACATCACCATCAGTTCGAGGAACACGAAAAAGGTGAACACGTCCCCGGTGTAAAAGCTGCCCACCAACCCCGCGCCCACGCACAGAAACGCGGGCATGAAGACCGGATAAGTCAGCGAATGGTCGCGGCACTGCAAACAGTACAGCAGCCCCGCCGCCACCACGCTCGTCCCCATGACGGCGAACACGGAGGCCATCATGTCGGCGACGAGCACGACGCCGAAGGGCACGGCGTAGCCGCCGACGCGGTAGATCTGCACGGCGTTGGCGCCCCCTTGGAGGTTCGCCAGCAGCACGGCGACGCTGCCCACACACGCGATGATCCCCGCGATGAGGGCGACGACGCGCTGCGCACGGTTGTTCCCCGACAGCAGCAGGCAGATCGCCGCGCCGATGAGCGGGACGACAATGGGCACGAGGATGAGCGGGTTATCGACTCCAGTCATCGCCTAGCCCTTGAGCTGATCGACTTCATCGGAGTCCACGGACTTGTAGCGATTGGCGGCGGCGTTGACCATGCCGAGCAGCAGCGCATACGAACCGAAGCCGATCACGACCGCGGTCAGGATGAGCGACTGCACCACCGGGTCGCTCGGCTGCCCATTGGCCGCTTGATCCGTGTAGGCGGGCACCTGTCCATCGAACGCCCCGGCGGAGAGCATGAACAGATTCACCGCCGTGAACACGACATAGAAGCCCATCGCCGCCTTGACCAGATCGCGGCGCAGCATTTGAAAGACGCCGAAACCAAACATCAGTCCGGTGGTCACCGCAAACAGAATACTCATAGCTGTTCAATTCCTTCCGGATTGGTGATCGCGTTCAATATGTTGACCATGCTGGCGAAGACCGTCAGCGCAATGGCAATTTCAAACAGGGTACTGGAACTGAAATGCAGTCCCGCGGGCAGCGGAATGTCACCGAATTTATTGTGCGCCAGAAAATCCTTGCCCAGCAGCAGCGGCAGCGCCGCATTGACCAGCGCCAGACTCAGCCCTACCCCGATGAGGCGATCCGCGCGGATGCGGCGTAACCGTTGGACACTGTAGCCAAACACCTGATACCACAGCGCCAGGCTGATCCCGCCGATCACGCCCGCCGTAAAGCCGTCGCCCGGGGCGTTGCCCGCGTACATGAGCTGCGCGAGCGCGATGATCACGGCGAAGGGCAAAAACAGCGTCGCGGCCCAGCGCGTCAGGGGTGTGGTGATCTGGCTCATGGGCATGGGCAGTTGGAACGCGCCGTCCATATCGCGCCGCTTAGTCAATTGCAGCACCGTGAGCGCGCCCAACCCGGCCATGCTGAAGACCGTGATCTCGATCAACGTATCCGTCGCGCGAAAATCGGTGATCATCGCGCCAACCACATCGGTCACACCGACGCTTTCAGTATTGGCGAGGTACCACTCCGCGATGATGCTTTCGCGCTCTGGCCGGTTGATGACCGCGGCGAGGGCGAAGGCGGTCACGCCCGCGCTCACCATCATGGCGACCAGCACGTCCCGGCGCAGCGTCGCCCGCCCCTTCCCCCACAGTACATCAGCAGCGGCGCGCCGCCGCTTTTCGCTGATGCGGCTCAACATGACGATGATCAGCACCGCGCCGAGGGTTTCAACTAGCACCTGCACCAGCGCGACATCGGTGGCAGGTTCGAGCAAGAACACTCCGGCGACCGAATACCCAGCTACCCCGAGCGCCAACGCCGCCAGCAGATGCCCTTTGAACAGCACGCTCGCCAGCGTGGCCACCAGCGACAGAATCAGCAGCACGGCCTTCAATAGATCGGTCGCATCGCGCACGCTGAACTCGACGCCGACCGTCTGCAGGTACTGCGCGCCCGGGAGCACCATCAGCAGACCGACCACGCCGAGGATCACGGCCAGGTAATGACTCAGCTTGCCGTTTTGTGCCCGCAGCACGAAGTCCCCGACGCGGTCAATGCCCCGCATGAAAGCTTTATAGCCACGCGCCACACTGAGTGGTTCCGGGAGTTCCCGCAGCCACAAGCGCCGCGCCAGAAACACCGCGATTCCGGCGGCGACGATGATCAGACTGATGATGAATTCCTGGTTGATCCCGGCGAACAGGTACAGAGAGAAATCGCCGGGCAAAATAGTCGCCAGCAGCGGATTGATCAGGGGTTCGAGCAGCAGTGCCAGCGCGAGCGAGAGCAGCGCGATTACCCCCGGTCCCAGAAAGATCAGCGGATGCGGGGCGTGGTGGTGCAGGTCATGCGGGGCGTGATCGAGGGTGTGGTGCTCACTGATTGCTTTCGTTCCCGCGCCGAATCGCGCGGGACGGAAGAACACATCCCACACGAAGATCGCCGCGACGATGACCAGCAGCCCCGCCGCCACGAAGACGACCAGCGCGATCAACGTCGCGTACTCGCCGTGATAATGCGTCAGCGCGTGGACGAGTGTCTCTTTGGCGACAAAGCCCATGAGTGGAATGATCCCGGCCATCGACAACCCCGAGACGACGGCGATCACCGCGCCGACAGGCATCGAGCGCGCCAGCCCCCCTAGCTTGTCGATCAGGCGTGTGCCGGTTGCGTGATCGATCACGCCGACGAGCATGAACAGCGGGCTTTTGTACAGCGCATGACCGATGATGCCCACCATGGCTGCCAGGTAGCCTTCATAATGCGGCAGGCCGAGCAGGAGCACGAGCGCGCCCAACCAGCTTACGGTCGCATAGGCCAGCAGCGCTTTGAGATCGCGTTTGAACGGGGCGTTGAGCGCGCCGACGAGCATGGTCACCGCGCCCACGCCGACAAGCGCCGTGAACCAGAGATCGGTGTCAGCCAGTGTGGGATAGAAGCGCGCCAGCAGATACACCCCGGCCTTGACCATCGTCGCGGAATGGAGATACGCGCTGGCAGGGGTCGGCGCGGTCATCCCGCCGGGGAGCCAGAAGTGGAAGGGCACCTGCGCGCTCTTGGTGAAGCAGCCCGCGAGGACGAGCAGCGTGATCGCGGCATAGTGGGGGTGATCCTGCAGCGGCGCGCTCAACACCTGCGCGAGATCGAATGAGTCGCTCGCCGTCCCCATCAGGATGAGGCCGACAAATAGCGCCAATCCCCCCCCGCCCGTGATCACCAGCGCCTGTGCCGCCCCACTCCGCGCCTCCGGCTTGGTGCCGTCAAAGCCGATCAGCAGGAACGAGAAAATGCTGGTGAGTTCCCAGCACACAAACAAAAGAATGAGATTACCGGAGAGGACAACGCCCAACATACTGCCAGCAAAGGCCATCAACAGCGCGAAGAAGCGCGGAGCACGGGGATCGTCGTCGAGGTAGTAGCCTGCGTAGAGGAAGATCGCCGCGCCGATCCCAGTGATTAGCAGCGCGAACAGCAGTGCCAGCCCGTCAATGTACAGCGCGAACGTGAGGCCAAAGCTTTCGACCCACGCCTGTTCGACAATCACCGCGCCCTGCGCGGCAATCGTCGGGAACAAGGTCAGCAGCCAACCGAACAGCCCCAGCAGCACCGCCGCCAGCAGCCAATTCAGTCGAGTTGCGTGCATGCGCCCACCGATGATGGGAAGCGCAGCGGCAAGCGCAAATGGGATCAGGATAAGCGCAAATTCCATATCGGTTCCAATGGTCTATCGGGTATTTTCAGCTTAGCGCCCCAACTTGTGATGCATTTAAGATGACTCTAAGAACTTTCTTATTTCTGACCGAAAGCTTAAAAGCGAGTCTAAGATAGTGAACAACAAGGCTGGTAGAGGACACGCGAATCGATGCGACTACTGCTCGTGGAGGATGAAGAAGGGATCGGTAAATTTGTCTGTCAGGGACTGCGCGAAGCCGGGCACACGGTCGACTGGGTGCAGGACGGCGAAAAAGGCCTAGACCACGCCGCGAACCTCGACTATGACATCGTGGTGCTGGATCTGATGCTCCCGAAGATGGATGGGCTGCAGCTGCTTCCCCGGCTGCGCGATTACGGCGTCAAGACGCCCATTCTGGTATTGACGGCGCGCGACGCCGTGGAAGACCGGGTGCGCGGCCTCAACGCGGGCGCGGACGATTATCTCGTCAAGCCGTTCGACTTTTCCGAACTGCTGGCGCGCATCCATGCTCTGCTGCGCCGCCCGCCGCTGCAAACGACGAACCTGCTCAAAGTGGGCGATCTCGAAATGGATACGCTGCGGCATGTGGTGCGGCGCGACGGGCGCGTGCTGGATCTCAGCCAGCGCGAATTCATGCTGCTGGAATATCTGATGCGCAACGCCGGGCATGTCCTCACACGCACGCAGATCGGCGAGCGCGTGTGGGGCTTCGACTTCTACAACGAATCGAACGTCGTCGACGTGTATATCGGCTACCTGCGTCGCAAAATCGACAAGCACGCGCCGCAGCCGCTCATCCAGACTGTGCGCGGCATCGGCTACCGTTTGAGCACTGATGAAGAATTGGACTAGACTCAGCACGCTGCACACCCGCCTCACCCTGTGGTATGTGGCCCTGCTGGCGGTGACCGTCCTCGGCTTCTGCTTATACCTCCAGTTTGAACTGGAGTTAAGCCTCGCCAATCAGGTCGACGCCGGGTTACAGGTGGCCGCCTCCCAACTGCTCGTCGATGTCGACGACACCGTTGATCCGCCGATGCTGCGCCCCATGTCCGACTCGGCGGTCACACAGTTGATGCAGTCCCGCTTTGCCCTGCGCCTCGTCAACGAGAGCGGCGAGGTCGTCGCCGAAGTGGGGATTTTTCCCGAAGGAATTTCCGTGACGCCGACACGCACCGGGTTCACCACAGCCGAGGCCGAAGGCACCACGTGGCGCATCCTCACGCAGCGCGTCGAAACGCAAACGCAGCAGTTTGACGCGTGGCTGCAAATGGCGCAGTCGCTGAACATGGTCGCCGATACGCGCAGCAGCGTATTGCGCATCATCTTAATCGGCGTGCCGCTCGTGCTGATCGTGGCGGGGTTAGGCGGCACCTTTATGGCGACGCGCGCGCTGCGCCCCGTCGACGCGATCACACGCACGGTGCAGGCCATCAACGCGACCGACATGACGCGGCGCATCCCCATCCAGCAGACCGCCGACGAAATCGGGCGATTGGCGACCACGCTCAACTCCATGCTCGACCGTTTGCAGTTCGGCTTCGAGAAAGAACGCCGCTTCACCGCCGACGCCTCGCATGAACTGCGCACACCGCTCACCGCGATTAAAGGTCAGATTGGGGTGACGCTGGCGCGTTCGCGCACACCGGACGAATACGAAGCCACCTTAAGTCAGATACAGTTAGAAACGGATCGCCTGATCCGCCTCGCCAACGATCTACTGTTCCTCACGCGCTTGGATGCTGCTCCCGCCTTCATCCAACCAGAACCGATTGACCTGAGCGATCTACTCAGCGCCGCCGTCGACCAGATCGGCTTAATCGCCGCCGACAAACAACTGCGCGTGACGACCGACTTCCCCGAAGCGCTGCCGATGCTGGGCTATACCGATCACCTCATTCGGCTGTTCCTGAATCTGCTCGACAACGCGGTCAAATACACACCGCCGGGCGGAACCATTCATGTGACCGGAAGCAAAACCGAAACCGACGTCCAGATCACCATCGAAGACACAGGCAAAGGCATCCCCGCGGAGCATCTGCCGCATTTGTTCGACCGCTTTTACCGGGCAGAGGCAGATCGCAAATACAGCGGGGGCGCGGGGCTGGGGTTGGCCATCGCCCAGCAGATTGTGCTGGAACATGGCGGCCACATTCAGGTCGAAAGCACCGTCGGTCAGGGAACGCGAGTGCACGTGGGCTTGCCCGTCACTCCACCGACCTGTCGGTAAGAGCGATCTTAGATCAACCTTAGTTCCGTCTCAAAGTCGCTTGCTAGACTGGAAGTCGAAGCAAAAGCGGGAGGCTACCTATGAGCGGATTTAGCGCAATCATTGAAGTCGCACTCACAATTATCGGCTGTGCGTTCTGGATTCTGGTTCTGGTGGCAGTCAGGCCGCAGTGGGTGATGCAAAAACCACGCGGACGGCTGCTGCACTCCATCGTGGAAGGCCTCGCGTGCGCGTTCTTCTGGCTGCTGCTGTTGGTGGTGACGGCGAACCCAATCACTCTGGAGAGCATCGAGGTGGCCGCGCTGTGCGGCGTGATCTGGGCAGCCGTTGCGACCTACATCCGCGGGCGCTATCAGCTTGCGGCGCCGGAAGCCTCACTCTAAACCGACGTCAGCGTAGCTGGAAGATTATGGATTAGCCTCCTGACCCTGCGTCCATCACCGCTGATGCTTTACTATGCTTAACCCACGCCCGTGTCGCTGCACTCGTCGATAGCGGTCGTTTCCCGACCGACTGCTCCCCCTCCTCTTCCCTCGGCTTTATCTGGTTGACTCCACCAGATTCGCCTACCCTGCCCTAGAGAACCCCAGCTCATTTTTACGCCGTTTTTACGACTTTGCGCCCTTTCTTTGCGCCCTTTTTCGACTGTTCAGTTCAATAATCAGGGGCAGTTTACGATAAGGTGCAGACCGATTGGGCGTATTCGAGCATGAACAAACTCAAGCTCCTCGTAATCGATGACGAGCCACAGATTCGTCGGTTACTGGATCATGGGCTGAAGGGCTATGGTTATCAGGTATTTTCGGCTGACAACGGCGAAGACGGCATTGCACTGACCGCCCAGTTACAGCCCGCGGCTATCATTGTTGACATCCAACTGAATTCCGCGCCCGATGGCGTGGCTGTCTGTAAGGCGATTCGGGAATGGTCGTCCATTCCCATCCTCGTCGTGTCTGTCGAAGACACCAAAGCGACCAAACTCGCCGCTTTTGAAGCAGGGGCAGACGATTACATCACCAAGCCGTTTGATATGGCGGAACTGGAAGCCCGGATTCGCGCCATTCGTCGGCGAGCATCCGTGGGCGAATCCGCGAACCCGAGTGGCATCATTCAAGTGCACGAGCTCAAGATTGATCTGATCAAGCGCCGTGTCACGCTCAAAGGGCAAGATATTCATCTCACGCCGACGGAGTACGAACTCCTGCGCATGCTCGCGGCGCATCCCGGTCGCATCGTCACCAACCAGATGCTGCTTGATACCGTCTGGCATGATGACAAAGACGCCCAACCGCACTATGTCCGCGTATACATCAATACGCTGCGCAAAAAGCTAAATGATCATCCGGACAGTGAGTTTCATTACATCGTCACCGAACCCGGCATTGGCTACCGTTTCGCCGAACTCACCTGAATTTTCACCAACCGAACGTAAATCGAGGGAGTGCCCGCAGTGGATGTCGTATTCGTCATCTTAGTTCTGATTTTCTTTGCCCTGTGCTGGGGCTTCATTAGGCTGTGTGATCGCGTCTAGGAGATAAGTCGATGGCTGTATTGTATCTCGTCGCCGGGTTGATAGCGCTGGCGCTCCTGATTTATCTGGTGGTCGCCCTGCTCAAACCGGAGATGTTCACATGACTTTCAATGGCATCCTGCAAATCGGGCTGTTTCTCGTCGTGCTCATCGCGCTGACGAAGCCGCTCGGCCTGTATATCTACACCATTTACGAGGGGAAAAACCCCCTCAATCGCCTCTTTGCGCCGGTCGAAAACGCGATCTATCGCCTGTTTGGCACGCGCGCCGAGGTTGAAATGAACTGGAAGACCTACGCGCTGTCGGTGCTCGCCTTCAGCCTCGTAAGTGTGCTGCTCCTCTACGGCCTCCAGCGCGTGCAAGCAGCGCTGCCACTCAATCCGCAGAATTTCGGCCCGGTGACGCCCGATTCAGCCTTCAACACGGCGGTCAGCTTCACGACAAACACCAACTGGCAGGGGTACGCGGGCGAGACGACGCTGAGCTATTTCGTGCAGATGCTCGGCCTCACCGTGCAGAACTTCGTGTCCGCCGCGGTTGGCATGGCCGTGCTGGTCGCGTTCGCCCGCGGCCTCAGCCGCCGTTTGACAACCGCACTCGGCAACTTCTGGGTCGACCTCACCCGCGGCGTGCTGTATATCCTGCTGCCGCTGGCGCTGGTACTGGCGCTGTTCCTCGTGTCGCAGGGGGTGATTCAGAACTGGTCAGCCTACCAGACGGCCACCGTCGTCGACACAACCGCGCTCACTGCAGCGGACGGCACGCCGCTCACCACACAAACGCTGGCCATGGGACCAGCGGCCTCGCAAGTTGCGATCAAGCACCTCGGCACGAACGGCGGCGGCTTCTTCAACGCGAATGCCGCTCATCCCTTTGAAAACCCAACGCCGCTCACCGACTTTGTGCTGATTCTATCCGAAACGGTCATCGCAGCGGCGCTCTGCTACACCTTCGGCAAGCTGGTCGGGGATACACGCCAAGGGTGGGCGCTGCTCGCCGCCATGCTGATCGTGCTCACGGTGCTGATCTTCGGGGCGTATGCCGCCGAAGCCGCGGGCACGCCGCCGCTCCGCCTGCTCGGTCTCGATACCATCAGCACGGATGTGAACCCCGGCGGGAATATGGAAGGCAAAGAGGTACGTTTCGGCATCGCCCGGTCGGCGTTATTCGCCACTGCAACCACGGCAACCTCGACGGGTGCGGTCAATGCGATGCACGATTCGTTCACACCGCTGGGTGGCCTCGTCCCCCTGTTCCTGATGCAGATGAGCGAGTCCATCCTCGGCGGCGTCGGCTCCGGCCTGTACAGCGGCATGCTGATTTACGCCATCATCGCGGTCTTCATCTCCGGGCTGATGGTCGGGCGCACGCCGGAATATCTCGGCAAGAAAATCGAAGCCTTCGAGATCAAAATGGCGGCCATCTGCATTCTGGTCATGCCGCTGCTGGTACTCGGGTTCACGGCGCTGGCGGTGGTCATGCCGGAGGGGCTGGCGACGATCTACAACACGACTCCCGCCGCGCACGGCTTCAGCGAAGTGCTGTATGCCTTCACGTCGGCAGGGAACAATAACGGCAGCGCGTTCGCCGGGTTGGGCGCGAACACGCCCTTCTACAACACAACGCTCGGGCTGGCCATGTTATTCGGGCGCTTCTTCTTAATCATCGCGCCGCTCGCCATCGCCGGGTCACTGGCCGCCAAGAAGACCGTTCCGGCCGGTGCGGGAACGCTGCCCACCCACACGGGCTTGTTCATCGCCATGCTCATCGGCGTGATCCTGATCATCGGCGCGCTGACCTTCATCCCGGCGCTGGCGCTCGGGCCGATCGTCGAACACTTGCAGATGATCGCCAGCTAGGAGACAAAACTCATGACTCTGAATACGCAAACCTCAGCGCGCCCGCTGTTTGACCCGCCGATTGTGCGGCAGGCAGTGGTGGACGCGTTCAAAAAGCTTGACCCGCGGCAGCAGCTGCGCAACCCGGTGATGTTTATCGTGCTGGTGGGCGCAGTGCTGACGACCGCCCTGTTCGGACTCGCAATCGTTGGCCAGGGCGAAGCCGCCCAGTACGCGCTGAGCGTGGGTGCAGCCCCCGAGCAAGCAGCGGAACTCGCGCGCCAGTCCGCCCCCTTCATCCTCGCCGTCGCGGTCTGGCTGTGGTTCACGGTGCTGTTCGCCAACTTCGCGGAAGCGATGGCGGAAGGCCGCGGCAAAGCGCAAGCCGACACCCTGCGCAAAGCGCGCCGCGACGTGAGCGCCAAGAAGCTGACCGATCCGCATCATCGGACGCAGTTCAACAGCGTGCCTGCCTCCGCGCTGCGCCGCGATGATGTGGTGGTGGTCGAAACGGGCGATATCATCCCCGGGGACGGCGAAGTCATCGAAGGCGTGGCCTCGGTAGACGAAAGTGCGATCACGGGTGAAAGCGCCCCGGTCATCCGCGAGAGCGGCGGTGACCGCAGCGCGGTGACGGGCGGCACGCGCGTGCTGTCCGATTGGCTGGTGGTGCGCATCTCCGCCAACCCCGGCGAAGCCTTCCTCGACCGCATGATCAACATGGTCGAAGGGGCAAAACGCCAGAAGACGCCCAACGAGATCGCGCTGAGCATTCTGCTCTCCGTATTCACGATCATCTTTCTGCTGGCGACAGTCACGCTGCTGCCCTTCTCGCTGTACGCGGTAAACGCCAGCGGGCAAGGCACGCCCATCACCATCACCGTGCTGGTCGCGCTGCTCGTCTGCCTCATCCCAACGACGATTGGTGGACTGCTCTCGGCCATCGGCATTGCGGGCATGGATCGCATGATTCAGGCGAATGTGATCGCCATGTCGGGACGCGCGGTCGAAGCCGCAGGCGATGTCGACGTGCTGCTGCTCGACAAAACCGGGACGATCACGCTCGGCAACCGTCAAGCCGCCGAATTCATCCCCGCCCCCGGCGTGACGGCGCAGCAGTTGGCTGACGCGGCGCAGTTATCCTCGCTGGCCGATGAGACGCCCGAAGGCCGGAGCATCGTCGTGCTGGCGAAGGAGCGCTACAACCTGCGCCAGCGCAATATCGAAGCGCTTGGCGCGACCTTCGTCCCATTCACCGCGCAAACGCGCATGAGCGGCGTCAATCTCGATGGCCGCATGATCCGCAAGGGTGCCGCCGATTCGATTCAGTCATTCGTCACCGACGAGGGCGGGCTGTTTCCGCCGCAGGCGCGCCAAATCGTCGACGAAGTGGCGCGGCAGGGCGCGACGCCGCTCGTCGTCGCGGAAGGCAAACAGGTCCTGGGCGTGATCCGCCTCAAGGATGTAGTCAAAGGGGGCATCAAGGAACGTTTCGGCGAACTGCGGCGCATGGGCATCAAGACGGTGATGATCACCGGGGATAACCCGCTCACCGCCGCCGCAATTGCCGCCGAAGCGGGCGTCGACGACTACCTCGCGCAGGCCACGCCCGAAGCCAAACTCAAACTGATTCGCGAGTATCAGGCTGGTGGACGCTTGGTCGCCATGACCGGCGACGGCACGAACGACGCCCCCGCGCTGGCGCAGGCCGATGTCGCGGTCGCGATGAACACAGGCACGCAGGCGGCCAAAGAAGCCGGGAATATGGTCGATCTCGACTCCAACCCGACCAAGCTGATCGAAATCGTGGAGATCGGCAAGCAGCTGCTGATGACGCGCGGCGCGCTGACGACCTTCTCGATTGCCAACGATGTGTCGAAGTATTTCGCCATTATCCCGGCAGCGTTCGCCTCGGTCTACCCGCAGTTGAACGCGCTCAATATCATGGCGTTGGCCACGCCGAACAGCGCGATTATGTCGGCGGTCATCTTCAATGCGCTGATCATCATCGGTCTGATCCCGCTGGCGCTGCGCGGCGTCAAGTATCGCCCGGTCGGCGCGTCGGCGCTGCTGCGCAGCAACCTGCTGATCTATGGCTTGGGCGGGCTGATCGCGCCGTTCATCGGCATCAAGCTCGTCGATCTGATTCTCGTCGCTCTGGGTTTAACGTAATGGAGGACAGCATGCAGCGGCCAACCACAGTCGACTGGGCGCAGGTGATCCGCCCCGCTATCATCGCGATCATCTTCTTCACGGTGCTGACGGGCGCGCTCTACCCGACGCTCATCACCGGGCTAGCCCAAGTGATCTTCCCGCATCAGGCGAACGGCAGCCTGATCACGGATGCGCAGGGAAACGTCATCGGCTCGGCGCTGATCGGGCAAGAGTTCAGTGATCCCGCCTATTTCTGGGGACGCCCGTCGGCGACCAGCCCCGTCCCCTACAACGCGGCGGCGTCCTCTGGCTCGAATTATGGGCCGCTCAACCCCGCGCTGATTGGTGAAGGCGGACTGATCCAGACGCGCCTTGCCGCGTTGGCAGCCGCCAATGCCGCCGCGGGCGTGACCGTGGACGGGGCGATCCCAGTGGATCTGGTGACGGCTTCCGCCAGCGGCCTTGACCCGCACATCAGCCCGGCGGCAGCGGACTATCAGGTGCTGCGCGTGGCCGCGGCGCGCGGTCTGGACTCGGCCGTTGTGCGTGAACTGGTCGCGCAGCATACCGACGGCCGCGCCTTCGGCTTACTGGGCGAGCCCCGCGTCAATGTGCTGGAACTCAATCTCGCGCTAGACGCGCTCGAGGGTGCATAATCGTAGTGAGTGGGAGTGGTAAGGGCAGACATGGACGATTATCGACCCGACCCTGATGAGCTTCTCCAGCAGATCCAGGCAGCAGAGGAAAAACGGCGGCGCGGACGGCTGAAGATTTTCTTCGGCGC
>JAYRZU010000037.1:0-1523 GCA_041916315.1 Anaerolineae bacterium
AGCGTCGGATTACACTCAGTAACGCCATGTCGATCACTCCACGTTCCCCCGACGCCAAAGCCAGAGGAAAGGTCAGAACATGGGTCACTTCTCAGTGGAAATTTATGCCCCTCCCGGGTCAACTCTCAGTGGCAATCAACAGGCAAGGACACTGCCACGAACAAGATCACGACGCAGAGCACGCGGATCGCGCAGGCGCTGGTCACCAATCGCCTGCGTGGAAGATTTGCCATCGAGGTAGACAAACTCGGCGTCGCGGGACTCGCCATCGAGCTCCAGCAAGCAAAGACGAGCGCAGGCGTGCCTTTCTTCCAGGTCCGCCTCATCAACAAGCCGAATGAACCGGTCGGCAAGGTTCTGAGCGAAGGCGAGCATCGCTGTGTCGCGCTCGCCGCCTTCATGGCCGAACTATCGACCATCGATGCACAATCCGCCATCGTGTTCGACGACCCGGTTTCATCTCTCGACCATCAGCATCGCGATAAGGTCGCACTGCGCTTGGCCGAAGCCGGGCAGACCCGGCAGGTGATCGTGTTCACCCACGACATGGCGTTCCTGCTGCTGCTCGATGAAGCCTGCCGCGCGACCAAGGACCGGGATGCGACACCGGTCACCTATAGGTTGATCAGCCGTGGCGGAGAGAATGCCGGCTATTGCCATCAAGAACCGCCAGCCAGCGTCATGCCGCTCGACAAGGTGATCGACGGAATGAACTCCCATCTCGCCAATGTGAAGATTCACCACGAACGCGGCGATCAGGCGAAGTGGCTGCGCGAGGTGACATCGTTCCAGGACCAGCTTCGCACCACCTGGGAGCGCGCCGTCGAGGAGGTTGTCGGCCCGGTGCTTCGCCGCCTGTCCCGGAAAGTGGACACGACAGGTCTCATCAAGCTTACCGTTCTCACCGACAGCGACTGCAACACCATGCGAGAAGCATTCGGGCGTTGTTCAGCTCTGCTCCACAGTCAGCCTGGTGAAATCAACCCGCCGCTGCCCGCACCATCAGTCATCGAAACCGAAATCGAGATGTTAGCAAAGTGGATCGCCGACATCCGAAGCCGTCAGGAGCAGGCCGCGTGATGCCCGCTGACCAAGCATTAACGCTCTGTCAAGCGACCTAGGCCGAATGATGCAGGAGCGATTCTCTGCCGCAATCTGACCGTAATCCTGCTTGGCCGAGTGTCGGCGGTTCAAGAACGTCCGGTTACGGCGTACGCGGACATTCCCAGTCGAAATTCCGACCGGTCGTTTTGTCCCACGAAGCGGCGTTCCGCTTCCGGCAACACGCGACCAACTCAAGACATTCAGCGTCGTTGATGTGAGCGCCGGTATTAGATGAAACCCGCCATTCGGGTCGCGCAAACCTGCTGGCTGGCTCTGCGTCCGGCTCTGTTGCAAAGATTGGCGGCAGTCAGAGGTAGGCTGTCGCTCTGCGCCGATCAGGCGGCTGCTGCGAAATGGTGGTTGAGCATGCCCATGGCCTCCGTCAGCGCCGAGGGCCCAATGCCAAAAGCTCTCTCCAC
>JAYRZU010000038.1:0-41763 GCA_041916315.1 Anaerolineae bacterium
CACGCTGGCCGCCGCGCATCAGGTCGCGCTGGATGAAGCGTATAAGCTGTTGACGACCGAATGGGGTCTGGATTCGTTTGACGCCTATGCCTATGCGAGCGCGGCCATAGACATGCGTCTGGGCGGCCCGGCGACCGCCATCGTCATGGCCGTCGTGCCGGATCTGTCGTAAGTTGACGTCAGTTAGCAAAAGCGGATCGTAGATCCGTCCACGTCGGAATTGACACCCCTCACCCCCCTAGCCCCCTCTCCCACCCAAGCGGGGCGAGAGGGAAATCTGTCTCCCCTCCCCGAATTCGGGGAGGGGCCGGGGGTGGGGTCGGATACGAGCGGCAGGTGCACAGATTCCTCTCCCCTCGGCTGTTTTCCCCTAATTCGCTCGTAATCTAGGCTGTGGATGTATTGGAACGGGCGCACGAGTGTGCGCCCGTTTTATTCGCCCGGTGCGGGTCGTGCCGCTGCCTTGGGGATGATCACCTCCACCAGCGTGCCGACGCCCTCATGACTGTCCACGGTGATCGTCCCGCCATGCAGTTCGACCGACTGGCGCGTAATGCTCAACCCCAGCCCCGTCCCTGAAATCGTGCCGACATTCTTTGCGCGGTGGAAGGGTTCAAACAGGTGCTTCACGTCCTCGTCCGGAATGCCAATCCCGTGATCCTCAACCCGTAAGCAGACGTGCTCCGCGCGCTCGGTAAGCGTGATGCTCACGCTCGTCTCGCGCTCCGAATACTTGAGCGCGTTGTGGACCAGATTGCTAAAAATCTGCCGCAGCAGCCGCTCGTCGAATTCCGCACGCAGAGGTGAGGTCACACAGGTGAAGTGGAGCCTCCCCTGATAATCAAGCTGGCTGTCGAATTCGGTGATGATATCGCGAGCGAGTGCCGCCACATCGCCGGGACGCGGCTCGAATTTCACGCGCCCCGCCTGCATGCGCGCCAGATGTAGCACGTCTTCCATCGTATCTTTCATATATGTGACCTGCTGGCGGATGCGTTCCAACCGCCCGTCGATCTGCTCCTGATTCATGCGGTCGCGGTACAACGTGAGCGTTTCGGCGGCCGCAAGAATGGCAGCCAACGGCGTGCGAAACTCGTGCGAGGCCATCGACACGAAGCGCGATTTGAGTTCTCCCAGTTCGCGTTCCTGCGCCAGCGACTGCTTCAGCGCTTCTTCGGCGCGCCGCCGCTGCGTGGTATCGATCACATGGCTCATGACCATCGGGCCTTCCGCGGTCTCGATGAAGCTCAACTGTGTGTCACAGGGGAACGTGGTGCCATCGCGCCGCAGCCCTTCGGACTCAAAGGACAGGGCGCGGCGCTCGGTCAGCGCGCGCTCCTGCTTAACCTGCAGCGCCTGCTCTGCCCGGAAGCTTTCGGCGACGAGGGTATCAATGGTACGCCCGATGAGATCGCCACGCTCATAGCCAAACAGCACCGCCGCCGCCTGATTCGCCACGACGATACGCGCCTGCATATCGGCGATTACCGTGGCAATGGGCGCGACTTCGAGGAAGGTCCGGAACTTCTCTTCGCTGGCGCGCAGGGCATCTTCGGCGAGCTTGCGCTCGGTCACATCGCGCAGCACACCGATCATTTCGAGGGGTCGCCCGGTCTGGGGATCGTGCACAATCGTTGCCGCAATTTCCACCCACACATAAACGCCGCTTCGGTGCCGCAGGCGAGCGTGCAGCGTGACGTGCGGCACGCCGCTGATCGCGGCTGTCCGGACAGCCCGGATACTCAACTCTAAATCATCGGGATGGACAATGAAGCTGGCCGGGTGGCCAATCAGCTCCTCCGGGTGATACCCAAACACCCCGTAAGCCGACGCCGTCACAAAGGTGATCTCGCCCTGCGCCGATACCTTGTACAGCACGTCATTCACGTTTTCGGCCAGCAGACGATACCGTTCCTCGCTTTCGCGCAGGGCGGTTTCCGCCAGCTTACTGGCGGTGATATCGGTAAAAGTGGTCACTGCGGCATAGGGCTGCGTGTGTTTCGGCTCAATCAGTGGCTGCGAATTGATGAGAATCCACGTGATCTTCGCGTCATCCGGCTTGTGTAAGCCCATCACGACGTTGGACTGTGGCTGGCCGGTCACCAGCGTGACCATCGCTGGGTGGGTCTCGCCGGGGAAGTCTGTACCATCTTCGTGGATGGCGTGCCAGCGCGGATCGATCGAAGTGTGCCCGGCCAGTTGATCGGCGGACAAACCCAAAATGCGCTCGGCGGCCGTGTTGAAGGCCTGAATCTTGCCATCTCGCCCTTGCAGCACAATTCCTTCCGACATCGTGCTGATGAGCGTACGGTAGCGCTCCTCGCTCGCGCGCAGCGCTTCTTGGGCGTGGTTGCGCTCGGTGACGTCACGAATAATACACACCAGATTTGTGACGTCCCGTTCTGATCGGTTGACCGGCGCGACGCTGATCTCGACGGCGAACGCTGTGCCATCCGAGCGCAGCGCGCGCGCTTCCAGGTGCTGCGTCTGGTGGCTCGCGGCGACGTCTGCGATCACCCCGTCAATGCGGGCTGTTTCATCCGCTTGGAAGTACGCGGACAATTGTGTTCCGTGGGCGCTGCCACTCGGGAGCCGGAAGATTTCGTCAAAGGCATAGTTCGCCTGTTGAATCCCGACCGTGAGATCCAGCAGCAAAATTCCATCACCGCTGTGCTGGAAGATCGCTTCGATGCGATCTTTCGCGCGTTCGAGTTCCGAGGTGCGCTCGATGACGCGCTGTTCTAGCCGATCATTCGCTTCCTGCAGCGCATGTTCCGCCTGCTTCTGTTTGCTGATGTCAAAGCCAACGCAGTTCACCTCGGCGACGCTGCCGTCCGCGTTCGGTACGGCGATGAACTCCCACAGCGTCCAGATGTGCCCGCCACCCTTCGCATATTTGCGGATTTCCACCTGATACGGCGTCCCCACACTCGTCAGACAGCCCGAGACCGCGGCAAACACCTTGTCATGGTCGGCGGGCAGCACCATTTCCAGCGACAGCCGGCCGATCACATCCGGCGCGACCCACCCAAACTGGTCGAGATAGCGCTGATTGCAATAGGTGATTCGACCGAGCAAATCTGTGCGCATATTGAAGGCGGTCTGGGAATCGATGAGCGAACGGAGATAGCTTTCGCTCTGACGCAGCGCCGCTTCGGCCTGCACGCGCTCGGTGATGACTTCGGAGAACAGCAAAATTCCACCAATCGCCCCATCGATGTCGCGCCACGGATGCGCTTCCCAGCGGACCCAGTCAAGCGTGCCATCGGCGCGGGGGAAGGGATCGGCTTCACACTTTTCAACTGCCCCATCAAGGCAGCGCTGATGAATCACTTTCCAACGCTCCGGAATTTCCGGGAAAACATCATAGTGACTGCGACCGATGATACTTTTGTCTGGCAAGCGGTAGTCCTGCGACCAGCGACGACTAGCCGCGAGGTACCGCATCTGCGTATCGAAGATCGCGATGGCGGCGGGCGCATATTCGATGAACAGGCGTAGACGCTGTTCGCTCTGCTGCAACTGGCGCTCCGCCCGCTTCCGCTCGGTGATTTCACGGACAATGCACATCAGCGCGTTCGTATCGCCTACGGGAATCATGCGCGCTTCGTAATCCCGGAGATCGGGCATGGTGTATTCAAACACGGCCAACTGGCGGGTAGCAATCACCGACTGCACAGCCGCAATCGCCTGCTGCAAAATCATCTGGGGAACAAGCGCAAACTTGAAGAAGTCATAGAGATTGTGACCGATGATTTCTTCCGGGAGCAGCAGAATTTTGTCGGGCGCTCCGTGATACTCCAACACGGTACCATCAGAACGCAGGTAGAAAATGCTATCCGGGATCGCCGCAAACAAAGCAGCCTGCTTAGCTTCGCTGGCGATTAGAGCTGCTTCGGCGAGTTTGCGCGTGGTGATATCCGCAGCGATGCCTTCCATTCGGAGCGGCTTACCATCTGCATCGCGCACGATCCACGCCCGGTCGTGCAACCAGCGAACCTCGCCGTCTGGTCGCAGGATGCGATAGGTGGCGTCCCGACGGCCACCATCTAATAGGCTGCCTCTCAGTTCCTCGATGCGGTGCGCATCATCCGGATGGATAATCTTGTGCCATAGTTCAGAATCTTCGTAGAAGTCGGTTTCCGGTCGTCCATACACGCGCCGCGCAGCCGGATTCGCAAACACGATCTGATTGGCAGCGATATCAGCCGACCAGACAACATCCTGCAAATTCTCGAACAGACTGCGCAGGCGCCCCTCGCTCTGCTGCAAAGCCGCTTCCATCGTTTTGCGCGTGGTGATGTCACGGGCGCTGTCGTTGACCTGCGCCGGGCGACCGTGTTCGTCATAGGTAATCCACGCACGGCGGTGCAGCCAGCGCACCTGACCATCAGCAGTGATGATGCGATGCTCCAGCTCTACGACGCCCTCGCGCAGACACGTTTCCATCGCGGCGGTAGCGAGTTCGAGATCTTCGGGCGGCACAACGTGCTTGTAGAAGTCGGGATCCGCCAGTACCATGGCCACCGGATACCCATAGATGTTTTCATACGACGCACTGACGTAGATCAACTGGCGATCCGGCAAAGTGATGCTCATCACGGCATCTTGCGTCGTATCAAGAATGGCGTTGATCTGACCCCGCAAGGCGCGCACTGCTTCCACAGGCGCATCAGCCCGCTGGTGCTGGGCGGGCATGTCCGCACTCTGACTGAACCCTACCTGAATGAGCTGGAGCAGCCGCTCGGTATCCGCCTTCGCCACAAAGCCACTCGCGCCGAGCCGCATCATGTCCACCGCATCGTTGACGTGGGCGGTGTGCGCGGCCACGATGACCGGGGTTGACCGCGATAGCTGCTGCATACGGCGGACAATCGTTTCAGAGTTGTTTTGGGGGTCGTCGAAGTCGCACACAATGACGGCGCTGGGCATGCGCGTCAGAGCGGCTTCCAGGGCAGCGAGTGTAAGGATTGGCTCATGTTTCACAGGGCGATCAACCCGTTCGCCCAATCGCTCTACTACGAGATCCGGTTGAGCAAAAGGCGTACCAATGCTGAGAACAATGTAGGGCGTGATGGCACGGGTATCTGGTTGTTTCACAAAGTTTACTTTCCCGTTAGCAAGACAGAACGCTAACGAAGAATTACCGCGATGGAGCTGAGAACACCTAGGTTAATTGTAACGCAATTAACCACCGCATATGCATTGGAGCATACGTTAAAGCATTGAGAAAGTCAGTGCGCCCCAGATTACGCGCAGATATCCAGCGATCTGCGCGGCGACCATCAGCGGGACGACAGCCGCCGGTTTTCGGGATACAAGCCGAGAATCGCGTCTTCGTCGGCGGCGACGACGCCCCGCTCAGTGATCAACCCGGTGACCAAGCGCGCCGGAGTCACATCAAAGCCAAAGTTGGCGACCGGGCTGCTCTCTGGCGTCAGCCGTACCACTTCGATGGTGCCCTGCGCGGTTTGCCCATCCATATACTTGACCTCATCCGCACCGCGCTGCTCAATCGGGATCTCGCGTAAGCCATCCCGCATCGCCCAGTCAAAGCTGGAGGAGGGCAGCGCCACGTAGAACGGCACGCCGTTATCGTGCGCGGCCAGCGCTTTGAGGTACGTGCCGATCTTGTTCGCGACATCGCCCGTCACGGTGGTGCGGTCGCTCCCGACAATGCACAGATCGACCAGCCCATGCTGCATCAAATGCCCGCCGACGTTGTCCGCGATCACCGTGTGCGGCACGCCATGCTGGCCGAGTTCCCACGCTGTGAGCCGGGCGCCTTGATTGCGCGGGCGCGTTTCATCCACCCATACATGGACAGGTAGGCCGCGGTCATGTGCCGCATAGATCGGCGCGGTCGCCGAGCCATAATCGACGAACGCCAGCCACCCCGCGTTGCAGTGTGTGAGGATGTTGATCGTCTCTCCGGGCTTACGTTCGGCAATCGCTTCGATCAACTGGAGACCGTGCGCGCCAATGTTCCGGCAGTTCTCCGCATCTTCCCCGGCGATACGCAGCGCGGTCTCACGCGCACACGCGATCATCTCGTCGAGCGGTTCGACCTGCTGCAGAGCTTCCAACTGGCGATCCACTGCCCATGCCAGATTAACCGCGGTGGGTCGCGTCGCCTTGAGCTGCGCGCCCGCCGCTTCGACGTAGTCCCAGAAGGCATGCTGAGTCGTTTTAGGCGCGGTCAGCACAGCGATATACATGCCATAGGCGGCGGTCACGCCGATCAGCCCGGCGCCGCGCACAATCATCGCCTGAATGGCATGCGCGACCTCTGCTACGGTGCGCAGATCGAGCACGACGAACTCGTGCGGCAAGACGCGCTGATCAATGATCTGGACAATCGTCGGGTCATCCGGCTTCAGCCAGATGGTTTGATAATGCGTGCCGCCAACCTTCATGAATGGGCCTTTTTTCAGAGTGCGGAAAGTGGCGCAATTATAGCGTTTTCACACGAATACAGGCAGAATCAGTTGCAGCTATCCGCCGCACTTCAGGAGCCGTTTGTGATGTCCAGCCTTTGGAATGACGCCGAGGCCGCCGCTTATGCTGGCGATCTCGCACAGCGCGTCTATACCTCTCGCCTGTTGGGGCGCGATCCCGCACTGGTGCTGCATGGTGGCGGCAACACCTCGGTCAAACTCACCGAACCGGATCTACTCGGCAGACCAGAGGAGCTACTCTACATCAAGGGGAGCGGGTGGGATCTGGCGACCATTGAGGCGGCGGGCTTCGCGCCCGTGCGCCGCCGTGCCCTCCTCGATTTGGCGACGCTGCCCTCCCTCTCAGACAAGGCGATGGCCAACGCCATGCGCTGCGCCATGACGGACGCTGCCGCGCCATCTCCTTCGGTTGAGGCGATATTGCACGCCGTGCTGCCGCACAAGTTTGTCGACCACACCCATGCCGATGCGATCATCACGCTGACCAACACCCCTGACGGTCGCGAGCATGTGCGCCGCGTGTATGGCGACGGCGTGGTGATCATTCCGTATGTGATGCCCGGGTTCAAACTCGCTCGCCTGTGCGCGGAGATCTACCCGCAGGCGGCCCACGCGGGGACGGTCGGCATGGTGCTGTTGAATCACGGCATCTTGTCATTCGGAGAGAGCGCCCGCGAGTCGTACGAGCGCATGATCGAACTGGTGCACCGCGCCGAAGCCTACCTCGCCGACCGGGGCGCGTGGCAGATCGCTGTGCCCGAGGTCACCGCACCAACCACGGCGCTGCGCGCTGAACGCGCCGCACTCCGCAAAGCCGTCTCCGCCGCAGCGGGCGCTCCGCTGATCATGGCATCCTGTGACGACGCGCAAGCACTCGGTTTTGCCCAGCGCGCGGACGTGAGTCGCATCGCGCAGCAGGGACCAGCCACACCGGATCACGTGATCCGCACCAAACGCCTGCCGCTCATCGGGCGGGATGTGGCCGCCTACGCGCAGGCATACATCGAGTACTTTGACACCCACAAACAGCGCGCCGACGCGCCGCTGACCATGCTCGACCCCGCGCCGCGCGTCATCCTCGACCCGGAACTCGGACTGATCACGCTCGGCAAGACCGCCAAAGATGCCGCCATTGCCGAAGATATCTACCGCCACACCATCGACATCATCGTCCGGGCAGAAACGCTCGGCGGATATCAGGCGCTGCCCGCCGCCGACCTGTTCGAAATGGAATACTGGGAACTGGAGCAAGCCAAGCTCAAAGCGCCGACGAAAGCGCCTGTCTTCACCGGGGAGATCGCGCTCGTGACCGGGGCGGCCTCCGGCATCGGCAAGGCGTGCGCGGAAGCGCTGCTCAAGCGGGGCGCAGCGGTGATCGGGTTGGACATCAACCCGGCGATCACGACGCTGTTCGCGCGGCGCGACTTCCTCGGCCTCGTGTGCGATGTGACCGACGAAGCGGCCATCCAGCAGGCGTTGGAAGCAGGCGCTCAAGCGTTTGGCGGGCTGGATATGCTCGTGCTGAACGCGGGCATTTTCCCGCCGAGCGCAAAGATTCAGGCGCTGCAGCTCGACTACTGGCAGCGCGTCATGCGCATCAACCTCGACGCCAATGTCGTGCTGATGCGCGAAGCACACCCGCTGCTCAAGCTGGCGCCGAACGGGGGGCGCGTCGTCATCGTCGGCTCGAAGAATGTCCCTGCGCCGGGTCCGGGCGCAGCGGCTTATTCGGCCTCCAAAGCGGCCATGAATCAATTGGCGCGGGTGGCGGCGCTCGAATGGGGTGCGGACGGCATTCGCGTCAACACGGTGCATCCCAACGCCGTCTTCGACACGGGGCTGTGGACGGAAGATGTGCTGCAAGCGCGCGCCGCCAACTACGGCTTGACCGTCGAGCAGTACAAGACGAACAATGTGCTGCACGTCGAAGTGACCAGCCAGCATGTCGCCGAATTGATCGCCGAGCTGTGCGGCCCGGCCTTCTCACGCACGACAGGCGCGCAGGTGCCCATCGACGGCGGCAATGATCGCGTGATCTAGAGTTTATTTACCAGAGGACACTCTGCAGAAAGGGAAGACATAATGGAATATCGGTTACTGGGTGGTTCTGGGTTTCGCGTGCCGGTGCTGAGCCTCGGCACGGCGACCTTCGGCGGCGGGGGCGATTTTTTCAGCAAGTGGGGAACGAGCGATCTTGCCGAAGCGACGCGCATGGTCGATCTCTGCCTCGACGCGGGCGTGACGCTGTTTGACACGGCGGATGTGTATTCGACTGGGCTGTCGGAAGAGATTCTCGGACAGGCAATTCAGGGTCGGCGCGACCGCCTGCTGCTCTCGACCAAGTCGACCTTCCGCATGAGCGATGACCCGAACGACGTGGGCTCGTCGCGCGTTCACATCATCCGCTCGGTGGAAGCCAGCTTACGCCGCCTCGGCACCGACTACGTGGACATCTACACCATGCACAGCTTCGATGCCAAGACGCAGGTCGACGAAACCTTGCGCGCGCTGGACGATCTCGTGAGCGCGGGCAAAGTGCGCTACCTCGCCTGCTCCAATTTCTCCGGCTGGCATCTGATGAAGTCGCTCGCCGTGTCTGACCGCTACGGGTGGTCGCGCTATGTGGCGCATCAAGCGTACTATTCGCTCGTCGGGCGCGAGTACGAGTGGGAGCTCATGCCGCTGGCGCTCGATCAGAAGGTCGGGACGCTGGTGTGGAGTCCGCTGGCGGGTGGTCGTTTAAGCGGAAAGTTCCGCCGCACCAATCCCATGCCAGAGGGCACGCGCATTCAGCAGGGCGGCGGCGAGGGGCCGTCGCTGCCAGCAGACTGGTTCTACAACCTGATCGACGTGCTGGACGCGGTCGCCGCCGAAACGGGCAAGTCGGTCGCGCAGGTCGCGCTAAATTGGCTATTGCAGCGGCCAACCGTCGCCAGCGTGATCATCGGCGCGCGCAACGAAGAGCAGCTTCAGCAGAATCTTGGCGCGGTCGGTTGGAACCTGAGCGCTGAGCAGGTCGCACGGCTGGACGCGGCCAGCGAGCGCGAGAAGACCTACCCCTACTGGCATCAGAACGGCTTCCACGAACGCAATCCGTTCCCGGCGGCCCAGCCGCGCTAAGCACAAAAACAGCGGACGCGATCCTCAGGGGATCACGTCCGCTGGCATAGGGTGTTCGACCATATAGTGCCTAGATGCTTTGGGCCTGCAGTGTGAGCTGCTGCGCGCTCGGCATTGACTTGGTGAGCCGCGGCAGCGCCACGATGAACTTCTTGCGGTCGTCCTCATCGGTTTCGAGGCGAATACGCCCCATGTGCATCTCGATGATCGTCTTGGCCAGCGACAAGTGCAAGCGCGTCCCCGTCTTGTCGGCTTCGGTCGGCACAAAGAACGGCATCAGCAAATCGTAGAGATCCGCCGCGCGGAAAGCCTGCGTCTGACACGAGATGCTGAGCACCGACCAATTCATATTCTCGACGACGCGATGGCTGAGCTGAATGCGAATCTCGCTTTTGGCTTCTGCCGACTGCACGCAGAAGCGCGTGATGTTGCTCACGGCGACGCCTAACCGTTCCGGGTCGCCGTCGACCATCGGCGCGGGCGTATCACAGGCCACGGACACGCGCAGTTCCTTGCGCACAATCCGCGAATTCAAGCCCGTAACTGCGTCGTTCACCAGCGTCTGAAAATCGATAGGCTGGTGCTCGATGGGGATGATGCCTCGCTGCATGTGCGACATCTCGACCATATCGCCCACCAACTGCGCGATCTGATCCACGAGCTGCGTGATCGCGGCGATCCCGTCGGCGGCGCGTTCCGGCTGTTTCTTGATTAGGTACAGTCGCAGTTTGATGTTGGAAAGCGGCGTGCGCAGTTCATGGCTCAGGTGCGCGAAGAACCGATCCTTGTGCTCCTGCTCAGCGCGGAGCGCGACATTCTTGCGTTCCATTTCTTCGTTGAGCGCGGCCATCGTTTCGTCGTAGTGCTCAATGTCCTGCAGCAGCACATTGATCTGCTGCGCGAGCTGCGCGACTTCGTCGTTCCCGTCAAACTCAATCCGGCGATCATGCTGTTCCGGCGCGATTTCACGCACGCGCCGCGTCAGCGTGCCGATGCGCGAGATCACCAGCCCATCCAGCAGAATGAACGTGAACGCGACGAAAATCAACCCGACGAGCAGCAGCGCGGTCAAGAAGTAGTTCTGAGTCGCCACGCCTTCGAGATAGATATTGCGCGCCATGCTCACGCGCAGCATGAACAGCGGATTGCCCGCCAAATCATTCAGGTAGCGATAGCCATAAACAAGGTCGTTAGCCACCGACAAGGTGAAGGGACTGCCATCGGCCAGCATCTCGGCGTGCACCGAGACCACATCAGCGGGCAGATCCGGCGCCGCTAAGTCGTACAGCGACAGCTCGTGCCCCACGCTTTCGATCAGCACCGCCATATCATCCGGCTGCAGAAAGCGGGCAAAAATGAGGCTGCCATTCGGCTCGGTGACATGCGTGCTCGGCACAATCGGCGCGGCGGCTGTGAGCATAATCCCCTGCGGCGTCGCGATCAGCCCGGCGCTGCGGTTCTGGTTCGTCTCATAGTCGAAGAGCGCATCCGTTGACAGAATCGTATCGCGCACGGCCACCGGAACCTCAATGGTAGTTCGCGGTTGTTCGGGATCATAGAGCCGCTGGTAGACCACAGTCCCCGCTTCATCAATCAACAGCACGACATCGACTTTGAACGACTCGAAAAAGTACGATTGCAGATTAGAGTCGATGTAGCTCCGGTCACCGGATTCGGCAAAATCGTAGGTGTCATCCCAATGACCATAATCCCGCGTGATGTTCGCCAGAAAGCCGATTTGCTCCTTGAGCGCGATTTCACCGCGATACAACGTCTCCTGAACCGCCTGCCGTTCCAGATTCTGGTAACCACGTTCCAGAATGGTCCGGCTGACCACGTAAATGGCGATAAAGCACAGTGCCAGCACCACCAGCGTGACCAGCAGCGCTTTGGTGCGCAGGCTCGACATCAAGGATTGCACCTTGAAGTGCCCTAACTTCTCCCGCCAGACTGGTTTATTCACGAGAAAATTGCACCAATATCCTGCGCGAACGTGGGCAGCACGGGCTTAGGAAAGCACTTGACGAAGCCCGCGTTTTCCGCATCCACGGCGACGACCGGATCATAGTAGGCGGTGACGGCAATGCACGGGAGCGCGGCGGTCGCCGGGTTTTCGTGGATGGTGGTGAGGAGCTGCCAACCATCGACGTCCGGCATCGCCAGATCGAGAATCGCCAGCGAGTACGCGTTGTTCGCCAGAAACTCCAGCGCTTCATACGCGTTGGTTGCGACATCGACCTCGATACCGTTGTAGCGCAGGATATGAGCCAGTACCTGACAGCTTGCCAGGTCGTCATCGACAATCAGGGTTCGGGCGAGGTTCATGGCGTGTAGTCCTTTGATCGTAGTTATGCGGAGAGAGCTTCGGTGAATTCCGGGATGATGATGAGCAGTTGCAGCAGGTCCTGCATGAAAGTGGACGGCGTCAACGGCTTGGACATGTAATTGTGACAACCAGCGGCAATCGCCTTCTCACGGTCGCCGACCATCGCATGCGCCGTGAGCGCAATGATCGGAATCGGCGCTAATTCGGGCTCCGCTTTCAGGCGCTCGATCAGTTCCCAGCCATCCATAACCGGCATGGAGAGATCGGTCACGATAAAGCGCGGACGCACTGTGCGAATCAGCTCCAGCCCTTCCTGACCGTTGACCGCGGTGCTGACGTTTGCGCCGTAAAAGTCGAGCAGAATGCGCGCCACTTCGAGACTGCCGGGGTCATCGTCGACGACCACGACATCCCAGCCATAGAGGACGCCGCGATTCGGGGGATTAAGACGGGCTACCATATCAGCTCCTTCAAGAAACCAGTTCAGCTTCGCTGACGATGGGGGCCGGGAGGGTCACGATGAACTCACTGCCTTCGCCGACCGTGCTCCGCACCGTGACCGAACCGCCCATCGCATTGCACAGCTTACGTACGACGGCGAGCCCTAAGCCCGTCCCTTCATACTTGCGATTAGACGCGCTGTTCACCTGCCGGAACTCGTCAAAGATGAAACCGAGCGCATGGGAAGGAATACCGATGCCGGTATCCGTCACGCGCAGGAAAAGCAGTCCGTCGTCCCACTGCAAGTGCAGCGCAACGGTTCCCGCGTCCGTAAACTTCACCGCATTGCCGAGCAGATTGATCGCGATCTGCGTGACGCGCGCTTTGTCAAGCTTGAGCACCGGCGGCACCTGCGGCTCGATCTCGGTCTGCAGCGCCAGTTGTTTGTCCGCCGCCAACACGCTGATCTGCGCCGTCCAGTCGTCGACCAGGGCGCGCACGGGCGTCGGGGCATAGACGAACTGCACACGCCCGGCTTCAATTTTCGACACATCGAGGATGTTGTTGATCAGTTCCAGCAGGTGTTTGCTGCTGTTGTAGATGCTGGAGACCATCGGGCGCGTGATCGGATCAAGCTGGCCAGCCATACCCTCCAGCAAAATCCCAGAGAAGCCGATGATGGCGTTCAGCGGCGTGCGCAGTTCATGCGACATAGTCGAGAGGAATTCCGATTTCAACCGGGAAGATTCCGCAGCAGCCTCCGTCGCGACCTGCAGTTCAACGATCAGGTTTTCACGTTGGCGCGCTTCGTCCGCCAACTGCTGATCGCGCTGATGTAAGCGAGTCGTCATCTGGTTGAACGCATCCGTTACAGAACCAAATTCATCCGGGCGCGTAATCGGAATGACCTGACTCAGGTCGCCCTGCCCCACGCGCGCGGCACCGGCAGCCAGGTTCGCCAACGGTTGAAAGATGAAGCGGCTCAACTGGCGTGTCATCACATACAGCATCAGAGCGTAGAAACCTGCCATGATGCCAATAAGCAGCAGCAGCGCGGTCCGGCTGACGCCAAACGCTTCCGATTCCTGGACTTCGGTGACGATCAGCCAATTCGTCCCGGCGACTGGACTGGTCGCCGCCAAGACCGATTGCCCCGCGAGGTTCGTAGTGATGCCCGACCATGCCATGTTCGGTTGCGCTCGCAGTTGACTGAGACCCGCCTGATCAAACATGTTGACGCGATTGATGACAGCCGCGCGATCCGTATGCGCGAACAAATCACCTTCCGCTTCAATCACATAGGCCGTCCCCGTTTGGCCGAAGCGAATGCTGTCAACCGTATCCCACAGCACGTTCATGCTCAAGCGGGCTGCAATCACGCCGCCATCAGGCGCGGGCGCGGATACGATCAGGTACAGCGCGTTATCGCCCGTCAACTGCACCTCGCTGATGTAGCGCTCGCCAGCCAGCGCGCGCGCAAACCACATCGACTGGCGCATGGTGAGCTGCTGTGCCAGCGTCGCCTCATCCCGGTAAGCGGAGACATACACCTCACCGCGTTGATCGAGGCGCAGGAGTTCGAGCAGCGCGTCGTTCTGCTGCAGGAGATCGTCGGCGAATTCCGGGCGCAATTCGAGATACGTTCGTTGGATCAGCCCAAGCGTGTCGAGCGGCACCAGCGCGTCTTCGACGAAATGCGCGACCGTGTTACTCGCAAAGGCCGCCGCTTCCGCCTGTCGATCATGCCACGACTGTTCTTCGGTGCGGTAAATGAACGCATACACCGCCAAGCTGATCAGCACAATGGGAATAAGCAGGCCAACCGCGATGATCAAAGGCAAGCCTTTGCGCATACTGGTGGTGGGCGTAAACGGCTGAGTCGACAAAGTCGATCGCGCAGGTAAAGGGGTCATACTCATGGCGTATCACCTTCCTCATAGCGCTGCCAGATCGCCTGACGCAGGGCATACCCCTCCGCGCTCAATGGCAGCCCAATTTCGGCATTTTGCAGCATGGTTTCGGTCGGAAACACAGCGGAATTATTGCGAATTTCGGCGGGTACGAGGTCCTGCACGCCTTCGACCGTGGTGGCATAGCCGGTGGCGACGACATTCGCCGCGCTGATATCCGGCCGCAGCAGGAAATTCAGGAAGAGTTCGGCGGTGGGTTGATGCGCGCTGCTCGCCGGAATGACCAGATTATCTCCCCACAGCAGCGCCCCATCTTCCGGGATAACATACTCAATGGGCAGCGAAGGATCGCTAGCGGCAAACAGATCGTAAACCCATCCGTAGGCCAGCGTCAGCTCCCCGCTCTCCAGCAGTCCAATGGAACTTGGGAGCGTGGGATCAATGATGGTGGAGTTATCACGCAGAGCGCGCAGGCGTTCCAGCGCAGCTTCCAGTTCCGCCGGGTCTTCCGAGTTGATCGAGTAACCGAGGCTTTTCAGCGCGATGTTGATCATGTAGCTCTGAAATTCCCAGATGCCGACTTTCCCCGCGTAACGCGGATCCCACAGCGCACCCCAACTGCGCACCGGTTCCGTCACCAAATCCGTCCGCACGAGGATGCCCGTCGTCCCCCAGTGAAACGGGATGGTGTAGCGGTTATCCGGGTCATACACCAGATTGCGAAAATTAGCGGATACATTGCGAAAGTTCGGGAGGTTCTGGTAATTGAGCGGAGCGAGCAGCCCGGCCTGAATCACCTCAGGGATATACTCATTGTCCAGCAGCACCACATCGTAGCTGGTGGTGCTGCGCATTGCGGTAATCGCTTCGTCCGCATCCGTATAGCTGGAGGCGACTACTTCAATGCCATATTCCGCTTCGAAGGCTTCGAGCACCGACTGCGGAATGTAGTCCGGCCAACCGTAAAATACCAACTGACTGACCAGCGGCTGCGCAGTGGGCGTCGTAGATGTCGAAACCGTGGGTGAACACCCCAGCAATGTAACTGCCAACATAGCCAAAAGGACGCCGAAGCGCAGCCCGCCAGCAGGGCTGAAGACGAGGCGAACCAGGATGGGGTGAGAGCGGCGCACGGATACGTTGGAAAAAACCATTCTTTATTCGCAGATCAGGGTAGTGATCGAATGTCCCTAGTATATTTGTTTATAAACTTATATTGATCGGCAGTGCGACTAGTTGTTTTGGACGGATTTTGACTAGACGAAAGAACAGGTCAAACGTTCTATTATTTTTATTAATATTTGCAGCTTTGTTTGGTCGCTTTCTCCTTCAAACCCATATGATCTGCGCCAATCGGCCCAACCCACCGCCAATTTCTATGTGATTCTCCATTCAACATTGAGAATCACGTAGGTTGCTGAACGCGGCGCAGCTAACACACGACCTGCGAATAGAACTTAAGTCATAGTCAGACCATGGCAGATGACCTTACGCTTGCACTTCATCGGGGTGATAATACGAATTAGTGGTGTGAATTTTGCAGTGTGGGCACAACTTGAGCGACGAGCTGATCGGAACTAATTCTTAACGCACTCGCAATTGGCGACCCAACTACCCGGCAGTCTAAACGTGGCTGGACTGCACAAAAATGGGATCGTTATAACATTCCAACGATTCAATTCTTGAAATTTGTTAATATTCACAAGAAACTAGAATTTGTCGCTATTTTCGGGCACCTCACGAGCGAGGTATGAGCCAACAGTTACGCGAACAGCAAATTCCACGCTTGGCCAGCGCCATTGAGCGCCCACGCGTGGAGCACAGCCTCGAGCAGGTGTTTGATCACCGATTGCTGCTCGTGTGCGCTCCAGCCGGGTTTGGCAAAACAACTGCCGTCGCGCAGTTGGCTCGATCAACGCCGCATACCGTTATATGGCATACGATTGATGAACAGGAACGCGACTTTCCGATCCTGTATCAGCAGTTCACCGCCGCTCTGCAGAACGTCTTCCCGCGCTTGACCATTGATACCAATCCTCCTTCGTATGAACCCGGTGAACTCGCCGTAAGCCTGACCAACCTGCTGCGCAAAACGCCCGAAGACAAATTACTGATCATTCTGGACGATGTGCAGAATATCAGCGGCTCGTCGATCTGTGAGGCGTGGCTGCAATCGTTTGTGTCCCTGCTGCCGTCCAAATGCCATCTGATTCTGATCAGCCGCACGCCGCCCGCGCTCTCGCTGACTGAAATGATCGCCCGCCGCGAAGTCGTCGCCATGAGCGAAGAAGAACTGCGGTTTACGAACAGCGAAATCGAAGAGCTCGCGCTGCACATGCGTGGCGCGCGCGTAGGAGCGACCGAAGCCGAAGAACTGGCGAATCGCCTGCAGGGCTGGCCCGCGGGCATCATCCTCGCGCTGCGTCCCCTGCCGACCGCCGTCGAGCAGCTGCTGCCCACGGGCAGCGTCACGCCCGAAGCCCTGTTTGACGCGCTTGCCAGTTCCATGCTCGACGCGCAGCCCCGCGGCCTGCGTGAATTCCTGCTCGCCTCCTCAACCCTCGCCCGTATGACACCGGAGCTCACCGCTAATGTGCTCGGCCTGCAAAATGGCGCGGCCTGGCTCGGCGAAGCGCTCGAACAGAATATGTTCCTATCCCGCGTTCCCGGCGGGCTGGCCTACCACAAGCTCTTCCGCGCGTTCCTGCAGCGGCAACTACGGCGCATCAACGAAGCCGCCTTCGTCGATTTACACCTTAAAGCAGCCCAGTACTTCGTCGATCAGGGCGAGCTCGTGCAGGCATTTGAGCACTTCATGATCGGGGGTGCGGCTGATAAAGCCAGCGCCGCGATCGATGGCGTGCTGCATCTGTACTTTGCGCAAAGCCGCGCCGAAACGCTGCTCCAGTGGAATACCGAGCTGCAAAACGCGGGGATCAACAACGCCAAGCTGCTGTACTACGCGGCCATCATCCACATCGACCGCCTGAACTACGAAGCGGCGACGCCCGAACTTGATCAGGCAGAAGCGCTCTTCCAGCAAGAAGGCAACAGCGAACGCGTCGCGGAAATTCAGCTCCAGCGCGCGCGTATGAACCTCATCAACGGCTATTATCTGGCGGCGATTGCCGGTGCGGAGAAGCTGCTGCACCGCACCGAGGATGCGACTAATCTGCATGGGCGCGCGCTGCGCGTCATCGGCTTCGCCTATTTGCGTCTCGGTAACTCCGATATCGCGGTGAAGTATCTCGAAGAAGCGCTGCCGCTCAGCCGCGATAACGGTGATAAGCTGGCGCTCTCCAGTCTGCTCCAGGACTTGCAAATCGTGTACCTGCGTCTCGGTCGGCTCAGCGAGGCGAGTGCCTGCCTGCAAGAAGTCGTCGCGCTGCGGCGCGCGCTGGGTATTTCCAGCTTGCTGGCGCGCGCGCTCAACGATCTCGGCTATCACTACCATCAGCATGGTGACTATACGCAAGCCTACGCGACCCTCCAGGAAGGCTTGAGCGTCGTCGCACGCATTCGCAACAAGCGCATCGAAAGCTATCTCCTGTGGAGCCTCGCGGACTTGCAGCGTGACCGCGGCAGCTTTGACGAAGCGTGGCAGTTGTACAGCCGCGCGCTGGAATTCACGGGCAACCGCGATCCCAACCTGCGCTGCAACGTCCTCATCAATGCCTCGATCTTGCGCCGCTGGCAAAACGCCTGGATCGAAGCCGCGTCGCTCGCCGAAGAAGCGGTCGCCCTAGCCGAAACGCACAGCCTCGGTATCGAAACGCTGGTCGGTCAAGCGCACTACTGGGCGGTGCAGGGCTTGCAGGGTGACACGTCGAACGCCTTCGAACAACTCGTGCGTCTCGGTCAAGCGCTCAACCAGAAACATGCCGTGAGCGAAGCCGCCCAGGTGCTGGCGCTGTGCGCGGAAGTCAGCCTCGCGCAAGAGAATCAAGCGCGCGCCCGGCACTACCTCGACGGCGCAGCGGAACTCATCAACCTCGGCGCGAGCGCGCAGCCGGTTATCGCGGAGCTGACCTACACGCCGAAACTGCAAGGGTTTGCGCTCGCTAACAGCGGCAGCTACCCGCAACTGATTGCACGCCTTAAGCATCTTCAGAAGAGCCGCGTCGGGGCGGCGGTCGTCACCCGTCTCGAAGATCGGCTGGCGAACGACTACACCTACAGTCTGCGCATCCTCACGCTGGGCAAAGAGAAGATCGAGCGTGATGGCGTGCCAATTCTCCCGGGCGAATGGCGCGCGACCGCCGCCCGTGAGCTGTTCTTCTATCTGTTGTTCATGGGTGCAAAACGCCGCGAAGAGATCAGCCTCGACTTCTGGCCGGACACCGACCCCCAGAAGGTGCGG
Organism: Anaerolineae bacterium; assembly: GCA_041916315.1. GTDB lineage: Bacteria > Chloroflexota > Anaerolineae > Aggregatilineales > Phototrophicaceae > Flexifilum. Next base: position 18,616 of record JAYRZU010000038.1, read on the forward strand.
TCGAACTTCCATACGACGCTGTACCGCGTGCGGCAAGCCCTGGGCGACAACATCATCGTCTTCAAAGATGATCAGTATATGATTCATCCCGACCTCGACATCTGGTGCGACGCGCACGAGTTCGAAAAGCTGGTGGAACGTGCGCAGGACCTGAGCGTGCGTGACGCTCGCACCGAAGACCTGTATCGCCGCGCCGTCGACCTGTATCAGGGCGAACTGCTGCCGCTGCTGGATCAGGAATGGCTGACGCCATACCGGGAAAACCTCGGCGAGTTGTATCTGGAAGCGCTGATTGGTTTGGCGCGCTGTGGTCAGGCGCGGCGCGACTTCCGGCAGGCGCTCAAGCTGTTCAAGCAGGCGCTCAAGGTCGACCGTTACCGCGAAGACGTGCACCGTTCGATCATGATGTGCTATGCCGAACAAGGTGAAAAACACAAGATCTATGCTCACATTCAAGAGCTGAAGAAAATTCTGTGGAATGACCTAAGAACCGAACCATCGAAAGATACTGTTCATTTAGCCAGAACTTTACTCAACTAAAACACAGTTTCACCGAATTTCATGAACCGCCAAGCCTGGCGGTTTTTTATTTTTCCGTTCATTTGGTCAGCACTTTGTTGCACACCCCCGGCTAACGTAGTGTCAAACGCTGGAAATTAACTCTCATCAGGAGATACCTACATGAACACGCAGATTAAGTCCCTCCGCTCGAAGCTGGTCGCCGTGGTCGTCGCTTCGCTGGTGTTCGCGGTTACTCTGGCGCCGGTGGCGCGCGTCAACGCTGGCCCGATCGACGGTGGTCCGGATCGTATTGCCTTCGCGACCTTCGCCGTGCCCACGAGCGACTAACACCTAACGACACCCGGCACGTTACGTACGCTGAAACGCAGTTCATCAGGGAGAACCAAATCATGGCGTTAAGTGAGCGCCTTTACCAGGTAGATCGCAGCACACATCCGAAACCGGATCCATTCAAGAAGAGCCTGTGGCAAGGCTACTGCCTGACTGCGCACGAAATGACACAGATCGACAAACTGATGGGTCGTGCCCTGCTCGACCGCAAATTCTGTGATCGGCTCGTGCAGACCCGTGACCACGCGATTTTCGCGGAATATGGCTTGTCCCCGGAAACGCAGACTTGGCTGGCTTCCATCCAAGCGGCCAACCTGACCGAATTCGCCCGGGCGATCACCGCTGATAATGTTCGCTAGGCTGTTTCACCGATCGTTCGCATAGTTGTTGTGGCCGACACTGCAAACCGCTGTGTTGTAACAACGAAGTAGGGTCGGAGTACCAAAATGACCATTCTGCTCGCTGATGATGATAGAGTAATGCGAACGCTGACGGCCACTTTCCTGAAGCGCAGTGGATTTGAACTGCTGTACGCGCAGGACGCCGCCCAGGTGCTGCAAATCGTCAAGAGCACCGTCCCGGATATGTTCGTACTGGACATTATGATGCCGGGCATCAGCGGGATTGAGCTGTGTCGTGCGCTGCGGGCGCACGAAGCAACGCGCGGGACACCAGTGATCATGCTGTCGTCCTTGAATGACCCGCAAACGATCAACAATTGTTTGAACGCCGGCGCCACGGCCTTTGTCTGCAAGTCAGACATGCAGCGCCTCCCCGCCATTGTGCGTAAGTTCCTGCCCGCGCCAACGTCAAGTCCGCTGCCGCGTCAGGAAGCCCAGGCCGGGATCGACGCGAAGTAAGCCGCACCCGCGCATGTGAGCGGACGCACCTGCTCTACCGCAGTTGTACCGCCCGCCGTTCGCAACCACCGACAAAGCTGCACACATTGACAAACCACCAAACGGGGATCGGCAACGATCCCTTGGTTTGATTCCCGCGCCCGGCGGTTTTCCCGCTATACTTATGTCTCTCTCAATGACAGAAGCGGATGCGCTGTGCCTACACTTGTTCACCATTACGATGCGTTCACGACTATGCCCGGCCGCGGTAACCCCGCTGGCATCGTCTTCGACGCTGCGAGACTGACCGACGTCGCCATGCAGCAGATCGCGGCGAAAGTCGGCTTCAATGAAACGACTTTTGTGCTGCCCTCCGACCGCGCTGATATCCAGCTGCGCTACTTCACACCGGGCAATGAGATGAATCTGTGCGGCCACGCGACGGTCGCCAGCTTCACAGCGCTGCATCAGCGCGGCGCATTCGGTGACCGGACTGCGCTCACCGTCGAGACGAAAGCGGGCATCCTGCCCATCAGTGTCGAAGTACGCGAGGACATGCCTTACATCTGGATGACGCAAGCGCCGCCGCAGTTCATCCCGTTTGACGGAGATCGCGCCGCCGTGGCGCGGTCCATTGGCCTCGAAGCATCTGATTTGGACGAAACGCTGCCCATTGTCTTTGGCAGTACGGGCATCTGGACGCTGATTCTGCCCGTGCGCGGCCTCGATGCCATGCGCCGCATGCAGCCTCAGAACGCGCTGTTCCCCGATTTGCTCACGCAGCAGCCGCGCGCATCAATCCATCCCATCTGCTTCGAAACGGTCGACCCAACGGCGAACATGCACGCCCGACATTTCTCGTCCCCATTCTCCGGCACAGTCGAAGACCCGGTGACAGGCACGGCCTCCGGCGTCATGGGCGCATACCACAACCGCTACGTCGGGCACGCCGCGTCACTGGTGGTCGAACAGGGCTTGGAGATCGGGCGGGCGGGGCGCGTCTTGGTCGCGGTAGATGGGGATACGGTACGCATCAGCGGGACCGCGGTGTACACAGCGGACTTTGCGGTCGAGATCGACTAGCGGCGTTAGGGAGCGTAGGGGCAGACCTGTGTGTCTGCCCCGAAAAACCGCGTTTACCCCAACGTGATGAACTTCAGACACACAGGCGCCGGCACATCCACGACCTGCCCGGTCGGTTCGAGCAGCCCCGTTTGCTGATCGATACGGAAGCTGACGATGGTGTCGCTGTTCTGGTTGCCGACCAGTAGATACGCCCCCGTCGGATCAATCACGAAATTGCGCGGAAAATTCCCCTGCGTCGACTGATGGCCGATCACGCTCAATCCACCCGTCGCCTCATCCACCGTGCAAATCACGAGGCTGTCGTGCCCGCGATTGCCGCCATACACGAACTTGCCTGACGGGTGAATCTGGATGTCGGAGCCATAACTCGTCTCCGCCGAGACGCCGTCCGGCAGCGTCGAGACGGAGTGCAGCGGCGTCAGCGCGCCCGTCTCCGCATGGACCGCCAGCGCGGTGATGGTCGAATTCCACTCGCCGATCACATAGGCATAGTGGCCGTTCGGGTGAAAGACCAGATGCCGCGCGCCCATCCCCGCCTCGAGCTGTGTCATCCCATGCGGAATCAACCGCCCATACTGCGGATCGAGCTGATAGGTCACGACCTGATCAATGCCGAGATCGACGACATGCACCCAGCGGTTGGTCGGGTCCGTCACGATGCAGTGTCCGTGGGACTTATCCTGCGCGGGTTTGGGACCACGCCCGACATGGCGCACACTGTCGCTGGCGGGCAGCACCCCGCCGTCTGCGCGCAGCGGGAAGATCGCCACCGTTTCGCCATCTAGATAATTGGCCGCGAACGCAAAATGGTCCGCCTGATCGACGGAAGCGTATGCGGTGATGGTACCGCGCGTCGCCTGCTTGTTGATGTAGGTGAGCGCACCCGTCTGCTGGTCGATGGCGTAGGCCGTGATCGTGCCTTCCGGCCACAGCCACACTTCACTAACCGCGTACAGCGTCCGCTGATCGCGGCTGATCGCCAGGTAGGACGGGCTGTCGATGTCGTGCATCTCGCCGACTGGGGTGAGCGCACCCGTCGCCAAGTCAAAGCTGTACAGATAAATGCCCTGCCCGCCGTGGGTTTTGAGATAGGGTGCGGGGCGTGTGTACGTGCCGACATACAGCAGCAAGCGCTGCGCTTCTGTCATAGAAAACCTCCTGTGGGTAAGTGCGGCGGGCGCAAAGCTCACCGCCGCTGGTGCAGCGCCCAGTGTAGCATGTTCGCGCGGATTCTCGCGCTGATCCCACAACGAAACGCCACCCAGAACTGTACACAATTGTGCTTGACGGAGCGGCACGCGGAGGCCACAATCTGCGCTTGCTGGAAGGAGAGGAAACCAATGGAATTCACGTTAGCGCTGCCTGACTGGGCAATTGAAGAAAATCGCCGTTTGCCCGCGGTCATACCGACCGTGGAAGAACGTATGGCGGCTGTGATCCGCTTTTCGCGACTCAACTTTGAGAACGGCACGGGTGGCCCATTCGCGGCAGGCGTGTTCGAACGCGACACGGGCAAACCTGTCGTGATCGGCGTGAACCGCGTGGTGGCGTACAACTGCTCGTCCGCGCACGCCGAAGTGATGACGCTCTCGGTCGCGCAGAAGCTGCTCGGCACGTACGACCTCGGCGGTCCCAGCCAACCGATCTACCAGATGGTCGTCAACTGGCGCCCGTGCGCCATGTGCTTCGGCGCGGTGCTCTGGTCGGGTGTGCGCTCGCTGGCGATTGCCGGGCACGGCCCGGAACTCGAAGCAATCACCGGGTTTGACGAAGGCCCGATTCACCCGGAATGGGAAAAAGAGCTCGCCAAGCGCGGCATCGAACTGATCGACAATGTGTTAACCGAAGAAGCCCTCGCCGTTTATCGCGACTTCGCCAACAGCGGTGCGCTGGTCTACAACGCGCGGCAAGGCAAGGACTAGAATCGTATGAGCCGTCTGCTGATCGCCAACGCCCAGGTTCTGCAAGTCAGCCCGACGGGCAGCAGCGTCACGATCCTTGAAGGGCAAGATGTGCTCGTCAACGGGCAGCGCATCGAAGCCGTACAGCCCACAGGCGCGGTCGATCCGTCACACTTCGATACCGTGATCGACGCGCACGAGATGCTGGTCGCGCCGGGTCTGATCAACTGTCACGCGCATGTGCCGATGGTCTTGTGGCGAGGGCTCGCCGAAGACGCTTCGATTGACCGCTGGTTCAATGACCTAATGTGGCCGCTGGAAAACAACCTGCAACCGGAAGATGTGTACTGGGGCATGCTTCTCGGCCTGATCGAACAGATCGAGAGCGGCGTCACGTCAGTGGCCGACCATTACTTCCACATGGCGCATGCCGCCCGCGCCGTCGAGCAAATCGGCGCGCGGGCGCTTCTCGGCTATGCCATGTTCGGCAGTCAGGGTCTGAACATGATTGAGGAGACGGCCAGTTTCGCGCAGGATTTCCAAGGCGCGGCGCACGGACGCATCCGCACGATCATGGCGCCACACGCGCCCTACACCTGCGATGATGATTTTCTCCGAGCGACCGCGCAGATCGCGCAGAAGCTCGGCGTAGGCATTCACATCCATGTCTCGGAGACGCCGCAGCAGACGATTGCCAGCTACCGCAAGCGTGGCATCACGCCGCTGCAGGTCTTGCAGCAAACGGGTGTGCTGGACGTGCCAACCATCCTCGCGCATGTGTGCGGCGCGACCCCAACCGACATTCGCCTGCTCGAACAGTATGACACGGGCATCGCCCACGCTGTGAAGACCTACCTCAAGCTCGGCGAAACCACCGCCCCCGTGATCGAATTCCGAGCGGCAGGCATTCCGGTCGGCTTGGCGTCGGATGGTGTGGTGAGCAACAGCACTCTCAATCTATGGGAGACGCTTCGGCTCATGGCGCTCACGCAGAAAGCGCGCACCGGCATGGGTGAAGCGATGTCAATTGGCGAGACACTGGCAATTGCCACGCACGGCAGCGCCAAAGTCTACGGTCAGCCAAACGAACTCGGAGCGGTCACACCGGGCTATCTCGCCGATCTTATCCTCATCGACCTAAGCGGCACCCATCATCAGCCGCTGTACAACGTCGGCGCGTCGCTGGTCTACAACCTGCAATCGGCTGATGTGCGCACCGTGATCATCGACGGGCAGGTCGTCATGCGCGACCGCCAGCTCCTCACCATCGACAAAGCCGAGGTGATTGCCCAAGTGCGTTCCCGCATGGGGCGCCTGTCGTATCTCGACCCGGCCAAGCGCATTCAGACGTACAGCCACTAGCACCCGTCTCCCCTCTCCGAACTTGAGGACGGGACACTTTTAATAATCGAGAGAATTGTAGGGACGCGCAGAAGCGCGTCCGTGGTCAGCGGACGGCCAGAAGGCCGTCCCTACCATGTGTCGCCTGAGGGAAAATAGCCTTGAACTATTAAAACTGTCCTGCCGTAAACTCCGAATGGAGAGGGGAATTACAGCTCGCGCTGGCGAACGCCGCAGAAGCGTCTAGAATCGCCGTAGATTGCGAACGCTCTCTGAAAGGCACACCATGCACACCACCCCATTTACGTTTCAGCTCCCGGCGACCGGCGGCATTCCCTCTGAATATGACAGCCATACCGTGCGGCGGTTGTCCTCGATGCCAAATATGTACCTCGACGCCGACGCCTATGCCGCGCAGATCGCCGCCGATCCGGTGCTCTACGAAGTCTACGAGATTCACCGCCCGCACAACTCCGGTGAACTGCTGCACGGCGTAACCGTGCTGCATCCGGGCAAGATCGGCGCGGAATATCACATGACCAAAGGTCATTTTCACGAAGTGCTGGACACAGGCGAGGTCTACTACTGCCTGAGCGGTCAAGGCATGCTGGTCATGGAGACGCCCGAAGGTGACACCTCCGTGCTGCCCTTCAACGCGGGGACGGTGCTCTATGTGCTGCCGCGCTGGGCACACCGTACAGTCAACATCAGCGCGACCGAACCGCTGATCTTCTTCTTCGTCTACCCCGGCCATGCGGGGCACAACTACGGCACGATTGAGCAGCAGGGCTTCCGGAAACTGGTTGTGGAGCAACACGGACAGCCCACGGTCATCGACAACCCGCGCTGGGGCGACTAACGCCCGAAAGGAACATGATGAGTCAATCGGTACTGGATCATATTCTCAACACAGGCATCATCGCCATTCTGCGCGCGGATCAAAGTGAGAAACTGCTCAAGGCGCTGGAAGCGATTAAAGCAGGCGGCGTGACCGTCGCCGAAATCACCTTGACCACGCCCAACGCACTTGCGGTCATTGCGCAGGCACGGGAGCAGTTCGGCGCGGAGATGATCATCGGCGTGGGAACGGTGCTCGACCCCGAAAGCGCGCGCATGGCGATTCAAGCCGGGGCACAGTTCGTGGTAAGCCCGACAATTAAACGGTCCACCATCAAGCTGTGCCGCCGCTACAGCATCCCCGTGATGCCGGGCGCCTACACGCCGACGGAAATCCTCACCGCCTGGGAAGAGGGCGCGGACATCGTCAAGCTGTTCCCCGCGGATATTGGCGGTGCGGCTTACCTGAAAGCGGTGAAAGCGCCGCTGCCGCAGGTGCGCATCACGCCGACGGGAGGCGTGGACGAGCACACCGCCGCTGATTTTCTGCGGGCGGGCGCGAGCGCGCTCGGCGTGGGCAGCGCGCTCGTCAATCAGAAACTGCTCGACGCCGACAATTATGAGGAAATTACCGCGCGGGCGGCTCGCCTGCGCCAGATCTACGACGCGTTTCGTTCCGGCGTGACGTTCAGCTAGAACAGACGATTGACGCCAACCGCTGACGCAATCAAGAGGGTGTCTGGGAAACGCACACATAAGGACAGGCATTTGTACAGACAAGGCATGAGGCTATTTCACAATTGGTGAAAATACCGAATCCCTTCCCCTCACCCCTTAGCCCCCTCTCCCACGCAAGCGGGGCGAGGGGGAAATCCGTCTCCCCTCCCCGAATTCGGTTGAGGGGGCGACACTTCAATTTCAGCATGCATCTGTAGGGGCGAGGCTTGCCTCGCCCGGTAGCGGGAGGGGCAAGCCCCACCCCTACATTTTTTGCCTCGTAAGGAACTGTCTCCCCTCCCTGAATTCGGGGTGGGGTCGGAAAACATCGACCGCTACTTGAACGACGTCAGGTTGTAGAGCACATGGATCGCCGTGTCGATAGCGAGATAGAAATCTTCGATAACGATGTACTCGTTCGGCGAATGGATGTTATCGCCCGGCCCCAAGCCGAGATGCGTCATCGGGATGCCGAGTTCGCGCTGGAACATGCCCGCAATCGGCACTGACCCGCCCGCGCGTTCCATCAAGGCACGCTTGCCCACGGTCGCGACCAGTGCCTGCTGCACGGCTTCCACGCCCGCGCCTTCGAATTGCGTGCTGAACGGGTAACCCGCCACCGGCACGCTGACCTCAATGCTGACCGTCTCGGTCGCAAAGCTCATCACATAGTCTTTGAACATCCGGCCAATCTCGACCGGATCCTGGTCGTTGACGAGGCGCATGGTTACTTTGAAGCCCGCCTTCGACGGCAGCACTGTCTTGGTGCCGGGGCCTTGATAGCCGCCCCACATGCCGTTGACATCGAGCGTGGGCAGCGCCGTCGCCCGCACCGCCGTCGACGCGACCGACTCGCCCCAGAAGTGCGCCGCGCCCGACCGCTCTTTGAACTGCGGCCCCGTCCGCGCCCACAACTGTTCCAGATTCGCCAGCTCCGCCGCGGTCAGGTCGCGCACGGCATCATAGTAGCCGGGGATCTGGATGCGTCCGGCGTCGTTATGGAATGAGCCGATGATCTTCCCGGCGAGGTGCAGCGGATTGTGTACCGTACCGCCGTAAGTCCCCGAATGCAGGTCGTGATCCGGCCCCGTGAGCGTTACCACGGCGGCGACGATCCCGCGTCCGGAGTAGCAGATGCTCGGCTGGTCGCGCACGAATTCGCCATCGCATAACACGAACAAATCCGCGCTGAGCAGGTCTTTGTTCCCGGCGACAAACGGGTGCATGTTCGGAGAACCCGACTCTTCTTCACCTTCAAAGAACAACTTAACGTTGACGGGCAGCTTGCCATCGACCGCGAGGATCGACTCAATCGCCTTGAGATTCGCCCACACACCCGCCTTATCATCCTCCGAACCGCGGGCGTACAGCTTGCCCTCGCGTTCGGTCGGCTCGAAGGGCGGCGTCACCCACAGGTCAAGCGGATCGACGGGCTGCACGTCATAGTGCGCGTAAATTAGCACGGTCGGCTTGTCCGCGCCCGCCTCCAGCCATTCGCCATACACGACCGGATGCCCGTCAGTCGGGATGGTTTGGCAGTTCTTCAGACCAATGCGCTTCATCTCGTCGCGCACCCAATCGGCGCAGCGGGCGACTTCGGCTTTGTAATTGGGATCGGTGCTGATGGAGGGAATACGCAGTAGTTCGCTAAAACCGGACATATACGCGGCGCGCTGGGCTCGCGCGTGTTCAAGCGCTCGTTGGGCGGCTGACATGGAATAAACTCCTTAAGTGCTGGTCACTACGAGAACGCTTCCATTGTGCCGCACTTCCAATCGTGTCCACCACATCTGGACTCATCAATGGACTGACACAAAAAGAGCGGGTTGTCCGGTTCGGCCGTATGCCGCTTCCAGACAACCCACTTTAGGCATTGAGAATGCTATATGTAGGGGCGCACCTGCGTGTGCGCCCCCAAAAGGGCAGACACATAGGTCTGCCCCTACATCCGTCCACGACTTTCTTTCAATATCCCGGTCTAGCCGACGTTATCCGCGGTGAGCAGACGAATCGGCGCGTCAATCGACATGGGGATCGGGCGACCTTCGGCCAGCTTGATCGCGTTTTCGACCGCCAGCACACCGATCTCATACGGGTACTGCGCGACCGTCCCCGTCATGCGGCCTTCGCGGATGGCATCGAGCGCTTCCGGCACCGCGTCCGTGCCGATGATGATGATCTGGCCTTCGAGACCTGCCGCGCGCACGGCTTCCGCCGCGCCCAACGCCATGGTGTCATTCGCCGCATAGATCGCCTTCACGTCCGGGTTCGCTTGCAGGATGTTGGTCGTCACGTCGAGCGCGCGGGTGCGATCCCAGTCCGCGGGCTGGCTGGCGACGACATTCATCGTGCCGCTGACCGTGTCGAAGAAGCCATCACGCCGCGCCTGACCGGACACGTTGCCCGCCAGACCTTCGAGAATCGCGACCTGTGCGCCCGCCTCGAGGTTCGCGAGCACGTAGTTACCGGCCAACTGCCCCGCCTGATAGTTGTTCGAGGCGATGCGCTGCGCAATGTTGATGCCGGCTTCGGCGGCAGCGGCCGCCGGGATCAGTTCGTCCACGTTGACGATGGGCAGACCCGCTTCCGAAGCCGCCGCCAGCGCCGAATTCAGGTTGCTCGGCGTAATCGGCGAGACGAGCAGCGCGTCAAAACCTTGATCCAGATACGATTCCGCCAGCGCCAACTGTTCGTCGGTATCGGCTTCGGTCGGAACCGAACCGACCTGCACGGTCACGCCGTAGGTTTCCGCCGCGAAGGCATAGCCGTCGGCCATCGCCTGCCAGTATTCGTTGGCTTCCGTCTTGATGATCGCGCCGAAGCTCAGATCGCCAATCGCGGGATCGGGAATGGGCTGCACGGGGGCATCGAGGTCGCCCGCTGTCAGCAAACGGATCGGTGCATCAATGCGGGTGGGGATCGGACGACCCGCCGCCAGCTTAATCGCGTTTTCAACTGCCAGCACGCCGATTTCAAACGGATACTGGGCGACCGTCCCGGTCATGCGGCCTTCGCGAATTGCATCGAGCGCTTCCGGAACCGCGTCCGTGCCGATGATGATAATCTGGCCTTCCAGACCCGCCGCGCGCACGGCTTCAGTCGCGCCCAGCGCCATCGTGTCGTTCGCCGCGTAGATCGCCTTGACATCCGGGTTCGCTTGCAGGATGTTCGTCGTCACGTCGAGCGCGCGTGTGCGATCCCAGTCCGCGGGCTGGCTGGCGACGACTTCTATCGTCCCATTGACCGTGTCGAAGAAGCCATCCCGGCGCGCCTGACCGGACACGTTGCCCGCCAGACCTTCGAGGATCGCCACCTGCGATCCGGCTTCGACATTCGCCAGCACGTAATTGCCTGCCAACTGCCCCGCCTGATAGTTGTTCGAGGCGATGCGCAGCGCAATGTCGATGCCTGCGTCCGCTGCCGCATCTGCCGGGATCAGTTCGTCGACGTTGATCACGGGGATGCCCGCTTCAGTCGCTGCTGCCAACGCCGAATTCAAGTTGCTCGGCGTAATCGGCGAGACGAGCAGCGCATCGAAGCCCTGATCGAGATACGACTCGGCCAGCGCCAACTGTTCGTCGGTATCGGCTTCGGTCGGCACAGAGCCAACGATCACTTCGACGCCATAGCGGGCGGCGGCGAATTCATAACCCGCAGCCATCGCCTGCCAGTATTCGTTGGCTTCCGTCTTGATGATCGCGCCGAATCGCAGGGGCGCATCCTGAGCTAAAGAGAAAGAGGCGCTGGTCACGAGCAAAAGCGCGACCACAGCCACGATAATCGAGATTTGCCGGGAAAAACGAAGCATTTTTACCATCCTTTTTACTCATCAACATCAATTCGCTGCGAATGCTGTCATGCGAAACCGTTGGTACGCTGATGAAGCTCCTTTCTCTGCACAGTCTTGCTAGCATCCCTGGAGGGAGTGGATCACCTGGTCGATGCGGTTCAGCCAACCCGCTGCGCGTAGCGGCGGCGCACTTGATCCAGCGCGACCGCGATGATAATGACCGCACCAATGACGAACTGCTGCCAGAACGCCGGAATATTCAGGATATTGAGGGCGTTGCGGATGATGCTGATGATCAGCGCGCCGACAATCGTCCCCGCAATCGTGCCTTCGCCGCCAGACAAGCTCGTGCCACCCATGACCGTGGCGGCAATCGCGTCGAGTTCGAACATCGTGCCCGAGGTCGGATCGGCGGAGCTCAAACGAGCGGTGAGCAGCACCGCCGAAATCCCGGTCAGCACACCGCCGAAGGTATAGATGCCGAGCTTGTAGCGGCGGATCGAGATGCCGGCGCGCGCGACCGACTCTTCGCTGCTGCCGATGGCGATCACGTATTTGCCGAAGCGCGTCTTGGTCAGCACGAGCCAGCAGAGCACCGCCAGCACGGCAACCACGATCACCGGGAGCGGAATCTCGCCGAGCACGCGCTGCGAAAACATGTCCACGAATGCGCTGTCAAAACCATAGATCGGACGGCCATCGCTGAGGATGAGCGTCAGCCCGCGGAAGATGCCCATGGTGCCGAGCGTCGCAATGAACGGCTGCAGCTTGATACGCGTGATCAGGAAGCCGTTGAACAAACCGCAGGCAATGCCCGTCGCTATCGCCACCAGCGCGCCGATCCACGGGCCAGAGCCGAGCGCCATCACCGATGCGCCAACCACCCCGGCCAGCGCCACAATCGACCCGACCGACAGGTCAATGCCGCCGCTGGTGATGATGAAGGTCATGCCGAGCGCGATGATCCCGTTGATCGAACCCTGCAGCATCACCTGCGTCAGATTACGCGGTGTGAGGAAGTACTGCTCGCCGCGCACCAGCGGCGTGATGATCGACAGCGCAACGACCAGAATGACGAGCAGCAGAAAAATGCCGTATCGGGATAACCAGTTGATCCACGCCTGCGGGCGATTCGTCCCGGTTCGCGCTGGACCGTGCGAACTATCAGCCATTGAGTTCCCTATCGAATCAGTGAGATTGGACTTTAGCGCCCGTGATGTACGCGACGATCTCTTCCGGCGTGGTCGTATGTTTGTCGAGCGTCACCGCCTGTTTGCCCTGCCGCAGCACGACAATGCGGTCGGCGATGCGGTGCACGTTCTGCATGTTGTGGCTGATCACGATGAAGGTCATGCCGTATTCGTCGCGCAGCTTCTCAATCGTCAGCAGGACCTGTTCGGTCTCTTCGACACCGAGCGCGGCGGTCGGCTCATCGAGGAGGATGAGCTGACGTCCCCAGGTGACCGCGCGGCCAATGGCGACAGCCTGCCGCTGACCACCGCTCATGCGGCGCACGGGCATGGTCGGCGCGGGGATTTTGATGTGCAGTTGGCTGAGCGCCTCGCCCGTGGAGCGACGCATCTGCGTGCGGTCGAGCACGCCGAACACGCGGCCCAACCAGCCCTTTTTGAGCACTTCTCGCCCCAAGTAAACGTTATCAGCAACATCGAGCGGATCGATGAGCGCGAGATCTTGATACACCGTTTCGATACCCGCGTGCAGCGCATCAGCGGGCGATTTGAAATCACACACCGTCCCGCGCAGACGCAGCACGCCGCTCGTCGGGCCATGCACTCCGGCGATGATCTTGATGAGCGTCGATTTGCCCGCGCCGTTATCGCCGACGAGGGCGACGATTTCACCTTTGTAAACGTTGAAGCTGATGCCCTGTAATGCCTGGACCGCGCCAAATGCTTTTGTAACGTTGTCTATCTCTAAAATGACCGCCCGGTCGTCCTGTCGCACCATACGAGTGATGTCCTCATTCAGGGGGCTGCACTTATTTGTATTTTTGTTAAGCACAACTCAGCGAGCAGCGCGCGTTGTTATGCAGATCGCTCGCTTCGTTGTGACCAGATTGACTTCCGCACCTTACAACAATCTAGCACACATTAATGTTTGAGTCAATCAAGAGTATGATTGACTCAAACACAAAAATGTGCGACTATTGTGAGCGTGCCTGTGAAGTTAGAGAAAAGCGACTGGAATGACCCTTACCGCAAGGCACAGCGCAATCCTCGAAATTCTGCTCAAAGAGCGGTCGGCCTCCGTGACGCGTCTCAGCACGGAGTTTTCGGTCAGCGAGATGACGATTCGGCGCGACCTTGACGAACTCGAAGAGCAAGGCCTTGTGCAGCGCACCCACGGCGGCGCGAAACCCAATGAGACACGCCTGCATGAACTATCGTGGAAAGTTAAACTCGGCCAGTACGTCGATGAAAAAAAGCGCATCGGGCAAGCTGCCGCCGACCTGATTACCGACGGCGACACGGTGCTGCTGGATACGGGGTCGACGACCGCGCAAATTGTGCCCCACCTCGCCAAAAAACAGATCACCGCGATCACCAATGCGTTGTCCATCGCCACCGAGCTCGCCACCTTCCCGCAGGTTCAAGTCTTCGTCGCCGGGGGTATGCTGCGCAAAGGTTTGCTCTCGCTCATCGGCCCGCAAACCGAAGCCTTTCTGCGCGGGCTGAATGTCGATAAACTCTTCCTCGGCGTCGACGCGATTGATTTGGAGGCCGGATTCACGGTACCCAATCTGCTCGACGCGCACACCAAACAAACCATGATGAAATGCGCGCGGCAGATCATCGTCGTCGCCGACCATTCGAAACTCCAGCGGCGGGCATTAGCACCAGTTGCCCCGCTCAGCGAAGCTCATCGAGTGATCACAGACAGCGGCGCGCCAGCCGACTTCATCGAGCAGCTGCGCACACACGTCAATGTGCAGGTGGTCTAGCGCGCGCCAGCAAAGGACAGACATGCTTCGCGTGGTCACACATGATCAGCCTGAAATCGATTTCGCGCAGCTTATCGGCATCAATCATCTGAACGATCAATCTCCGACGTGGCGGCAGACATGACGATCCTCACACTCACCCTCAACCCAGCCATCGATCACGTCCTGTGGGTCGATCACTTCCAATTGGGGCAGACGATCCGCGCGACGAGCGAGACCCGGACGCCAAGTGGCAAAGGCGTCGGCAGTTCACTCGTGCTGCACGAACTTGGCGGCGCAACGGTCGCGCTCGGCTTTGCGGCGGGTCTCACGGGCAGCATGCTCTCTGCCCTGCTCGACCAAGCGGGCATCCCGCACGATCTACTGCCCGCTTCCGGCGAAACCCGTATCGCCACGTTGATTGTCGACGCGCACTCCGGCCTGCAGTCGACCGTGAGCGCGGCCACGCTGCGCGTCGACGAGGCCGGTTTCGCCCACTTGCTTGATCGGCTGGAGGTTCAATCGGCGTGGGGCATCATCTGCGCGGGCAGCGTTCCGCCCGGTCTGCCCGCCAACGCCTACGCGATGATTCTGCGCCATCTGAGCGCAACGAAACTGTTCACGCTGCTCGATACTTCCGGGCCAGCGTTGAACGCAGGCGTTACTGGACTACCCCATGTGCTCAAGATCAATGCGGAAGAGGCGCTTTCGCTGCACCGTGATCTCGCGCTGTCGGTCGCTTCCAGGGCGGAGATCCGCTCATCCCTCGCACAGCTCCGCCGCTTCCTCGGCGTATGGGCGCGAGAGGCCATCGTCGTCACGCTGGGACGCGATGGCGCGCTCACCGTCACCCCCGACGGCGGGTATCGTGTGCATCCGCTGGCCGTCGAAGTCGTGAGCACGGCGGGCGCGGGCGACGCGCTCAATGCCGGACTGATGCTCTCCCGGTCGCGCGGCGAGTCGTGGTCGGCAGCGCTGGCGTGGGGAACAGCCGCTGCATCTTCTGTGGTCATGAACGCGGGCACGGCCGTATGCCAGCGTCGACAAGTTGAAGAACTATATCGCCATATCACTGTTGAGGAGATAAATTTTCATGATTAAGATTGGTTCACATGCGTTTGTGTGGGTCGGCGAATGGACAACCGAGAGCGGCAACTATGCCATTGAGCAATGCGGCAAAATCGGCTTTGACCTGATCGAAATCCCCTTGCTCAAACCCGACGAGTTCGACGTGAAGAGCCACCGCGCCGCGCTTAACCGAGCGGGCATCGACGCGACGTGTTCGCTGGCGCTCCCCGCTTCGCTGCACCTCCCCTTCTATCCCGACGCCGCCAAGGCCTTTTTGATCAAGGCGCTGGACAAGGTGCAGGAACTCGGCTGCCATTATTTGGGCGGGTGCACACCGTACTCGCTCGGCACGCTGACGGGCAAACCGCCGACCGCCGCCGAGCGGCAGACCGTGATCGACGTGATGAAAGAAGTGTGCGCGGAAGCGGCCAAGCGCGACATCACCGTGGCGCTGGAACCGTGCAACCGTTACGAGACGTATATGTACAATTCGCTAGCGGATGCCCGCGACGCGATCCTCGCAGTGGGCGCGAGCAACTTCAAACTGCACGCTGACACCTATCATATGAACATCGAAGAGGAACGCTTCGACACGGCGTTCATCAACGCGGCAGATGTGCTCAACTATGTGCACATGAGCGAAAGTCACCGCGGACAGGTGGGCAAAGGCACAGTCAAGTGGGATGAAGTGTGGCAGGGCTTGGCGGCGGCGAAGTTCTCCGGCTATCTTGTGCTCGAATCATTCGCGGCCATCAACCCGGATCTCACGGCGGCAACCTGCTTGTGGCGTCCGCCGCTCCAATCGTCTGAAGAGATCGCTCGCGGTGGTTACGAGTTCCTCAAAGCGGGTGTGGCACAGTATTTGTCGTAAGCAGAGCAGACCAGAGCTGGGATGTCCTATCGATGTCCCGGCTCACCCCCTCAAATGACTACCACATCCCCCACTGAGCGTAGCAGAATAGTACCAATCTCCTCAAGTTCACCTATTTTGGCTGCAACATTTGTGAAAAACGCGCGGTTTATGTTGTGTAACGCGTTCGTTTAGTGATGGAGGAGAAATTGGCTATCCGTCCTCATAAGCAATCGGGTCAACTGCTGGTGTTGATCCTGACAATTCTAAGCGTAGTCATCCCATTTGTGTCGACATCCGCGCAGACCACCCCCACGCCAGCCATCGATGTAGAGAAGTTCATTTCGGTCGATGGCATCACGTGGCAAGACGCTGATGGCCTGCCGGGGCCAACCGTCCCGCTGGCTGCACAAGTGTCGTTCCGCTTCGTCGTGACCAATACGGGCAGCGTCCCGCTGACCAACGTCACGCTGACCGATACCGTCTACGCGCTGACAACCTGCACCATCCCCGCCACGCTCGAACCCGGCTCATTCTTCGAGTGCACGCTGGTCGCACAGCCCGTCGTGGCGGGTCAGCACACCAATACGGCGGTCGTCACCGCGCTCTACCAAGGCCAATCGGTGACGGACAGCGACGGCGCGAACTACTTCGGCGGCGACCGTCCGGCTATCGACATCGAAAAGTACGTCATGACGGACGGCGCGACCTGGGCCGATGTCGACGCCGCGCCCGGTCCACAGGTCATCGTCGGAAGCAACGTCTCGTTCCGGTTCGTCATCACCAATACGGGCACGGTGCCGCTTACCGCGCTCACCTTGACTGATACGACACTGGCGACCACCACCTGTGTGCTGCCCGCCACCCTTGAACCCGCCGCCAGCGTCGAGTGTGTGATTGGCCCCATCCCGGCGGTTGAGGGTCAGCATACCAACACGGCGACGGTGACAGCCAGCTTCAACAGCGTCACCGTGACCGACAGCGACACCGCCAGCTACCTCGGCGGCGCCACATCGCTGCCCGTGACTATCATCATCGAAGGCCCGGTGCAGATCATCAACGCCAACATCGTCACCATTTACGATATTGATATCGAGATCAACGCCGATGATCCCATTCTCAACGTCATTCAGATCGGTGACTTCATCCGCGTCGAAGGCGATACTCGGCTCGACGACGATCAGCAAAGCCTGATCGTGATCGCGATCTTCGTCGTAGTCGTCGATGTGGATGTGGTCATCAACGTGGATGGCGACGTGTGGCGCGATAACGGTGACTGTTCAAACGGCCCGCCGCCGTGGGCGCCCGCGAACGGCTGGCGGCGGCGCTGCGAAGGTGGCGGACGCGGCCATGACGACGATGATGATTAAGCATTCCACTCTGAGATAGGAACCGTAGGGG
Source organism: Anaerolineae bacterium (assembly GCA_041916315.1). Taxonomy (GTDB): domain Bacteria; phylum Chloroflexota; class Anaerolineae; order Aggregatilineales; family Phototrophicaceae; genus Flexifilum. The sequence continues at coordinate 36,239 of JAYRZU010000038.1, forward strand.
CGCACGGCCGTGCGCCCTTATACAACAGATTTGTCAGCCGCACTAACGCGGCATCACACAGATCGTCAGGCGATCCGCCGCAGCCGCGCGGCACGTCCGCGTTTGGCCGTCGATCACGCTAACGATGTTGAAATCTGCCCCCCAGAACACCAATGACTGCCCGATGTCCAGCCGCGCGATCACCGTGCAGGGCTGCGGCAGGTTGTCGGCTTCCAGTCCGGTCGAGTCGGTGAACAGCACGCACTGACCCGGCGCGAGCCGCGTGACATCCGCGACTGGGTTCAAGACCGCATATAAGGCCGGGTCGCCGAGCAGCACGCCCTGCCCGGGCGGAGTCAAGTTCGGGTTATTGTTGATCGCGACCGTTCCCGCCAGCGGCATCCAGCGATTTGGGGATTGGTTGATGATCGCCAGCCGCCCCGGCGTATAGGCCAGATAGATATACTCAGTGACATCCGAACTGCTGGCCGCGGGGATATAGAAGCTGCACGTAATCGGCGTGGTGCCTGCCGCGGCGGACGCGCACGCACCGCGCTCTACACCGTTCTGCATGACCCGGAAGCGATTCACGCCATTGAGCTGCGTCCAGAAATGCTCGCCCGGATTGTTGGTCGTCAGCCAGTTGGCGATACCGTCGCAACCGTCAACGGCCTTCGCCTCATAGCGCACCACCGACCACACCTGCGCGCAGCGGCCATTCGGCAAACCGCCCGCCCAGCGCGTCGCTTGAAACGCGGCGGGCGTCACTCCGTCAGCCACTTCAAAGCTTAGCCCACCAAAGGGTAAATCCTGCCCGGTGCGGTTGAGGATGGTCAGGTCGTTCTCATCGTAGATCAGCGTGACATTCGGCGAAGCCAGCACCTGCACGTTGATCGCCGTGCCGGCGGCGGCTGTCTGTCCCGCTGCCACATCCTGCGTACTGATGCTGCCTGCCGCTAGGCCGCTGCTCTCCGACCACGGGATCACCTCTTGACCGCCGAGCCTCAGTCCGGCGGCGTTCAACTGCGCGGCGGCGACGGGGACGGACAGTCCGGTCAAGTCGGGGACGGTGACCGTTTCCCCTTGTCCCCAGACCGTCCACACGCGGGTGAGCAAGCTGACAACCAGCAGCAGCACCTGAACACTATGTCGCTTTGACAGATGACTCATCGCAAATTCCTTTACCACTTTGATGAATACATCTGCTATACCGTCCCTAGCCCAGACATGTCGCCGCCATTAGGACTATGGTCTAAGTTTGAGCGTCGCCTTCAACTGCGCGAACGTACCCACGCCGACTTCCACCTGAATCTCGATGTCCGTCTCCGCCGTCACGTTCAGAGCAGGCGTGAAGTTCAACTGGATCACGCCGCCGGTCGCGACGAACACCTGAACATCGGCGGGTATACTGGCGGGCGCCGGTTGAATCAACGCTTGCAGCGGCGCAATCGGCACCGCCGCGCCTCCGGCCGTCGCGGATGTGATGCGCGCGCCCTGCGGTCCAATGGTCGCGGGCACCAGCAGGAATGCCGTGCCGTTCACCGACAGTTCGGTGATCACATCGGCGGGATTCAGCGTCAAGGCCCGGCGCACAGGCAGCGTATCGACCACCTCAATGCTGAATAAGCGCACGGGAATATGCAGGTCGGCGGGCAGATGGACGCTGTGCCGCGCCAACGCCGGATGATCGTAGCGCCCGGTCGTCGTGTTGAAGGCGTACAGGCGGCTGATCTCGACATCTTCCGTCCCGTTGACGCGCCCCGCTTCGATCACCAGCGGATCGTTGGCGTCGGGCGCGCGCAGCACCTCCCCACCCGTCTGCCGCTGGAGAGTGACCGCGTAGCGCCGCGCCGTGTTCGGGAGGACGGCAATTCGCGCGCGCTGCGTCTGCACGAACGTCACGGTTGCGCCCGCGGTGATGGCTTGACCATTCACAGCGACCACAACATCTGCAACTGTTTTGTCATACCAGAGCGTTTGCCGTCCTTTGCCCTTTTCCTGCGCTTCCCGCGCTTCAGCTTGATCACGGACATTGTTGCGCACGGTGACGCGGTGCTTACCGGGTCGACTGAAGGCCACGTACATCCCGGTCGAACGCTGCATGCGCGGCGTCGTCGGAATCCAGCCACGCGTGGCGGGCATAAAGCCATCGGGATCGGTTGACGCCGTCACCGTTGGATCAGCCGCCAGCTTCGCGAACAAGACGTCGGGCACATCATGGCCGGGATCGGCTGTGCCATCCGAGCGGACATCATCATTGAGGTTGATGTCACCATCTTCCGCGTCGGTTGCGTCGCGCAGCGAGGTCATGACGCGCGGCGTATCCTGCAAATTGACGCCCGGCGCATCCTGCAAGCCGGGCGCATTCGTCGCGCCATTCATCAGCCAGTTCCCCGGCGTCGTGTCGCCCGGCGCGACATAGGTATCAAACTCGCGCGCGCCGCCGAGCGGCACCTGCCAGTAGCGCGCGATATCGCCGACGACGGCGATCTCTTCACGCAGCCGACCGAGCGGCGAATAGGTATCGCCACTGTTGCTCGACGCTGCCTGTTCGATACGCGCCAGATGTTCCGCCTGATGCACGCGGTCAATCGTCAGCACGGACGCCCAGATGAAGCTCCACGACTGCGCGCCGAAGGCATAGCGCCCGATGCGCGCCAAAACTCCTGCAAACGAGGTTGGGTCGGGCTGCAAATCGTATTGGAGCTGCGAATAGGGGTCAAACACCCATTTGAGCCAATCCATGCCGAGCTCATTGGTCATGAGCACGCTGTCAAAGTTGCCGATAGGGTCGGTTTCGCCGATTTTGGCGATGCGGAACGGGGTCTCTGTGCCGGGGAGGGTCTCGTTCAGATCAACCAGATTGCCCGACACCGCCGTGACGATACGCCCATAGGTCTGTGCGCCGCGTACGATTTGCACGCGATCAAACGGATCGAGCGACAGCGTATCGCCGGGGCTGGCGGGGTCGATCTGCACGGTTGCCGGACGGCTCAAATCAGGAATGGTCGCCGGATAGTATTGGTGCCAGTCAAAGGTGCTGTCCGGTCGGAATGTCGAATACGGCGCGACGCGCACCTCACCTGTGACATCGAGCGCGTCCGTCAGCGTCACGACTTCCCCACTGATGCGCACCACGGAGCGCACTAACTTATTGTCGCCCTTTTCGACGATGATGCGGGAGGCACCTTCCAGCGCGCTGCGTCCATCTGCATCGGTGACGCGCAGCAGCTTACCGGCATCATCGGCGAGTCCTTCCACGGTGGCCGGATACGTCTTGCCCTGCCCACCGATGAGGCGGACCAACGCATAGACCCCGCGCCCGATCAGATTGAACAGGCCGCCGTAGACCGCGCCGCCGAGGAAATTCATCAACCCGCCCGCCGAGATGACCTGCAGCACGTCGAAGGTGCGCGCCCAGGCATCGGTGTCGGCCCGCTGACGACGCACCTGTGCGTTGACCACTTCCAGAGGCACTACGTCGCGCGTGAGGATGACGCGGAACAAGTTAGAATCGGGCGTCTCTTCCGGCCCCAAGGTGATGGTGCGCGGAATCCCCGCGTTGGCCGCCGTCGCGCCGTTCGGCTGCGCCGACGCCCAACTGATCTGCACCTTGTCGCCTTCTTTGAAATCAATCGCGCCCGACGCGCCGATTTGCAGCAGGCGCACGCTGCCTTGTGGCACCAACGTTGCCGAGACATATGCCGAGAATTCCGGCATCTCAACCTCGGTCGCCGCCTCGACAATCCCTTCAAGAATGAAAGTTGGGAAGCCAAACAACATCAACGGGCCGACCATCGACCACTGGCGCGTGTGCGTCAGTTCATGCGCCTTCAGGCTGTCGAGGCGCGTCAGTTCGCGGTCGTCATCTTCATCGGGCACAACGACCGTGCCGCCTGTCAGACTGCCATCCGCGCGCGCCGCGCCCTCTTTGAGCGGTACGGCCAGCACCAGACGCAGCGTGTCGTTGACCAGATCCTGCCGCGTCACAACAATCGTCGAGCCTTCGCGGACAAATCCGGGTACTGTGCTCACGCGATCCGGCGCATCCGCGCTGATGGTGTAGTTACCATTCGCCAGCGGCGTGAGCGCCGCAAATTCCACTTCAATGCTGTCAATGGCCGTGATGACCGCCGGGTGCGCCAGCGCCCCGTTGACGATGGCAATCGTCTGGTTGACGCCAAGCGTATCGCCCGCCCACACATCAAAGGCGGCGCGGTTGGTGGTTGTGCCCGCGGTCGGAATGGCCGATCCGCGAATGCCGATGCGCGATCCGCCCGTGGCCGGGAACGGCGCGCCGGGTTCCATACGCTGCACGGTGACGGTCGCGGGCAAAGCCGCGGGCGCGAGATCGTCCGAGAGGCCGAGCGTCAGGCCATCGACAGCCGGGATCGCATCCCCGACCACAGTGCCCACCCGGAACACCCGGTTGCCACCCGCCGCGCCATAATCAATGCGTAAAAAGTCTCCGACTTGAAAGCGCGGCATTTGTACACGCGTATTCGCCGCGGGAACAGACGTGCGCGGCTTGACGGTGACCACCGCCGCCGTCAGACTGCCGCCCGGCACGGGGAGCGGCACGCCGTCATAGCGCCACCCGACCGCGCTCAACGGCACTACTTCGAGACCGTTGGCCGCCAAGGTGAGCTGACGATCCAGCGTGACGCTCACGCGCACTTTGGTGATGAGCGCGGGCGTGGTCGTCGTGCCGGTGGTGAAGCCGACAATCGCGCTCGGTCGCAGCGCGTTGTGCCCGGCCAACGTGAGCCCCGCGACGTTCGCCGTGGCTTTCGTGCCGTTCACGGCGAACTGGATCGCGCCAACGCCCGGCTGGCTAACCGTGTTTCCGGTCGCCATAACGCCGCCGACATACTGATGAAAGAACAGCGCGACGGCATCATTCGGTACAGCGGGGTTGAGGATGAACGACTGCCCGCGCGCAATCGTCAAATTATTCCGATCCGGTGCGGTGAAGCCGAAGCGTTCGATGCTGTAAGGGTTCGCGGTGTTGCCGGGGAGCGGCGTCGCCAGCACAATCGCATCGTAGACCGCCCCGCTGACGGCACGCACCGCTTGTACGCCCGCCGTGTCGCGCACGACGACGAAATCGCTGGTCGGCGCCGTCCGCGACGCGACCGCCGTATAGATCAGCGTTGCGTCCGCTTCCAGCGCACCCGCTTTGCTGCCAATCGGCGTGAGCACGACCGAAAGCCGTTCCCAGGTGATCGCCGCGCCCGCTGCACCGAGCGTTGGCTGCAGCGGTCGATCCACGCGCCACACATTGCCCGTCCGCTCCTTGACGATGGCGGCGACCCGCGTCCCGCCGGCATTGGCGATCACGACGGCGTCGCCCACAGATGGCGCTGACGCGGAATCTACCTGATCGGCGTCTGCGCCGAGCGTGCCTGCCGTCGTCACGCCGAGTGAGCGCGCCCGGAAGATGCTCAGCGGTGCAGTCAGCGCCGTGATCGGCGCATCAATTGTCAGCTTGACTTCGAGACGGTCGATGAGCGCCGAACCCATAACCGCGCTGTTCTGGTTCAAGC
>JAYRZU010000039.1:0-4542 GCA_041916315.1 Anaerolineae bacterium
ACATCGCGCTGGACGCGGCGGCAGAAAAGGCACGCGGCGCAGACAAGATCGGCACGACGCTGCGCGGCATCGGCCCGGCGTACACCGATAAGACGAATCGCTCGGGGCTGCGCGCGGGACAAATGGCCGATCCGGAAGGGTTCGCCGACGCGCTGTATAAGCACACGGGCGCGGCCAATGAACGCCTCGTGCGCGATGGTAACGATCCGCTCGACCCGCAGAAGTCGGCGGAGGAATATATTGATGCGGCCTATAAGCTCAAGCCGTATCTCGCGGATACCTCGGCGTATCTCAATGCGCGTTTGCGTGAAGGTGCGGTTATTCTATGCGAAGGTGCGCAGGGTACGATGCTCGATATTGACCACGGTGACTACCCGTTTGTGACCAGCTCGTCGCCGACTGTCGGCGGGGCGCTGACCGGGTTAGGGATCGGCGCGCGCTGGGTGGATCGCGTGGTGGGCGTGGCGAAAGCCTTCAGCACGCGCGTCGGCTCTGGCCCGTTCCCAACCGAAGTTGAAGGCGATCTGGCGTCGCGTTTGCGCGGCACAGGGGAGAACTTCTGGGATGAGTTCGGCACGACGACCGGGCGTCCCCGTCGCTGCGGATGGCTGGACATGCTCATTCTCAAGTACGCGCGCGATGTGAACGGTTTCACCGAATTGGTGCTGACCAAGCTCGATGTGTTAAGTGGTCTGAAAGAACTCAAGGTTGCTACTGGCTACGAGATCGATGGTACAATTTTGGATAGTATTCCGGTGACGACTGCCGAACAGATGCGCGTCAAGCCGGTCTACGAAACCCTCCCCGGTTGGGATGAGCCGCTGGGCAGCGCGCGCACATGGAACGATTTGCCGAAGGCAGCGCGGGCGTACATTGACCGCATTGCGGAACTGCTCGAAATTCCGGTCAATACGGTGAGTGTTGGCCCGGAACGTGATCAATTAGTGCAGCGATAAGTTGAGCGTATGCAGCAGGATGGAACATACCGGTATACGATGGAAGCTCCGGTCAGCACACCGCCGCAGCGGGTGGTTTCGCTTGTCCCGAGCGTAACCGAGTCGCTGTTTGAACTCGGCGTCGGCGACCGGGTAATCGGCATCACCGATTACTGTGTCCATCCTGCTGAACAGGTCGCACGCCTGCCGCGCATCGGCGGGACGAAGAACCCGGATGTGGAGCAGATCATCGCGCTGCGCCCGGATCTTGTCATTGCCAATCAGGAAGAAAACCGCGAAGCTGATGTGCTGGCGCTGCAAGCCGCTGGCATCCCCGTATGGGTGACTTTCCCCAAGAGCGTCCGCGAAGCCTTCAACCTGCTGTGGAATATCATGTACGTGTTCGATGAACCGTCCATGGTGGAGCGCATTCGCTCGACCGAATGGCTGTGCGACTGGTTGGAACGCATGGAACAGCCGGAGTGCAAAGTCTTCGTGCCTATTTGGTATGACCCGCTGATGACGTTCAATGCTGATACCTTCGCGCATGATCTGCTGCGCGTGTGCGGCGGGACCAACGTCTTTGCCGACCGCGACCGGCTGTATCCGGTGGCAGCGGATCTCGGCCAGACTGAACCGCTCAACGCGGACGACCCTCGGGTGGTAGGACGGGATACGCGCTATCCCCGTGTGACGCTCGCCGAAGTCGAAGCGGCACAACCCGACGTGATTCTGCTGCCGAGCGAACCATTTGCCTTCAATGCGAGTCACATCCCCGTGTTTGCCGCGCTGGATGTTCCGGCAGCGCGTAACCAGGATATTCGATTAGTCGATGGTTCGCTGCTGACGTGGCATGGTACCCGTCTGGCGCGTGCCTTGAATACGCTCCCCAATCTCTTGTGTCCATCGAAGAGTGAAGTCTAGACCATGTCTGAAAGCAGTTGGACTGAAGTTGTCGGCGTCATCGCCCACGACCTGAAAACCCCGATCACCTCCGTCAAAGGCTACCTGGAACTCATCGAACAGGTTGGCGAACTGAACGAACGCCAGCAGCAGTTCAGCGAACGCGCGTTGAACAGCCTCAAACACATGGAACAGCTCGTCGGTTTGCTCCTCGAACTCTCCTGGATCGACGCTGATCGTCCGCTGCAATGCGCTGACTGCGACGTGGCGGCGCTCCTCACGCGAGTGGTCTCGGTACTCGAAGATATGGCCGCGCGGCGGGAAATCATCTGCCATCTGGAAATTGAGCCGTATCTGGGCGTCATCCCCGCGGAAGGTCGCCGCCTTGAACAAGCAATCCTGAACCTCGTCAACAATGCGATCAAGTACAACCGACAGGGCGGAAGCGTGTGGGTGACGGCCAAGAAGTCGGAAGCGCATGTGCATCTGACGATCCGTGACACGGGCGTCGGCATCGCGCCAGAGGATCAACCGTACATCTTTGACCGTTTCTACCGCGTGCGCTCGCACAGCCATGAACACATCGAAGGCACCGGTTTGGGTCTGTCGATCGTCAAAGCGGTGATCGAAAAGCATGGCGGCACGATCACTTTGGAAAGCGCGCTCGGCGAGGGCACGACCTTCTTCGTCACACTGCCCCGGGCACGCGGCGCGAGCTGCGAGTAAATTCGGCAGGAGCGCCAAAGCGCGGCTGACTCCTGCTTGCAGGTCTTTGTTCAAAACTGTACAATCAACGAGTTCTTTTCAGACATCCAAATAGTGGAGGCGTAGTGTGAAGCGGTTTGGCTTAGTGATCGGTCTGCTCCTGCTTCTCCTGATCGGTGGCGGCTTGACCTCGCTGTTAATCGCCAATGACGGTGGCGGCGTGCTCCCCGTGCTGCAAATTGTCGGCAGTCCGGAGGCATCCAGCACGGTGATGACCCAGTGGAAGGCGAATCAGTTGTTCGCGCTGATCGGTTTCCTGCTCTTCAACCTGATTGGCATTGCTGTGACGCTGGCGATTATCCTGTGGTTGCTGGATCGCGGTGTGCGCCGCGCCAAGGCCGAAGGCGCAGCCGCAACGACGACCCCGGCTAAGCAACCGTAAGGTCATTGGCCGCGTGGTCGCCACGCAGGTCGGTTTCGCGGTTCATCAGTTCCTCAAGTCTATGTTTCTGGCATCTGCGGGTTAATTGGAATGCAAAGTCGTTTGTTCCCACGTTTAGCGTTAGCGACAGCACTGTTAACGGTTGGTTTGATCGTCTTTGGCGCGGTCGTGCGCGTTACCGATTCCGGGTTGGGCTGTGGTAATCACTGGCCGTTGTGCAATGGCACGGTGATTCCGCCGCTGGATAACCTCACCGCCTGGATCGAGTGGCTGCACCGCCTGTTCGCCATGTTGATCGGTGTGTTCGGGTTGGGGACGCTAGTCGTTGCCATCCGCGCGTACCGCAAGCAGAAGCGCGCGGCGCTCACCTTCACGGTAATCGCAGCGGTGCTGTTCGCGGTGCAAAGCGGCCTCGGCGCGATTGTCGTCGTGTTTGACCTGCCGCCGACGTTCGTCACCCTGCATCTGGGCACCGCTATGCTGTTGCTCGGCGCGCTGCTGGTCGCCGCTATCATCGCGACCTACAAACAGCCGTCGCAGCCGGATAATCAGCGGGATAGTTTCACCACCCTGACTTATATCACGACGGCCCTGTCGCTGGTCATCATTTTGACTGGAGCACTGGTGCGCGGCAGCGGCGCGACGCTCGCCTGCGTCGATTATCCGCTGTGCAACGGTTCGGTACTGCCGTTGGATCAGGGGCAGCTCCAGATCATTCACATGACACACCGCTATTCCGTCGCGGCGCTCGGTATTTCACTGGCGATGCTGGTGTGGTCGGCGTGGCGCGTCCGGCAGGCTGGGCCAGTGCGGCGGTTGGCGCTTCTGGCGCTGGTCATGTATCTGGCGCAAGCCACCATCGGCGCACTGTTCGTGCTGACCGCAGCCTCTCCGTTGTGGGGCGCGGCGCATGTCGGGTTTGCAGCGGCCACCTGGGCGCTGCTCGTCGCGCTCAGCGCAATAGAAACGATCAACAATCGTACGAATAATCAGCCGGAGGTTGGATGGCAACCGTCTTCCCAAGCGAGCCGATGAAACCGACGAGTTTCGGCGACACTCTCAGGACTTATCTTGAGCTGACCAAGCTGCGCATTGTGCTGCTGCTGGTGTTTACGACCGTGACCGCCATGTTCATTGCGGCGGAAGGCGCGCCGTCGTTCGCTGTGTTGGTGCCTACGATCATCGGTGGAGCACTGGCCGCGGGTGGATCAAGCGTCATCAACCAATATTATGATCGCGACATGGATGCCAAAATGACGCGCACGGCGCGCCGCCCGATTCCGTCGGGGCGCGTGTCGCCCAACAACGCGCTGATTTTCGGCGTGGCGCTGATCGTGTGGTCGGTGTTGATCCTCGGCGTGTTCGTCAACTGGCTGGCGGCGGGGCTGGCCCTCGGCGGTTCGCTCTATTATGTGGTCATCTACACGGTGCTGCTCAAGCGCAACACCGTTCTGAATATTTTGATCGGGGGCGGGGCAGGCGCGATGCCCGTGCTGGTCGGGTGGGCGGCGGTCACCGGGACGCTGAATGTGGAAGCGTGGCTGCTGTTCGCTATCG
>JAYRZU010000040.1:0-114722 GCA_041916315.1 Anaerolineae bacterium
CGGTCCGGCTTCGCGCGGCAGGCTGTTCAGGTCGCCGGTCGCCTGCACCAACTGCGCGAAGACCCAGCCTTCACCGCCGCCATAGCGGACTTTGTACCAGTCGCCCGCCGTGTTCAGCGCGAGGATTTCCGCGGTCTGGCCGGGCGCGAACGCGCCAATCGGCGGATCAAACGCGAGGCCGGGGCCACGGCGGACATTCACCCCCTGGGTGATGTTCGCGGTTGGCACAGACGATGTTGCATTACTTGTTTGCGGCGCGGTCGTCGGTTGGCCACCGGAGACGGTTGCCTCTTGTAGTGTCGTGCGCGGTGTCACCGTGGGTAGTGCCGCGGGATTATTCGTGTTGGTGGCCGTGGGCTGCGCGTTTCGATTCACCACCGTGATATTCACGGCAGCGGGCGCGCTGCTCGATCCATCGGCGCGGAACGCGGTCACGTCAATGCTGTGCGCGCCGATGCCCGCCGCTGACCAACCGTGCGTCACGCTGAACGATACGGCGCCGCTGTCATTCGGCTGCGCCAGCGTCGCCACAATCGACCCATCGACCAGCACTTCGACGCGGTCGATGTCCGTCCCCGCGTTGCTCACATTCGCCACAATGTTGACGGGAACACCTTCCAGATACGTCGCGTTGGGCAGCGGCGAGACGATCCGCACTTCGGGATTGCCGCTGACGGTGGTTGAGGTCACCTGCGACTGATTCAGGTTGCAGGCTGCCAGCCCAACCACCAGCAAAAGCAGACACGCAGCCAACCGCATCTGTCGCTTCATAGGCTAAAACTCCTTAATTCGAAACGCTGCAAGTTTACAGTGGACAGTTCACAGTTCACAGTCTTGATTACCTGTCCCCTCGCCAGAATGCGGTTCATCAAAACGTGCTGAACGCACCCGTCTCCTGCACATCGACGCGCACGCCGTCCAACTGCCGCGGTACGATCTCGCTCTCGGCAAGCTGCGCGACAGGCAGCTTTTCGTCCACCATGACGATCAGGCCGATCTCCGCTTCCCGCTGACCATGACGCGAGGTGTACCCGACCGCCACGCCGATCACGTGCGGCAGCCCCATCAAATAGTCGCTGTACTTCTGCTGCGCGTCGGCGGCGCGCTGCAGCTGCTGATTGACATCATTCTGGGACATGTTAACGCTCCTTCGCTGCTAGCTGATCGCAATTAGCCCTTAGCCGTTAGCCTTTGACTCCGTGACGAACTGTAGAAATGAAGCTGTTCAGCATTCGCTTGACTTCTACCCGCGCGGAGTCGAGATTCGTGTGTACATCGCCTGTGATATATCCCAAATCCCGCGCCAACAACAAATGATATTCAAGCTCGCTTGCTGACCCCATCGCAATTTGCAGAAACCGCGCCATCTCGATATCGCCATTTCGACCACAGCCCTCAGCGATGTTCGCTGGAATAGAGGCGGCGCTGCGGCGTATCTGACTCGTCAAACCGTAGACCTCATCCCGCGGAAATGCCCCGGTAGCTGCATAGATCGCCAGCGTTAGCTGATGGGCTTTCTGCCAGACGATAAGCGTTTTGAAGTCGCGCACTGTGTACTCGCTAAATGCTAACCGCTAAGCGCTAACGGCTAAATTACAATGTTGAGTTCGCTCAGGACCACCGTGATCGGCGTGAAAATCGTCGCCAGCGTGGACCCGGCGAACAACAAGCCGACCGCCTTGTTCTCGGTCGCGTCCACAATCAGCGACCCCGAATCGCCACCCTGACTCATCGCCTCGGTGATCGTCTGTCCGACGAAGCGCGCGGTCTTCGCGCCCGCCGCCGTGTTGTAGGCGATATTCACAGTCGCATTGATCAGCGTGATGTTACCTTCGGTGTATTCGGTCGTACGCCCAAACTTGCGCACACGCATCCCAAGCACGGGTTCTTTCGTGCCGCTGACCACGCCAATCGTCTGAATGTTTGACGAGAACATGCTCGCATCCAGTGGACGCGCGAGCGCCGCATCGAGCCGATTCTCCGGCACCGCTAGCGCCGTCCCGGTGACAGGCGCAGGCACGGCGATCCCGCCAGCAGTCTGCGACCCTGCCGAAAGCGTCGTCGTGGTGACGCGCTGCGACGAGCCGAGCAGCGCTGCCAGCGCGTTCGCCACGGTGACAACCAGTGACACGATATCGCAGCCCGTGTTGGTCGTGGGCGGGTTCGTCGGCGGATTAGTGGGCGGCGGCGTGGGGGGGGGCGTGACGACGGGCGGGGGCGTGGTCGTCTCGTCGGTGTAGCGCAGTTTGACGAAGCGTTCCAGCTTGGCGACCACGTCGGCGGGGAGATGCCCGCCGTCCATCGCCGCGGGCTGCAAAATATCATCGCCGATCAGCGCGTCGTTGCTGTTCGCCAGCACATGATTATTGCTCAGGAGAAGGGTGGCGCCTGTCGTACGGTCTTTGACGACCGCGCCGAGCGTCCCCGCCGTGACTTTGTAGTGTCCGATGGTTACGCCCGCCGGGATCACCGGGCGGTAGCGGTCGCGCGCGGTCTGCTGCGCGCGCAGATAGCCCACCTCCACCACATCCGTCTTCATCCCTTCCAGCTCTTTGGGAATCACATCCTGCGCGGTCAGGGCAGCCAGAGGTTTCTTCTGCTCGACCAGCACCACCACGGCCACATCGCCCGTGTTTTCGCCGGTCGCATTCTTGTAGCCGACGGCGACGCCGACGACGTTCTGCTTATCGAGCAGTGTATCTTGATGGAGGGCTTGTGCTTGAAATGCTTGTTCGGTGGACATTTCCCATCCTTCCGCGAATATTGATTGAACCAGATTCTAACATATCCACACGACGCCTGCTCTACGCCTCCTCAGCGGTTCGCTGGCTGGCTGCGAGTAGGGACGCCCAACGGGGCGTCCGCCGGATTGTGGGTAAAACGGACGCGCAGAAGCGCATCCCTACAAAAACGTATACGTTTCGGCAGACGATGTTGTCTCCCGCTGAATTCAGCGACAGTTCAAGCGCAGAGGTTAGGACTTCAAGATAGAAAAACCGATCCCATTTCAATTGGCGATATAGTTGAAATGCCGCTGCTTCACCGCGCTTTTCGGGAACCGCGAACTGCTCATCGCTGCTCTTCTGAACGCTTCGGCGGCAATTCGGGTATTGTGTTACAGTTATGCTGGATTCAGGGATAAAACGACAATGAAGAATGCTCTCGCTCTCTTGCTCATGCTGATGTTCGCTCTGGCCGCGTGCAGCGGCGCGCAGGCTGTCCGCAGCTTCTCCAAAGGCGAAGAATACGCCGCCTACGCCTTCGCCGAATCCGGCACCTTTGAAGAAGGCATTTACTCTGGCGCGGCGAATTTGCTGATCGAGGACGGCGCGTATCGCATCGAAGTGCTGCAAGGCGACAACACGCTGTGGTGGGGGCAGTGGGGCGCGACCTACGCCGATGTTATTGTCGAAGCGGATATTGAGCAGATGACCGAGCCGAATCAGAATGCGTTTGGCCTGATGTGCCGCGTGCGCGGGACGGTCGGCCAGCCCGCCGCCGCCGACCCAACGCTCGCCGCCATCCTCGCCGAGCCGACCGCCGAAGCTACGCTCGACGTTACGGCGGAAGCTACGCTGGAAGCGACTGCGGAGGCCACTGCCGAAGCGACAGAGATCGCGACCGCGGAAGCCACGACCGAACCTGAAGTTCTCCCCGCTGATCCGCGCAATGAAGGCGATGGCTACCTGTTCCTCATTCAGGGCGGCGGCCAGTTTTCGATCATGCGGGCGCGCGGGCGCAACCTCACACCGCTGGTCAATTGGACGGCCAGCGATGCCATCAAGCAGGGCATGCAGACCAACACGCTCCGGGCGGTGTGTGTGGGGAATTATCTGGCGTTCTACGTCAACGGGACGTTCGTCGGCGAAGCGACCGATGACACCTACCGCGACGGGCAGGTCGGCTTGGCCGCCAGCGCCGCGGATCGTCTCGGCACGATCATTCAGTTTGATAATCTGACCGTCTCACAACCGGTGGCCGGATGACCCAACCGCTCAACGCCGCGCCCGAAGCAGCGCCCATCCCACCCGATCCGGTGTTGGGCGCGGTGATCTCGAACCATCCGAGTAATCGCTTGCGCCCGCTGATCATCGGCGGGTTCATCGACGGCATCGCCTATCTCACGCTCAACGCGACGCTCGCCACGCTCGATACGTGGTGGGCGCCGCCGCTGACCATCATCCTGATCGCGATCATCGTGCTGACGGTGGGCTGGTCGATTCTGCACATCTGGAATCGCGAAATCGTCGTGTTTGAGCGCGGCTTCAGCTATCGCGAGGGCTCGCAGACTATCTTCTTCCACTATGAGGAGATCGACGCGCTGCGCCTGCGCGCGGAGCGCCGAGCTTACTTTGGCGGCTTGCTCCGCCGCACGATCTACCGTTTTACCGTGCACACGCTGGCGGGCGAAACCTTCACCATTTCCAATCTGTATATCCGCGTCGCGCAGTTGGGCGAACAGCTCAACCAGCGCGTGGATCGCGTGCTCATCCCCCGCTTCGAGCGCAAGCTCGCGGCGGGCGAAAGCATCCCCTTCGGCGAGCACATCAGCTTGAACGCGACGGGTTTACGCGCGGATAGCCGCGATTTGCCGTGGGATCAGTTCGGCGGGTGGGAGGTCAAGGCGCGCGCACTGCATCTCAAGCAGGCTGACGGGGTGGTCCGGGCGTCCGTCCCGCTGGCAGAGATCGACAACATCACCGTGCTCGTGCATTTCCTACGTGACCGCCTCCAGACTGCCTGATTGTCGCGTATAATGAACATTGTCAGGGTATAGGAGGGATAGCGATGGCTATCCAGAACAAACTCTACACAGTCGAAGAATTCGAGGCGTTCCAGCGCGACAATCGTGATCGCCTGTTCGAGCTCATCAACGGGGAGATCGTCGAGAAAATGGTGACGCAGGAACACTCCATTGTCGCTCTTGCCTTAGGTGCCAAGTTCTATAACTATCTTGAACAGAATCCAATTGGACGCGCCGGGGTTGAAGGCGCATTTCGACCAACAACCGACAAAAGCAACGTCCGCTTACCTGATATTTCCGTGGTACTGGACATGGAGAGACCGGTTACCCGTCAGGGATCTGCCCCATATATGCCTGACATCGCGGTTGAGATTCAATCACCCGACGACAGCCGCAAGGAAATGCTCGACAAAGCCGACTTCTACCTCGCCAACAACGTGCGTGTCGTCGTGCTGATTTACACGCCCAAGCGCATTATCGAAGTTCTGACGCCCGATGACAGCATCCTCCTCAACGAAAACGACACACTGACGCTCGATCTGCTCCCCGATTTCGCCGTGCCGGTCAAATCGCTCTTCAGTGGTCTTTAACTTAACTTATAACCGCCCCAGCAGTTACCGAGGCGGTTATGCTCAGCAAGCGCTGTCTACGCTTACCGTGTGAGCGGATCCACGCTGACCAGAATGAGCGTCCCCGGTTCGAATAGTGACGCACAGGTGAAGCTCGGGAACTCCGGCACGGTGTAGCTGCCGATGATCTCCGCGCTCCGCGGGGAATTGCGCGCCGCCAACCAGATCAGCGTGCCTTCGCCGCGCAAACACACGACGATCCCGTTCTGGAAATAAGTCAAACTGCTGGGCGGCGGGCTGAAGATATCGACGGCCTGCAGCACGCCCAGATCGAGCAGCCCGGGCACGCCCAGATTCGCCGCACTGTACAGCGGACTTCCTAACCAGGTGGTTGCGCCGCCATTGTGATACAGCACGCGGCAGTTGATCGCGTCCGCCAGTCCATCCGGCACGCCCGTGCGCACCACTCCGTCCGTGCTGAAGTTCTCACTAGCGCAGGTCGGCGAGGGTGGCGGCGGTGGCAACTCATCAATCGCCAGCGTGACCACCGCCTGCGCGCCGAGCGGATACTCAGCCGCGCCAGAACTGGTGATCGTATGCGAAATCGTGATCTCGCGGGGGGAATTATTGGCAGAATTCGCCAGCACGCTGAAGGTGATCGTCTGCGGCGTCGTATCGCTGAAGTCGAGCGTAAACGGCGCGCTGTTCCCGTTGACGCTCACCTGATCGGTCGGGAATTCGACCAGCACGGTAATCGGCGCGACGGTCGGCGTCGTCAACAAGCGGATCGAGTAGCTGTTCGTTAAGCCCTCGGTGAGTTGGAACGAAAGCGGCGCGAGGTTGATTCCGCTGTTGTCGTTGTCGGTGATGCTCACGCTCAGCGGAGCGATGCTTAAACCTGTGTAACCGCCGCCCGCCGCGGCAAACGTGATCGCGCCGCTGTGTGGGCTGCCTTCCGCCACATTGTCGTCGACCGCCGTCACCGTAACCGTCTGCGCAGTCGCCCAGTCGAGTGTTGTAAAGGTGAGCGTCGGCTTGTCCACATTCACCTGAGCATCCGGCGTGACCGTGATCGTCACATCGGCGCTGGGTTGGCTGGACAGCACGACCGTGAAGCTGTCCGTCGCGCCGCCTTCGGTCACCGCCGTGCTGCCACTGCTTTCGGTAATGGTGACCCCGTTGTTGTCATTGTCGGTGATGTTCACGCTCACCGGCGCGATGCTCAAACCCGTGTAACCACCCCCCGCTGCGGCAAACGTGATCGCGCCACTGTGCGGGCTGCCTTCCGCTACGCTGTCGTTGACCGCCGTCACCGTAACCGTCTGCGCAGTCGCCCAGTCGAGTGTTGTAAACGTGAGCGTCGGCTTGTCCACATTCACCTGAGCATCCGGCGTGACCGTGATCGTCACATCCGCGCTGGGTTGGCTGGTCAGTACGACGGTGAAGGTGTCCGTCGCGCCGCCTTCGGTCACTGCCGTGCTGCCGCTCGACTGCGTCACGGTGACGCCCGGAGGATCAACAAGGTTCAGCGTGACTTGACTGGAAGTCGTGATCACCTCGGTCGGGAGTCCCTCATCGATGACAAGCGTATACGTGAGGTTGACCGCCGTCCCGCTCACTGCGCCGACCGCCGGTACCAGGTCGTATTCGATGATGATGTTCTCGGCGTTACCATCCCCATCATTGTTGATCACGCTGCCGAAATCGAAGGATAGGGTATTGCTGGCCACCGTCACACGGGAGGCTGGAAACGTGAAGCTCGGCTCCGCTTCGTTTTGGATGCCGGAAAAGTCCCCGTTGAAGCTGGGCAGCGTGCCGGCCAGATACGAAACACGCGCAGAATTGCTGACATAGGTGAAATTGGCGCCAAACGCCGTATCGATTCTGAGCGAAATTGTCGTGGACTCCGGGAGCACAAACTGGATGCGCAGGGTGACGGTTTCGTCGGTGGCGATGTCAGCACTCGATCCATCCGGTTGGGTCGCTGTTGCGGGGTTGGTGGTCGTGTCCACTGTGAACGCATTGCTGCTGATCTGACCCTGCACAGGCGTGATCGCGTTGACCAGCAGCACACCGCACAGCAGCGTGAGGATGAACACTGAACGTCTCATTGAAGGCCTCGTTGAAGTTGAATAGCTGGAATTGTTAAAGTGTAAGTATATATGCATTAGAGATAGCGTAAGGGTTTGCACGTCTGGTTGTCTGAGCACCAACAAAAAGGCGATCCCATACGGGATCGCCCTCTATTTTGGAATTTCAGCCGCCCCTCGCCCTTGGGAGAGGGGTCGGGAGTGAGGCTAGTATTTTTTACGCGACGTACACTTCGAACATGATCTGCTCGACATTCAGCGGAATGAATTCCGGAATGGGGAAACCGTTAAACGCTGCCGCGTATTCGTTGGTGTACGCGCCCGCATCCACGAAGACGAGACGGTCGCCGATCTCGACTTCCGGCAGTTCGATGTGCCGCGCGACCACATCGCAGCTATCGCACGACGGCCCCGCCAGCGTGTACTTACGCATCGGGCGACCTTCGCCATTCAGCACACCGACGACCGGGGGGAAGCCTTCGTAGGTTTCCATCAGGCCGTTGAACACGCCTGCGTCGAGATACAGCCAGGTATCCGTGCCGCGCTGCGCGATGCCGACGACTTCCGCCATCATTTTGCCGCTGTCGCCGACCAGACCGCGACCGGGTTCGAGGATCAGCATCAGGTTCGGGTGCGCCGGGATGTAATCCGCGACCGCCTGCATGACCGCCACGCCGATCTCTTCGACCGAGGGGATTTCCGCGTTGTGCCAGTGGCCCGCCGGGAAACCGCCGCCGATGTCGACGAAATACAGGTCGTGACCGCGTTCCGCCGCCTGCCGCATCACTTCACCGGACGCCTTGAGCGCGTTCACCCAGTTGGCGACCTTGAGGCACTGCGAACCGACATGGAATGACACACCGATCGGCTGCAAACCGAGCTCGCGCGCCTGATCAAACAGGGCGAGCGCCGTCTGGCCGTCCACGCCGAATTTGCCCGCCAGCGGGAGCACGCTCCCGGTGTTATCCACGGCCAGCCGGACATAAACGCGGCTGCCGGGGGCAAACTTGGCGACTTTTTCTACCTCGTGCGTCGAGTCGACCACGCAGGCGTACACCCCCGCATTCTGCATCCGAGCGAGGAAGGTCGGGTTTTTGATTGGGTTGCTGCAAATAATCCGTTGACCCGTCGCGCCGACTTCGAGAGCCCGATTCAATTCAGCCAGTGACGCGATTTCCAAACCGCCGCCGAGCTCCACCACTTCGCGCATGATCAGCGGGTGAGCGTTGGCTTTCACTGCGTAATCGATATGGGCGCCGGGGAAGGCGTTCTCGAAACGGTGGTACGTATTGCGGATGATATCGAAGTCTACAACAAGAGCAGGGGTCACGGTATTGGTGTCGTTTAAAACGGCGTCCATACGGACAGTGTTCATCGGCGTCTGGTTTCTCCTTCGCGAAACTATTCACAAGCTGAATAAAAAACGACCTTGTGAAGTATACGACCAATTCACTCAAAATAACGTTAGAATTTTTGTACATCTCGCCGAATTTTCTTCGCAAATCCCCCCTAAAATAGGGGTTCATCTGCTAAGATAGGCTTCAAGACACAATTCTATATAATCAATGGAATAACATGACGGTCTTCACCTTCAAGCAGTTGATTGGCGGCGGATGGGTCGATGCACTCGATCAAGGCACCTGGCAGCTAATCAACCCGGCGACAGAAGAAACGCTCGGCTTACTCCCCTTCGGCAACGCGCATGATGCGGAAGCGGCGGTGGATGCGGCTGCGGCGGCTTTCCCGGCCTGGGCGAGCAAAACCGTTTACGAACGCGCTGATATCCTCCACCGTGCCGCCCAATGGATCCGCGGGCGCATTGACGAACTCGCAGTCATCACCACGCAAGAATGCGGCAAGCCCTTACGCGAGTCCTCCGCCGAATGGCAGACGGGCGCGAACCTGCTCGATTGGTTCGCGGAAGAAGCCAAGCATTCGTCGGGGCGCGTTGTCCCGGCACGGCGCGCGGATCGCCGCCTGCTGGTCGTGCATCAGCCGATTGGCGTGGTCGCGACGATCACCGCGTGGAATTTCCCGGTTTACAACCTTGCCCGCGCGTGGGCGGCGGCACTGGCGGCGGGCTGTACCGTCGTCGGGCGGCCATCGGAATACACGCCGCGCTCGGCGATGATGTATGCGCAAGCCCTCGTCGAAGCGGGCATCCCCGCGGGCGTGGTCAACGTGATCAACGGCGACCCGGCGGCGATGGGACAGGTCTTCCTGAAGGACGCCCGCGTCCGCAAGCTGCATTTCACGGGCAGCACCCGTGTCGGCAAGCTGCTCATGGACGGCGCATCGCAGACGGTTACGCGGTTATCGCTAGAACTCGGCGGCAACGCCCCGGTGCTGATCTTCCCGGATGTGAATGTCGAAGTCGTGGCGCAGCAGGCGGTCAACGCCAAACTGCGCAATGCGGGGCAAGTCTGCATCGCGCCGCAGCGCTTCTTTGTGCACAGCCGCATCGCCGAAGAATTCATCGAGCACACGGCGCGCTTCGCGAAGGAAGTCACGCTCGGCAACGGGCTGGAGATGTCGACCGACATGGGGCCGATGATCAACGCGACGCAGCGCGAACGTCTGAATACGATGGTCGCGGCGTCTGCCCAGAGCGGCGCGGAAGTGCTGACGGGCGGCAAGCGACCCGATCACCTACAGCACGGCTATTTCTACCAGCCGACCGTGATCACGGGGCTGACGACCGATATGCCGGTTTACCGGGACGAACTGTTTGGCCCGGTCATGCCGATCATCCCATTTGGGGATGTTGATGAGGCAATTGCGCAGGCGAATAGTCTGGAATACGGACTCGCCGCGTATGTGCAAACGAACGATTTGAAGACGGCAACTCACATGTACGAGAGATTGGAGTTTGGCATGGTAGCGATTAACGACTGGCTTCCGAGCACCCCGGAAATGCCCTTTGGCGGCGTCAAGATGAGCGGCATGGGACGGGAATGTGGTGAGGAAGGTTTGCTGGAGTATCAGGAAGTGAAGGCAGTGTATATGGGAGGCATTTGATACTATGAGTACCAATCTCGTACCCGCGCACCACGATCAACACACGGATCACCCGCCGGGTCACCATCACGGGCATACGCACGCGCACGCCCACACGAATCACCATGCGCATCCGCAGCATCACACGCACCACGTCATCATCACGCAGACCCGACCGGAACACGTCCAGGCTTTAGCGGACGCTCAGCGGTTGGCCTTCCCCACGCTCGTGGATGACGAACTGATTTCGGTCCCGAAGTACCTCAAGCACCTCGATCTGTTCCCCGAAGGTCAAATCGTGGCGCTCGTCCGCGAAAACGGTCGCGAAATCGCGGTCGGTTCGACGAGCACGTTCCGCACGAATTTCGACTTCATCAACAATCATCACACCTTCATGGAAGCCATTGCCGATGGCTGGCTCACGAATCATGAGCCGCATGGACAGTGGTTGTACGGCGCCGATATGAGCGTCCACCCGAAGTACCGTGGGTTGAAGTTGGGACGCAAGTTGTATGACGCGCGCCGTGAGTTGGTGCGCCGCCTGAATTTGCGCGGCGAAGTGGCCGGAGCGCTGTTCCCCGGTTATGAGCAGTACAAGGAACAAATGACTATCGCGCAGTATGTTCTGCAGGTGCATCAGGCCAAGCTCTTTGACCCGACGCTCTCCGTGCAGATTCGAAACGGTTTCCGGGTGCGCGGTATTATGTATGACCACATCAGCGACTCGCGTTCGAACAACGCGGCCGCTTTAATTGTGCGGGAGAACCCCTTCTACAGCCCCAGAGGCTAAGCGCAGAGGGGACGGCGGTCGTCCTTTCTGCGATGTAGGTAGGAGAGATGCGACACGGGACGCTCAAGCGGGGCGTCCCGTTTTGATTCTGTCAGTCGGCAACAAAATCAAATTTTGAAAATGCCCGCTTCGAGCTGATCCACGAACGGATGTAGGGGCGCACATGCGCGTGCGCCCTACCTAAAAGGGCAGACACATAGATCTGGCCCTATTTCGTATTGTCTTCGCTGAATTTTGACCAAGTCCGGGGATATTTATCTTTGAAGCGACGTACATAGTCTTCGGTTGATGAGCTTACTTTCCAAAGACTTTCGCCTCTCGATAGTGGTTCAAATGGATGGGGCGGGAGGGCGGGCATGCGATCTGATCCGGTTTTCTCCCGATAGGCCCTGTGACCGACATAGATCAACGGCTCAGCCACGATGTCACGTCGTGCATTCAGAGGAACGATATCCGCTAGAATTTCGGGTTTAGCCAGCACCCGTTCGTAGATTTCACGCCCCTGTCCCACCAGCCAAGCTCGGAAATCCCACCAACCGCTGTCCCCTAAACCACCATAGATGAAATCAGCAATATCGCTGAGATGATCGAGGTCAGCCCGAGCCACCAAGCCCGCAAAAATCCGTTCAAATTCGAGAACTTCCTCTACTGGCCGTGACACCAATTCTTTGACCAGAAGTTCGGCTTGTTTGTCCTCAGCCTTGTCGCTTGCGCTTTTCGTGGCTTCCACCAGGTGCCAGAATTGAACAATGTCCAAAGCGCCTCCCGAACCCAAAAACCAGAATCCACATCTATATCGGTTTCATTCCAGCAAGTCGACTGCTTACTTCAGCGCCCACCCGTCCTGCATCCGTGTGAACACGTCCCACCCGAAACGGCGATAGAACCGGCCCGCGCCTGCTGATTCATCGTCGGCGGCCACGGTGAGCAACACGCGCGTACAGCCCGCCAACCGCAGCCACTCGACCGCGTGCCGCACCAACCACGCGCCAAGGCCACGATCCCGCCACGCTTCCTCGACGTACAGTTCCGCCAGTTCACCCCACCCGCGCAGAGCAGGCAGCGCGCCGCCTTCGCTGAGATCGCCGACGCACTCGCACCACCCGACCACCTCCGCGCCGTGCCACGCCGTAAAGCGCGTCCCCCAGATATTGCCGACACTGCGGCGGATGACCAGATCGTCCAGCGGGGCGTCACCGGGGAGCGGAATCGAGTTCAGCCACCCGCCGTATAAGGCTTCATTCCGCTCCGGGTTCGGGGTGAAGCCGGAGCGCGTGAACACCTCCGCCAGATGCGCCCACACATCGGGTACGCCCCCAACCGGAATGGGTAGACCGCTGTCCCACGCAAACACGCGTGGCGCGTCCCACGCCTGCATGAGCGCCAGCGCCGCATCGAGCAGCGCGGAGGCCGCGTCCTGATGTTCGGGAGTGGCGAACAACCACGCGATATCGCCCGCGCCGCGATAATCGCTGCCCACGCCGTCATCGTCGGCGTAGCGCAGCAGGTGTGCGACCGCCCGCGCCTGACCACGCTGCGTGACGACCAACGTTTTACGTTCCGCCACCCACGGATCGATGGTGATTTGCTGCGGATGGCGGGTCAGATGCTGCTCAATATACGCGGCGGGCAGCGCCCAACCGGGCACAACTGCGCTCACATGCTGGTTGATGAGCATTTGCAGTTCGGGAAGATGCTCGCTGCGGTAGGCTTCAATTGGCATGCGGGCTTAGCCTCCACTCGGCCGATACGGATCTACATGCGCGCTCCAGCATCATCTGATCCCGCGCCAGAGCAGTTAGATTACTCATATTTTCAGCTTCCATTGTCCACGAGTTCGAATAATTCGCGCTATACTGTTTTTCTACCGTTCAGACGCGGATTTAGATCATGGCAGATATTTTTATTTCCTACTCCCGGCGGGATGCCGCTTTTGCCAAACAGTTGACCAATGCGCTGGAACAATCCGGTCGTGATGTGTGGATCGACTGGCAGGATATTCCGCGCGCGGCGGACTGGCTCAACGAGATTTTCGACGGGATTGAACGCGCGGAAACGGTCGTCAATGTTGTCAGCCGCAACTCGTTGATCAGCGAAGTGTGTAATCAGGAGATCGCGTATGCCCGCAAGCACGGCAAGCGCATCATCCCGTTGATTCACGAGAACATCACGCCGGATATCGAAGCCGAAATTAACGCCCATTGGGGCAATCAACTGTGGGGCAGCACCGGGATCGCCAACTGGGAGGCCGTGCGCCACCTCAACTGGATCTTCTTCCCCAAGAGTGAAAACGGCGATGTTGCCCAGGACGTGTTCGACCGCGAATATGCCGCGCTGATCCAGGCGATTGAAACCGACCTCACGCATGTGCGCCTGCACACGCGTTACCTCGTGCAGTCGCTGGACTGGGACAACAACGCGCAGAACCCCAGCTACCTGCTGTACGGCGATGAACTGACCGCCGCCGAGCAGTGGCTCGTCGGGTGGGATCTCGACAAGCAGCGCCGCATCGACAGCGGCGAGCATCAGCTCAAGCAGCCGGAGCCGACCGTCTTGCAGCGCCAGTTCGTCGCCGCCAGCCGGCAGGCGGAAAACGAGCGCGCCGCCCGCCTGATGCAGTTGGAAACCAGCCGCAAAATGTCAGAAGAAGCGGCGCAGCGCTCGGAAGAGAGCGCCAAACGCGCGCAGCGGGACGCGCGCAACGCCCGCATCACGTTGATCACGCTCGGCGTGGTCGGCACGCTGATCATTATGGCGGTGTTCATCTTCACGAACCTGCAAATCGGCGAGGCGAATGCCCGCGAAGCCAGCGCCGCGACCAGCGTCTATGAGGCCGGCCAGGAAGTAGCGAGCGCCGCCGAACGCGTCGCAACCGCGCAAATGCGCCAGCAGGAAGCGGTCATTCAGGTGGCGAACGCCAATGCGACCCTCGCGCCTATCCCGGTGACGCTCACGCGTTCCGGCGCGGTGCTGGATGAAGCCCTGACCAACGTCGCCAACGCCAATACCGTGCTCACGGCCATTCCGCCCACGCTGACGTACGTCTCCGCCGAAATTCGCACGGGGGAAGAACGCATCCGCGCGCTGCGCATGGCCAGCTACGCGCAGCAGTTCCTTGAAGGCTCCGAACCCAATGCCGAACTCGCGGCGTTGTTCGCCATTCGCTCGCTCAACAGTCTGTACACCGAAACCGCCGACGCGGTGCTCGTCCCCGCCTCTGAACGATTGCACACTCTGCGCGTGTTCGATGTGGCGGAATCCGATGACCTGAGCGCGGCGGTGATCAGCGCGGACGGCCGTCAGGCGATTACGGGCAGCTTCAGCGGTGCGCTCACCGTGTGGGATACGCAGACGGGCAGGCGCATGCGTGATCTCGCGCCGCAGCCTGACCGGATCAATGCGCTGGCGCTGACGGTCGATGGCAGCAAGTTAGTCGTCGCACTCAACGATCAATCCCTGCTGGTACTGGACGCCGCCACGGGCGATGTGCTGGCGACCATGCCACCCACCTTCAACTTCATCAGCGAACTGGCGGTCAGCCCGGATGGTCAAACCGTGATCTCCGGCGCGCGCAACGGTGTCCTCTATCTGTGGAACATCAACGATGGCAGCCTGATTCGCCGCTTCACCGGGCACACGAGCGAAATCCTCAGCCTATCGTTCAGCGCGGATGGCGAGTTCGTGGTCTCCAGCGCGAACGAGCCGAATGCCCGCTTGTGGAACGTCACGACGGGCGCGCTGGTGCGCGAATTGGAGACGAACAATGTCAATATCGTCGCCCTCAGTCCCGATGGCCGCCGCGTGCTCTCCGGCTCGACGATTGATGGGCACATTCGCCTCTGGAATGCCAAATCGGGCAGTCTGACGCAGGAATTCAGCAATGATACCAGCGTCGCCGCGCCGATTGTCTTCAGCGCGGATGGCCGCCGCGTACTGATCGGGACGGGCGGCAGCGGCATCCGCCTGTGGGATGTCGACAGCGGACAGATGCAGCGCATCCTCGAAGGCCATTCGGGCACGCTGTTGGATGTGGCGTTCACGCCGGACGCCGACTCCGCGGTGTCGGTCTCCATTGATGGCACACTGCGCGTATGGGATCTCAATCTGTCAAATCACAGCAACCGGGTGTTCCTTGGACATCAAGGGCCTGTGATCACCATTGCGTTCAGCCCAGACGGACGCACCGCGCTTTCGGGCGGCGGCGATACGATGATGCTCTGGGATGTGACGACGGGCGACATGATCCGCACGTTTACCGGCCACAGCAGCGCGATCTTCAAAGTCGCCTTCAGCGCGGATGGACAACTGGCGCTCTCCGCCTCGTTTGACGGCACGGCGCGCCTCTGGGATGTGAACACCGGGCAGTCCCTGCGCGTGTTCAACACGGGCGAACCGCTGTTCACGGCGGCGTTTGCGCCGGATGGTCGCACGGTCATCACCGGGTCGCAGGTGGGCACGGTGCGCCAGTACAACCTGGAGACGGGCGCGCTCGTGCGTGACTTGTTCCCGCACAACGACTCGGTCTGGGCACTCGCGTTCAGCAGCGATGGTCAGAATCTGATCTCCGCGGCGAACGACGGCGAGATTCTCATCACCGATCTGGGCGCAGAGGACATTTTCAGCACGTTCGTCAGCTTCCAGAATCACACGCAGGTGTTTGACATCGCGCTCAGTCCGACGGAGCCCGTGTTCGCGGTCGGCGCGCCGGATTACAGCGTACAAATCGACAGTGTAGAAACCGGCGAGGTCCAGCGCGTGCTGCGCGGGCACACCAACGTGATCTACGCGCTGGCCTACAGCCCCGATGGGCGCACCCTCGTGACCGCGTCGGCGGATAACACGCTGCGCCTGTGGGATGTCGCGACGGGCGAGACAATCCGCGTGTTGAGCGGGCATACCGGCGTCGTGCGCGGCGTCGATTTCAGCCCGGATGGTCGCCAGGTGATCTCCGCCTCATTTGACGGCTCGATCCGCATCTGGGACCTCGACTATCACGATTTCGTCGCGGAGGTATGCCGCCAGCTCGTGCGCGACTTCACGCCGGATGAACGGGCGCGCTACAGCATCGATCCCGCGCCCACCTGCCCGCGGTGAGAGCCAACCTCACCCCTCGCTCCTCAGAGGGACTTAGGGTGAGGCGCAAACACAACCCCACCCCCGGCCCCTCCCCGAATTCAGGGAGGGGAGCCAACAGCGCTCGCACACCCGAATTCGGCTTCGTAGGGACATCTGTAGGGACGAGGCATGCCTCGTCCTAACTTGTGGAGAAGGAATTAGAGGACAAGGCATGAGGCTATTTCAGAATTGGTGAAAATGTTCAACCTCACCCCTACCCTTCTCCTAGAGGGGAGGGGAGACAAGCGCGATTTTTAAGTCCCCTCGCCCAAGGGCGAGGGGACTTAGGGGTGAGGTTAGACAAAATTCCGATTCCGAAATGACTTCATGACTTTTCCTTACAAAAACCTCTCTCATCAAGCTGACTGTGTGCTTTTTAGACACCATCTTTATTGCGACCGCTGGCATGTAATAAAGGCGGGTACTTTTACCAATCAGGGCGCAGGCCCGCGCCACAATCTCTATGGATCCGCCGCGTGCAGCGCAAAAATCGGTTTATACTAACTTCTAACCATTACTTCGCGGATAAAAGAGCTTATGGCCGACATCTTCATTTCCTATTCCCGGCGCGATTCCCTCTTTGCCAAACAACTCACCAACGCCTTCGAGAAAGATGGGCGCGATGTGTGGATCGACTGGGAAGATATCCCCCGCGCCGCCGACTGGCTCAACGAAATTTACGCCGGTATCGAACGCGCCGACACGGTCGTGCAGATCGTCAGCCGCCATTCGCTGTGCAGCGAAATCTGCAACCATGAGATCGCCTATGCGCGCAAGCTCGGCAAGCGCATCGTGCCGCTCATCCACGAGAACATCAGCGGCGAGACGGAAGTCTATGTGCGCTCACAGTGGGCGAACGTGACGTGGAAGGAAATCGCCGAGGGTAACTGGCAGGCGATCAGCCACCTCAACTGGATTTTCTTCGTCAAAGAGGCGGATGGAACGCTGCCGACCGAGGTGTTCGAGCGCGAATATCAGGGTTTGGTGCAAGCCATCGAGACCGATTTGACGCACACCCGCGGCCACACCCGCTACCTCGTGCGCGCGCTCGACTGGAAGGCCAATGCGGAGAACCCCAGCTATCTACTCGTCGGCGATGATTTGATCGGCGCCGAAAAGTGGCTCGCCGATTGGGACGGCGATCTGCAATGCCGCCTCGATCAAGGCGACGAGCGGGTCAAACAGCCCGCGCCCACCGACGATCAGCGCGCGTATATCACCGCCAGCCGTCAGGCGGAAGACGAACGCGCCGCCCGCCTGCTCGAACTCGAAACCAGCCGCCAGCGTTCGGAAGAAGCGGCGGCGCAGGCCCAAGCCAGCGCCGAACTTGCACAGCGGCGGGCGACGTTCGCGCGGCGGATCATTTATGCGCTGGCGCTGCTCGGCACGCTGATCATCGTCGGCGTCGTCGCCTTCACGAGCACACAGGTCAACGAAGCGCAGCGCGAAGTTGCCGGGGCGCGCACCGCCTTGACGGCTATTCCGCCCACGCTGACCGCCGTCAGCGGGCAGATTCAGGCCGGGCAGCGGCGCATCAATTCACTGCGCCTGGCGAACGCGGCGGGCGAAATGCTCAATGATCCGGCGGGTAACAGCGAAACCGCGGCTTTGCTGGCGATCTACGCGCTGAATTCGGCCTACACCGATTCAGCCGATGCGGCGCTCATCAAGGCGGTTGACGACCTGTACACGCTGCGCATCATGCGGGGACATCAACGGGCTGTAACTTCGGTCGCCTTCAGCCCGGACAGTCAGATGCTCATCTCCGGTTCGTATGATGGCTTCGTTTCGCTGTGGGATGTCGCCACGGGCCAGCGACTGCGTACCTTCCCCGGTCACACAGCCGCGGTGCAGGCAGTCGCCTTCAGTCCGACCGCGCCGGTGATCGTCTCGGCATCGGATGACACCACACTGCGCCTGTGGGAAGTCGAGACCGGGCGCACCATCCATGTGCTGACCGGGCATACCGCGGGCGTCACGTCAGTCGCCTTCAGCCCGAATGGGCGCTGGGTGATCTCCGGCGGGCAGGATGGCACGGTGCGGCAGTGGAACACCAGCACGGGCGAACTCACGCGCACCTTCGATGCCGGACATACGGGCGCAATCATGAGCGTCGCCTACAGCCCGGATGGCACGCAGGTGATCTCCGGTGGGCAGGATGATCTTGTCATCGTGTGGGACGTGGAGACCGGCACGGCGCTTCGGACGCTCACGGGGCACAATAACACGGTGCGCAGCGTCGCTTTCAACGCCGATGGCACGCGGGCGCTCTCTGGCTCGGACGATTACACGGTACGCCTGTGGGATGTCGTGACGGGCGAACTGATCAAGACGCTGGCGGGGCATACCGCGGGCGTATCGAGCGTGAGCTTTGGCTTTGACGCGGGGACGGCGCTTACCGGCTCCTACGATGGCACGATCCAGTTGTGGAATCTGGAAACGGGCGCATCGATTCGTGTCTTCGCGGGGCATACCGCGTGGGTGACGGGCGTCGCCTTCAGTCCCGATGGCCGCATCATCGCCTCGGGATCGCGGGATTCGACGATTCGCCTGTGGGAAGGCGCGCTCGGCGGGTCGGCGCGCGTGTTTGCCGGGCACACCGGGTGGGTGATGGGCGTCGCCTTCAGCGCGGATGGGCAAACCGCCGCCTCTGCCTCGACCGATGACACGCTCCGCCTGTGGAATGTCGACACCGGCCAGTCGCTGCGGACGTTCTATGGGCACACCGGCGGCGTGACCAGCGTCGCCTTTACGCCGGATGGGCTGTCGCTGCTCTCAGGTTCGTATGACACGACACTGCGCCTGTGGGATATCGCGACTGGAGCGACCCTCCGCACCTTCAGCGGGCATACGTCACGCGTGGTGAGCGTGGCGGTCA
Source organism: Anaerolineae bacterium (assembly GCA_041916315.1). GTDB lineage: Bacteria > Chloroflexota > Anaerolineae > Aggregatilineales > Phototrophicaceae > Flexifilum. The sequence goes on from JAYRZU010000040.1 coordinate 19,184, forward strand.
GCCCGGACGGGACACAGGCGCTCTCCGGATCGACCGACAAAACCATGATCCTCTGGGACATAGCGACGGGCGAAGCGATCCGCACCTTCACCGGGCACACGGAACCTGTGCTGCAGGTCGCCTTCAGCCCAGATGGACTCACAGCCCTCTCCGCGTCGTGGGATGGCTCGCTGCGCCTCTGGGATGTGAACACGGGCGAGATGATCCGCGATTTCAAAGGTCATTCCGGCATGGTGACGAGCGTCGCCTTTAGTCCGGATGGGCAAACGGCGATCTCCGGCTCGTATGATACGACGCTCATCCTGTGGGACGTCAACACGGGTCGCGCGCTCTACACCTTCAAAGGCCATACGTCGGGCATCAACCGCGTCGCTTTCAGTCCTGACGGGCAGTTGGTGGCTTCGGGCACGACCTCGTCGACGATTCGCGTGTGGAATGTTGCGACGCACGAGACGATCCGCTCACTGGCCGGGCACACCGCGCCGATCTATGGACTGACGTTCAGTCCGGATAGTCAAAGCGTGCTCTCTGGCTCGGCTGACGGCACGCTGCGCCTGTGGGACACGGATTTTCACAACCTGATCACCTACGCGTGCGCGCACATCTTCCGCGACCTGACGACCAACGAGCGCACGATCTACGATATCGGACGCGATCCCGCCTGCCCGGCATATTGAGGACGAAACTCACTGCCGTTTTGTCCGGCAAACTGCGAAACAGACATAACAGCGACTCTGCTGGCTCCCCTCCCTGAATTCGGGGAGGGGCCGGGGGTGGGGTCAGAAACAGCGGACGCAATAAATTGCGTCCCCACACCGACTCGCCCTACTGAGTTTTTGACCCCCTGTAACAAAAACCTGCGCAAAATTGAATAGACTGTGTAGGGACACCAACACGGAGAACCGATGAAGCGCACAACCCGCTTGCGGGCGTTCATCGAAACGGAATCGAGCGCGTTGACGGCGACGCTGCGCCTGTATGTGGCGCGCGCCGGCTTGAGCGATCTGCCGCTGGACGCGGCGGCGCAGGATTTGCTCAACGATGTCGTCGTCGAGGCGTTGGCGCATGAGGATCGGTTTGTGACGACGGGCGAGCCGCGCGCGTGGCTGCTCGGCATTGCCGCCAACCTCATCCGCCGCCGCCAAAGCGACCGCGCCAAACGCGAACAGCGCGAACCGCTGATCCGCGACCTTGTGGCGGACGATGCCAGCGACGACGAACTCTTCGATCACCTGTGCGCGCTGGCGGAAAACCCGTTTGAGCATGACGACGAGATCGCGGAGCTGGTGCGCACGCTCACACCGGATGATCAACGCGTGATCCGGTTAGCGATTCTCGCGGACATGGACGGCGACTCGCTGGCACGCGAACTCGGCATCACGCCGGGTGCGGCGCGGGTGCGGCTGCATCGGGCGCTCATCCGCCTGCGGTCGGTCTACGGAAAGGCGAAAGCAGATGCGTAAACACCAGCGCGAAAAACTCCTGTTCCGCTACAGCAGCGCACTGGCGCGCGGCGACTTCGCCACGATGGCCGCCATCCTCGCGGAAGCCGAACGCGATCCGGCGCTCGCCCGCCAGCTTGCCGAACTCGACGCCGAGTATGCGCTGGAGCCCGTCCCTACCTTCAGTCTGAATGGTCATAGAAGGGAAACTACCGTGAGTGTGTATGTGAATTCCGCCCCGAAGCTGCGGGCGCAGCGTTTCAACCTGGCGTTCGTGTCGGCCGCTGCCGTGCTGGTGGTGACACTGCTGGGGACGTTCCTGTTCTCCAACCGCCCCAGCGGGGATGACGATGTCAACGCAATTTTGCCCGCCGCGCAAAGCACAGAAACGCCGACCGCCGCGCCGACGATCGTCCCCACGGGGACACCGCTGCCGGCGACGGCGCTGCCGCCCGTCAATGCTGATCCGAACGCCACGCTGGAGATCTTCCTGCCATTGCCGGGGAGTGACACGCTGCCGCTGATCTGCACGGGGCGCACGCCCGATGTGATCCTCGATGTGCGCTCGCTGCCGGATCTTGGCTCAGGCGTGGTCGTCGGCCTGCTCGGCAATAACACGTCCGTCGCCGTCGTGGACAGCTATCAGGGTGATACCGAAGGTTGGTACTATGTCATCGCCGATCTCGAAACCGGAGTGCGCGTGCAGGGCTGGCTGCCAGCCAATGCCATCACGCCAGACACGGACTGCACCTATGCCTACAGCGAAGACGCGGGCGTCGCGCAGGTGACGTACATCATTCAGCCGGGCGACACGCTGCTCTCGATTGCCGTGCAATTCGATCTGGATGTCGCCGACCTGCCGCGCCTGATCGAACTCAACAATCTCGGTGATGGCAGTACGCTCCCCGCGCCGGGCGAGACCTTGATCATTGAAGTGCCGTCCAACCGCCCACCGCAGATGCGCGCCGAAGCGATCACCTCAACGCCGCTGCCGACCGTCCCCCCGCTCGACCCAATGGCAGCCACCGCCACGCAAATCATCATCGATGCGACGCGCACCGCCGAAGGTCTGCTGGCGGTCACGGCGACCGCCACACCGATTGGGCAGTAAGCAGCCTCGCCCAACCCCTCTCCCACGCAAGCGGGGAGAGGGGGGAGGATGGGCTCGGAAACAGTGGTCGCTCCCCCTAGATGTGGCTATTTCATGAGAGATTGATGAGCCGCAAATCTGATCGCCAAACCGCAGCGTTATGGACTATAGCTCAACTTCAACATCTGAATAACAGCTGGCTTTCAGGAGAGATCATGTCTAAAGTACGTTTGCTCGTCCTTCTGCTTTGTGTTGCTATTTTCGCCCTGCCCGTCATGGCGCAAGATGACGCCCCGCCGCCGCTCGTCAGCATTGGCGAGTCCGACCTCGGCCCCGTGCTGATCGGCCAGAACGGCTTCACCCTGTACCTGTTCACCCGCGATGGCGCGGATGTCTCTAACTGCTACGAACGCTGCGCGGAAGCGTGGCCGCCCCTGCTCGTCGGCGCAGCGGATGCCGAACTGACCATGGGTGAAGGCGTCCCCGGTACGCTCGGCGTGATCGAACGCACGACCGGCACGTTCCAGGTGACCTACAATGGTATGCCCCTGTACTACTGGTGGCGTGACTGGGCTCCGGGCATGACCACGGGTCAGGGCGTCGGCGAAGTCTGGTACGTGATCCCGCCGTACGTCGTCGCGGGCAGCACCAGCGAAGAACATGGTTCGTTCCTCGTCGGCCCCAACGGCATGACCGTCTACAGCTTCGACAATGACACCGACGGCGTGAGCGCCTGCTACGATCAGTGCGCGACCAACTGGCCGCCGCTCCTCGTCGACAGCGCGGATCAGCTCATCGCTGGCCCCGGCGCGACGGGCGAACTCGGCACGACCGAACGCACCGACGGCACGCTGCAGGTGACCTACAACGGCATGCCGCTGTACTACTGGAAAGACGATGCGGCCCGTGGTGACACGACCGGTGATGGCGTCGGCGGCGTGTGGCACCTCGTTGCCCCGTCAATGTAATTCAGGCGTACCCAGCTAAGCTGCTGATTGAAAACGGGGGTTCCACGCGAACCCCCGTTTTTTATTGGTGGCGGGAGCTGCTGCCACGTTTTCAGCCGTCTGGCACTCTCCGCTGACTCATCCCTTGCGCGGCTAAAGTTTGGTATAATACAGTCCTTGTCATCAGCCAGAAATGAACGAGACTTGGACGTTCAAGAGCTTATTCAGCAAGCGTGCGCGGCCACTAAAAATGCCTATATCCCGTATTCGAACTATCCGGTCGGCGCGGCGCTGCTCGCCGCGAACGGGACCGTATACACGGGCTGCAACGTCGAAAATGCTTCCTTTCCCGTGACCATCTGCGCGGAACGCGTCGCGCTCGTCAAAGCGGTGAGCGAAGGCGTGCGCGACTTCAGCGCGATTGCCGTGGTGACGCGCAACGCCGGGTCGCCGTGCGGCATGTGCCGCCAGATGCTCTTTGAATTTGCGCCGCAGATGCGCGTCATCATTGCCGACATGGACGGCAATATTGTGTTCGATGATGCGCTCGCTCAACTCCTGCCGCTCGGTTTTACTCCGAATCACCTGGATCATGCCGCGTCCTGAACGCTCGTATCGCACCCCGGCGATCATCCTCAAGCGCTTTGACTTGGGCGAAGCGGATCGTCTGCTGACGATTCTCACGCCGCAGTACGGCAAGCTGGAAGCCGTCGCCAAAGGCGCGCGCAAGCTCACCAGTCACAAGACCGGACACGTCGAGCTGTTCACGCGGGCCGACATGCTGCTCAACCGCGGACGCGAACTCGATGTCGTCAATCAGTGCGAGATGACCGCCGCTTACCTACCCCTGCGCGAAGATTTGATGCGCGGCGCGTACGCCAATTACTGCGCCGAAATGCTGGATCGCTTCACCTCATCGGGCGAAGACGACGGCGCGGCGCGGCTGTTCAAGCTGTTCGATGAGACGCTCGCCCGTCTGTGCGACGAAGGCGATCCGCGTCTGGTGGTGCGCTACTACGAGCTGCACCTGCTGGATATCGTCGGCTACCGCCCGGAACTCGCGCGCTGCGTGATCGGCGGGGAGACGATTCAGGCGGAAGATCAGTACTTCAGCAACGCCGAAGGCGGCGTTGTGTGCCCGAAAGACGCGGTGCGCGGCACGGGCACGACGCAGATCTCGATGCGCGCGCTCAAAGTGCTGCGTCACCTCCAGCGCGGCGGATACCCGCAGGCGCTGATTGTGCCGCCCGAACTCCACGATGAAGTTGAGCGCGTACAGCAGGGCTATATCACCTATCTATTGGAACGCCGGTTGAAGAGTGTCGATTTTATTCGAAGGGTGCGCTAGTGCAGTTACCTCTGACGTTAGAGCGATTCGTCTATGCGAATGACGGTCTGATCACGAGCGCGAACATCACCCCCGGCGACGCCGAATTGTGGCGCACGTCGGTGTCGATTCAGCCCGCTGAGAACGGCGCGCGCGCGTATGGCCTGTTCGCCCTCCCGCATGAGCAGTTCCTGATGACGTGCGCTTATGGCGTGGATGGCAGCATCGTCTACGAATACGTCGACGTACCGCGCGACATGCTGCTGGCGCTGGCAGGTAATCTCGCGCCGCTCATCAGCCTGTTTGAAGTGCCCATTCCGCGCGACCGCGATCTGCTCCCGCCTGTGCGCATGCCGCAGATCAGCCTGTGGTCGGCGCGCGACCGCCGCGTCTACCTCGACAAGCTGTTTCACGACGCGGCGCGCGAAGATTTCCGCCGTTTGATGGGCTGGCTCGGCGCGGCGCTGCACGACCGCGGCCTGATGATCGCCGATTACCCCGGCGACACCGCCGCGCGGCTCGCCTTCATCAAGGGGATGCTGGCGCTGCTCCCGACGAGCGTCCGCCCCGATCTCACGTTTTCGACGCACCGCCACGACAAAATCGCCACACCCGCCCGCGTGGTGTTCGCCAAGCGCGGCATCGTCACCATGCGTTGGATCTCCGACTGGGCGGACCGCACGATCCCCAGCGATGAAGTCTTCAACCATCCGTATGTCAAACGCCTGCTCTCGCTGTGGACGGGCGACATTGGCGCCTTGATCACCGCTATCGACCAGATGGACGCCTTCGAACTGCAGGTCACCGACCGCAGCTTACAGGCGACGCTGGCGGCTGCCGCGCAGCGGCACGAACTCGACGCGCGTATCACCGCGGGCGATAAGCTGCCCGTCGAAGCGCTCAAAACGGTGCTGCGCGATGTGCCGCCCGATGGTGATCTGCGCCGCGCCTATGCGGACCAGTTGCTGCGCTACGCGATTGAACAGCGCGACACAGAAGCGGCGCTGCTGGTCACGCGGTTGATGGATATTGATCCGGTGCTGGATGAACAGCTTGCGACGCGGCTCAACCGCGAACTCGCGCTCCAACCGGACGGCGTATATGCGTTTGTGCGCGCGCGGGTCGCCGCCGACCCGGAAGACCGCTGGCGCTTCCGCCTCAAAGCGGCAGCGCTCGCCTCGCTGCGCGTCGCCATCCTCGACGGCGACGCCGAGACGGTTGCGAACTGGCTCAAGCTGATCGCGCGCGAACCTGCCACCTACGGCTTGATGGAAGTGCTGCATAACGGCATCCTCGCCGCGCAGGAGCGCGCCCATCGCGATCCTGATCTGGCGAAGGCGCTAATCACGCTGTCGATTCGCCGGGACGCCGCCGCGCTCGAAACGCTGCTCAAGGACGAAGAACTGCTCAAAGCCCTGCCGGATACGTTGGGGCGCACGCTCCGCGAAGCCGAAGGCGACCCGATGGCCGTCTTGCAGCAGTACGGCGCGGAAACGTTCGTCGTGGTGCTGGCGCGCGCCGCCCTGCACAAGCACGGCGACATGTTCACGCCCGCGGTGATCGAGCAGATCTGGAAATACTTCGTCGGCAGCGTGGCCTGCAACGTGCCGGCCGCCTACCAGCCCGAACGGGTGATCACCGCGCTAACCGATCAGCAGCCCGCATGGCTGAATCAAACGGCGCTGGAGACTATGCTCACGCTGGCGCTGCGCGATCAACGCGATGATGTGTTCTTCAAGCTCATCCGCCAGTCGATCAAAGTCAGCACCGATACGCTGTGGCGTTTGCTCGCCAGTGCTGCCGAAACCCGCGACGAAGCCATCACCCGCGCCACGCTGCGCCGCCTGATGCTTGAACTGGAAGCCATTGAAGACGAAAATGAGCTGATCGACGCGATTAACGACGTGTTCAATCTGCTGACGTGGAGCGCCCCGGCGCGGCAGCAGGTGGTCGCGTGGTGGCGCGATTTCACGCGCGAACAACCGCCCGCCCGCTTAGGTCGGCTGGATAAGGCGCTGGTGGAGCACCTGGGCGAAGGCGCGAAACGCCCGCTGGATGATCTGCGCGAAATTCTCGGCGCGGTCATCTCGTTCCGGCGCATGCTCGGCAAGCGCTCGCTGAGCGAATTCGCCGACGATGTGCGCACGGCCTATGATGTGCTCCAAGCCCTGTCCGAATCGTTCGATCCGTCGCCGCGGCGGCAGATCAGCTTTGACGCGCAGACCATCCGCGCGGAGATTGACGACCGCGCCGCCGATCTGCCGCTCGATGAACGTCAACTGCTCGCCAACCACTTCAAAGAACTGGCGGCGGTCATCAGCGAGATGGCGGAGTATCGCAGCAAAGCCGGGTTGATCCGGCGTGGCGAAGATGTGGATCGCCAGTTGATGACGGGCGAACAGGAGCCGCACGGCGCGGTCGATGCGCTCAAGTGGATGTCCGGCTACCTCAGCGGGACGCAGCACGAACGCGACGACGACACCGACGAGTGACTACCCGGCCAAATGGCCTCCGCCAGTGAATGAGCAATCTGAGTCAGGAATAGAGCAGCCCAATCGCGATCAGGCTGCTTGGCTGCCATTCGCTTTCGACCCCACCCCCGTCCCCTCCCCGAATTCAGGGAGGAGAGACAGATGAGCGCGTGTAGGTAGGGACGAGGCATGAGCGTATTTCACAATTGGTGAAGATGCTGAACCTCACCCCCACCCCCTCTCCTAGAGGAGAGGGGAGACAGGCAGGGTTTTTAAGTCCCCTCGCCCTTGGGAGAGGGGATTTAGGGGTGAGGTTAGACAAACTACCGATTCTGAAATGACTTCATGCCTCGTTCTGTTTGTTTTGGCTGCCGAGCCGCCTGCTCCGTGCTTGAGCGCGATCCTGCCAAAGGCCGAGGCCGGAATCCGCCTTACGGCGGAGGCATTTCACGCCTGAACTTGCTGTAATGGTCACGAATCGCTCTCATCGGGAGACATCATGCAAGCAACATCGGTCTTTTTAGCAGAACCCAGCAATGCCAAACTGCTCACCGGCGAAAAGAAGCGTATCGGCAACAGCATCGTCATGTTTCTGATCGCGCTGATCTTCATCCTCGCGGCAGTGGTGGCGGGGTACTTCCTCTACACCCGTTATTCCCAGCATCAAGCCCTGCTCACGGAGGGCAAGCAGACGCGCGGCATCGTCACCGACGGTTTCGAGGAAACCTCGCGCAATTTCTACGTGATTGAGTCAAAGCGCTACCGCATTGAATACCGTTACACCATCGCCGGGCAGACCTATACCGGCGGGCAGGATATCGACGGGGCGCTGTATGAAGAATTGTTCCTGCAATCCCCGGTGACGATTGTCTTCCTGCCCTCGAACCCCGGCGTTTCGGAACTGGGCGGCGAATTCGCGGACGACACCGAATACCGCAACGCCCTGCTGATCCTCGGCTCGCTGACGCTCGTCGCAGTGCTGACGGCGGCAGGCTTCCTGTTCCGCGATGTGCGCAACCGCCGCCTGTCGAGTCAGGGTCAGATTTTGAACGGCACGCTGCTGAGCGCCGCCGGACAGTATTATCGCCGCACGCTCAACGTGACTTTCCGCTATGAGTTCCGGTCGCCGCTCGGCACCACGATCACCGGATCGCGCACGGTCAAACGCAACGACCTGAAGAAAGCGCCTGTTCCGGCCTCCGGCACGCCCGTCAAAGTGCTGTACGTCAACGACAAACTGCACCGCATTCTGTAGCCACAACATCGGGTGATTCGATGAAGATTCGCAGCAGCCCGTACCGCCGCGTACCTTTGTGGTTAGGTCTTCCGCTGTTAATTATCTGTCTCGGCACGATGGTGATAGCCGTTCCGGGCTATCTTAGGGTCAGCGGACTCAATCAGGAACTAGCCGCGCAAGGGGTGATCGTTCAGGGAACGATCACCTATCAATTGATTCAGCATAACCGGAGTCAGGGAGTCGCTGGACGCCCAAGCAGCAGTTACGATCAACCCATTTTGGGCTATGATTTCGTGGCGAACGGGCGCACCTATAGTCTACGGCAGGATGTGAGCCGCGCGCTTTACGATGCTCACCCGCTGGACACACCAGTAACGGTGCGTTATCTGGCGCGTGATCCAGAGATCGCAGTGATTGATGGAACACAATTTTCCGATCCTGCGATTGCGGTCTATGCCGGGGTGATCATGGGCATCATTGCCCTGATGATTATCAATGACTTGCGCAAGCCGCGTGATCCAAGCAGGGCCAAACGCTAGAAGGTAGCAGCGACAACGCATTTCGCGTATAGTGGCGGCGGTTGTTTACGCAGACTGGAGACAAACCGATGCGCTACACCCGCATGCTTGTGCTTTTACTGCTGCTGCTCATGGCGACGGTGATCGCCGCGCAGGAGAGTGATGCCGACGGCGACGGCATCGCCGACAGTCAGGATTTTTGCCCGCAGATCGCCGGCAGCGCCGAACTCGTCGGCTGCACGCCGGAGACGTTCCCCGACTTCGATCAGGATACGAGCGCTGACCCGCTCGACTCGTGCCCGAGCGAGGCAGGTTCAGCAGCCAATAACGGCTGCCCTGACGGCGTGATCCCCGATTACGACGCGGACGGCCTGCCCGACGCGCAGGATCAATGCCCGCGCGAATACAGCACCGAGGTCAATGGCTGTCCGCCCGATGCCGACGCAGATGCCGTAGCCGATTTCGCGGATGCCTGCCCGACTCAGCCGGGTGTCGAGGAGAATCTTGGCTGCCCGGCAGGGAGCGCGCCGCCCGATGCTGACGCCGACACCGTGCCCGATCTGTTTGACCAGTGCCCCGCCGAAGCGGGTGCGGCGCTGACCGGGGGCTGCCCCGACAGCGATGGCGACGGCACCGTCGATACGTTTGACGTGTGCCCGGCGCAGGCGGGCGATCCACTGCTGGCGGGCTGCGTGCTCAGCTTACAGGCGACTCTACCCGCGCTCGCCCCGATCACGACGGGCAATGCGGCGGCGATCCGCGACGTGGGTACGCTGCTCACCGGATCCGGGCGCATGGCTGTGAATGGCAATAGGCTGGCCGTGCGCGGCAATGATCAGGTGTACGTGTACGACTTGAACGCGGCAGCACTCACGCCGATGACCATCACGGGAACGGGCCAGCCCGACTACCCGATCAGCCTGAGCGCGACCGGGGCAGCGGTCGCACTGCTCACCTTCCCCGATGATTTCAGCGCGCCGCCCTTCGTGCAGATCACGGACGCGGCGACAAGCGCGGACGGTAACGCGCTCAGCGTGCCCGCTGACAGCGGCGGCGCGCCCGCAGGCGTGTCGAGCTTCGCCTTCAGCCCGGTTGACCCCGCGCTGCTCGTGATCGCGCCGCTGGCGGGGAGTCCCGGCGCAGGTGTGACCGCGCCCGCGTACGATGTCACGGCGAATCAACTCCGTGCGTCGCTGACGCTGCCGGGGAGCGCGGTCCACGTCGCCTTCAGCCGCAATGGGGCGCGCTTCGCGCTGGATACGGTTGAGGCGGGGACGATGGCCATCGTGCTGTTCGACGCGGGAACGCTGACGCCGCTCGGGAGCATCAACACGGACGCGGCGGAGCATTTCATCGGCACCCCCTTGGCGCTCAACGCCGACGGATCGCGCCTGGCGGCGGGGTACCCTGATGGCAGCGTGCATCTTTGGGATATTTCGGCTGCGCCGACCGAACTGACAAGCATCCCCGTGTTCAGCAGCGAGATCGTGTCCGCGATGGCTTACAGTCCGGATGGAACGCTGATCGTAGTGGCGGGCGGCGTACCGTTCAGCGGCGGTTTGACGGGCGCGGAGCAGTTCACGCTGGTGCTGCTCGATGCGGCAACGGGTGCGGAACTGGCGCGCTGGTCAGCGCACGAAACGCTGATCCGCGACCTGGCCTTCAACGAAGCGGGGACGCTGCTGATCTCACAAGGGGATGTGCGCGTGCGTCTGTGGGGCGTGGGGTAAAAGAAGCGTGTGTTCAATGGGTAAGAATGCTCAACCTCACCCCCACCCCCTCTCCTAAAGGAGAGGGGAGACAGGCAGGATTCTTAAGTCCCCTCTCCTCTTTTCGGAGAGGGGATGTAGGGGTGAGGTCAGAAACAGCGGACGCGCAGAAACGCGTCCCTACGAAAACGCATCTGTCGAGGCTTAGTTATTCCATTCGCCCCAGCGGCGCTGACTGCCCCGCTGCTGACGCGGATCATTGCCGCCGCGATCCAGCGGGTGGGATTTGCTGCCCGTGAGCAGCCGTTTCGCCTTTTGCACATCGCTTTCGTGCTTAAGCAGCACCGTGAGCGTGTTTTCGAGCGTCTGCTTGTCGAGGCTGTCGGCGTTGAGCATGACGAGCGCGCGCGCCCAGTCAATCGTCTCAGACACGCTCGGATTCTTCTTCAGGTCCATTGAGCGCAGGCCCTGCACCACCTCGACCGCCTGCTGCGCGAGCTTGCTCTTCAACTGTGGCACGCGCATCTGCACGATGTTCATCTCGGTTTCCTGATCTGGGTAGTCGATGAACAGGTACAGGCAGCGGCGTTTGAGCGCCTCTGAGAGTTCGCGCGTGTTGTTGCTGGTCAGCAGCACGACCGGCTGGTGCTTGGCGCTGATCGTGCCGAGTTCCGGCACGGACACCTGAAAATCGCTCAGGATTTCCAGCAGGAAGGCTTCGAATTCAGCATCGGCGCGGTCGATTTCATCGATGAGCAGCACGACCGGCTCATCGGAAGTGAGCGCCTTGAGCAGCGGACGCGCCAGCAAAAAGCGCTCCGAGAAGAACACATCTTCTTCGCTGGCCAGACGATCCGCCGCCGCCGACAGCGTTTCCGCGTCGGAGAGCAGTTGGCTCAGCTTGTCGCGCAGAAGCTGCGTATACAGCATCTGTTTGGCGTATTCCCATTCATAGAGCGCTTTGCTCTCGTCCAAACCTTCATAGCAGTGCAGGCGAATCAGCGGGCGGCCGCTGATTTTGGCCCACGCCTTCGCCAGCTCGGTTTTGCCGACACCGGCTGGACCTTCGGCCAACACTGGTTTCCCCAAACGTTCAGCGAGGAACATCACCGTAGCGATCTCATCCGTGGCGATGTACTGCTGAGTCCGCAGAGCATCTTTGACCCCGCCAATTTCGTTAGCCATCTTGTTTTGTCCCACATAGCTGAATAATCGAAGATAACACGCAGCGTTACCGATCTCATTGTAAGCCATAGCGCAACCGCTGCACAAGCACTCTGCTCCCTTTTAATCGAACACCTATCCGAAAAGGCAGGTAGGTGACATCCGGCACTAGATCTGAATAAATTTCAGCCGTAGAATAGAATCACTGGTTGATTTACGGGTGCAGCTGCAAACCATCGCAGCCTTACGTAGTCCAACCCTCAATAATTGCAGCTTGTGACAGCGCTCCCGCAACGCCGGGCAGCGCTGTTTTATTTTCGCGGACTGGTTGTTCAAGAAAGGTAGTGTGTTTTTATGCACCTCACCCGATCTTTGCTGCTGGTCGCGGTGTTTCTGCTGCTGTCGCTGGCGACACCAATCACAGCACAGGACGACATCTTTTTCCCCACTACGGAATGGCGTCTTTCCAGCCCGGAAGCGCAGGGCATGGATTCCGCTGAACTCGCGAACTTTTTCGCCACTTTTTCGCAAGATGAATTTAATCTCGACAGTCTGCTGGTGCTGCGGCACGGCGTCATCGTCGCCGAAGCCTACGCGCCCCCGTTTGAGCAGGAAATGCCGCACCATCTGTGGTCGGTCAGCAAGAGCGCGATCAGCGCGCTGGTTGGCATCCTGCTCCGTGATGGGTATCTCGACAGTTTGGATACACCGATCTTGACGCTGTTTCCGGAGATGACCGCTCAAAACGTCGACGCCAACAAGGAAGCCATGACGGTGCGCCACCTGCTGATGATGGGGTCGGGTATGAGCTGCGACATGTACATGCCCGGCGGTGACCCCGGTGAGGGGATGTTCACCAGCGCCAACTGGCTCCAGTACGCTCTGGACCTCCCCATGGCTTGGGAGCCCGGCAGCGAGTTCCACTACTGCAACGCCAATATCTATATCCTATCGGCGCTGATCACCGAATTGACGGGCATGCCCGCGGTCGATTTTGCAGCCCAGGAGTTGTTCACGCCGCTCGGGATCACCAATTACGCTTGGGAAAGCAGTCCGCAGGGACTGTCCGTCGGCGCAAGTGGTCTGCATTTAACGACGCGCGACATGGCGAAAATCGGCTATCTGTATCTGCATAACGGGCTGTGGGATGGCGTGCAGATCCTCCCGGCGGATTACGTCGCGGAGTCGCTGTCCCCGCAAATTGACTCCGGTTGGCCGGACACCAATTACGGCTTCCTCTGGTGGAATATCGCCTCCGCCGGAACGTACGCGGCGCTCGGTGCCGGGGGACAGTACATCGTGATCGTACCGGAGAAAGACATCGTCGTCGCCGCCACGGGCACGATGCTGGAAGCGCTGCGCCCCTACCTTCAAGGCTACCCGATCAACTACAGGGCGGCTGGGCTAACGGCGGCGGATGCACCTCTTCCGGAAAACGCCGAGGCATTGCGCCAACTGGAAACGCAAATCGCGCTGATCGCAACGCCCACGCTGATCGCAGCCGCCCAACCACCGGCTCTTGTCGAGCAAATCAACGGAAAAATCTACGGTCTCCTGTCGCCGCTCACCCTCCCGCTGACGGGAGTGATCGGTTCGCGCGAGGGGAATTTACCAGCACCAGCCGCGCTGCGTCTCGATTTTATTGACGACGCGCAGGCCAGCCTGACATTCATCAATAGTGACGGCACCAGTTGGCTGCTGCCGATCGGTTTGGATGGATCCGATCAGGTCACGACCGAGTCGCCGCTCGGCCCGGTCGCCGGACGCGGCGCATGGGGGGCGGAAAACGAATTGTGCGTGTGGTTGAGCTATGTCGGCGACGGCCAGATTATCCGCATGGACTTGATGTTCATGCCGGGCGGCCTCGAAATCCAGACGTTGAATCTCTCTCGCGGCACCACCGGATTCGCTTTTGGGGTGATGCAGCCGCAGTAAGGTTGTAAAGCGATCCGGACGGACGCCCACCGGACCGGGAAATAAAAACCCCGCCTCACGTTGAGGCGGGGCTTGGGCACGTGAGGATCAAGAAGTTTAGCGCCGACGTTCGGCGGCCAGTTCGACCGCTTCGAGCAGTTTCGCCAATCCGCCGCTGAGGTCACCGTTGAGGTGCAGGCGGAGCGCGCGGCGATGTTTGCTTTGCAGCGCTTCGAGATCGCCCGCGGCCTGCGCCGCCTTGAGCACGCCGAAACTGTAGGACGCATCCGGAATCGCGAGATCCGCCGGATCATCGTAGGTGATCTGGAAGAACACGCCGTTGTCGCCGCCGCCCTTATGGAGCTGCCCCGTGCTGTGCAGGAAGCGCGGCCCGTAGCCGATGGTCACGGCGCGGCGCGTGGTGTGACGGAGCCGCCGCCGCACGTTTTCCAACGCCTCTTCGACATTCTCGAACGCCGGGAGATAAGCCAGCAGCGCGAAGTAATCGCCCGCCTGCGATGAATTGATCAGCGAGGCCAGCATGCCGCTGAGCGTGTTGTGCGCGTACTGATGCTGATAGCACAGCTCACCGATCAGGTGCGCCATGTGCGCATCCGCGTACAGGCTCACGCCGCCTTCGACGAGCATCGGCTCAGTTTTGGGCAGCGCCCCATGCTGCTTGTAGTGTTCGAGCAGCCGCGCGGTGTTGTTCTTGCTCTCGGTGACGTTCGGCTCATCGAACGGGTTGATGTTCATGAGCTTCCCGGCGACGGCGGTCGCGAATTCCCAGCGGAAAAACTCACCCGCGATGCCGTACGCATCGTCGAGGTGGAAGGTCACGCACGGATGCCCGGCTTGCTGGAGCGTCTTGAAGCCGTTGTCAGTCGAGTCGTTGTCGTCGCCATCCACGCGGATGTACACGAACAGGCGATCCGTCGAATAGTCGTGCGGCATGCCGACCGTCGAATTGACGACCGGGACGAGCCCCTTGCCCTCTTTGCCCGTCGACTCGGCGACGAGCTGTTCGATCCAGTTGCCGAGCGCGCTGATCGACGGCGAGCAGCGGATAGTGACTTTCGTCTGGCCGCTTTCCGCCAGCGTGCCGAGGATCGCGCCGAGCCATAGGCCGGGATGATCCTTCGGGGTGATGTTTTCACCGCACGCGGTCATCATGCGGTCGGCGTTCGCCCACAGCTTGTCGAGGTCAAGGCCCATCAGCGCGGCGGGGACGAGGCCGAAGTAGCTCAACGCGCTGTAGCGCCCGCCGATATCCGCCGGGTTGAGGAACACATCGCGGAAACCGAGCTGTTCGGCGGTCGCGGCGAGTTCGCTGCCGGGGTCGGTGATGGCGATGAACTGCTGGGCATTGCCGCCCGCTTTGGCGAAGAAATACTTATAGAAGCAGTGCGTTTCAATCGTGCTGCCGGACTTGCTGGCGACGATGAACAGCGTCTTGCTCACGTTGATCGCGTCTTCAATGCTCTTGATATAGGCGGGGTCAGTGCTGTCGAGCATGAGCAGTTTCGGGAAACCGACACGCGACCCGAAGCTCTTGCTCAGCACTTCCGGCGCGAGGCTGCTGCCGCCCATGCCGAGCAGGACGACATGTTCGAACGCACCGTCCTGCGTGGCAGCTTGCAGCGCCTTGAGGCGATTCAGGTCAATCGTACGGCGCGTCTCCAGCCACCCGAGGCGCTGGGCGATCTTGCCGACGACTTCCGGGTGGCTCTTCCACACCGAACCGTCGCGCGCCCAGATGCGCTCGTTGATCTTCTCTTTGCCCAACGCGGCAATCGCCTGCTGCACGCGGTCGGTGTGCACGCCGATGGCGACTTCCTGCCGCTTCATCACGCCCGTGCGCAGCACATTGCGCTTGGCGTCCACCTGATCGAGCAGGTTGCGGAAGGATTCGACGAACGAGTCGACGCCGTCGACTTGCAGTTGACGCGTGATCTGGTCGAGATCGATGCCGACTTCCGCCAGCCAGTCGAGCGTCTGCTCGGCTTCATCGAGGTTCTGATCCAGCGTCCGTGACGCCGTGCCATGATCCTTGAAGGCTTTGAGCGTCTCCGGTGGCACAGTGTTGACCGTGTCCGGGCCGATCAGCAGATCGAGATACATGGTGTCGGAGTAGGCCGCGTTCTTCGTGCCCGTGGAGGCCCATAGCAGACGCTGCACCTGCGCCCCTTTAGCGCGCAGCGCTTCGAAGCGTTCGTTATAGAACAATTCGAGGAAGCGCTTGTAGGCCAGCTTGGCGTTGGCAATCGCGGCCTTGCCCTTGAGGCGGTTGTTCAGGCTGACGCGCCCGATGTCGCCGCGCAGTTGGGCGGCGCGGATGTTGTTATCGAGAATGCGGTCGACCATCGTGTCGATGCGGCTGAGGAAGAAGCTGGCAACCGACGCGATCTTCGACACATCTTCGCCCGCCGCCGCGCGCCGTTCCAACCCGCGCACATACGCTTCGATCACCGCGAGGTAGTTCTCGACGCTGAAGATCAGCGTGACGTTGACGTTGATGCCGGAGGCAATCGCTTCTTCGATGGCCGGGATGCCCGCGTCCGTCGCCGGAATCTTGATCATCAGGTTGGGGCGGTTAACGCGCGCATGCAGGCGCTTGGCTTCGTCAATCGTCGACTGCGTATCGTTGGCGACCAGGGGCGACACTTCCAGGCTCACGTAGCCGTCGCGCCCGTTGGTCGAGTCGTAGACCGGGCGGAACAGGTCGAGCGCCGCCTGAATATCTTCGACGGCCAGAGATTCAAAGATGGTGTACGGGTCAAGGTCGAGCAGGCTTTCGAGCGCGCTGTCGTAATCCGCCGAATCACCGATTGCCTTCTGGAAGATCGTCGGGTTGGAGGTGACGCCCAGCACGCCATCCTCGTCGATCATCCGTTTCAACTCGCCGCGCTGGATCAAGCTGCGGCGGATATTGTCGTACCAAATACTTTGTCCGTACTGCTGAACTTCCACAGGCGGATTAGCCATCGATCGCACTCCTAGTCAGAACAGATTGCTTTCAATTGTACGAGAGGACAGGCATTTATGCTGTAAGTTCGTGACAATTGTCGACCTACAGCCTGTCGAGTCACCGTTTATCGCGAATAATAATTAATATCTACAGCAAAACCTCAAGTATTTCAACGCTATCTTTAGATAACATAGATTATATGTTGATAGCAGCAACCTTTTGGGGTGCAGGCATCTGAGGGATCAAAATGGCCTACGACATTGTGCTTGAAAATGAATCTGCCACCGTCCGCTATGAGCCAAAGCTCGGGTACGTCTACCACACCTTCCACAAAGCTCAGACCGGCGCACCGTTCCGGAACATCATGAATGCCGCGCTCGACTACCTGATCGAGCACAAGGGCAGCAAGTGGTTGTCGGATGACCGCCTGAATGCCGCCTTCAATCAGGATGATGTGGTGTTTGCGGTGACCGATTGGGGTCCGCGCGCCGCCAAGGGCGGGTGGAAGTTCTGGGCGCTCGTCGTCCCGGCGGACATTGCTGGTCGTGCCAGTATGCAGGATATCGTCGAAACGTTCTTCGACCTCGGCGTACGCGTGAGCATCTTCAGTGATCTCGACAAAGCCCGCGCATGGATTGAAAGCGCCAAGTAAGGCGCGGCGGTAACAGACTTCCGCGCAGGAAGTCTGCCATCGTAGGGGCGCACCTGTGTGTGCGCCCGAATACGGGCAGACACATAGGTCTGCCCCTACACCGCAATTTCCGGCTGGCTACTTTTAGCCGCTCGTTGGGCGGTGCGCCGCTGATTCCAACGCCAGCATTTTGTTGAAACGGCGGGCATGGCGCTCTTCCCCGCTGAACTGCGCCTTGAGGAAGGTCGTCGCGATCTCCTCGGCGAGCGCGATGCCGATGATGCGCGCCCCGACGCAAATCACGTTCATCTGATCGTGTTCCACGCCCTGATGCGCGCTGTACACGTCATGCACCAACCCGGCGTAAATGCCTTGCATCTTGTTCGCGGCGATGCACGCGCCCACACCGCTGCCACACGCGATGATCCCCCGCTCGGCCCGACCGTCAAGCACCGCCGCGCCGACCGCTTGGGCAGCATCGGGATAGTCAGAAGAGATGTTCGGGTTGTCTACCCCGAGATCCAGGACTTCATAGCCCTGCTTCGCCAGATAGTCGACGAGATGCTGTTTGAGCGGGTAACCCGCGTGATCGCTGGCCAGCGCAATTTTCATGCTGATGTGTTCCTTTAATCCTAGATTTTCGGTATCTGCCTGAAGTAGGTTACCGAGTGTCCTTGTGTAGGGGCAGACCTACGTGTCTGCCCAGTTGTGGGGGCGCAGCCTGCTGCGCCCCCACGATTAACATCTGGTTGAAGGTGAAACGGCGTTACTTGCCGAGCAGCGACTTGGCCGCGTCAACGACCGTCTGCGGAACGAGGCCGTATTCCTCGTAAATCTTCTGGTAGGGAGCCGACGCGCCGAAGCGATCCACGCCGATGGCGATGCCACCGATGCCGACGTACTTCTGCCAACCGGTCGTCACGCCCGCTTCGATGCTCACGCGCGCGGTGATCGAGTTCGGCAGCACGCTTTCCTTATACTCGGCAGGCTGCTCGTTGAACAATTCCCAGCACGGCAGCGACACGAGGCGCGCCTTGATGCCGCTCGCCGTCAGCGTCTTGTACGCGTCGTGCGCGATGTGGACTTCGCTGCCGCTCGACAGCAGGATCACTTCCGGCGTGCCATCGGAGTCGGCGAGCACGTAACCGCCGCGCCCCACACCCGCGAAGACCGCATCTACGCCGCCGATGCCATCGCCCATGAGCACGGGCAAATCCTGGCGCGTGAAGATCAGCACGGCGGGCTTGTCCGACGCCACGGCATGCTGCCACGCCGCCGACGTTTCGTGCGCGTCTGCCGGGCGGTAGGTGTACAGGCCGGGGATCAGGCGCAGCGACATGACGTGTTCGACGGGTTCGTGCGTCGGGCCGTCTTCGCCCACGCCAATGCTGTCATGCGTGAAGACGTAGAGCGTCGGGATCTTCATGAGCGCGCCAAGGCGGAGCGTCGGGCGCATGTAATCGCTGAAGGTGAGGAAGGTCGCGCTGTAGGGCTTGATGATGCCGCCGTGCAGCGCTAACCCATTGACGATGGCGCCCATCGCGTGTTCGCGCACGCCAAAGCGCACGTTGCGCCCCGCCGTGCTGCCTGGACCGGTGTTCGCCGCGCCCTTGATGAGCGTCTTGGTGCTGCCCGCGAGGTCGGCGTCGCCGCCGATCATCGTGGGGAGGTGCTTGGCGATCGCATTGAGCGCCGCGCCGCTGGCGTTGCGCGTGGCAACTTTCTTGTCGGCGGTGTAGCGCGGAATGTCGGCGTCCCAACCCGCCGGGAGCTGACCAGCGAGCGCGCGTTCGAAGTCCGCGGCTAGTTCGGGGAAGGCCGCCCGGTAAGCCGCCAACTGCTGCGTCCACGCCTGTTCCTGCTGCGCGCCGCGTTCAACCGCTTCGCGCAGATGTTCCAGCGCCGCGCCGGGGATGTAGAAGTCTTCCTGCGGCCAGCCGTAGAATTCCTTGACCAGCTTGATCTCGTCCGCGCCCAAGGGCGATCCGTGCGCTTCGCTCGTGCCGCCCTTGTTCGGGCTGCCGTAGCCGATGGTGGTCTTGACGACGATGAGCGTGGGCTGGTCGGTGACGGACTTGGCCGCACTGAGCGCTTCGTCGATGGCGGCGACGTCGTTGCCGTCCGTCACGGTCAGCGTGTGCCAGCCATAAGCACGGTAGCGGGCGGCGACATCTTCGGTGAAGGTCATGCTCGCCTTGCCGTCCAGCGTGATATCGTTGCTGTCGTACAGCATAATCAGCTTGCCGAGACCCCACGTCCCCGCAATCGAGGCCGCTTCGCCGGACAGACCTTCCATCAGGTCACCGTCGCCGACCAGCGCGTACGTATAATGATCGACGATTTCATGACCGGGGCGGTTGAAGGTCGCGGCGAGGAACGCTTCCGCCAGCGCAAAGCCGACCGCGTTCCCGGCGCCCTGACCGAGCGGGCCAGTCGTGGTTTCGACGCCGGGCGTCACATGATATTCAGGATGGCCGGGGGTGATGCTGCCCCACTGGCGGAAGTTCTTGACCTCGTCCAGCGGCAGGTCATAGCCCGTCAGGTGCAAGAGCGCGTACAGGAGCATGGAACCGTGCCCTGCGCTAAGGATGAAGCGGTCGCGGTTCGCCCAGTGCGGGTTGCGCGGGTTGTGGCGCAGGTGATTCTGCCACAGAGCATACGCCATCGGCGCGGCGCCCATGGGCAAACCGGGGTGACCGCTGTTGGCCTTCTGAATGGCGTCGATGGCCAGCGTGCGGATGGTGTTGATTGCAAGCGTTTGTAGATCGGAGGGCACGGTTTCTTCTCCCGTCAAAAAATACACATTGCGGCAGGATTGTAACACACCGTTGCGCCGGATTTGACAACCTACCGTTACACTTTTACGTATTAGATTGAGATGCTAACTCCCCCAGTGGACAGCGGGGGCGGAGGCTGCATTCGTATGCAGACCCTATGACTATAACCGTCACCCGGGCATTTGCCTAGGGTTATCACTTACCGTATGCAAGAGAGTCGAGGCCTTGTGTGAGCTTATTACTGCTGGTGGCGGGCGCGCTGTTCGCCGTGCTCTTCCTTCTCAACAACGTGTTCCAGACGCTGCGCCGCAGCCAGATCGGCTTTGGTGATATCTTGCTCGCCTTCCTCGCCACGCTGGTGAGCGCAGCGGGTGTGCTGCTCAACTACTGGGGGGATGCCCCGGATCCGCAGCTCGACATCTGGGCGCTGGCGCTCGGTGGGACGCTCGCCGCGCTCAGCCTGCTCCTCGCGCTGATTGAAGTCTTTCGCCCGCAGCGGTTGAAAGGCTCGCGCGGGGTGCTCGGCCTGTTCAGCGGTTTGCTGATCGCGGCATCGGGGCTGCTCGTACCGTTCGCCGCCGCCTATTTCGCGCTGCAGTCGACCCAACCGACGCCGACGCAGGTCGCCCAAGTCGCGTCAACAGATGAAGCGACCGCCGAAGCCACGGCGGAGGTTAGCCGCGGGGCGCAGTTGTTCTTCGCCATCCGCGACGCCATCCGCCACGAAATTCAGGTGGAAGATCAGGTGATCACCGACGCGCTGGAGGCGGGCACGCCGCTGCGCCAGATCGTCGAGCAGTACGACGGCGACATCGAAGTGGTGATCGACGAGATCGCGGTGGCGATGGAGGTCTGGGTGCGCGAAGGTATCGCCATCGGCGAGATCGGCACGCTGCAAGGCGCGCTGCTGCTCAGCCAGATGGAGAATATTGTGCGCCTGGCCGTCAACAGCGACATCAACCGCTTCGCCGACCGCTTTGGACGCGAAACGCCCGCACCCGGTGAAACCGCGGAGAGCATCTTCGGCATGGTGTCGCCGCACCCGACGACCGGGACGCCGCGCGCGGTCACGCTCACCGCCCCGGCCGCGACGCAGCAAGCTACCGCGACCAGCACACCCACGCTGACCGAAACGCCGCGCCCATCTCGCACGCCGACGCCCTCGCGGACGCGCTTCCAGTTCAGCACGCGCACGCTGGCGCCCACACTCACACCGACCGAAGCGGTGATCTGTCAGGCGACTGTCACCAATAATCTGCGCCTGCGCGCGGAGGCGAATCAGGACGCGGAGACGCTGCTCACTATCCCCGCCGATACGATCATCTTTTTGAGCGGGCGCACGGAAGACAGCGGGTGGTGGCAAACCGAGTATGAAGGTCAAACGGGTTGGGTGGTAGGGGAATTCCTGCTGCTCAGCGCCGCCTGCGCTGATTTGCCCGTCACGGAGTAGCCGCAACCGTCGGGGCGCGTCGATACGCGTCCCGACGATCCGCATTTTTCACAAATCGCTCCGGTATTAGAACCGCCCCGTCATCGAATCGGCGTACCCGGTCAGTTCCGCGTAGCCGTACCCCGTGACAGCCCCTTCCAGGCGGACAGTGCCCTCCCAATACGCGATGCCGCCGCCGTGCAGTTCCTGATCGGCGATCTGCGGCGTCGCTGTGAAGGTGAATGGCTCGCCGCCGGGCGGCGTCACGGTGATGCGCCAGCCGGCGGGATAGGTCGCGCCGGTATGCGGACTCGTCCACGTCGCTGTCGCTTCGATGGCGAACGCGTCCGCCGGGAGATAGATTGTCGAGCCATCGGCGTTGACCAGCAGCCCGCCGAAGTATGGGTCGCGCCCGCTGTCCGTCAGCCGGATCTGCCCCACCATCAGTTCACGGTTGTCGTCAAACTGCAGGCCGAACCAGTCCCAACCGCGCGCGTTCCCGCCGAGCGCACTCGTGCTGAACTCGTGATCTTTCCACGTCGTGCCGCTCACGGTGAAGGTCTCGCCGTCAATCGTCAGCGTGCCGGTGCTGATCAGATCGGTCAGCGAGTAGTAATGGCTGGCGTTGCCCGGTTCGGCGCTTTTGGCGCTCAACCCGCGGTCGCCTTGCAGCGCGGGTGCGTTGACCTGTTCCAGCATCAGATCGAGCGCGACGTGCTCGGTCGCCGCCGTGATGCGCGTCTGGGTGGCGTCGGCGTTCGTGCCGATCACCTGCCAGCCTTCCAGCCACACCCGATAAGTCGGGTCGCTTTCCGCGCCCGCTAGGCCCGCGCTGCCCCGGCTGAAGCGTTCATCATGGTAAAAGCGTTCGCCCGCGACATCGGTCACGGCGAAGTGCGCCATATACAGTTGATTCGAGCGCCATTCCGACCCACCCACGGCGCTCGTCGGCGTGATCGCCCGCCGAAAGACCGTGAACTGGTAGCCGAAGCGCCGCCCGCTTTGGTCGCTCAGGTTGCCCGTGTAGTACCACCACTCGGTTTGATAGTCGGGGTGCGCGCCGAAATCACGCGGGAACTGCCAGTCGAGCGGTTCCAAGGCGCGCGCGTAGCCGCTGGTGTCTCCGCCCGTATCAACGATGAGCGCGCTCGCGCCGACTTCCGAACCGGCGCTGGAGTCGATCAGACTGAAGCCGAAGATCACCACGCCCAAAATGATCACGCCCGCGATAAACAACCGCCACATGCTCAACTACTTTCTGCTACGCCAGTTTGCGTATTCTTTCACAGATACCGCTTCATCATACTGTGCCTTCATAAATATTTGGTGAAACCCGCATTGGTGAACAGCGGGATTCATGGTTTGCTTGAGATGCCAGTTCGACAATCGGCCAATCAGCCGTGGAGTACCTATGACGCAGCCAAACACTGAACCCACTCCCGAATTCAACGCCCGCTGCATGCACATCCTCGACCGTTGGGAGAGTGGCGAATTACCCTTTAAGGATGCGGTTGATCAGATGAACGCCTTGGGGCGAACCGCGGTCGAACGCGGGCATCTGGTCGATCACGGGCGGGTGGAACTGCTGCTCGGCACACTGCAGGGCTACCGCGCCAATCTCGACGCCAGCATCGCCCACTTCGAGCACGCGCGCGCCCTGTTTGAACAGGCGGGCAACCGCCCGCGCGCCATTGGTGCGCTCCTCAGCCTCGGCGAGACCTACCGCTGGAAAGGCGACTTCAAGCGAGCGCGGCAGTTGTTTCGCGCGACTTATGATGGCGCCTGTGAACTCGGCTTGCTGGATGTGCGGGTGATCAGCGCGTACAACGAAGCGTTGATGCTGCTCAGCCTGGGGCATGTCGAAAGCGCCAAAGCGCAGTTCGACAAGGCGCTGCAGTTGGCCAATGAGTTACCGCCGGATCAGCTCGACAAGCGCATTGAACTCACAACCGAGATTCAAGCCGCGCTGGTGGAAGTCTATCTCAGCCTGAATGAGCCGTTGGCCGCGTGGGAGCAGGGCGTTATGGCCTATCACCTCGCGTGGGAGCTCAAGCAGCCGCTGCAAACCGCGACCGTGCACCGCGCGCTCGGGCAGGTGATCTCCGCGCTGCCCGCGCTGCCGGACGACGCGCCGCAGCACCTCTCCGCCGATCCGGACGATCATTTCCGTCTGGCGACCGAGGCGTTTCAGGAGATCAAAGCGGACGGCGAAGTCGCGCGCACGATGTATGCGCACGGCGTCAGTTTGGCGCAGCGCGGACGCACCATGGCCGCCTCGCGCAAGCTGCAGCAGGCGATGATCATCTTTACGCGGTTGGGCATGGCGGATTACGCCGCCAAAGCCGCGCAGGCGCAAACCGAGGTTTTGTCCTATGCGAATGAGCCAAATCCACAGTAATCCGGGCAAATGAGGACTATAGTAAGAGGAACATTGCGCTCGTTTTGCTCTCCTCTAAAGGAAACCCTCATGCGCTTCAAATGGCTAGTCGTATTGCTCGTGCTGCTGTGGACGATCCCGGTGGTGGCGGCACCACCTGAGCAATCCGCTTGTTTGCCTACCCAGTTTCGCGGTGATGGCATGGAAAATGCTATCGTCACCCCCGGCGACCCGAACAATGTGCGCGCGCTCCCGTCGCGGAATGCCGCGCTCGTCGGCCAGCTTGCGCCCGGTTCCGTGATGAACATCGTCTACGATGACGCCGTCTGCGCGGAGTCGTTCCTCTGGCGGCACATCGCCGCGCTCGGCATCAATGGGTGGACGCCGGAAGCGAACGCCACCACCTACTATCTTCTCCCCTACGAGTCGCCCGCGCCGACTGTAATCGCTGAATCCCCGGCGCAAGGGAACATCGTCGTCGACAGCGGCGGTTTGACGTTCACCATCCCGGCGGCCTTGGGGATCACAGCGGTCATGCAGGAGGAACAGGTCGGCATCTTCGATCTGGACATGATGGGCGGCATGCCGAGTTCGGTGCGCTATACGCTCGTCTCCGGCGCTGACCCGGCGCTGAACGGCACCATCGACATTTACCATTACCACGACTCGGAAGCGGCTTACGCCTTCTTCGACTATGACGCGGCGGATCTCGAAGCGCTGCTCCACAACAAAGTCGATCTCCTGCTGGCAGCGCAAACGCCCGGCGGGTTGACCAACATGCCTGTGCGGGCGGCGGGGGCAATCTTCTACGGTCTGCCGCAGTATCAACCATTCGGCAATGGCAACGGACTGCGCTATCTGACGGTGTTCGCGCAGAATTTCGTCGTTTTTAGCGCGGACACGCCGTATGAATACTTCTATCGTGGCCTCAGCAGCGATGATCAATTCCTGATCGCAGCACACTTCCCCGTGCAGGTTCCATCCGCGATTATCCCGCCGGAGATCGATCCCTTTGGCAACGAGAACGCCTACACCGACTATCTCGCGCAGTTCACGCAGATGATCGACGCTCAACCCGCCAGCGCGTTCACGCCGAACCTCGGGTGGTATGACGCGCTGCTGGCCTCGCTGACGATCACCGATGCGGGCGCGCTCAGCGCCACGATCCGCTAGCCCGATCCAAACCTGCTCCCTCTCCCCACCTCCGCCGGAGAGGGAGCAAAATCAGCGAACACGCCACTGTGCATCGCTGCCTGCACAGGCTCAGTTGGAACTGCCGCAACCCACCGCTTGACTCTCAGCTAACCTGAGACTGTAGAGTCAGCATATCTCTGCGCAGAGAGGATTAACGATGATCAGAATTGGCGACTTCGCCCGTCTCGGACAGGTATCGATTGTGACGCTGCGCCACTACGACGAAATCGGCTTGCTCAAGCCCGTCAAGGTGGACAACTTCACAGGGTACCGCTACTACTCGGTCGGTCAACTGCCCCGGCTCAATCGGATTCTGGCGCTCAAAGACCTCGGGTTTTCGCTGGAACAGATTGAGAAGGTGCTCAACGGCGGTCTCACACTCGATCAACTGCGCGGCATGCTGACACTCAAGCACGCCGAGCTGGAACGCGAGATCACGGATGAGCAGGCGCGGTTGGCGCGGATAGCGGCACGTCTGCGGCAAATAGAATTGGAGGATAGCATGTCCACGTATGATGTCGTACTCAAGACCGTCCCGGCCACCACCATCGTCTCGCGGCGCGTCACCATCCCCACCAACGATGAAGTGCCGCAGTACCTCAACCCGGCGTTCGGCGAGGTGTGGGAGTTTGTCGGCGCGCACAACCTCAAGCCGGCAGGCCCGAACCTCGCCATCTGGCATCAACCCGCCGAAGTGCTCGCCAACGAAGTCGCCGAGGCCGCGCTCCCCATTGAGCAAGCCGTGCCCGGCAATGACCGCGTGCAGGTCTACGAGCTGCCGCCCACGCAGGTCGCGGCGGCGGTGCATTACGGCGATTTCGAGGGTTTCACGCAGCTCCACACAGCGATCCTCCAGTGGATCGAGCACAACGGCTACCAGATTGTCGGTCCGTACCGCGAGGTGTACATCAAGCACAACCCGGACGACTACAGCGAATCGGCGACCGAAGTGCAGTACCCGGTCGAGAAGGCGTAGCAGCAACCAACCTCACCCCCGCCGCCTCTCCTAAAGGAGAGGGGAGCCAAAATCGCGTGTCAATCCGAATTGGTTTTCGTAGGGACGCGCCGTTGCGCGTCCGTTGCGCCTACCAATCCAGCGGACACCCGTTGGGCATCCCTACACTTCCCGTGATTGTTAACAGTATCCTTGCCTCTCGCCTGCTGGAGAGGGGTGGTTGCTCGCTTCAATCCGTTCCCTGAGCGAAATTTACCAACGTCCGCCCCCGTAGATTGTGACATTCCTCTAGTGCGCCCCCCTGTCAGAGCGGTATAATCAAGCACCTTGTGAAAGCTGTCACTTCATTGAACCTTTCAACGAAGATCGGCGTAATTACGTGGTATTCGTCGGATACCTTGACATCCCCTTAGGGATCAGACAAACTTTGCATAACAACTTTCAGAAAAGTCTGTTATTCTCCAGACTCAAAAGCTTTTAGAGGAGGAATTACCGTTGGGTGTCTTAATGGAGGTCAAAAACCTCGTAACCCGATTCTACACGCAAGAAGGGGTGGTATACGCCGTCAATAACGTTTCGTATAAGCTGAATGAAGGCGAAACGTTGGGCGTCGTCGGGGAAAGCGGTTCCGGCAAGAGCGTGCATGCATTGTCGATTATGCGTCTGATCCCATCCCCTCCCGGCAAAATCGAAAACGGCGAAGTTATGTTCCAAGGCCGCGATTTGCTGAAAATCCCGAACGACCAGATGCGACTGGTGCGTGGTGCCGAGATCGCCATGATCTTCCAAGACCCCATGACCTCGCTCAACCCCGTTCTGACCATTGGCACGCAAATCACCGAAGCGTTAAAGCTGCATATGGGTATGAACGACAAGCAGGCGAATGAACGCGCTGCCGAACTGCTGACGATGGTCGGCATTCCGGATGCGGCACGCCGCTTGAGCGCTTACCCGCACCAGTTTTCGGGTGGTATGCGTCAGCGCGTGATGATCGCGATGGCGCTGTCGTGCAATCCCAAGCTGTTGATCGCCGACGAACCGACGACCGCGCTCGACGTGACCATTCAGGCTCAAATCATCGAACTGGTGAAGGGTCTGAAAGAGAAGTTGGGCATGGCGATGATCTGGATCAGCCACGACCTCGGCGTGGTGGCGGGTCTGTCGGACACGGTGCAGGTGATGTACGGCGGTCAAATCGTCGAACGCGGCCCGGTCACCGAAGTGTTCATGGACACGCGGCACCCGTACACGCTCGGTCTGCTCAAGTCGCTGCCGCGCCATGATGCGCGCGCGGGCGGCGAAAAACTCACGCAGATCGAAGGCGCGCCGCCGGATATGCGTATCCCGCCGAAGGGCTGCCCGTTCTTCGCACGCTGCACCTACCGGATTCCCGGCAAGTGCGACGAAGTCATGCCGCCGCTGATTCCGGGGCCCGAAGCCAAAGCCGATCACTTGAAAGCCTGCTGGGTGGATGTCCGTAACGGTCAGCCACTGCCCGATCAAGGAGTTGCTCAACATGTTTAATCAGGCAGTTGCTCCCGCGCCTTCATCCGCGAAGGGCGGCAAAGAAGTTCTCTTGCAGGTGCGCAATCTGAAGAAGCATTTCCCGATCACCGCCGGTCTGATCTTCCAGCGGCAGGTCGGCGCGGTGAAAGCCGTCGACGATGTCAGCTTTGACGTGTTCAAGGGCGAAACGCTCGGTCTCGTCGGCGAATCGGGCTGCGGTAAGTCGACCACGGGTCGTACCGTGCTCCAGCTCTACAAGCCGACTGAAGGCTCAGTGGTCTTTGAAGGCAAGGAACTGACCACGCTGCCGTCGAACGAACTGCGCCAGATGCGCCGTCGTATGCAGATGATCTTCCAGGATCCGTTTGCCTCGCTGAACCCGCGTATGTCCGTCGGGAACATCGTCAGCGAACCGCTGCGCATCCACAACGTGATCCAGAACAAGGCGGAACTGCAGGAATACGTCGAACAACTGTTGGTGCGCGTGGGTCTCAATCCCTACTTCATCAACCGCTACCCGCACGAATTCTCGGGCGGTCAGCGTCAGCGTATCGGTATCGCCCGTGCGCTCGCGCTGCGCCCGTCGTTCATCGTCGCCGACGAACCGATCTCCGCGCTCGACGTGTCAATTCAGGCGCAGGTCGTCAACCTGCTCGAAGAACTGCAAGACG
Source organism: Anaerolineae bacterium (assembly GCA_041916315.1). Lineage (GTDB taxonomy): Bacteria > Chloroflexota > Anaerolineae > Aggregatilineales > Phototrophicaceae > Flexifilum. Next base: position 47,511 of record JAYRZU010000040.1, read on the forward strand.
AGCTCAAGCTGACGTATCTGTTCATCGCCCACGACCTGAGCATGGTGCGCCACATCTGCGACCGCGTCGCGGTGATGTACCTCGGCAAGATTGTGGAAATCGGCTCGACGGATGATGTGTACGACAATCCGCTGCACCCGTACACGCAGGCGCTGCTCTCCGCCGTGCCCGTGCCGGACCCGCTGAAGGAACGCAATCGCCAGCGCATTCTGCTGCCCGGCGATGTCCCCAGCCCGGCGCGCCCGCCGATTGGCTGCAACTTCAATACGCGCTGCCCCGTCTCGATTGCGGGCATCTGCTACGAAGAACCCGATCCGGTGCTGGAAGAAGTCACGCCCGGTCACTGGGTGGCCTGCCACCGCGTCACCAGCTTCTAAGCACGTCGACACTCAACGAAAACCGCCCCCGTCAGATGATGGGGGCGGTTTGATTCCCTCGCTATTTGTCCCCATCACCCTCGAAGTAGGCTTTAGCTTCTTGCAGCGAGGCACCCGTTTTTCCACGGTACAGTTTGATCGCCTCGATCACTTTGCCCTGCGCTGCCATCTGCTTCAGCTCATCGAAGAATGCGCCTCCGGGCGACTCGTACTGCACATTCAGGTGCCGCATCAAAAACGCGACCTGATCTTCCAGTTCCTTCACCCGCGATCGTAATGCGGCGTATTCTTCAAGATCAACTTCACCCACGCGCGCCATAGGATTGTCCTCTGTGTTGAAATCCAAACATCCATCACTGTACTGCACATCGGACGCGCGGATTGTCAGTCTCCGTTGACAATGCGGAACACCGGGAACTGGTCGGCGGCCCGCTCAAAATCGGCCAGCGGCGACTGCGGCGTGAGCGGCAGCATATGTGGCCGCGCTCCCGGTGCGCGCTTGATGTAGGCCAGCAAGATCGATGCGCGCTCTGCCACGGGCACCGCTTCGAGATGCACCTCGCGGCGGCGTCCGCTGCGTAGATACGCCTTACCCTGCGCTGCCTGCACATTGAGCACCCACTGTGCCTCATTGCCGAGCATCGACACGAGGTAGCGCTCGCCGTCGATCACGGTGATCACCACCGGGAACGAGACGATTTTGCCCGATTTGCGCCCGATCACTTCGAGCGTTTCCATATAATTCGGGGTGATGCCTAACGAGCCAACCCACGCATAGAGACGATTTGCGATGCGGGCAAGGCGGTGCGGACGGTTACCACGATACATCCATTGTTTGAAACGGGCGAAACTGAGCATCGGCGACGCTTTCGACTAGTTCATCTGCAAATGATTCTACGGGGAAACATGGACTGAAGTTGTAGGCTGTTTGACAATCAGACGAATATCTCTATAGTATAGAACATCCGAGCTAAATAGGAAGGGACTGCACATGACACAATCAGGGATGGGACGCATTGTGTGGACGGATCTCACGATCCCCAATGCGCCACAAGTCCGCGATTTTTACGCGCAGGTCTTCGGCTGGGGCATCCAGAATGTCGACATGGGGGATCACAGCGACTTCACCATGACCGATTCCGCCAGCGGCGATGGCCTCGTCGGGGTGTGCCATGCGCTCGGCGAGAATGCCACGCAGCCCCCGCAGTGGATCAACTACTTCAGTGTGGCGAATCTCGATGACAGCATCAAAGTCGTGGAGCAGAACGGCGGCAAGGTGATCACGCCAGTGCGCGGCGGCGAAGGCTTTCGCTTCTGCGTGATTCAAGATCCGGGCGGCGCGGTCTGCGGCCTGATGGAGATGGGCAGCGCGTAAAAGGCTTAAGCGGGGCTGATCCGTCAGCGTCCGCCTTGATCCTTCGTTTCCCAAGTCTATCCCAAGGTCGAAGTTTTAAGCGCCGGTGAACTGACTTAACCTGTTCAAAGTTTTGAACATTCTTGGACTCCTGTTCTAAAACTGTTCATAACTCGGCGAAGTTATGAACAGATCTCCGCGTCAGCCTGTTCATAACCTGTTCAAAACTTTCGACAGCTTGGGATATAGAGATCGCAATATGCGGGCGATCGGGGGCACAGCGGCTAGTTTTCGACAGATGCCTGTCGAAACTGTTCATAAGTCGCCGAGTTATGAACAGGTGCCCTGTTCAAAGTTTTTCGAACACAAGTGCGACTATATCGCAAGTTTTGGGTAACGCTGGTGATTAATTTGGGTGTTATGGGATATATCTTGCGATAAAGCGCACGGGTGGGGATTCGCCCTAAAAGTTATGAACAGTTTGAACAGGCTCTACTACTACGACTAAAAATATATTTAGTGACTCCGTAGGGAAATTCTCAATGAGTAGAAGCCCCCGCGGAATGCTATGCTGAGCTATAATGCAACCAGACTCAATGATCACAATGGTTTGCCCCACTATGACAGAACAAGAAAAACAAGCTTACGAGAAAAAAATCGCCATCCTGGGCCGGCTGACCGAAATCAGCACGTCGCTCAACTCCAACCTCAAACTCAAACCGCTGTTGGGGCTAATCATGGAAGCGGCGGCGGAAATGGCAGACGCGGAAGCGGCGTCCGTCCTCCTCTGGGATACGAAGACCAATGAACTGCGCTTCGCATCCACCACCACCACCAATAACAATCAGTCGATCATCGGGTCGTCGGTGCCGCTGGAAGGCAGCATCGCCGGCACGGTACTGCGCGAAAACCGCGTGGTCATCGTCGAGGACGCGGAACGCGACCCGCGCCACTATGCCAAGGTCGACAAAGACTTTGAGTTCCGTACGCGCTCCATTCTGGGCGTGCCGATGCATTCCAAGAGCCGGATCATCGGCGTGCTGGAAGCCATCAACAAGCGCAATCTGCCGTGGTCGCAAGACGATGTGACTTATTTGAGCACGCTGGCCTCGCAAGCGGCGGTGGCTATCGAAAGCGCGCAGCTCGTCGCGGCGCTGCGGCAGGCCAACGAAGAACTCAGCCATCTAGACAAGCTCAAAAGTGATTTCATCTCCATCGCGTCGCACGAACTGCGCACGCCACTGGGCGTCATTTTGGGCTATGCCAGTTTTATCCAGGATGCGGAAGACCCGGAAGTGCGCGCGCATGCCTCGAAAGTGGTTTCCAGCGCCATGCAGCTCCGACGCATTATCGAAGACCTGACCAATCTGCGCTTCATCGATCAGAGCTCGTCGGAACTGAATTTCGAGGATGTCCCGCTGGCCAGTTTCCTCAAGGAGATCGCACAGGAGGCGTTCGCACTGGCTGAGGCAAAACGTCATCGCTTTTTATACAACGCTCCAGATGATAATGTGCATGTGCGAATCGATCGCATTCGCATGGGCATGGCGATCACGAATATCCTCAACAACGCGGTACGCTTTACGCCGGATGCCGGACGCATCATTTTGAGCGTGGAGATTCGCGGTTCGGAAGTCTGGATCAGCGTCAACGACAACGGCGTCGGGTTGGAGCCCGCGCAGTTGGAGAAAATCTTCGAGCGCTTCTATCAGGTTGAAGATCACATGACGCGCCGGCAGGGCGGGATGGGAATCGGGCTGAGCATCGCCAAAGCCCTGGTCGAAGCCCACGGCGGGCGGATTTGGGCCACCAGTCCCGGCTTGAACCTGGGCACGACGTTTACCTTAGCACTACCTCTCGCACAGTAAGCTACGAAAGGGTGAAATCTGATGGCGATAAAGATCACTTGGCTGGCTCATTCAGCGTTCGCACTTGAAATCGATGGTCATATGATTCTGATCGACCCCTTTGTCACCGGGAATCCGCTCGCGCCGTATCCCGTCGACGATTTGCACCCGGAATACATTCTGGTCTCGCACGGTCACGGCGACCATGTGGGCGATACGGTGGATATTGTGGCGCGCACGGGCGCGGCCACGATCAGTAACGTCGAGATCAGCGGGTGGCTGCGGCATCACGGGGTGAAGAACGCGCACGGTCAGAACACGGGCGGCTGCGCGGATTACGGTTTCATGACGGTGAAGTTCACGCAGGCCTTCCACAGCTCGTCGCTGCCGGATGGCTCGTATGGCGGCATGCCGAATGGCTTCATCATCACCGGCGGCGGCTATCGTCTGTATTTCGCGGGCGATACGGAGCTGTTCGGCGACATGGCGCTCATCGGCGACGAGGGCATCGACCTCGCGTTCCTGCCGATTGGCGACTACTTCACGATGGGTGTCGACGATGCGGTGCGCGCGGTGACGCTCATTCGTCCGCGGTTGGTGCTGCCGATGCATTACAACACGTTCCCGCCGATTCAGCAGCAGGCGGGCATCTGGGCGAACCGTGTGAGCAGTGAAACTGACGCGCAGCCGATTGTGCTCGATCCGGGGCAATCGTATTTGCTGCAGCCCTAAGCGTGATCTTGATGAGAGATTTGGGTAGGGACAAGACCTGCCTTGTCCTCTGAATCCTTCTCTAAAAATTGGGACAAGGCATGACGTCATTTCAGAATCGCCATTTTGTCTAACCTCACCCCTAAATCCCCTCTCCGGGGGGAGAGGGGACTTAAGAACTCCATTTGTCTCCCCTCTCCTCTTTTCGGAGAGGGGGCGGGGGTGAGGTTGAGTATTTTCACCAATTCTGAAATACGCTCATGCCTTGTCCCTACGCGACCGCTGATGCGGTGAAATAGTCCTATGGGCGGGTTGTCCTAGCTTAGTCGAGATGTATACTTTTGAGAAATTGGTTTTCACAGGGAAGGAACGCGATGAGTAAACGCACACTCTGGCTGATTCTGCTGACGCTCGCTCTCGGCATCTTGTCCGTCGCCGTCATCAGCGCTAGCGGGAATCGAGAATTCGGGACGAACTGGACAGCGCAGTATTACGCCAATGCTACGCTGCAAGGCTCGCCCGTGTACACCGAATCGCTTCCGACCGGCATCAATGTGAACTGGGGCGCGGGCAGTCCGAACGTCGCCGTCCCGGTCGACAATTTCACTGCGCGCTTCACCTCGACGCAGTTGTTCAATCAAGGCACCTACGAATTCGTCGTGTCGTCCGATGACGGCGTGCGCGTCTACATTGACGGCGCGCTGGTGTGGGATCGCTTCATTGGGCGTGTGCTGACGACCGACCGCTTCCAGCTCAACCTGACGGCGGGCGCGCACCAGATCACCGTCGAATATGTGGAACTGGTCGATCAAGCCGCCGTGCAGTTCCAGTATTTTCAGGTGAACGCCGTGGGCACAACGCCGGGCGTCGGCGTGACGCCGGGTGTCGTCCAGCCGACCGCTGGCCCCACAGTGACCGCGTCGCGCATTCCGCCGACTGCGCTGCCCGCGATTCCGCCGGGCGCGCTGACCGGCACCGTCATTCGCGCGAACGTGCTGCTGGTGCGTGGTCAGCCGTTCCTCGGCGCGCCCGTGGTCAACCGCGTGCTGCGCGGCCAGACTTACGCCGTTGTGGGGCGTGACGAAACCGCGCGCTGGTTCCTCATTCAGTTGTATGGCATGCAGGGCTGGGTGTGGGGCTACTACCTGTTCGTCAATGGCAATGAATTCAACGCGCCGATTGTGGGCGGTTTTGCGACCGCGGGCGATCCGGCGAACCGCACCAACGTCGTCGGGCAGACCAATGCGACGCTGCGTCTCCGCGCCGCGCCGACCACCGACGCCACGCAGACCGGGCGCATCCCGTGGGGCGAAATCCTCCCGGTGATTGGGCGCACGGCGGGCGGCGACTGGTATCAGGTCGTGTTCCGCGGCACGGTCGGGTGGGTGTCGTCCGGGTTCGTGGAGATCGTTGACGGCGACTTCGGGACCGTACCCGTCATACAGTGACGGGCGTAATCAATTAGCGATGAACGGTCGGGGTGCACAACTGTGCGCCCCGACGTTTTTATGGATAAAAGACTGAACACGCTCAGCAGCGCGCCAGCCGATTCACGTATTGGATGATGTCCGGCATGGTGACGGGCTTCGAGAAGAAATACTCAATGTCCAGTTCCGCGGCGTCCAGCCGGTACTGTTCCTGCCCGGAGACGAGAAAGACCTTCGTCCCGTGCTGCTTGAGGCGATCCCACGCGCAGCGCAGCAAACGACTGGAACTCCCCGCTTCGACATGCAAATCACACACGAAGATGGCGTAATCGTTCTCGCTGATCAACCGCTGCGCGCCTTCCAGCGACTGCGCGATATCAACACAGTAACCCGCCCGGCTCAAAATCCGCGTGTAGAGGTGGGAGAGCTGCGGATCGTCTTCGAGGACAAGCACGTGATTGGTCATAGAAGCCTCTCTGCATTGATAAGTACGCTAAATCAATCTCTGAGCGCTAGGAACGATAAAACGACAGCGGGCGATCTGCGCCCCTGCTGAATCGCCGGGTGGCCAAGATAAATAATCAGATGACGATTGGAATAAATCTTAAACCATACTTAGTTGAGCATGCTTTGAGGATTTATGTATTTTTCGTGAAGTTCGTAAAATTCTGGAGTCTATTGTGCAAAGGGATCGTAGGTGTACACAATTTCGTGCGCTCCGGCGGGGACGAACACCGCGCGGAACATGATATCGGCGCGATAGATGGTCGTCGGTTGGCCGTCGATGGTCGCGTGCCAGCCGGGGTAGTAGGCGTCGGTGAGCAGCAGATAGCCGTCGGCTGCCGTCTCCACGTCGATCACCACGCGCTCGGCGGTGTACTCGCGGAATTCAACGGATCGGTTGCTGGAGAGCAGGGCCGGGTCGTGCGTCTCCATGTTTGTCCCTGCGCCCGCCAGCGTGATTGCCCAGTCTGGCAAGAATGCCGGGTCGCGCAGCAGGTTGAGCGCGGTTTCTGTGCCTTCATCGGTCTCTGGCGTCCAGACTGCGTAATAGACCATGTAGGCGCGCGGATACACCCACATATTCTCGTACACCTTGACATCACTGGACAGCATACGCCGCCAGCCGAGCGGCGCAAGCTGCTGAAAGTCGCCTGTCCGGGCATCGACCAGCGTCACGGCATCGACGGTGAAGGCGTAATTGTTGCCGACACTGATCTGCTCCAGCACACTTGGTACGTCCAATGCATAGCGCGCGACAGTCTGCCCGGTTTCCAGCGTTGTCAGCACTTCGGTTGGGGAGAAATCTAAGCCGTGCGGACTGATGTAGGTGGTGTCACAGGGGGAAACCGCACAGCGATAAACTACGCGGATTTCGGTCGCCTCAAAGTTGTTGACGTTGTGATACGCCGCCGCGCCACCCGGGTCGGAGAAGATTCTGGGAAGCCCAGTGTCGTAGAAAATACCCTCATGCACCAGATCGTAGACTTTGTCGAGGACAAGCCAGCGCGTATTCGTCAGGTTGAGCCAGCGCTGATCGGGGATACACACCCCGCGACACGCCTCTGATGCCAGCACTTCGCGCAAGCGCCCATCGATGGTGCGCAGTTCGCCATCGGGGATCATCAGCGAGGTGAACGCGGTGTAATAGCTGGTCGGCAGCAGCCCGCCGTCGAAGCCATCGACGCTCGGAATGCCGTAGAGCAGCGGCAGATTCGGCGCGAGCAGTTCGCGCTGCTTGACGGTCACGAAGGCCGTTTGCAGGGCTTCTGGCGACAGGTCGAACCAGCGGGTTTCGAGCGCGGCGCGGTCACCGGGGTCGAACAGCCCGTCGCTGATGCTCAACACGCGCCCCGGCGGATTCTGCCCTTCGTTGAGCGCGAGCAGTTGGCTCACGGTGAAGCGCTGCTGCTCGAAGGTCTCCGGCGGGACGAGGTTCTGCGCGGGCAGCACGCGCCCCGCGAGGAACAGTTCGAGCAAGAGGGCGAAAAGCAGCAACCTCACCCCCCAGCCCCCTCTCCGAAAAGAGGAGAGGGGGAGCAGCGTGTCGTCATTTAGGCCCCTCTCCCAAGGGAGAGGGGTTTGGGGTGAGGTTAGTTTTTGAGAGGGGGACGGGGGGTGAGGTTGGTTTGGGGTGAGGCTCACAACGACGAACGCTACCCCCGCGACGATCCACCCCACGACGCTGATCATGGTGGGCGGTGGCGCGGGCGTGCCATCGTCAAGGCGACCCGTCAGCGCGGTGCTGAGCGCCAGCCCGCCGATCAGCATCAGTCCGGCGATCCACAGGCGGCGGGACGGGCGTTCGCCGTCGAACAGGCGCTGGAGTCCACCCGCGGCCAGCAGCGCCGATCCCAGCGCGAACAGCGCCAGCCAGCGCGCGGGCACGCGGAATAGATTGAAACCGGGTAAGCCCGCCAACAGCCAGTAGAGCGGGTTGAACGCGCCCAACGCCAGAAACAGCCCGACAAGCGCAAGAACAAAGAATGGGTTAACCACAGAGAACACAGAGGAGGGAATTAAGAATTTTCTGCGAACAGGTGCATCTGAAGGGTCTTTACTGTGAACTGTAAACTGTGAACTGTCTACTTTTTTCTCTGCGTTCTTTGCGGTTGGAATATTTATCCCAAAGAGCGCGAGGGCGAAGCCGATCACGCCGATGTAGGCGATGTATTCGCTGAAAATGAGACCGTCGTAGGAGGGGAGCAGCCCACGCCCGAAGATGAACGGGCTGAACGAGAAGGCCGTCGCCTGATTCAGGTTGAAGCCGCCGCGCCGATTCGACAGTTCCATGAGCTGGAGCGTGGGCAGGAGCTGCGGCAGGCTGATGATCAGCGCGAGGACGCCGCTCACCGCCAGGACGATCAGGCCGCGCACGGGGCGTGTCAGCAGAGCATAGATTCCGAGCGCGACCAGCGACATGAACACGGTCTGCGTGTGCCCGGTGAAGAACTGGAGCGCGATGGCCACGCCTAAGAGGATCACGCCGGAGTAGCGGATCGGTCGAGAAATCGACCCCACCCCCGGCCCCTCCCCGAATTCAGGGAGGGGAGAAAGCGGCGCTCGCCGTGCCGCCCTTCTCCCCGCTTGCCTGGAAGAGGGGGTGGGGTGAGGGGGTTGCATCGTCCAGTCGAAGATGAGCAGCAGCCACGGTAGCCATGCCAGCCCTTGCAGTTGGTTGATCTGCTCGATGTGCGCGCCGAAGTAGCCGCCAAAGGCGAAGATCGCCGCGGCGGCCAGCGCCGCCCAGCGCGAGACGGTCAGCGTGCGGCGGGCGAGCGCATACGTGCCGATGGCCGTCCAGGCGACATGCAGCAGCACGCTCACGCGCAGACCCTCCGGCGGTGCGAGCGGCGCGACCAGCCAATTCGGCGGGTAGAACGTGCCGATTTGGCTGTTGGCGAGCAGCGGCACGCCCATGAACAGATCCGGCGACCAGAGCGGCAGATGCCCGTTCAGGATCGCGGCATTGCGCGCCGCCCAATAGGGATAGTGATAAGCGTAGGTGTCCCCGCGCGCCAGAATCTGATCAGTGAACGCCAGCGGGTAGAAAAAGAGGAGTGTGAGCGCGAAAAGGAGCAAAACAAAAACCGCCGAGGACGCAAAGACCGCAGAGGTAGTTCGAAGTCTCTCTCTGCGCTCTCGGCGGTCTCCGCGGTTGGTTGTTGGTGTCACGATCGATTACTGCGGGTTGTTCTGCTCCGAAGGCGGCGGCACGATGTAATGTTCTTCATGGTCGTGCTTTTCCTGCAGAACGATGTACATCACGCCGACGACGCTGAAGATCGCCACCCCGATCACCAGCCCACCGACGACACCGAACAGGGCCATCATCACCACGGTAAATACGGCCAGGACGATCAGAATCCACCAGTAAGACTTCATCATTAACATCTCCTCACATGCGACGGAATCGCGGCTATTCTACCACGAACTTGCTTGCGATTCTAAAGAGAACCAGTTACAATAAGGGCGCAGTTTGTGTAAATTGGAACAAGTGGATCACGGTTTGGCGTTGGCCTTGCGGTCAAATACGCCCGCATTCTTCAGATACGGATGTATGCTCTATGAATCCAAGTAATACGAATCGTAGTGGAACTTCAGTCAGTCTCGTCCAAATCGTCATTGGTGGGATTCTCATCATCGCTGGCGGTTTCTTCATCGGCATGTTCACGCCCAACATTCTGCCGGTTGAAGGGTCTGCCGAGGCTCAGCAGGTTGACGGATTGTTCCGGTTCATGCTGGTCATCGGCGCGGCGATCTTCCTGCTCGTGAACGGTGTGCTGGCTGTCTCGATCATCCGTTTCCGGGCGCGCGCCAATGATTACAGTGATGGCCCGCCTATTCAGGGCAATACCACGCTGGAATTCGTGTGGACGCTGATCCCCGCGATCATCGTGACCGTGCTGACGCTCTACGCCTACTCGGTCTGGAACAATATCACTTCGGTCAAGCCGAACGAACAGGTGGTGGATGTTACCGGGCAGCGCTTCGCGTGGACCTTCACCTATGATGTCACCGAAGCCGACCTCGGCGATATTGGTGTGGCGCGTGAGCAGTTGAGCGAAGACGTGACCGCGTCGTTTGCCGACGGCGGCGCCTTGACCTTCAACTATCCGCAGTTGGCGACGTGGGTCGGGAAGCCGGTGCACGTCCAACTGCATACGCAGGACGTGAACCACGCTTTCTGGATCCCCGGCATGCGTATCAAGCAGGACTTGCTGGCGGGGCGCGTGACCGATATCCGCTTCACGCCCATCGAAGCTGGTGTGTACCGGATTGTGTGCGCGGAACTGTGCGGCAGTGGTCATGGTGACATGGCTGGTACGGTCGACGCGAACGGGAATCTGCGCGGCGCGTGGCTGGTCGTCTATGAAGATGAAGAAACCTACATGCGCGAGTTCTACCGCCCCGAAGCGCAGAACGTGCTCTTCCCGCCCGAAGATCCGGTCGCGCTCGGTCGGCAGATTCTCGCCGCGGGGAGCTATCCGTGCGCTTCGTGCCATGTGCTGACCGATCTCGGTTGGCAGGGGAACGTCGGCCCGAACCTTGACGATATTGGCAACCGCGCGGCGACGCGGCGCGGCGGCTTCACGGCGGAAGAATATCTGACCAACTCCATCCGCCATCCCGGTGAATATGTGGTTCCCGGCTATGGCAATCTGATGCCGCAGTTCAACCCGGATCCGGCGCAGACGAACTACATGCCCGATGACCATCTCAACGCAATTGTCCAGTATTTATTGACTCAGCAAGCGGGCTAGCAGTAAAGGAATCAAGTAGGAGATTTATATGGCGACTATCACCCGACCGTTACCCGGCGCCGTTCCTCTGAACGTGCCGCGTCCGCAGTTTAGCGAATACCTCCGCTGGAGCGTTGATCATAAGATCATCGGCGTCCAGTACATGGCGACCGCGTTGTTCTTCTTCATCGTCGGCGGCGCGTTGGCGATGCTCGTCCGCTGGGAACTGCTCACCCCGGCGCTCGACCTGATGCCGGATGGCACCGAATACAATCGACTGTTCACCATGCACGCTACCTTCATGATCTTCCTGTGGATCATTCCGATGATGGCGGGCTTCGGCAACTACCTCGTGCCGCTCATGCTCGGCGCGAAAGACATGGCGTTCCCGTGGCTGAATGCCTTCGCCTTCTGGCTGATTCCTCCGGCGGGCGTGCTGTTCTTCCTCGGCTACTTCGCTGGTCAGGCGGAAGCGGGCTGGACGAGCTATCCACCCCTCAGCACGTTATTCAGCGGTGACGGGCAGACGCTCTGGGCGCTGGCCATTCACCTGCTGGGCATTTCGTCGATCCTCGGCGCGATCAACTTCATCGTGACCGTCAAGAACATGCGCCCCGAAGGCATGGGCTACTTCCAGATGCCGCTGTTCGTGTGGGCGGTGCTGGCCACGTCGATCATCATCGTCATGGCGACCCCCTTCCTCGCAGGCGGTTTGACGCTGCTCATCCTCGACCGGGTGGCTGGCACGCAGTTCTTTAACCCGGCGCAAGGCGGTGATGTGCTGCTCTGGCAGAACGTGTTCTGGTTCTACAGCCACCCCGCCGTGTATATCATGGTGCTGCCCGCGTTCGGCATGCTTTCGGAAATCCTGTCGGTGCATTCGCGTAAGCCGATCTTCGGCTACCGCGCCATTGCGCTGTCGAGCATGGCGATTGCGCTCGTCGGTTTCACGGTCTGGGCGCATCACATGTTCACCAGCCTGACGCCCGCGCTGCGCATTCCGTTCATGATCACCTCGATGATCATCGCCGTGCCGACGGGCATCAAGGTGTTTAGCTGGCTCGGTACAATCTGGGGCGGTAAAATTCGCTTCACCAGCGCCATGCTGTTCGCGCTCGGCTTCCTGTCGATGTTCGTGATCGGCGGCATCGGCGGCGTGATGCTGGCGGCGGTGCCGTTCAACATTCACGTGCACGACACGTATTTCGTGGTCAGCCACCTGCACTTCGTGCTCTACGGCGGTTCGGTGTTCGGCATCTATGCGGGTTTGTATCACTGGTTCCCGAAGATGAGCGGCCGCATGCTGAATGAACGCCTCGGCAAGATCCACTTCTGGCTGACGTATGTCGGGTTCTTCTTCACCTTCTTCCCGCAGAACATGCTCGGCATTCTCGGGATGCCGCGTCGCGTGGCGGTGTACGCGCCCGAATTCCAGACGCTGAACGTCATCGTCAGTCTCGCGGCGTTCGTACTTGGCATCTCGACGTTCGTGCTGCTCATCAACATGTTCATCAGCATTCGCAACGGTCGCGTCGCTGGCGCGAACCCGTGGCGCGCGCTCACGCTGGAATGGGCGACCACGTCGCCGCCCCCGGCGCACAACTTTGTCGGCGACCCGGTGCCGTTCAAGAATCCGTATGGCTACGGGACGCAGGCGGCGCACGCCTATCTCCAGGCGGTCGAACAGCGCTTTGGCCCGTCGGGCGTGCCGGACACGGATGTGACGACGCTCGCGCCGAAGGCCGAGCCCGGTTCGGGAGATTAATTTCCAACCTCACCCCCAACCCCTCTCCCAAGGGAGAGGGGAGTCAAGCGCAGCGCGCCGGGGTGAGGTTTTGTGTAGGGACGCGATTTATCGCGTCCGCCCGACAACGGACACACCTTATGGCGTCCCTACGAAGTCGGGTAGTCTCGGAAATGGTTTGAGGTTTATTGTTATGGCGAATCAACGGGTTGCAGAACAGTCGCTCACCCGGGCGGAACGGCAGGCGCTGGCGAACAAGCGCACGGCAGTCACCGTGTTTCAAGTCTCGTGGATCATGGTGTTCGTGTGCCTGATTGTGGTGAACCTGCAAATTCGCGGCAGCTACCCGACATGGCCGCCGCCGGGCGTCGAAGCGCTCGACCGCATTCTGCCGACGGTGGCGACGCTTGGCCTGCTGGCGAGCGCGTACTTCGCGGGGCACGGTCTGAGCGCGCTGCGCAAAGATGATCGCGGGGCGTTCCTCGCGAGCTGGCAGATGGCGCTGGTGTTGGGCGTGGCCTTCATCCTCGTGATGGCGTTCGAATGGTTCACGGTCAAGATCAGCGGGCAGTACAGCGATGTCTTCCGGGTCATGACCGCGTATCACGCGCTGCACGCGCTGGTTATCGGCTACATGATGTTCAATGCGCTGAAAAAAGGCCGGGCGGGCGCTTACACCTCGGTGGATAACTGGGATGTGGAAGGCGCGGCGAAATTGTGGTATTTTGTCGTCGTGGCGTGGATCTTGTTTTACGTCGTGCTCTACGTGATATAGAGTTAAAAGTTAAAAGGGAAAAGTTAAAAGGGAAAACGTCTCCGCATTCACTTTTAACTTTCAACTTTTAACTTTCAACTTCTTTTTTCAGGAAGGGAAGTTTTTCTATGCAACCTGGTCTGCACCGGGCGATCCCTATGGCGATCATCGGCTTTTTGCTGGCGTCGCTGGTGGTGATCATCATTCGCGGCTTGCAACAACTTGATCCATTGTGGGCGCCGGGACCGGGTTTCGTCCTTTCGGCGTTCACCAGCGCGGGCTTCTTCGTCTGGGGCATGGGCGCGTTCGACCCGAAGATGAGCATCCACGGCGAACACGCGGAAGAACATCACGAAGAAGAAGCACCTAAGCCCGCGGCGCTTTTGAGCAGTTCGGTGTGGACGGTCTTCACCTACCTTCTGGTCGCGCTTGTGCCGATCATGTTCGTAGCGGTGTTTGGCGGTCTGAACCTGATCACCACGGCGGATCCGCTGGCCTCGACGGTCGCGGTCGGTTACTTCCCGGTCGAACTGTTCGGGCGGGATATCCTCGTCAGCGAACTGGTCGTCTTCGCGATCTTCATCCTCGTGATGATCCTGTCGCTGGGCTTAGTGGCGGGCGCTATCGGGTGGGTGTTCTTCTACCTCGCGCGCTCGATTGCCGAAGTCAAGGTAGCGCCGAATGCGCCGCTCAATGCCGCGCTGGCGACAGGCGACGGTGGATCGCTCATCATCCCCGAAGAACGCCGCATTCGTCCCGTGCATATCGCGACGTTCCTCGTGCTCTTCGTCATCCTTTTCGGCCTGTTCTACGTGGTGCTGATCGGGTTGGCGCTGCCCGCTTTTGTGGCGCCTAATGCCGAGATCCTTGGTATGCCCGCGCTGAACGTGATCAACTTCGTGCTGTCGGCAGTGAATGCGGCCATCTTCGCCTTCTTGCTGGTGCGTCCCACCCTTCTCCTGCAAACTGTCGGTCGCATCGCGGGCTGGTTAGCTCGTCTGCTGCGCCGTGTCCCGGTTCTGTTCCAGAGGTAACCCATGAGCGAAGCGAGAATCGATACCCCTCAAGTGCATACGCACACGCAGGCCGAGGCCACGCACATCGACAACATGAAGTTTGCGATGTGGCTGTTCCTCGCCTCGGAAGTCGTGCTGTTCGCGGTCATGATCGCCGGCTACGTCCTGTTCCGCGTGAATTTTCCGGAACGCGTGAAAGAAGTTCACGAGGCGGCGGGCATTCTGCTCGTCACGCTCAACACCTTCCTGCTGCTCTCCAGCAGTTGGACGATGGTGATGGGCTTGCGCGCTATTCAGGGCAACGATCAGCGCGGCTTGATCCGTTGGATCGGTCTGACGGCGCTGCTCGGCACGATCTTCGTCATCCTGCAGGGCGTCGAATACACTGCGCTCTCGCACGAAGGCATCACCATCTACAGCGATAACTTTGGCATGCGCTTCTACGCGCCGACCGCGCTGCACGGCGCGCACGTTATTGTTGGCGTGATCTGGGCGCTGTGGGTGCTGTGGCGCGGGTCGAAGGGCACGTATAACAGCGGCAAGTTCCTCGGCGTGGAAATCTTTGGCTTGTAC
Organism: Anaerolineae bacterium; assembly: GCA_041916315.1. GTDB lineage: Bacteria > Chloroflexota > Anaerolineae > Aggregatilineales > Phototrophicaceae > Flexifilum. Next base: position 62,557 of record JAYRZU010000040.1, read on the forward strand.
TGGCACTTCGTGGACGTGGTCTGGATTTTCCTGTTCACGCTGATTTATCTGATCTAAAGGGAGAACGCAAACCAATGGCAGACGAAATCAAGCGGGAAGAACCCACTCCCATCGATCCCAACAATCCGCCCGCGCCGATTGCGGAACAGGCGGATAAGTCGGTGCGCGAACTGCGCGAAACCCCGGTCGACGATCCCGCGCAGGCGCAGGTCGAAGCCGTGCTGAACAAGCCCATCGAGGCGATTGAAGACGCGGCGAATCAACTGGATCGTGAGACGAAGCCGCAGACGCCCGCGCAGGCGCTGGCTCCGGCGCACAACCGCAACGAAACGCACATTTTCGGGCGTGTGATCCCGTATCCGCTGTATACCGTGGTCTTCTTCACGCTTGGCGTGATCACCATCATCGAAGTGGTTATCGCGGAAGTCTTCCCGGAAGGGCTGTTCAAGACAATCCCGCTGGTCGTGCTGTCGCTGGCGAAGGCCGTCATGGTTGTGATGTTTTACATGCACCTCAAAGAGGACAGCCGCATTTTCGCGTTCACGCTCATTCTGCCGCTGCTGATCGCGCTGGTGTCGGCGCTGTTCCTGCTCTCCGTCCCGATCACGGGCTATTAAAAAAGAAAATGCCTAACGCAAAGGCGCAAGGTCGCGAAGACGCAAAGAAAGTAGATCAAACTGCTTTGCGCCTTTGTGTCTTTGCGTCTTTGCGTTGAGTCTTTGTTTTTCTCTTTCTCTTAAACATGAATCAACTTGCGGGTAAAGTGGCGTTGGTGACAGGGTCAGCGCAGCGCGTGGGCAAAGCCATTGCGCTGGAGTTGGCGCGGCACGGCGCGCACATCGCCCTGCATTACAGCAGTTCCCCCACGCACGTGGTCGACCAAACCATCCGCGAGATCGAAGCGCTGGGCGCCCAAGCCTTCCCCATGCAAGCCGACCTCAGCGACCCAGACAACCCGCAGCGCCTGATCGCTGCGGTGCGCAATCAGTTTGGGCGCTTGGATGTGCTGGTCAACAGCGCGTCGAATTTCCTGCGCCGCCGCTTGCTCGATGTGACGCTCGACGACTGGAACGCGACGCTGGCGACCAACCTGACCGCGCCCTTCCTGCTTACGCAGCACGCCGCTGGGCTCATGCTGCAAAACGATCCCCCCGGCGGCGTGATCATCAACATTTGCGACAAAGGTTCGCTTCAACCGTGGCCGGACTTCGCCGCGCACGGTATCAGCAAAGCGGGCTTGCTGGCGCTCACCCAGTTGAGCGCGGTCAGCCTCGCGCCGCCGATACGCACCAATGCAATCATTCCCGGTCTCGTGCTCAAACCGGACGCAATGCCGGACTCCCCGTGGCAGACGCTGGCCGCCGCCACGCCCATGCAGCAGCCCGGTTCGGCTGAAGATGTCGCGCGGGCGGTGGCGTATCTGGCGCGCGAGCCGTACCTCAACGGCGCAGTGATCAACGTCGATGGCGGTGAATACCTCACCTAGCAAGCAAGGATCAAGCTATGCGCGTGGTCGTCCTGTCCGATACACACTACCTGCCCCAGTACCGCACGCTGTTAGAAAAGACCGTCGCTGAAGTCGCCGCGCTCAGTCCAGACTGCGTGATTGCGGCGGGGGATGTCGGCGAGCATCTCATGGGCTTCGACGCGATGCTGGCGCTGCTGAGCCGCTTGCCCTGCCCACGCTTGATCCTCGCGGGTAATCACGACCTGTGGGCGCGCGATGGCCTGAGCAGCCAGCAGTTGTGGGAGCGTGAGCTGCCGCGCCTCACGCATGGACATGGCGCGATCTGGCTGGAGGACGAAAACTGGGTGAACGAGGGGCTCGGCGTATGTGGGACGCTGGCTTGGTACGACTACACCGGGAAAGACCCCGCGATCAACATGACCGACGCCGATTACGCCGCCAATAAGGCGCAGATCGTCATGGATGGCTCGCTGATTAACTGGCCGTGGACCGATCAGGCGTTCGCCGCGCAGATCGGGGCGGCCTTCGCCAGTCGGCTCGCCGGGCTGGAAGCTGATGCGGCAGTGCGTGAAATTCTCGTCGTAACGCATTCCCCGATCTTCATGGAGGCGGTGGTGCGCAAGCCGGGGAACTATGCGTGGAATGTCGGCAATGCCTACTTCTACAACCTCACGCTAGGCCCAATCGTGAGCGCCAGTCCCAAAGTCAGCGCGGTGATCAGCGCGCACACGCACGAAGGCGTCACCGCGACGGTTGCCGGGATAAACCGCCCCATTGAGCTGCGCGTCGTCCCCGCGGATTATGGTAAACCCGCCTACATCGTGCTTGATTATGCGCCGAGCCTCAGCCAGATCGAGATGCGCCACGTGAAGTAAGCACAAGGAGAGCCGCATGAGTGACGAACACTACGAGCATTTCCTCCAAGCCTCTGCTGGCGGCACCGAGGCTCGGCTCACCATTCAGGACAGCGGCGCGGTGGAGTGCGCATTGATCCGGTGGGAGATGAGCGACCGCACGCACTACAGCCTGCGCGGACGGTACGAGCCGCGCACGGCGGCGTATGGTTGGCTGCGCGTCGAGCAGGTGATCCTCGATCCGCAGTCAGCGGCTGCTGCTCTCCCGATTGAGGCGCTTGGCTGTGAACTGATCTACGAGGTGATCAAGCTGGCGCGCAGCCCGGTGGTCGAGCATCCCAACGACATGCTGGGGATGGCCGGACGCTGGAACGAATGGTTTGATCTGATCGTTTTTCCCATCGGGCTGGTCGTGGAGTGTTACTACGGGCTGAAGTATCTGATCGACATTGATGATCTCGACGCCTACCCGCCCGACCTGCGCCAGCACATCAACGCTGACTTCATGCGCCACCTCGAAGATTTAGTCCTGCTGATGGATAAACTGAAGTTCGCGCGTGTTCCTGGTGGTTCATAATCAGACTATGTGTTTCTTTACGGGTCAAAATCCAGTAGAATGGCTCACTCGTGCACCCACTTGGAGCGGTGCGTTTTGAGGTGATCATGACTCAGCGTGATGCCGATGCGATTTTCAACCGCTGTACGCGGTTTGTCCCCGGTCACTACCGCACGTCGCCGCAGCAGGTGTTGGCCGCGCTGGCGGCGTATACCCCGCCCGATGCGGCGTTTGATATGTACGGCGAAGGGAAGCTGATCGCCGATTTCGAGACGGAGATCGCCGGATTGCTCGGCAAGCCCGCTGCCGTGTTCCTGCCTTCCGGCACGATGGCGCAGCAGATCGCGCTGCGCATCTGGGCGGATCGCAGCGGCAACCGGAACGTCGCCTTTCACCCAACCAACCACCTCGAAGATCATGAACATCAGGCGTTTCGCGAACTGCATCACCTGAGCGGGATTCGCGTCGGGAATCCCAATTATCTGCTGACGCTCGAGGATCTCAAGAAAGTGCGTTCCCCCATCGGCACGCTGCTGCTGGAACTGCCGCAGCGCTTCATCGGCGGGATGCTGCCGACGTGGGACGAACTGACTGCTATCGCCGACTGGGCGCGCGAGCAGGGGATCACGCTGCATCTGGATGGCGCGCGCCTGTGGGAGTCGCAGCCGTTCTATGGTCGCAGTTACGCGGAAATCTGCGCCCTGTTCGATTCGGTCTACGTGTCGTTCTACAAAATCCTCGGCGGCATCAGCGGCGCGGCACTGGTCGGCGACGAGTGCCTGATCAGCGAGGCAAAGGTGTGGCAGCGGCGGCACGGCGGCAACCTCCCGCGGATGTATCCGTTTGTGCTGGCGGCGAAAATGGGCATGGATCAGCGTTTATCCCAAATGGACGCGTATTATCGCAAGGCGTGTGCCATCGCGGGGGCGATATCCCAAATTGAGGGCGTCGAGATCAAGCCGAACCCGCCGCACTGCAACATGATGCAGGTCTACTTCAAGCGCGACAAGGAACGGCTGTGGGAAGCGGTGCTGGATATCGCCGAAGAGACGGGCACGCTGCTCGCTTACTACTTCATGCCCAGCCCAATCCCGGCGTACTGCATGCAGGAGCTGACGATTGGCGATGGCGCGTTGGACATCCCCACGGAGGACATCACGGTGCTGCTTTCCGAAGCAATGCACCGTTCAGCGTAGCGGCGGGCGCGTTAGGACGGCCCGCCGCCGAACCCGATCTCGTTGCCGTCGGCATCACGGTAGGTGATCTTGCGTACTCCGTTGGCATACGTTTCCTGCGTCGTCGGATTGAGTCCCCGCTCGGCGATCTGCGCGATGAGCGCATCAAGATTCTCGACGAACATCGTATGCCGGGCGTGCCCGGCGTGTTCCGGTTGCTGGACAATGTACAGATACCGATGTTCCGCCAGTTCCCACACCGCCTCGGTGTCGTGGGGAAAGAAGGCGGGTGGAGCGCCGAGGAGTTGTTCATACCAGGGCAGCGCGGCGGCGTAATCCGCGACCGGAACTCCGGCGAACAGGTCGAGACTCGTCGTCAGAATCATGCTAATCACGCCTTTCTCTTCATCATCCGATCAGCGCAGACGCAGAAGAATGCCTTTACGGATATGCGATGACCCTCTTGCTATATGTTCATGATGGCCTCGGCGTGAATAGTCGCTACGTCTGGCGTTGGGAGAGCTGTTCCTCAAACCAGTGACGCGAGCGGATATCAATCGGCGCGGCGAGATAGCGGCGAATCGTGGCCTCGTCCATATCGTCATGCTCGTAGAAGAAGCGGAAGCTCTCGATGATCGTGATGCCGTCACCGTTGAGCGGAATGTAAGTCACTGGATCACCCACCGTCCCCGTCCCCGTCTCGAGCACGCGGCAGTACAGGCCGGGACGTTCGGCAAAGCGGAACTTCTTGACGAACTGCGGGTCTTCTAAGCGCGCCGCCAGTGACGCGCACGGGATGCGCGGCGCGGTCACTTCGAGCAGCACTGCGCCGACCTGCAAGCGATCCCCAATCGTAAAGGTGGCGCTTTCCAGTTCGGAAATGGTCAGGTTTTCGCCGAAGATGCCGTTGGGCAGCGTTCGCCCAATGTGCCCTTCCCACCAGTCGTAGTCCGGGCGACCGTAGAGATACACGGCTTGATCCACGCCGCCGTGATTCTCCGTGTCGATGATCACATCGCCGGCGAGGCCGAGCTTGCCAATGGCGACCGGCTGATCGGTCGGCTCTTTGAAAATGGCCGATGTCCCGGTGCGCTTGCCGTTCTTCAGGGGACGCTCCTCCCCAATGTTCACGCTGATTAACTGCATGGTGTTTCCTTTCGTCTGCATTATTTGAGAATGTACCTGTAGGGGCGAGGCTGGCCTCGCCCGTCAACGGGAGGGGCAAGCCCCTCCCCTACAAGGTTTCGCTGCATAGCGAATTGTCGTCTCCGCCCTGAATACGGGGGCGACCACATGCGGATGAGTCGCAATTACTCCGAATTCGCGCCGGAGGTAAGGTTTCAGCGCGCGCTGTCGTCCGGCTTGTAAGTGTTGATGCCGACTCTTCGGTTGGTTGTGCGCTATACTCTGTTCACTGCAATTGTAACGTTAAATGGTTAGGTCGATGATGCGCTTACTCAAGCTGCTCTTACTCGTGCTGCTGCTTCTGCCCCTGTCCGTGTTAGCTCAAGAAGGTGACCCTGTGGACAATCCGTACGTCGGTCGGGCGGATTTGCCCGCCCCGGAATTTCCCGCCAATCTCGACTGGATCAACGTGACTGCGCCGCTCACTATGGAGAGCTTGCGCGGCAAAATCGTGCTGCTCGATTTCTGGACGTATGGCTGCATCAACTGCATCCACATGATCCCCACGCTGGAACGGCTGGAAGAACGCTACGGGAACGCGCTGGTCGTGATCGGCGTGCATTCGGCGAAGTTCGAGAACGAGGGTGAGACTGAAAATCTGCGCCAGATTGTGCAGCGCTATGAACTGCATCACCCGGTGATCAACGACAGCGGCTTCCGTGTGTGGCAGACCTATGGTGTGCGCGCGTGGCCGTCGTTCGTGCTGATCGATCCGCGCGGCAATGTGCTGGCGATGCAGGCGGGCGAAATCCCCTTTGACGCCTTTGACCGCGTGATCGGCGGCATGGCCGAGTACTTCGACTCGGTTGGCGAACTCAACCGCGATCCGCTGGAACTCGCGCTGGAAGGCGCGAACGCCATCGGCGGGCTGCTGTCGTACCCCGGCAAAGTGCTGGCGGATGAAGCGTCCAACCGCCTGTTCATCGCCGATACCAACCACCATCGCATCATCGTCGCCGATCTGACGACCTATGAAGTGCAGGCGGTGATCGGCACTGGGGCGCGCGGTTTCACCGATGGCGCGTTCGACGCGGCGCAGTTCAACAAGCCGCAGGGGCTGGCGCTGAATGGCACGGATCTGTATGTGGCCGACACGGAAAATCACGCCGTGCGCCGCATCAATCTCGCCGATGAAACGGTGACGACGGTCGCCGGGACGGGCGCGCAGGGCTACACGCGCTACACGGTCGGCGAACCGCAGCCCGCCAGCAGCACGGCGATCAGTTCGCCGTGGGATGTGACCTTCGGCGCGGACAACACACTGTACGTGGCGATGGCGGGCGTGCATCAGATCTGGACGCTCGACGTGGCGAACAACCTGATTACCCCGGCGATTGGCAGCGGACGCGAGGCGCTGGTCAACAGCACGCTGGTCGAGTCGGACCTCGCGCAGCCGAGCGGCCTGTTCTTCCGGGATGGCGTGTTGTACTTCGCCGACAGCGAATCGAGCACGGTGCGCGCGGCGGACACCACCGCCAATCAACTGGCGACGCTGGCGGGGACGCTTGACAACAACCTGTTCGACTTCGGGGATATGGATGGCGCGGTGGGCGTATCGCGCTTGCAGCATCCGCTCGGCGTGACGGGCGGCGCATCCGGCGATTTGTTCGTCGCGGACACCTACAACAGCACGATCAAGCGGCTTGACCCGGCGACTTCCACGATCACCACGCTGAGCGGATCGGGCAGCCCCGGCGGCTATTCGGATGGTCCGCTGGACGAAGCTGAGTTTGACGAACCCGGCGGCCTGTCGCTGGCGGGCAATCGCCTGTTCGTCGCGGATACCAACAATCACGCGATTCGCGTCATCGACCTGGAGGCGGGCACGGTGGTCACACTGGCCTTCCCCAACCCGGAAGCCCTGCAAATCGCCGATCAGCCGACCATCATCGGCGGCAATCACATGGACGATGTGGTGCTGACGCTCGACCCGCAGACGGTTGCGGCGGGTGCTGGCGAAATCGTGCTGCGCATCACGCTGCCGGAAGGCTACAAGCGCAACGAACGCGCCATGTCCCGCGTCGATTGGAACAATGCCGACGAAGCGATTGAGATTGCCGAAGCGGACCGCGCGCAGGTGATCGACGGGCTGGAGGTGCGCCTCCCGGTCACGCTGCACGAAGGCGAGGATGTGCTCTACGGCATGATGCGCCTGTATTACTGCGAGGCGGTCAACGAGTCGCTGTGCCTGATCGATCAGATCGAGATCGAAGCGCCCGTGACGGTCAGCGCGGACGGCCCGCGCAGCGAGATCGTCATCGACCGCGTGATCGTCCCGCCGGATGTGCAGGTGGGGAGCTTCTAGGGAGAAAAGACGACCCCACCCCCCAGCCCCTCCCCGAATTCAGGGAGGGGAGCCATCAACATTTACCGTAGTTCCCTTCTAGGTGCTTGCTTTTGCCCCTCGCCCTCGGGAGAGGGGCAGTTGAGCGCAGCGAAACGGGGTGAGGTTTACGGCACGGTGTAGACCGCGCCCGTATCGACGCTGTCCACGATCACGCGGAAGGTCTGACCGCTGACGAAGCCCTCGTCGCGGGGCGCGACATAGAAGCGATAACGGGCGCCGGGGTTGAAGGTGTCGATGCGCTCCACGCCGAGCGGCCAGTGATTCTCGTTGTCGCAGTTGTATCCAAAGGCAAAGAACCACTGGCTGTCGCCGGGACCACTCACCAACTGCACCACGTTTTCAATCGGTGCTCCCACATATTCGAATACCCAGTTGGTCGAAACTCCCGATGTATCGTCAGGGTGCGCGCAGTCCGTCCCGACATAGGGGATGTCGGGCGCTTCGCCCTGCGTGACCTCGGCGCTGCGCGCAAATGCCAGCGCGGGTGTCACCGGGTCAGCGCTCGACCCGAAGAGTGATCCCGTGCAGCCGGCACCGATCAGGAGCAGCAATCCTACGATCAGTCGAATCATCCCTGTATGCCTCGTTCCTATCCGACCCCACCCCCGTCCCCTCCCCGAATTCAGGGAGGGGAGACTACAGTGCTCGCACACGTGTGGGGAGAGGTTTTCAAATCACTGTGAACTGTCCACTGTGAACTGTTTACTTAGTCCTTCGGCACGGCGATGGCCAACGCCTCGCCGATGTTGCGCACTTCGATCAGCTTGATCCCATCGGGCAAATCGGCCATTTTTCGGCGCAGCTTGGGCAGCATCACGCGCTTAAAGCCGAGCTTGGCCGCTTCGTGCAGACGCGCCGGGAGCTGACTCACTGCGCGAATCTCGCCGCTCAAGCCGATCTCGCCGACGAACGCGAAATCCGGCGCTATCGCCTTCTCATAATAGCTGGAGGCCATCGCCATGGCCATCGCGAGGTCGGAGGCAGGTTCGTCGACCTTCATGCCGCCGATCACGTTCATGAAAATGTCTTGCTCGTGCAGCTTCAAGCCAAGGCGCTTGCTCAGCACGGCGCTGATGAGCAGCAGGCGGTTCATATCGACGCCGTTGGGCGTGCGGCGCGGGTTGCCGAAGGCGGTCGGGCTGGTTAGTGATTGAATTTCGACGAGCAGCGGGCGCGTGCCTTCCATTGTTACGGCGATGGCCGTCCCCGGCGCATTGAGCACGCGCTCGGCGAGGAACACCTCCGACGGATTCGGCACTTCAATCATGCCCAAGCCGGACATTTCGAACACGCCGATTTCGCTGGTCGCGCCGAAGCGGTTCTTCACGCTGCGCAGCAACCGATACGCCTGAAACGGATCGCCTTCGAGGTACAACACGGTATCGACGATGTGTTCGAGCACGCGCGGGCCAGCGATTGCGCCTTCTTTGGTCACATGACCGATCATAAACACGCTCGTCCCGGTGGTTTTCGCCAGCATTTGCAGGCGTGACGCACATTCGCGCACCTGACTCACGCTCCCCGGCGACGATTCGCTCTCTTCGGTGTAGACCGTCTGGATCGAGTCGATAATGAGGATGGTCGGATCAACCTGATTGACCTGCTCGAAGATGTCGGCGAGGTTGGTTTCGGTCAGCAGATAGAGGTCGTCGGCCTGCAAACCCATGCGGTCGGCGCGCATTTTGATCTGCTGGACGCTCTCTTCGCCGCTCACATACAGCACGCGCCCCACGCTCTGCGCCAGTGCCGCCGAGGATTGGATGATCAAGGTCGATTTCCCGATCCCCGGCTCGCCGCCGATGAGGATGATGCTCCCCGGGACGATGCCACCGCCCATGACCCGGTTCATCTCGCCGATGGGGATTTGCAGGCGCGGGCGTTCGTGCGTGCTGATGTCGTTCAGCTTTTGCGATTGGCTGTGCGGCAGCACGACCCGTTCGCGCGTCGTGGTTTTGCCGCCGACCTTCGTCACCTCGACGAATTCCTCGACCATCGTGTTGAATTCGCCGCAGGCGGGGCAGCGTCCCATGTAGCGCGGCGACTGCCGACCGCAGTTCTGGCAGACAAATTTGCTTTTCGTCCGGGTGGAGGACATCGACACACCTGTGAATTAGAACGTTTGTTTGATTTAATTATAGCGCGAATCGGGCTGGACGCCAGCGAGAAGACGGCCTTACCTCCGTATTTAGGGAGAGACTGTAGGGGCGGGACTTGTCCCGCCCACCGCAACGAGACAGGTAAGCCGATAGCTCAGTATGACTGCGTGAAGCCAACTGGGGACAGCGGACGCAATGAATTGCGTCCCTACGAGAAGAATCGTCTTTGTGTAGGGACGCGATAGATCGCGTCCGTTGCTTGCGACCCCTCCCCGGGTTCGGAGATGAGGGTGACGTCACAAATTCCCGGATGCCTTGATATCCGCGAGCGTGGACCGCGCCCACGCGTTGACGTTCGCGATGTACTGCTCGATCCCTCCGGCGACGACATCGGCGGCGGTCAGCGACCAGGTGATTGGGTGCGCATACGCGCCGTGGGAGTCGGCGGTCGCCGTGATCTTGAACTTGCGCTTTCCCGAATCGACCTCATCGCGCATCTGCACGCGCAGCACCCGCGGATCAACGCCCTCGTCGACGAATTTGATCAGCAGCCCTTTGGCGTGCTCCAAGCCATCCGCCGCGTACAGGCTCGGATGCTGCAGGTGATAGCACAACACCGTCAAATGATGGACTGCCCAGTTGGCGGAATCCTCATTTTCCCAGAACAGCATCTGGTGAAAATGATCGGCACAGGTGACGTCCTCCCGCCACAGCGCGCCGCATTCCGGACAATGATCGCTCATCCGTCGCCCTCCTGTTACCCGATTTTACAAGAGTAGCAGACATCGGTATGCGCGGAAAAGCGCAATCCGTTATAATCCTTTATGGTAATGTGAGGAGATGTAATTTGCGGCACGTACTGAAAACCTTCGTCGCACTGACCGTGCTGCTGAGCGCGGCCTGTGGTGGCGCTCCTAATCCCAATGCCCAGCAAGCAGCCCCGACGACCGCGCCGAGCGCTTCGGGCACGCTGCCGACCAATGCCGCAGGCGCTGCGCTCGTGGCTCGTGTCAATAATCAAGAGATCACGCTTGAGCAGTTGAACAGCATGGTCGCGCAGTTTGGCCAGTCAAGTGACTCCAACCGCGCGCTGGCGCTGCAAACGCTGATCGAGCAGACGCTCATCCGGCAGGCGGCCGCCGCGCAGAATGTGGCGATCAGCGATGCGGAACTGGATACCGAACTGCAAGCCTATATCCAGCGGGCTGGCGGTACCGAAGCGTGGGGCGCGTGGCTGACGAGCAACGGCTACACCGAAACCTCGTTCCGCGATCTGTTGCGCGACAACCTGATCACCGAGCGCATGCGCGACTCGCTCACCGCCGACCTCAACGGCGATGTGCCGCAGGTGCACGCGCGGCATATTCTGCTGGCGACCGAGCAGGAAGCGCTTGATGTGCTGGCGCGCCTGCAAAACGGCGATGATTTCGCGGCGTTGGCGGCGGTCTTCTCGCGCGATGTGACGACGCGCACCAACGGCGGCGATCTCGGTTGGTTCGCCTATGACGAACTGCTCGAACCCGCGCTGGCGGATCAGGCGTTCGCGCTGGAGCCCGGCGAGATCGTCGGGCCGGTGCAAACGGGATTGGGCTTCCATATTCTGCAGGCGCTGGAACGCAGCGACCGTCCGCTCACCGAAGACAAACGGGCGTTTATCGCGCAGGCACGTTTTGAAAACTGGCTTAATCGCTTGATCGCCGAAGCCGCAATCGAGCAATACATCTAGGAGCATAGAGGATGGGACGCGGAACCAATCGCATCTACAACATCATTTCGCTAGTCTTTTTGGTGCTTGCACTGCTCGTCCTCGTATTTGTTGGCGTGCGCATGGCGCAGCCACCCGTCGTCGTCGCGACTCCGGTCGCGGTGCTGCCGACGGCGGTGCTGCTCCCGTCTCTGACGCCGACGCCGACCGATACGCCCATTCCGCCGACGGCCACGTTTACGGTGACGCCGTCGCCGACCAATACTGAGACGTTCACGCCGAGTCCCACCTTCACCTGGACGCTGATCCCGACGCTGACCACGACGCCCGTGCCGCCGACCCTGACACCGCTGCCCTCGGCCACCTGGTTCCCGAGCGCGACGATCACGCCATCGCTGACGATCACCTTCACGCTCGTGCCGAGCCAAACGCCGATCCCGTCGAATACCTCCGCGCCGACCGCGACGATCAACAGCTTCACGCCGCAGCCGACGGAACCGCCGCCGTCGCCGTTCCCCTTCCGCCTGCGCGACCCGCAGCCGGTCTATACGCTCAACTTCGCCAATTCGGCGGGCTGCGCGTGGCAGGGTATCGGCGGGCAGGTGAGCGATATGGCCGGGCTGGCGATCAACGGTATCCGTGTGCATGTCTATGGCTCGGGGATCGATACGTTCAGCACGACGGGCTCGAACTCACTGTATGGCTCGTCCGGGTGGGAAGTCCCGCTGGCGAACATCGTCAGCACGAATGTGTATTTTGTCGAACTGCAGTCGCAGGGCGGCACGATCATCTCGGAGACGGTGCGCGTGCAGTTCCCCGGCAACTGCCAGCAGAATCTCGCGCTGGTCAATTTCCAGCAGACGCGTGAATTCTAGCGCGCAGGCGCACCTCACCGCCGACCCCTCCTGAATTCAGGGCGGGGGCTTGACTGTTCGAAATGAGGCAGGGATCTGTAGGGGAGGGGCTTGCCCCTCCCGCTGCTGGGCGAGGCAAGCCTCGCCCCTACAGATGTAACCTGAATATCAAATACCGCCTCTCAGTTGTTTGGGTAGGAGAGGGGCTTATCGGATGCCCACTAGATCGCCAGCATCCGTTTTGAAAAAGACTGGACACCCGCAGGGTGTCCCTACTCTTGACGATTTGAGAACTGTTTGCCGATGTCCGACCACTACCCGCTGCCCGATGAAGACGACGACGCGCTGTCCCTGCCTCCCGATGAGGCGGAGATGTCCGACGCGCCGTTGAAAGACCCGCCGCCGCGCCGCGTGCGCACGGTGAAGCCGCGCCGCAATCCGCTGCCCTACAATCTGGTCACGCTGGTGATGCTGCTGCTGACGTGCAGTCTGGTGGTCTACATCGGGTTGATCTGGCAAAATCCCTATTCGACGCTCAATCCGCTCGCGCCGCCGACGCTGCTCCCGCGCATCGTCACGGCGACGCTGACCGTGACGCCCACGCTCACGCCGACGGAGACGCGCACGCCGTCGCGCACACCCACGCCGAGCGAGACCTTCACACCTGCCCCAACCGCCACGTTTACGGCCGTGTTCATCGAAGGCTTCAGCACGCCGTTCGGCACGCCGCCCGCTGAACCCGTCGACTACCCGTATGTGCTGCAAAATGATCGCCTCATCTACCTGACGAATCCGGATGGGCGCGGCGCGTGCCGCTGGTCAAGCATTGCCGGGTCGGTGATCGATGCGAATGGCGTGGCAGTGGAAGGCTATGGGATTCGCATCGTCGGCGAGGGGGTTGATCAGACGATTGCGACGGGGAGTTCCCCCGGTTTTGGGCCGGGGGGCTTTGAGTTACCGCTGGGGACGACGGCGCAGGATGCGGTCTTTATTGCTCAACTTCTCGATGCGACGGGGTCTCCAGCGTCCCCGGTGTATACGGTCGAGACGCGGGCCGACTGCACACAAAATATCGCCGCGATGCGTTTTGTGCCTCGATGAGTTCACGGGGGACGGGCGTGAAGCGGATGTACTTCGCGCAGCGATAGAGCGAGAACCAGAAGGTCGCGCCGTCCCCAACTTTACTTTCCACGCCAATTTCGCCACCGTGCGCCCGAATAATGCGCTGGGTGATGGCTAAGCCCAACCCGGTGGTCTTGTCATGTTTGTGGCGCGTGAGCCGCGCGAAATCGTCGAACAACATGGCTTGATCGGCGGCGCACAAGCCGGGGCCTTCATCCTGCACATCGATATGCCACATCCCCTGCACGATCTTCGCGCGGACGTAAATTTTGGAATAAGCGGGCGCAAACTTGACGGCATTCAACAGCAGGTTGTCCATGACCTGCCGCAGTCGTTTCGGGTCGGCGACGGCTTTCCCCTGCGATGTGGTTTCGAGGATGACGGTGCAGCGCTTGCTTTCGGCGGCGTGATTATGCCGCTGCACAATATCCGCCAGGAACGGGCTCATCTTGATCGATTCGGGGAAGATGGTGAACTGTCCGGTTTCGATCTGCGAAACATCGAGCATATCGTTGACCAGTGTGAACATGTGGCTGGCCTGCTGGTCAATGTCGGCGATGATTTCGTCGCGTTCGGCCTGCGTCAGCGTGACAGCGCGGTTTTTCAGCAGCGAGGTGCTCATCAACACGCTGCTGAGCGGATTGCGCAAATCATGGATCGCCATGCCCATCACGGCATTCTTGACTTCGTTGAGCTGCCGCAGTTCCTGATTCTTCTGCTCGAGTTCCTTCTTCTGCGCGCCGAGCGCGGCCAACAGCCGCCCTTTTTCGATCATCACGGCAAGCTGCCCGGCGATCTGCTGGAAGATATCGGTGTGCACGGCCGCGTAGGTGTTCGGATGGCAGCTCGAGAAGAACATGAAGCCGATCGGGATGCCATTGGCAATCAGCGGGCAGGTGAGCGAGGAGCGAATGCCCTCGTCGAGCATAAGCCGCGTGGAGACTGAGCTTGGTTTCTGGCTGTAGTACAACTCGAGATCGTTGATGATGCGCGGGCGACCGGAGCGGATGATCATCTCCAGGGTGCTGCCCTCCAACCGTCCCGCGAAATTGCGACTGAGGAAGACGGGCGAATAGTCCGCCTGTGCCCAGCGCGCTCGAACCATCGTGCCGTTATCTTCGATGAGGGATAGACCGATGCGGTTGTACGGAATGAGGTTTTTGAAATCGCGGTAGGTGCCTTGCAGTACATCGTCCAGGAACATCCCCTCGTTGACCCGGGCGGTGAGGTGCATCAGGTTTTGCAATTCGCGCTGGTGGCTTTCAAGGCTGTCCGCCATCTGCTGGATGGCGGTGCTAATGCGCCGGATTTCGTCCCCTGCAAACCCAATCATCTCGGGCGTTTGCGCGGTCAGCACATTGAGCTTGTCGTTGGCGGTCATGGAACTATCCCTTGGAAACAGCGGCGCAGCGAGTACTAGTTCGCTACAATAAATTTAGTATAAGCTTAAAGGTAGAATTTTTCCATGAAGCAATTCTAAATTAATCATAAAGAGCGAGTTGAGATGTAGGCGGTGTGCCGCGGTTGGGCGTCAAGTGCCCAGGATATCTGTAGAGAAACGGAGTTTTTGAGTCCCCCCGGGAGTTTATGGCAGGACAGTTTTAACATCAGGAACCATTAAGGCATTGGTTTGAGGGAAAACAGATTTCGTAGGGACGCGCAATGGCGCGTCCGTTTTGTTTAAGATCCGGCGGACGCCCCGTTGGGCGTCCCTACACAAATGTTCCGACCAGTTTCCTTTCCCTGAATTCGGGAAAGTTTGGAGGCTGCCGATCTACCGCGAGCGGTCGCGCCGCGCATTCTTGACCGTGAACCAGAACGTCGCGCCGTGACCGAACTCGCTCTCGACGCCGATTTTGCCGCCCTGCGCTTCGACGACGCGCCGCGCAATCGCCAGCCCCAGCCCGGTGCTCTTCTCGCCGTTGGTGGGCGTGGCGGAGAGGCGCACAAAGTCTTTGAACAGCAGCCCCTGATCTTCAATGGTCAGCCCCGGCCCTTGATCCTGCACTTCGACGCGCCACATGCGCTTTTCTGCGCGCGTCCGCACGGTGATTGTGCTGCCGGGCGGCGAGTATTTGACCGCGTTGGAGATCAGGTTGTCGAGCACTTGTGCCAGCCGGATGGGGTCGGCGAACACGCGCCCCGGCGGCAGGTCATCCAGTTGGACGGCGCTGTTTTTGGCCTCCGCCAAGCGATGATGGCGGATGGTCACTTCGCGTAAAAAGCTCGGCAAGTCGATCTCGACGGGCAGCAGCGTGAAGCTGCCCGATTCGATATGCGACACATCCAGCAGGTCGTTGAGCAGGTTCATCATGTACTGCGCCTGATTGTCGATCTCACGCAGCATGGTGTGCTTGTCATCTTCGGTCAGGTCGAAGTCCGGGCTGGTCATCAGCGAGGTCGCCATGAGGATGTTGCTCAGCGGGTTACGCAGGTCATGCGCGGCGATGCCGAGAAACGAATTTTTCAGCTTATTCAAATCGCTGAGTTCGTCATTTTTGTGTTCCAGTTCCAGCTTTTGCGCCGACAGTTCCGCGACCAACTGGCCTTTCTCCACCATAACGGACAACTGCCCGGCGATCTGCTGGAAGACCTCGACATGTGCGTGGGCGTAGGTATGGGGGGTGCGGCTGGAGAAGAACATGAAACCAACCGCCTCGCCATTGGCGATCAGCGGGCAGGTGAGCGACGACCGGATGCCTTCGTCGAGGATCAGCCGGGTCGACGCGGAGTTTGGCTTGTGCGCGTAATAGGCTTCCAGATCGTTGATGATCCGCGGTTGTCCGGTGAGCAGGATTTGTTCGAGCGTGCTGCCCTCGAGCTTGGCGGCATAGCCGCGATCCAGCAGCAGCGGCGTGTACTCCGCTTGGGCCCAGCGCGCGCGCACGACCGTTCCCTTCTCTTCGATGAGCGAGAAGCCAATCCGCTCGTAGGGGATGAGCATTTTGAAGTCGTGGTAGACACCATCGAGAATGTCGTCGAGGAACAGCCCCTCATTGACACGCGCGGTGATGTGCATGATCGTCTGCAATTCGCGGTAGCGGGCTTCGAGGTCGTGGGTGCGCTGTTGGATGGCGCCGCCCACCCGCGAAAGCTCCGAACTGGAATGCCCATACCGGTTGCTGCGGGGGGTGTCGATGTTGGAAATGTCATCCGCCGACATTGTCAATTTTGCTTTCGAACTCAGGAACGTGGTCGAGATGTTTCGAAGTCATAACTTTATATGAAAAATGCAGCGGGATAAACGTGTCCTTACTCATATCAAACCCGTGATACTTTACAGCTACTGGGTCGCGAGCACGTGCTGCGCCTGCGCGACAAATTCACGGTGCTGCGCGATCATGCGCTGTTCGGTGACGGCATCCAGCCCCCACGCGCTCAATTTATGCGCCGCGCGCAGGGCCGCGGCCAGATCCCAGAAGGCGAGTACGGCCGGCGCAAACGGGGTATGCGCACGGTAGGCCTCAGTGAACGCGGTCATAAGCTCCGGGCCGAATTTCCACAACAGTTCTAGGCGCGCGTTGCCGACATCCGCCAGCGGATCGCCGAGGCAGGCGTCCTCCCAGTCGATGATCGCGGCCAAGCGGCCGTGCTGCCAGATGAGATTCCCCGACCAGAAATCGCCGTGCAGCAGCGCGAGCGGCCGTGCTGCCAGCAGCCTCAAATGCGCGCTGAGCAAGGCGCGTACGTGCCCTTCGTGTAGGACGTCGTCGAGTTGTGGGGGTGGCTGGGCGAGTTTGTGCCGCAGATGCTCGGCGGCGTGGGGCAGAAAGGCAAAATCGGCGGGGTCAGCGGTGTGAACGCGGCGGAGTGCGGCGGCGACCTGCCGCGCGAAATCCGGGATAGCCGCGGGATAGGCGTCGGGCGAACCATCGACGAACTGCACTACGATATAGGGCATGGGGAGGATCGTGCCGCCCTCGTCGACGAAGTATGGGCGCGGCGCGGCGACTCCGTGCGCCTGCAAGCGTGAGAGCAGCCGGAACTCGTCCGCGGCGATGTGCGGATTCTGCGTCCGATCCGCTGCGCCATGCTGCCGCACGACCACTTGTTCGCTGCGCCCATCCGGCAGCGTGAGTTCGAGGCGGTGCACCTCTGCTGCCGATCCGCCAAGTAGAGGCGCGGCGTGCCGGAGCTGCGCCTGCGGATCAACGCGGCGGGCGATGTGTTCAAATGGCGTGCGTACGTGCCCGTTCATGTCAACAGTATAGCGCGGAACGGGAATTCAACCGCACCTCTGGGTTGAGGTGCGGCACAACAGCTTATGTAGGGACGCCCAACGGGGCGTCCGCAAATGGCTAACCAGTCTCAATGGCTCAGATATGATAATTCGAGTTCGCCCCTCACCCCTACCCCTCTCCCACGCAAGCGGGGAGAGGGAAAAACATGCTTTTGCTGTCTCCCCTCCCTGAATTCGGGGAGGGGATGGGGGTGGGGTGAGAAGTCTGACTTGCGGACAAGCCTTTCTGACCGTCCGTGGTCAGCGGACGCGCAGAAGCGCGTCCCTACAATGACTCAATTGTTAAAAGTGTCCCTTCCTCAACCAGAGGACGAGGGACGGCTCACGGAGCCAACCGGGTGCGGTTGCGTTACCCGGTCACGGGCAGCGCGGCGCAGTTCCCGGTCGCGGTGATGAGGAAGGCAGCCACCCACCCACCCTCGACCTGATACCAGTTTGCCCCGCCGTTGCGCCCGATAGCGGGCGTCGCGCTGAACAACTGCCCGACCACGCCCGTATACGTGCCATCCGATTCCGGTTGGCTGCGCACGTTGACGAACAGGTTCACGGGCGTGACGAGGCACGATCCGCTCGGGGCGGGCGGCGCGCCTTCGGGGATGGCATAGGCGCACCCCGGCGACAGGCTCACCTCACTCGCTCTGAGCCACGCGTTGGGCGTGAGGCCAAACGTGCCGAGGCGCAGCCAGCGTCCCGAATTGGACTGCACGGCCTCCAGCGCGGCGAAGCGATCACCAGCACCCGCGAGGAACAAGGGATCGGCGAGGCTTTCGGCGGCAGGGTACGCGGCCAGCCCGTCGTTGATCACCGTGGCGATGCATTGCAGCCGTTCGCCGACCATGCCCGGCGCTTGCGCGAGGAAGATGCCGCAGCCCGCCGAAACGGTCGCGTTGGCCGCGCTGATCCAGCCGAAGTCGCCGCCGTGGAGCATGACGCGATACCAGTCGCCTGTACTGCTTGCCGTGCGTGCGACGACCATCAGCCGATCCCCGGTCGTTGTCTCTGCCAGCACTTGATCGGGCGTGGACGGATTACGGGCAATGCTGGTCGGCGCGGTCACGCTGGCGATGCAGTACGGCGTGCGGAAACCTGCGTTGAGGCGCGGCGTGTTCGAGAAGCTGAGCACGGCCTCACAGCCCGGCGAATAGGGATTCTGACGCTCGGCGATCCAGCCATCCGGTGTCACGCCGAAGGTGGTGATTTGCAGCCAGCCCTCACCGTCGATCTCGATGCGATTGCGGATCGCGTAGCGGTCGCCAACTTCGACCCCGAACACGCCCGTTTGCCCTTCCGGTTCCGTCACGGCCTGCCCGTTCACGCCGATGCTGGCGTAGCAGGTCGCTTCGGCGTCGGCGCTGTCCGGGGCAGGCGCGAGGAAGGGCGTGCAGCCTTCGGTCAGCGTGCCGCTGCTGGTGGGAATCCAGCCGACGGTCGTCGCGTTGATCAACACGCGGGCGAGCGTGCCGAGTTCGCTGGCCGTCTGGGAGAGCACGAGATACGTTTGCCCCGGCAGATACTGCGCACCGTAGGTGAAATCGGGCATGAACGCCGTGATCAGGTTGCCCTGCGCGGTCGTGGTCAGCGTGCAGTACGGGAAGCTGAGCGGGTTCTGATCGCCGCCGCCCGCTTCATTGAGCGGCAGCGAGGCACAGTCGCCCGTCGTCTCCACGACCGACGCGGCGACCCACCCGTTCGCAATGCGGAACCAACTCCCGTCGCTGGTGCGGGCGACCGCGGGCGTCGGCAGCGTGATCTGCGCGACGACGGTCGCATCACCGCCGTCGGTTGAGGGTTCGCTGCGCACGTTGCTCACCCCACCATTGGGCGTGAGAATGCAGCTCGGCGGGGTCGGCGTGGTCCCCGTAATCGGAGCGGCGGCGCCGAGCGGGGTCGCGGTGGCAAGCGGGGTCGCGGTCGGCATGGCGCGGGTATCGCACGCGACGATCAGCGCGCCGTCCACCGAGACGCGCACATTGAAGTCGCCGCTCGAAAACGTGATGATCACGTTGTAGAACACCACTTCCGTCCCCAAATCCGAACCACTGATCACTGGGCAGCCGAGCGTCGAACTGCGGCTGCGTTCGAGTGTGTAGCGCCACGTGATCGGATCTTCGGTCGTATTGAGGTTGGCTTGCGCGGTGCGTAGAGCAGTTTGGTACAGCGCATCGGGGATATTCTGGGCGAGCGCGGATGAGAACGGCAGTATGAGCAAGAGGCACAGCACAACGATTAATCGCGGTTTTGTAACGCGCACAGGGCGACTCCTTATTTGGTTGACGATAACGATACTCCGATAGTATGCCATAAGGGACATGCGCGTAAAGCGGCGGAAAGTCCGACTGGAGTTTGGTAGTTTTTTACTCCGGCGTTAAGATGTGCATTATGAACCTCATGAATCGCTTAACTCGTTCTCGTGACACGCGCCTGCTGCTGTTGGCCGCGTGTCTTGGTCTGCTCGCGGGTGTGGCTGTCTATATGTTTCGGCTCGCCATCGAGTTCTTTCACACTATTTTCCATGAATGGCTCGCGCAGGATTTGCTGGCCCCGGTGATCGGGGCGGGCGGCTTGATCGTGAGCCTCGCGCTGGCCGGTTTGATCGTCGGCGCGCTGATGGATCGCTTCATCGGGCACGAACGACATCACGGTGTGGCGGGCATCATGGAGGCGGTCGCGCTGGCGGGCGGACGCCTGCGCTATCGCCGCATGCCCTTCAAGGCGCTCGCCTCGGCGATCACCTTAGGCGCGGGCGCATCGACCGGCCCGGAAGATCCGTCGGTGCAGATCGGCGCTAATCTTGGCTCGTGGGTTGGGCAGCGTCTCGGCTTAGGGGGCGACTACACGCGGCTGCTGGTTGCGGCCGGTGCGGCCAGCGCGGTCGCGGCAGCGTTCAAAGCGCCGTTTGCGGGCGTGTTCTTCGCACTGGAAGTCGTGCTCAACAGCGCTTTTGAGACGCGCTCCTTCGGCGTGATCGTGCTGGCCGCGGTCGTCTCTTCGGCGGTGACACAGGCGGTAGACCCGGCCGCTGAGATCGGCCCGCTGTTCTATACGCTCGGCAGTCCGCTGGAAATCCCGCTCTTTTTGCCGCTCGGCGTGATTATGGCGCTCCTCGCAGCGCTGTTCATGCGCATCGTCGATTGGCAGCATCATGTGTGGCACGAGCAAATCCACCTGTCCCATCCGGTCAGCGCTGCGCTGGCGGGTGTGATCGTCGCGGTCGTCGGGTTAGCCTTCCCGCAAATCCTCGGCATTGGCCGCGAGACGATCAACGCCGTGCTGCGCGCCGAAGTCTTCTACCCGCTGGCGCTCTTGATTGGGCTGGGGCTGCTCAAACTACTCATGACGGCGATCAGCGTGGAGGGTGGCTTCGTCGGCGGGATCTTCGCCCCCGCCCTGTTCACGGGCACGTTGATCGGGTCGGCATACGGGCGCATCATGGCGCTCTTTTTGCCCGCGTCGCTCACCAGTGCCTCGCAGACCTATGGCATCGCCGGGATGGCGGCCATGCTCGCCGGGGTGGTGCGCTGCCCGATTACGGCGATTCTGCTCGTCTTCGAGCTGACGAACGATTACCGTTTGATTCTACCGATCATGTTGGCGACGGTGGTCTGCGTGATCGTCGTGGAGCGGCTCGAACCGTACGGCATCTACGTGCGTGGCTTGAAGCGCAAAGGTGTGCATCTGCCGCAGGGTGCGGAGATCGATTTGCTGCAAATGGTGACTGTGCGTGACGTCATGCGGACGCCTGCGCCGACCATCTCCGAAACCGCGTCGCTAACGGATCTGCGCGACGCGCTGCGCCATTATCAGGTGCGTACGCTTTCGGTGGTGGATGCGGCGGGCGCGTTGATCGGCGTCGTCACGCTCTCTGATTTGCAGCGGGCGTATCAACCGGAGAGCACGGCAACCGATGTCGCCTCGATTTGCTCACGCACAGTGATCACCGTGTCGGCGGATGAACGCTTACAGGCGGCCGTGCGCCTGCTGGAACGCCATAACATCGCGGGCGTCCCGGTGATTGATCCACACACTCGTGCCCTGATCGGCCTGTTCAACCGCCACAGCATCGTGCGCGCCTACAACCTCGCGCTGGAACGCAAAACCAGCGACGCGCAGGCCGCGCAGCAGGCGCGGTTGCATCATTTAACGTCGCTGGAAGTGTATCAATTCCGGGTGCAGGCGGACGCGCCGCTGGCGGAACACCGCATTGTCGAGGCGGCGCTGCCGCCGGAAACCGTTGTCGTGGCGGTCGAGCGCAGCGGGCACGCGTTTACGCCGAATGGCAGCACGCTCATCAGCGCCGGCGACTGGGTGACCTTCGTCGCGCCGCATGGTATCGGCGATGATCTCCAAGCCCTGACGCGAAGTGGGACGCCGTCCCCGTGACGGTGTCCTGCTTCTGACTTCGGAACGGGTTCAGCTTTCGGCAATATGGGTCTGGAAGGCGGTGAGGAATTCCGGGTTGACGCGCATCAGGCTGCCCGTCTGCACATTGACGAACATCCACAATGTTTGCGCCTGTGCGATCACCGCGCCGTCGGTCGCGCGGGTGATGATGTAGTGGCGGGTGGCGCTCATACGGCGCACGTCGGATAGATAAGTGCTGATCGACAGATCTTCGCCGAGCACGGCCTGCTGGCGGTATTCAATGCGATGCCGCCGCGCGACGACGCCGAAACCCTGCGCGCGCATCTTCTCCACATCCCAACCAAAATGCCGCGCCGCGCGAATGCCGCATTCTTCCATGTAGTTGAGGTAAGTCGCGTTGTTGACGTGCCCGGCGCCGTCAATGTCGCGCCATTCGACCATGCGGTTCATCGTATACAGTCCCGGCGGTGGTGGGGGCGCGGCGGGGAA
The DNA here is from genome assembly GCA_041916315.1 of Anaerolineae bacterium. GTDB lineage: Bacteria > Chloroflexota > Anaerolineae > Aggregatilineales > Phototrophicaceae > Flexifilum. The sequence goes on from JAYRZU010000040.1 coordinate 85,010, forward strand.
CTTCTCGCGCGGTTCGGCTTCGATGCCATCCGGCGCGAAGGCGGCGATCATCTCGTCGGGCACGGTGACCGGGCGCCCTGTTGTGCGATCCAGATATACCCAATCGGTCGCCGCTTTGGCGATCAGCTCGCCGCTGTCGACGTGGCGGAACTCGTAGAAGCGGCGCGAACGCACCCGGCGAAAATCGCCCACCCACGTGGTGATTTCAACCGAATCGCCGTAGACGAGCGAACGTAGATACTCAATGTCCGTCTCGCGGATCAGCCAAAGCGTGCCCATTTGGCGGTAGCGCGCTTCGTCATAGCCCACGGCGGCAGAAGCGTCGAAGGCGGCTTGTTCCATATAGCGTAAGTAGTTGGCGTGGTTGACGTGCCCGTAGGCGTCGCACTCGTAGTGGCGGACGCGCAGTGTGGTTTTGAATTGGGCTGGCATAGTGACCTCAAATCGTTACAGGGCAAGTGTACCGCAATTTGAACAAAAGGCGGCAGGTCGCGTAGAATCTGTGAACATTATTCTTAACAGGGTAAGCAGTTACCTCACCCCATTTCGCTCCGCTCAACGGTGAGTAATCTTGTCTCCCCTCCCTGAATTCGGTTGAGGACGGGACACTTTTAACAATCGAGCCATTGTAGGGACGCGCTTCTGCGCGTCCGTGGTCGGCGGACGGCCAGAAGGCCGTCCCTACAAGGTGTCGTCTGAGGGAAGAGAGTTTCGAAGTGTTAAAAGAGCCCGGTCGTGAATGAATTCGGGGAGGGGACGGGGGTGGGGTCGGAAAAGCGGTTGTTTGTAAGGAGAATTCATGCGGAAGTTTACAATCGTGTGGCTCGGGCAGGTCGTGTCGCTGCTCGGTTCGGCAATGACGCAGTTTGCGCTGACCATCTGGGCGTACGAGCTGACCGGGTCGGCGACGGCGCTCGCGTTGGCGGCCTTCTTCGGCTTTGCGCCGGGCATCATCTTCAGCCCGTTCGCAGGCGCGCTGGTGGATCGCTGGGATCGTCGTCTGGTGCTGATGCTGAGTGATCTCGGCGGCGGGCTGGCGACCGTCATGCTGTTTTTGCTGTACAGCGCGGGCAACCTGCAGATCTGGCATGTGTACCTGGCCGTAGCGATTGCCGGGACGTTCGCGTCGTTCCAGTGGCCGGCCTACTCTGCCGCCATCAGCCTGATGATCCCCAAGGAGCAGTATGGGCGCGCCAACGGCATGATCAGCCTGGCGGAGTCGCTCTCCGGCGTGGTCGCGCCCGCGCTGGCCGCGGTGCTGCTCGTGAGCATTGGCTTGCGCGGCGTGATGCTCATCGACATTGTGACCTTTATCGTGGCGATCAGCGCCGTGCTGGCCATCAGCATCCCCAAGCCGCCACCGAGCGCGGCGGGCGCCGAGGGCAAAGGGAGTCTGCTGCAGGAAGCGGCCTATGGTTTCCGCTATATCGCCTCGCGCCGCAGTCTGCTCGGCTTGCAGATGACCTTCTTCTTCATCAACCTGACGTCGACGTTTTCGGCGGTGATCACCGCGCCGATGCTGCTGGCGCGTTCCGGCAGTGACGAAACCGTGCTGGCTTCGGTTCAGTCGCTCGGCTCGATTGGCGGGATCGTCGGCGGACTGCTCCTCAGCACGTGGGGCGGCCCTAAACGGCGCGTCCACGGCGTCTTATTGAGCATGGTCGGCATCAGTCTGTTCGGCGAAGTGGTCATGGGCTTGGGGCGCACGGTGTTGGTGTGGAGCGCCGGGGCGTTCATGATCAACGCGCTCCATCCCATGTTGAATGGCTCCAATCAGGCGATCTGGCAGGCGAAGGTCGCGCCGGATGTGCAGGGGCGGGTGTTCGCCGCGCGCCGCATGATCGCGCAGATTTCCGCGCCTATCGCCATGATTCTCGCCGGGCCGCTGGCCGACCGCGTGTTTGAACCGGCCATGCGTGAAGGTGGCGCGCTCGCGCCGATCTTCGGCGGTCTGGTGGGAACAGGGGCGGGCGCAGGCATGGGGCTCATGTTCGTGATCTTTGGGACGCTCGGGGTGATGGTCGGCGCGTCAGGTTATCTGTTCCGCGCCGTGCGTGACGCCGAAACCCTGCTCCCCGATCACGATGCGCTGCCGACCGCCAAACCGGTGTAGATAAACACCCCTCTCATTTATGAGAGGGGTTGGGGGTGACGTTTGCGATTGTAGGGGCGAGCAGAACTTCGCGCTCTATGTACTTACCGGCTTGCCTCGCCCGTTATCGGGAGGGGCAAGCCCCTCCCCTACATTCTGTTGTCTCGGATTGAACTGTCACCCCCTCTCCTCTTTTCGGAGAGGGGGCTAGGGGGTGAGGTTTACTCCGGCGTGACCTCGTAGGCGACGCCGTCGAGCACGACGACCACCGCGTCGCCGAGTGCGAAGTACTCGGTGAGTTCTGGGTGCGCCGTGAGCAGGTCGAAGTAGGCGTCGCTGAGGAAGGCGACCTTTTCCGATGTCATCGTGTCCGGCTCAAAGGTGGTATCTGTCCAGACCGTGCCTTGCAGGATGAACGTCTTGCCGCCCACGGTCTGGATCGGATTGACGGGCGCGGCATTGCTGCCGGGTTCCGCCGCGTACAATTCCGGTGCGACCTGCGTGCCCAACGGGGTGGGTGTCCCCAGCATTTGCAGCACTGGAGCGGGCGCTTCGGCTGCCGCCAGTCCGCCCGCGAGATCCGCCGCGTCGACGGCTTCACCGCCGGACGCCTGCCGCAGCGCGCCCGCTTCGAATTCACCCGCTGCTTCTTCCTGCGCCTGCCGCGAGAGAATGTCGTCTTCGGTGATCAGGAAGCTGGTATAGGGCGTGATGATGCCGTAGCGCACGCTCAAGCGGATGATGCTGTCGACCAGTTCCTGATTCTCGCCGTTCAAGCGGATATTATTCAGTAGTTCGCCAATGCGGCGGGTCGCCCACAGCCGCGCGATGAACGGCTCACCACCTGCGAGATCGGGGAAGTCCATGCCGTCATAGACGAAGGTCTGCACCTCAGACCCGACCATGCCGGAGAGCGTTACCGCGAGGTCGTCCGCCGAGCCGCGATAGCGACCGACGATGGTCATCTGCGTGCCCGCAAACAGATCCGGCAGCGGCAGCTCGGGGTACACGGTATCGACCGTCAGCCCGTCGATGTTGAGCGTGATGTCGGTCAGCACGGGCGCGCTGATCTTATTGAACAGGCTGGCGACTTCTTCGTCGATGCGTTCGGTCGGACGCACGTAGGACGACGTGCCGCGATTCTCCTGCACGATGGTGTCGAGGAGCTGCGTGTCGACGTCATCGCCCACGCCGAAGGCGAAGATGCGTGCATTACTCGGGGCGGCGTTCTCGACGTTGTCGAGGATGCTCTGGATATTGGTTTCGCCTTCGGTCGGCAGACCATCGGTCATGAACAGGATGGTCGCCGGACGTTCGCCAACCATATCGAGCGCGGTCGTCAGCGCGCCGTTGATGTCGGTGCCGCCTTCCGCCCACTGGGTGTTGATCCAGTCGATGGCCTGCTGCGCAGTGTCGGGTGACTGTAAGTCGTTGGCGAAAATGCGCCAGCCTGTGCTGAACAGGATTACGTTGAAGCGGTCTTGCTCGTTGAGGTTATCCAGCACGTAAGCGGCAGCTTCGCGCGCCTGATTCCACTTGTCGCCGTCCATGCTGCCCGACTGATCGAGCACGACGATGATGTCGCGCGGGACGATGCGATCCTGCGGCAGTTCGAGCGGCGGCTGCACCATGAGCATGAAGAAGCCATCTTCGTTGGCGCTCTCGCGGTAGGTCAGCAGGTTAACGCTGATCGTTTCGGAGGCCACGCCCCAGTACAAGCTGAAGTCGCCTTCGGGCACATAGTTCGACGCTTCAAAGCCCGCGCGGAAGCCGTTGCCGTCGCGGCTGAGCGCGATGTTGTGGCTCGGCGAATAGATCGAGCCAATCGGATCGTCGCTCTCGACCTGCAGGCTGATGCTCACGCTGTCGATGGCGCGGCGGCTCATGATGTGCGTGACATCCAGCGGATAGACGTAGTGCAGCAGGCCGTTGTCAATTTCCAGCGGCTGGGTGTACGAGAGCTGGATGCGGCGCTTTTCGCCCGGCGGAATGGGGAAGACGTTCGCCTGCACGGCCTGAGTGCCCACATATTCGAGCAGCGCGGGGTCGCGGTACTGGCGCACGATGGCGTCGTAGATGCTGCGTGCTTCCGTCGCGTCGAGGATGCGTGCTTCGATGGGCGTCTCGTTGATGTACATGATGAGTTGATCGACGGCGGCGTCGGCGGGCAGCGGGAACAGGAACGTCCCTTCCGCGAGACCGTTGCCCTCATTGACGAATTCGAGCTCAATCGACGTACGCGCGATCTGATCGGCGATGGTCACGGCGACGCGGTGAAAGTCAACTTTAAGCCATTCGGGATTGGTCGATACGCCGCCCACCCACGGAACCGGGGTGATGACGCACGGCATGATTTCGCAAATCGCGTCTGGCGGGCAGGCAGGGGGTGGCGGGCAATCCACCTGAGCGGCGGCGCTTCCGACGAGACCAAACAGAGTGAGTAGAGCCAAACTGAGGAGCAACATGCGCTTCATGATCAAACCTCCGTGTATTCTGAAGATTAGACGTCAGCCGGATAAGTTTCGTTCCACGCATGTTCTCGCTATAATGAATCGTACACAAATAGATTGGGGGCGGAGATGAATAACGACTTTTACGAGCGGGAACGGCGTATCGAACAGGGACGCGAGCGGGCACAGAATCAAAAGCACCAGACGCTCGAAACCTATAACCTCGAGCAGCAGGAAGCGCATCACGGGAATGTTCCCGATCCGAAGTTGTATGATGTCGATCCGCCCGCGCCGGGGTTGTTCGCCCGGTTGCTCAAACTGCTCGGGCTGCGTAAGTAGCCAATAAAAAAGCCTCACTCAGTCGAGTGAGGCTTTTGTTTTCGGTTGATGAAACTTACGGGATTTGCACCACGACGAACACCGTATTGCCGATTTGCAGGCGGCTGCCGTGCTTGAGCAGCTTCGGCTTGTTCTCCTGCAGCAGCACGTTGTCGATGAACGTGCCGTTGCGGCTGCCGAGGTCTTCCACGTACAGCTTGGACTGGCCGCCTTCCTGCCGGACATCGAAGCGGCAGTGGCGCGTGCTGACATAGTCGTCGTGCCGCAGGCAGATATCCGCGCCGCGCGACCGTCCGAGTACGTCGCCGTGCAGCAGCGGGATCGGCAGCGAATCTTTCGGCATTTCAAACGCCAGCATGAAGCGCAGCACCGTGTTGGTGCGGCGGGCGGGCGGGTTGTCCATCAGCGCGCCGGACAGACGCAGCGGGTGGTGATAGATCGACGGAATGGAGGCTGACGGCGCAGACAGCGTCTGGTGCGGCGTATCGAACTCGTCATCAGCGGGGAGCGGACCCGTGCCCGCCGCGGTGAACATCGACTTACGATCGATTGGTGTTGCAAACGCGTCATGCCGACCGGCCATCTGGACTGTTCCCCCTTCCATGTGTCCCACATTGTTGATGATTTGAGTGCTGAATTCGGTTGAGAGTGTCCGTGCCGCGCGCTTCCCCGTATGGGTGAGCAAAAACTCGCCATCGTTGTTGGTGATCAAGCCATTCACGTGCAGTTCGCGCAGTGCGGTGTCGAGCGAACCTTCGGTCAACTGGCAAGCTTCACGGAGCGCATGCTTCGTGCGTTCGATTTGGCGCTCAGTCTTCAACAAGCAGACCAAGATATCTTCGGAGTCTGGGGAAAGCACGGACTTGCTCATCAGCATAAATCCATTTCGTCTCTAAGTCTCTAACAAGACTAAAACAGAATTTCACGAAAGATCCATAAGGCTTATGGGAACAACAGCCATGACTCGATTATGATGAGGGAAGATTGAACCTGGAGTCGACACATGGCCGCAGAGAATTACGAAAAAATTCAGAAATTTCGCCAGGAAGTGCAAGAAAAAATCGATAACTTGCTCGGCGAATTCGCTGATGGCAAGGTGAGTCGCGAGCAGTTCCACGCCCTGTACGCTCATCAGACGCTGAAGCTGCAGTTTGCGCTGGAAGCTCTGCGCAGCGGTAGCACCACATTGATCGACGGCTCGACCGGGGAAACCATTGGCATCCGTCAGTCGCATATGGGCAAGGCGATTGGGCTGATGATCTATCACAACAAGACCGGGCGTTTCGTCGACACGCTGGGCTCGTTTGACGTGCCGCCGCAGCGCATCGCCCCCATTCTCAACGACTTTTCGCTGCTCATGGATGCCAACCGCCTGATTGATCGGCGGGTGGTGAAGGTCGGGGAAAAACAGTGGCTGCTGTTCGCGGCGGGGCGCTACACGACGGTCGTCACGCTGTTCCATAATGAACCGTCGCCCGAACAAAGCCGCGAAATCGAGCGCTTGCATCACGATTTTGAAGTGGCGAATGCCAACCTGCTGGCGTCGACACAGCTCGACCACAATCGACTGGCGTATCCCTTTAACGTCTTTATTCAGCAGAAGATCAAACGCGGCTAGGTCGTCATCATCCATCGGTCAGCTCCTTGATTGACCGTGGCGCGCTCCGCCAGCTTTATGGCTTGGGGCGCGCTTTCTATTTGGGTATGTAGGCTAAGTAAACTCTGAGCATCGGGGCTTGCCCGATGTAAATCACTCTAGCACAACTCTGCCGGGGCAGAGCGCCGAAGATCAGTATCTATTAGTGACATTGATCATGTGTACTGACTAAAGTAAAGCATTTAGTTAGAAATATCAACTATTTTTCATATTACAGTCGAAAATTCGTATTCTGGTAGCATGCTTCAAAGGGGATGTGAGCTTCAACGCTCAGAGCCCCCACCACTGTTCATAGAACCGCGCGGCCTGCTCCAGCTCGCTGATGGCGACCCATTCCACATCGCGATGCGCCTGATCGATGGAGCCGGGGCCGAACAGGACGACTTCATTGGCGAGTCCGCCATATGCCCATGCATTCGACGCGTACGGCGCGACGGTGGGCGCGCGCCCCGACCAGGCGGTGATCTGCTCGACCAGCGGTGAGGTCGGCGGTTGGTAGAACGGGTGGAGCTGATGCAGCCACTGCGCCGTCACGGGCAGCGGGCAGTGCGTTTGCGCGATCTGGACGATGCGTGCGCCTTCCACCGCGGGATCTTCGCCTGCGGTCAAGCGGCGGTCGACATTGACGGTGCAGCGATCCGGAATGATGTTGTGGGCTTGCCCGCCGCGAATCATGGTGACGCTGAGCGTGCCGGGGCCGAGATTCGACGTAGGCGGCGTGTCGATCAACCGCTGATGCTCGCCCATTAACGCGCTGATCACGGGCACCGCCGCCGTGATTGCATTTTGACCGAGTTCCGGACGCGCGGAATGCGCCGCCGTCCCACTGATTTCCAGTACCAGCCCGACCGATCCCTTGTGCCCATGCACTGCGCCGCACAGCGTCGGCTCCGCGACAATCAGTTGATCCAGCGTCAGTCCCTGCCGCCGCACCCAATCGCGGCAGACCGCCGCGCCATGCGCCCCGGTCTCTTCATCCGATGTGGCGCACATCAGCAGGTTGAAGGGCAGCGGGATCCCCTGCTCCCGCACGCTTTCCAGCAGGGTCAGCACGATGGCGAGCGAAGCTTTGGTATCGACCGAACCGCGCCCATACACACGCCCGTCCGCTACCCGCCCGTCAAAGGGATCGCCAACCATCGTCTCCACGCCGACGGTGTCGAGATGGATATCGACCGCCAACCAGCGATCACTGGTTCCGCTCCACACGCCATACACGTTCGGGCGACCGGGATACACATCCTCTGCCTCGACCGCTGCGCCGAGCGTTGTAAACCACCCGGCGACCTGCTCAGCGTAGCGGGCTTCACTGCACGCGCCGGAACGCGGCCCGGCGTTGGCTGGTCCCACACTGGGAATTTGCACCAAGCGTGTCAGCCAGTCGACGATGCGGTGGGTTGCGATCATGATCTTGTCCTTTTATTGCAGCCTGCTCGTAAACATGCAACAATTTGTGCACGTGATTGAGCGAACAGGAGAACTGAATAATGGCTGAACGGAATCTGCCTGAATGGATGGGTAAGCATCGTGGCCTAACCCCGGAAGAACTCGCCGATTTTCTCGCCGGGCCGGTCGTCGCGCGCATTGCCACCGTCGATGAGTTTGGTTTCCCCTATATCACCCCGGTCTGGCAGGAATGGCGCGACGGCGCGATGTATATTATCCCCCGTGAGAAAACTACTTTTGTCAAACATCTCAAAAATAACCCGAAAGTTGCCGTTTCCTGCGCGCTCGATTCTGGCACATACACCCGCATGTTGATGCGCGGTACGGCGGAAATTCTCGCAGGCCCCGTGATTATGGAAGGGCTGATGCTCGAAATCGCCCAGCGCATGTCCGTCCGCTATCTCGGCCCCAACGGGCCAGAATATCTGACGGGCAGTCAGGATCGTCCGCGCTATCTGATCCGCGTCGCGCCCACCGCCGAGCACAAGCTGATCACGTGGGATGGCGTCGAATGGGCGGAGAAGTACCTCAACGAAGCGAAGTAACGCTGTTCACTGACTGCAAACGTCTGTCGTTTCCGACCCCACCCCCAGCCCCTCCCCGAATTCGGGGAGGGGAGCCTGCAACAGACTCTTTTCCCCTATCCTCATGCAGTTTAAGAAAAGAACACGGTGTTTGTAGGGATGCCATATATGGCGTCCGTTGCCAAATCTACCAAAACGGACGAGATATATCTCGTCCCTACGATCTCCGTATTCATAAGTTAAAGCGCATTAGGAGAGGGGTTGGGGGTGAGGTTGCATATTTACCCCTTGATCGCCTGCTCTGCCATGAACGCGCGCAGCGCCGCGATCAGATCGTCGATGTGCGTCTCGTTGACCGCGCCGCCCATGTGCCCGATGCGGATCACCTGCTCTTTGAACGGGCCGAACCCGGTCGTGATTTGTAGGTTTTGCTCGCGCAGCACGTAATCGCGGATGGTCGTAGAGCGCACACCTGGCGGACAATACGCCGCGGTGATGGTCGCCGCCATTTGCTCGGCAGGCACGAACAGCGGTAAGCCCATGTCGGTTAACGCGCTGCGCAGGTGATCGGCCAAGCCCTGTAAGCGTGTCCGCCGCGCGACCAGGCCTTCGCGCAGCAGCGAGCGCAGCGCCGCCCGCAGCGCCAGCACGAGCGAGGTCGGCATGGTCACCGGGAAGGGATGCCAGTCCGCCCAGTTTTCGACGTACCACTGCCACCGTTTGAGATCGAGATACCAACTGCGTGGCGTGTCTTCTGGGCGCGCGCTGATCTTCGCCCATGCTCGGTCGCTGACCGCTACCATGCCGAGTCCGGGCGGCGCGCCGAGCGCCTTTTGCGATGCGGTCACGCACAGGTCGATGCCCCATGCGTCGACGGGGAGATCGGCGGCGGCCAGGCCCGTCACCGCGTCGACCAGCACGAGCGCGTCGGACTGCGCATGCACAGCCTTGACGATGGTCTCAATCGGGTTGAGCACGCCCGTCGACGTTTCCAGATGGATGACCGCCACGCCGACCGCTTCGGGATGCTGCCTGAGCGCCGCGAGGATCGCGTCAGGGTCGAGCGGTTGGCGCGGGTCGCCGACCACTTCGATCACGTTGACGCCGTTGGACCTGAGAATGTCGCGGCAGCGTTCGCCGAACCACCCGTTGTTGCCGACGATGACCTTCTCGCCGGGGAGGAAGGTCGAATGCGCGGCGGAGTCGACGGCCATACTTCCCGACCCCGGCAGCATATAGACGCGCCCGGTCGTTTCGTAGACCGCTTGCAGCAAACTGATCGTTTCATTATGGACTTCCACCCACGCATCACCGTAGTGCGCTTGCACAGGCTGTGCGAGGACGGCCAACACTTCCGGTTCAAGCTCGACCGGGCCGGGAATCAGCAGACGAGGGGGCATTGGAATAAATACTCCTTCCATTGGACTGCCGTGCAATAATTGTTGCAGTAGTATGCCGCCTATGTTACACTCATGTCCAGAATCCACGCTAAACCAATGTCAAATGCGAAGTGAGTGCGCCCGATGGTCGCAACCTCGACTTTAAGCTCAGCCTTCTCTCTACGCCGATTCGTCATCCGCTACGGCGTATACGTGTCGCTGGCCGTGCTGTTGATCGCTGCGCTCCTGCTCACGCCGAATCTCTACAGCGAACAAACGCTCACCGTGCTGCTCAAGCAGTCGGCGCAGTTGGGGCTGATCGCTATCGGCCAGACGCTCGTGCTGCTGGTCGCCGGGCTGGATCTGTCGGTGGGCGGCGTGATCTTCCTGACCTCCGTGGTGATCGCGCGCGTCAGTAACGGCGACGACGCGATGCTGCCGCTGGCCATCGGCTTATCGTTTTTCCTGAGCGCGATCATCGGCGTAGCGAATGGTCTGCTCATCACCAAGCGCAAGATTCCGCCGTTTGTCGCCACGCTGGCGATCTTCATCCTCGTGCAGGGCGCGGTGCAGGCGTATACCCGCGGCGTGCCGGGCGGTTTCGTGCCGGAAGGTCTGAGCGTTGTCAACCAGTCGGCGGGCTTCATCTCGATTCCGGTTGTGCTGTGGCTCGGGCTGACCGCTGTGTTCGCGTTTGTGCTCCGGCGTACGGCGTTCGGGCGGCGCCTGTATGCGGTCGGCAGCAACCCGATGACCGCCAATCTCTCCGGCCTCGCGGTCGATCGTTTCAAGATCGCAGCCTATGTGCTGTGCAGCTTGCTGGCGTGTCTGGCGGGCGTTGTGCTGACGGGCTACGTTGGCTATGTGGATCGCTTCATCGCCAGCGGCTTAGACCTTGATGCCATCGCCGCGGCGGTGGTCGGTGGGACGCTGTTCACGGGCGGGCGCGGCAGTGTGCTCGGCACGCTGGCGGGGGTGCTGCTCATTCAGGTGTTGAGCACAATGGCGCTCCTGCTCGGCCTCTCGATCCAGACGCAGTTCATCATCAAAGGTGTGGTCATTCTGGCGGCGGTGGCGCTGTACAGCCTCGCCCGCGCAGATTAAGCCTACGTAGAATTAGTGTTCACTGGAGGAGATTTACGATGAAGAAGTTGGTGTTGTTAGCCCTGGTCGGCGTGATGCTGCTGGGCGCGAGCGTCTTCGCGCAGGAAGCCACGCCTGAACCGTTCACTGAGGAGCAGATCGCGGCGTCACCGTATCTGCAAAGCGTGCTCACCCGTCAGGAAACGATGTACGATACCAGCGCCTACGCGAAGGAAGGCCCGTACCGCATCGCCCTCGCGGCGCAGGGGACGAGCAACTCGTGGTCGGCGCTGTTCGATGAACATGCGCGCTGGTATGCCGAGGAACTCGGCCCGGACGTGATCGAGGAACTGCTGTACGCGGACGCGCAGGCGAGCGCTGACATTCAGGTGCCGCAGGTCGAAGATCTGCTCGCTCAGGAACCCGATGCGCTGATCCTCGTGCCGATGGGCGCGGCGGCGCTCTCCGCCCCGGTCGAACGCGCGATGGCGCAGGGCGTGCCGGTCGTGCTGTGCGCCAGCACCGTCGACACCGACAACTTCGTGACCGAAGTCGGCACGAACCTGTACGCCAGTGGCGCGTATCTGGCGCAGTATCTGGTCGATCAACTGGGCGGCGAAGGCAATGTCGTGCTGATGGCGGGCATCCCCGGCGTCACCACCTCCGACGTGATGCAGCAGGGCGCGGAAGCCGTGTTCGCGGCCAACCCCGGCATCACCGTGCTCGATATTCAGCCCGGCAACTGGTCGACCGCGGAAGCCAAGACCATTATGGAAACGTGGATCGCGCAGTATGGCGATGAGATCGACGGCGTGTGGTCGGGTGGCGCGCAGATGTCGCAGGGCATCGTCAGCGCGTACCTCGACGCGGGCGCGGCCATCCCTCCGATTGGCGGCGGCGAATTCGGCAACGGTTTCCTCCGTCTGGCGATTGAAAATGACATCAGCTATGCGGCGTGGCAGTACCCGAACGCGATGGTGACGCTGTGCATGGACACCGCGCTGGCCATTCTGCGCGGCGAACCTGTCCCGCGTTTCATCGACTTCCAGGACTCGATTCCCAACACGCAGAACTTCACCGACGCGGAAGGCGAAACGTACTTCAACCCGAATTGGAGCGATGACGTGTTTGGCCCGATCCTGTTCCCGGAAGAACGCCTCGAAGCCCTCGGTTTCGTGGTCGCGGGCAGCTGACGCAGGGTATCCAAAGAGACGCCCGGACGGATGTAGGGGCGCACGGCCGTGCGCCCGAAAATGGGCAGACACATCGGTCTGCCCCTACATTCAGCAAGCGCCTTTATGTATCCGGTAAAGAGTCTATCTAGGGGTGTAGGGGCGCACGGCCGTGCGCCCCTACGAGCGGCAAGCGTAGCATTTGCAGGATCCAGCGTTTTCCCTTGTTTTGGGGCGTAGCATGCGGGTGTTCAAAACCCCTCACCCCCTAGCCCTTCTCCCACGCAAGCGGGGAGAGGGGGAATCTGTCTCCCCTCCCCGAATTCGGGGAGGGGTCGGGGGTGGGGTCGGAATGTAACCCATTTTCAACCCGCTCATGCCTTGCCCCGACGAGAGAAAATGCGACGATCTCGTTGGCCTCTAAAAGCCATTTATTCGAACACACGAAACTACCGCCCATGACTGACAGCATTCTGGATATGAAGCGCATTTCCAAAGCGTACGCGGGTGTGCCCGCTTTACGTGACGTGTCGTTCACCTGCGTGCGCGGGCAAGTCCATGCGCTCGTCGGCGAAAACGGCGCGGGCAAATCGACGCTGATCAAGATTCTGGGCGGCGCGGTGCAAGCGGACAGCGGCGAGATCGTCTTCAAAGGGCGTACCTTCGCCCATTTGACGCCGCGCCTCTCGCTGGACATGGGCATCAGCATCATCTATCAGGAGCTGGCGCTCAGCCCGTACCTGACCGTCGCCGAGAATATCTTTCTCGGGCGGGAACCGCATCGCGGCGGCGTGATTCAAACGCGCCAACTCCGCGCGCAGGCCGCAGAACTCTTAGAGCGCCTGCATGTGCACATTGATCTGGATACCCCGGTCAACGAATTGACCGTCGCCAAGCAGCAAATGGTCGAGATCGCCAAGGCGCTCTCGCGCAACGCCGACCTGATCGTGATGGATGAGCCGTCCGCGATTCTCGTCGGTGAAGAACTGGAACAGCTTTTCCGCACCATCAAATCCCTGCAAGCGCAGGGCGTGACCATTGTCTACATTTCGCACCGTCTGGATGAGGTGTTTCAGATTGCGGACACGATCACCGTGCTCAAAGATGGCGCGGTCGTCGGCAGCCAGCCACGCGCTGATCTCTCGCACCGCCAGTTGGTGCAGATGATGGTCGGGCGACCGCTTGAAGAAGTCTACCCGCCCGCCATCGGTCAGCGCGGCGCGCCCGTGCTCACCGTCGAAAATGTGTCGAATGCGCGTCTCAAAGATATCAGTTTGACGCTGCATGCCGGGGAAACGCTCGGCATCGCGGGGATGGTCGGCTCGGGGCGCACCGAACTGGCGCGCGCGATCTTCGGCGCGGATGCGATCACGCGCGGGCGCATCCTGATCAACGGGCAGCCCGCCGCGCACTTCAACCCGGCGCAGGCGATCAAAAATGGCATAGCGCTCGTACCGGAAGACCGCAAAGCGCAGGGCTTATTCACCGCGCTGCCGATTCGCCAGAACATCACCCTGCCGATCCTCAAACGACTGTCGCGGGGCGGCATTGTGCAGATGAAGCAGGAAGCTCAGGTCGTGAGCACGGCCCAGCAGACGCTGAGCATCAGTATGGCGAGCGGCGATCAAGAGGCGCAGTTCCTGAGCGGCGGCAATCAGCAGAAAGTTGTGCTGGCGAAATGGCTGGAAACGAAGCCCAGCGTCATCATCATGGATGAGCCGACGCGCGGCATCGACATCGGCGCGAAATTCGAGATTTATCAACTGATGCGGCGCTTGAATGAACAGGGTGTCGCCATCCTCATGATCTCATCTGAATTACCCGAAATCCTAGGCATGAGCGACCGTATCCTCGTCATGCGCGACGGGCAAATTGTCGGCGAACTCGCCCGCGCCGACGCCACCGAACAGGCGATCATTGAACGAGCCACCACCGGAGCAAGCGTAGCATGACCACTTCCCTGATCTCACGGCGGTTTTTGCGGCAGAACGGGCGCATTTTTGCGGTCTACGCGCTGGTGATCGTGATGGTGCTGGTCGGCGTGTTCTTCACCGAGCGCTTCGTCTCCGAACGCAACCAGTTCAATTTGCTGCGCCAGATGGCTTTTCTCGGCGTGGTGGCGCTCGGACAAATGCTGGTCGTGCTGACGGGCGGCATCGATCTCTCGGTCGGATCGCTGGTGCGCGTCTCCGTGTTGGTCTCAGCCATCCTCATGAACGGTGAAACGGCGAACACCCTCCCGGCCATCCTCATCACCCTGCTGATCGGCGCGGGCATTGGACTGCTGCACGCCCTGCTCATCAACCGTCTGAATATCAGCCCGTTCATCGTGACGCTGGCCTCGTATGTCATTCTGCGCGGCGTGGCGCTCACGATTTCCACGTCGCCCATCGGCAAGGCCAGCCGTGAAGCGCTCACCTTCTACGACCAGAAGATCGGCCCGTTTTCCGTGCTGTTTGTGCTGTTCGTGCTGCTGGTCATCGCGCTGATTTTCGTGCTGCGCCGCACGATTTTCGGGCGCTACGTGTACGCGGTGGGCGGCAATCAGGAAGTGGCGCGCTTGTCCGGCATTCCCGTGCAGCGCGTGCGCTACGGAGTCTACATGCTGTGCAGTCTGCTCGCGTCCGTGTGCGGGCTGATGTGGCTCAGCCGCATGGGCGTCGGCGACCCGGTGATCGCCGATGGGCTGGAACTCACGACGATCACGGCGGTGATCATCGGCGGCACGAGTCTGTTTGGCGGACGCGGCAGCGTGCTCGGCACGGTCGGCGGCGTGCTCGTGCTGGCGATCCTCGCCAACCTGATGGTGCTGCTCAATGTGCAACAGCAGTATCAGGGCTTGATCGAAGGCGTGGTGATCGTCGCCTCGATTGCGCTCTACAATCAGGAAAACAAGAACTGATTATTCCCTCACCCAGAGATTCTCTGTAGGGGCGCACCTACGTGTGCGCCCAATACCGGGCAGACACACAGGTCTGCCCCTACACAAACCCTTTCGGCACCGAACTTTGGCTAAATGACGTGCGTTTGCCCATCACAGCAGATTCGGCGGGACGCCCAACTGCCGGAAGCTGTTCGCCGCCTGTTTGACGTGATCGTGTCCCCCGCTCAGCGAGATTTGCAGATGACCGGGCAGCAGCGCGTCAAAGGCCAGCTTTTCCACCTTGAACACGCTGGTCGCATACGCGTCGATGCGGCAGTCGTGAATCGTTTGCAGCAGAATCTTCCCGCCCCAGAACACGAGATCCGCGCCGAGCAGATAGGTGCGATCTGACCCCGCGAAGTGAAAGCTCAGGTGGCCGTCGCTGTGACCGGGCGTTTCGTAGGCGGTCAGCGCGAGCTCGCCGACCTGCACGACGTCCCCTTCGTTCAGCTCCCGATCCACGCGGCACGGCGGCAGGGTGAAATCGGCGGGGTAGAACCCGGCTTGCTTGGCGACATCCAGCGAGACGGCGTGTTCGTCGCCGCTGCGGATCACCGGGGCGGAGAACGCCGATGTGATCACCTCGACGTCGAGACGGGCGGCGGCTTCGGCAGCCGCGCCCACATGATCGCAGTGATAGTGCGTGAGGATCAGCTTGCGGATGCGCCGCGGATCGAGGCCGTCGGCGCGGATGTTGGCGAGGATCGTGTCAAAGTCGCGTCCTAAGCCGAGACCGGGATCGATGAGCGCCAGCTCGCTCCCGCCGTCAAGCAGGTAGACATGGCAGTCGAGCGCCCCCGAGATGCCAAAACCAAAGCGACCGCCGCCAACCACGTAAACGTGGGGAGTGAGTTTCATAGGTAAGTGCTCCGTGGAATGTCCGCGCCAAGCCCCTATTATGGAAAATTCTCGGCAGTCGTCAAACCGCGGATCAGCGCGCGGCGGGCAGCACGATGACGAAGCGCGAGCCAACGCCGGAAGTCATTTCAGAATCGGTAAGCTGCACATCTAACCCCACCCCTCGCCCCGCTTGCGTGGGAGAGGGGGCGTGAGGCATTTTCACCAATTGTGAAATACGCTCCGGGCACATGGCTCACTGTGATTGCCCATTTCACGTCACCGAAGGTTGAGTGATGGGAATTGTGACTGTGAAGGTTGTGCCGTGCATTTCTTCACTTTCAACGATGATTTCCCCATGATGCATTTCGACAATTTGCTTGGTGATACTCAAGCCTAAGCCTGTCCCGCCAATCGGCCCGGTGTTAGCCGCCCGATGGAACGGTTCGAACAACCGCGGCAAGTCCGCCTTCGGAATACCGATCCCTTCGTCACGGATGGTTAGCACCAGATGGTCGACCGCACGCTGCAAAGAAATATAGGCATGTTTGTCGGGTGGTGAATACTTGAGCGCGTTCGCAACCAGATTGCTGATCACCTGCTTCAGCAACCGTGGGTCACACTGAACCTCCAGCGGTGCAGCGCTCCTTGCATATTCAATCCGCCCCTGTCCCTGAGGCGTGTTCTCCAACTCATCGGTCACGCTGCGCACCAACGCGTCGAGATCGTTCATGGTGGCCTGAATCGCCCCGCGCTCGGATTGCAGTCGCCCTAACTGGAGGATATCTTCCATAATTTCCGCCATGTGAAGCACCGTCCGGCGGATGCGGTGCAGCCGTTCGTCAATCTGGGTCGCGGTCAGACGCTCGCGGTAGTTCAGCAACGTGTCTGCTGCAGTCAGAATAGCGGCCAGCGGATTGCGAAATTCATGGGAGGTCACGGTCACAAAGCGCGACTTCGCTTCAGCTAACTCCCTTTCCTTGCTTAAGGCGTCTTTGAGTGCCGCTTCCGCCTGCTTGCGCATGGTGATGTCATGAATGGTGGAGACGAGACCATCGCCGGGAATGTAGCCGAACTTAAACTCCATATCGACCAACGCGCCGTTCACCTGTTCAGCCTGAATCTCAACGGGCTGAACAACCTGATCAGCCACGGCCCGGTCGATACTCGCTTTGATGCGCTCGGCATCGACCGATGGCAGGAGATCGAGCAGGTTGATGATTGCTTGGTCATCGAGTTTGAGCGAGAGCAGGCGGCTGACCGCCGGATTTGCCTGCCGAATTCGCAGATCGCGGTCGATCAGCAAAATGCCATCTAAACTGTTCTGCAAGATCGCTTCAATCTGATCTTTGGACGCTTGCAACTGCGCGGTTCGTCGGGCGACGCGCTCTTCCAGTTCAGCGGCGTGGCGCTCCAAGGCGAGGGAAAGCTGCATCTGGTGCAGCGCGATCGCCAGTTGATTGGCGACCTCGACGGCGACTTGCTCATGTTCCGATGTGAAAAAATCGAGCGTGCGCGAAGAAAAACCCATCACGCCAATATTGCCATACTCAGAGCGCAGCAATACCTGTAATTGTGATTGAAACCCCTCGCTCGATAGGCGCTGTAATGGGGGCAGGTCGCTCATACGCAAATCGCTGATGAGGCGTTTGCCGGTGACGTCAAAGCCGTCAAACCAGTTCGGCGGAATCGGGATGTGAATCCCATCCTTCAACTCAGATTCGTAATCAAAATTGCCGGTAAAAATGACGACTTCTTGAGTCAGAGGTTCAATCACCCCGAGGCCGATGCGCTCGCAGGGGATCAATTGTCGGATCTGCTTGAGCGTGTTGGCCACCAGCGCTTTGATCGAACCACCTTGAATAATTCCGAGATCGATGCCGTGCAAAATTTCCATGCGCCGGGCGTAGCGAGCCAATTCTCTGGCCTGGCTTGTCTTGTGGATGCCAATTGCAATCTGCGCGGCGACTTCGAGGGCGATCTGGATGTTGTCATCTGACAAACTGCTGCGGTCAGCGGTATGCAGATTGAGGAGACCCACGATTTGACCATCGGCGCGCAGCGGCACAATAAGAATCGCGCGGATGCCTTCACGATACAAGGCCTGCATCGCGCTATTCGAGGAGCGATCAAGCTGCTCGACGATGAAAAAGGGATCGTTCGTGATCGAGGCAACATACTCATCCATCAGGCGATACGTCTGTTGTCCCCGAATCTGACTCTCCTGCTGGCTGTAAACAGCGAGCATATACGTTGTTCGCGCTTGGAGATCTGTGGTCGAGATGGAAGCGCGCACGCACGGAATGAATTTTATAACATGTTCGAGCGCACTTTCGGCGAGGTTTTCAAGCGAATCTGCCGACAGAATCGCCCGATCCAGTTGGTGTAAAGCTGCCAAACGCTGAGTCAGGCGCTGCTGGGTTTCATCTTCAAGCTGGTGCTGAGTGTTATCTGTTTTCGAGTTCGCTAGTTGAGCTTCCAGCTCTGATAGTTTTGCTCTCACAGTGTCGAGTTCAGCGCGGACATCAGCCAACTGCTGCTGCAAATCATCTACCATCATGACCTCGGATGCTGCAAATCGAGAAATATCTTTAATTTCTCAATGCGATTATAGCAGGAACGGCAGGTAAAACTACTTTGCTAACAGCATGATTTAGAAATCGTCAGCGGTGGCTCTGACAGGCATTCCAAACCAGAGCGCGTGTTAATGGGCTGGCAATCTTACAGAGCGGCGGGCAGCACAATGACGAAGCGCGAGCCAACGCCGAATTCGCTGGTCGCGTGAATAATGCCGTCATGCTGTTCGATGATGCGTTTGGCGATGGGCAGACCGAGGCCAAACCCCGGCGTGGTGTGGGCTTCATCCAACCGCCAGAAGGTCTCAAAGATGTGCGGCAGGTCGGCGGCGGCCAGGCCGATGCCCGTGTCGGCGATCTCCAGACGCGCCTCGGTCGCTGTGACGGTGAGCGTCACCGTGATGCTGCCCTCCGGCGGCGTGAAGCGGTAAGCGTTGTGGAGCACTTCGTGCACGGCACTGCGCAGGTATTCCGCATCACCGGAGACGAAGACCGAGGATGTGGGGAGCGTGGTGTGGAGCGCGGGCTGACCACGAAACGTCATTTCCAAGGCCAGACACTCGGTACGCACCACATCGCTGAAATCCACCGGGAGCCGTGCGAACGTGTCGGCACTCTCCGCTTTCATGAGGAGCACAAGCGAGCGAATCAGACGGTTGATGCGGTCAATCTCCATCTCCATCTGCTGCGCTTTGCGAGCGCGGCGTTCGGGGTCGTCGGAGTGTGTCAGCAGGTAGATGCCCGTGTTGAGGCTGGAGAGCGGTGTGCTGAACTCATGCGCGGCATCCTGAAAGAAGTTCGTGAGGAGGCGCGTGCGTTCTTTTTCCAAACGCAGGCTGAATTCGGCTTCTTCGCCGCGTTTGCGCTCGGTGATGTCGCGCGCGACGACGTAGGTGCTGAGATATTCACCGTCGGGCGAATAGTTGAAGCGCCCGTGATCTTCCTGCCAGAAGTAATGTCCGGCGCTGTGCCGGATGCGGTAGGTCAGCGTAATAGTCTCCGCCTGCTGCGCAATCGCCCCGCCGATGCGCTTGAGCATCGGACCACGGTCATCCGGATGCACTGCTTCAACGAACTCATCCAGAGATAGGCCGAGGGTGGCGCCGGGGATGCGTCCAAGCTGGCGCTCAAAGTTGGGTGAGGCATAGGCCACCCGGCTGTCCTCGTTGAAAATGACGATGCCATCGGAGACGTTTTCGGCAATCGTGCGGAACATCGTTTCGCTCGCGCGCAGTGCCTGTTCCGTGTTGTTGCGCTCCGTTACATCGCGCAGAATGCTGCCGAGCCGGTAGCCGTTGGCCGTGCGAATCGGAAACATCACCCCTTGCACCGCGCGCGTGCTGCCATCGGGGCGCTGCACCACCGAATCCCGGGGTTCGGCAAACCAACTGGCATTTCCGGTCTGCAAGGTGTCGATCATATTCATTTTCAGGCTGGTATACACCTCGGGTGACTTGAGGTGATCCTGTCCCAGTTCAAACTGCACATCCCAGATCGGGCGACCGAGCGCGTGGGCCGCGTCGACGCCGGAGATGACCGCCATGCCCTCATTCCATTCGATGATGCTGCCCCATTCATCGGTGAGGACAATCCCATCGATGGATTGTTCGACGACCGTGCGAAACTTTTCCTCACCTTCGCGCAGCGCTTGCTCGAACTGCTTACGCTGGGAGATGTCGCGCACCACGCTTTGAAAATGGCGAGGCAGGCCGCGATTATCCCGCACCAGTTCGATGTTGATTTCGGTGAAGATCGGCGTGCCGTCTCGATGGCGGAAGGTGCGCTCATAGGGCGCCAGTCGTTCGCCCTGAAGCAAGCGCGCAAAGACGTTCTGCGCAGCGGCCTGCTCGTCCGGCATAATCAGCGTGCGGTAGGAGAGTTGTTCAAGTTCGGCGACAGTGTAGCCGAACATCTCCGCCGCGCGTTGATTGACGTGCTGCTGCTGCCCGTCCAGATCGAGGATGAATACGGCGTCATTGGACTGTTCAAACAGCGCGGCGTACTGGCTGGCCGCCTGCCGCTTGCCTGTCACGTCCACGATGATCGAATACAGCGCGCGTCCGTCCGGCATGTCGACGGGGCTGACATAGACGTCAACATCACGGATCTCACCCGAGGCCAGCCGGTGCTGGAATTCAAAGAAGCTGGCTCTGCGTGTATTGGCGCGCTGCAAGGCTTCCCGGATTTCGGCTTCGGGCAGCGTATTCAGGGCGCTGATGTGCATCGACTTCAACTGCGCGTATGAGTAGCCATAAAAGTCTACCGCCGCCGTATTCGCATCTTTGATCTGCCCGCTGGTCGCGTCAATCAGCAGCTTGATGGCGGTGTGACTGTTGAACATCTGATAGTAGCGGCGTTCGCTGTGTTCGAGCGCCAGCTTCGCCTCTTCGCGGACGGTGACATCCTTTTGTGTGCCGACGAAGTAGATGATTTCGCCCGTAGGATTGCGCAGCGGAGACACATGGACTTCGTTCCAGAACATCGTCCCGTCTTTGCGGTAGTTGCGCAAAATGATCGGAAACTCGTCTGACGGAGCTAACGACCGCTGCGCGAGCTCACGCGCTAACGTCTGCTGATCGCTGCCAAGCAGGAAATCCGGAGTGCGCCCCAGCGCTTCGGCAGCGGTGTAGCCGGTGATCGTTTCAAAGGCCGGGTTAGTGTAGACGATGGGGAGATGCGGGTCGCGCGCGTCGACGAGCATCACGCCGAACGGGGCATGCTCAATGATTTGCTGGTACGGCCAGAGGTTTTGGGGGAGTTCAGTGTCGGCCATCACGTACTTTTCAAGTTCACAAACGTTTCGGCGCAGACCGCCTCGTCTGACGAGATTTGCTTTATTATAGCGCGAGTCACAGATTGTAATAACTGAGCTAGGTCTTAAATGTGCGGAAACGGAAAATATTCACAGAAAATCCATAACATCAGCGCGCGGTAAACTATGTCAGTTGTCTCCCCGTTTGTGGACGCGTCGTTGGGCTTGGCCGTAAATCAAATTTCTGCTCTGCTGGGCACTATATAAACCTGATATACTTTTCTTAATCTGAGTTTGGAAGTCCGTGTATGGTACGAGTAGCGAAGGCGCAGCAGTGGTTGAGCCTGCTGCAAACGCTGACGGCCGATTTTTCACGCGCGCTCACTCCGCGCGAAGTCGCGCAGGTGATCGTCGACCATGCGAAGCCCGCAGTCGGCGCGCATCTGATCGTATGCGTGCTGGTGGCCGAGGACGGCCAGTCGCTGCAAGCGTTGGACGCGGGCGGCGTCCCCGGCGCTTTGATGCAGGTATACGGTCGGCTGCCGTTCGACAGCCCCACGCCGCTGGCGGAAATGGCGCGCACCGGCGAACCGATCTGGATCGAGACGCAGGCGGAATACATCCGCCAGTATCCCACGATGGAAACGATTCTGCGCGATGTGACCAAATCGCACGCGATGGCCGCGCTGCCGCTGGTCGCCAACAACCGCTTACTCGGTGGGTTGGGCGTGAGCTTTCCCGAAGCGCGCACCTTCACCCGCGTGGAGCGGGGCTTTTTCATCGCGCTGGCGCAGCAGTGCGCGCAGGCATTGGATCGAGCGCGGGTGTATGAAGAGGAGCATAAGGCGCGGGAGGCCGCGGAAGCGGCGCGGGCGCGCGTCGAATTGCTGCAAGGGATCGTGAGCGAACTGGTCAAAGCGCAGAGCATCGCGGAGATTGCCGAGGTCTTTCTCGCCGAAGTGCTGCCCATCGTGGGGTCGCAGCATGGCTCGATTTCGCTGCTGTCGCCTGACCGCAGCTATCTAGAGTTTGTCGGCAACCCGCGCCTGTCCGGTCCCATGCTGAAGGCGAATGCGTTCGTGCCGATGAACGTGGTCGCGCCCGGTACCGACGCGGTGCGCACGCAAACGCCCATCTGGATTGAGAGTCAGCAGCAGTACGCTGAATTGTACCCGCACCGCATCGCGTGGCTGCAGGCGAACATGAATTTTCAGGCGGCGGCTTACCTGCCGCTGCTCACCGAAAAGGGGGTGATCGGCGGGATCGCGCTCGTGTTTGAAGAGCCGCGCGTGTTCTCGCCGGGCGAACGTAAGTTCCTGCTGACGGTGGTCGGGCAATGCGCGCAGGCATTGGATCGGGCACGGGTGTATGAGGCGGAACGACAGGCACGGCAGACCGCTGAACTCACCAATACGCGCTTGGAACTGCTGCACGGCATCGTGGGCGAGCTGGTGAAAGCGCAGAGCGCCACCGAGATCGCCGCGATCTTCCTGAATCAGGCGCTGCCCGTGATCGGCGCGTTTCAAGGCTCGATCTCGCTGCTCAACGCGGACAAAACGTATCTGGAATGGGTTGGCCAGCCCAAGCTGCCACCTGATACGCTCACCCGCTTTCCGCGCTTATACCTGACGATGGTCAACCCGGGCACAGAGGCCGTGCGCCGCCAGCAGCCCATCTGGGTGCAGAATTTACAGGAATTTGCCGAGCAGTATCCCGGATTCATCGATGCGCAGCGCGCCGCCTCTGGCATGCAGGCGGGCGCTTACCTGCCTTTGACGACGGAGAGCGGCACGATGGGCATGATGGGGCTCGGCTTTGACCATCCGCACCCGTTTGCGCCGGAGGAGCGCCGTCTGCTGCTGACGATTGCCGGGCAGTGCGCGCAGGCGTTGGATCGCGCGCGCGCCTATGAAGCGGAACGCGCCGCCCGCCTCAAAGCGGAAGAGTCCGATCGGCTGAAAACCCAGTTTCTCGCCATGGTCTCACACGAGCTGCGCACGCCGCTTACGTCGATTCTCGGCTTTTCCAGCACGCTGCTAGCGCATGAGCCGCTGGAGGCCGAACTGCAGCAGCGCTTCATCGGCATCATCGACGAGGAAGCGCTGCGCATGAAAGTGCTCGTCGATCAGTTGATCGACCTATCGCGGCTGCAGGGTGGCGTGTTGGTGCTGACCTTGGAAGCGGTACAGCTCGCCGACTTGGTGGCGGGCATCGAAGGGCAGCTCCGCATGATCGCGCTGTCCCACGATCTGCGGCTCAATGTTCCACGGGGCTTGCCCGCGGTGCGCGCCGATCGCCTGCAGGTCGAACAAGTGCTGTTCAATCTGGTGAGCAACGCCGCCATCCACGCGCCGGACAGCACGCCGATCAGCATTGATGTGCGTGCCGCCGCGCTGGACGACGGGGTGCAGGTCGAAGTATGTGACGAGGGCACGGGCATTCCCGAAGCGATGTGGGACGAGGTCTTTCTGCCATTTAAACAACTGCCGCAGAAGCGGCACACCGCGCGGAAAGGGCTGGGGTTGGGCTTGACGATTTGCCGGGCGTTAGTGGAAGCGCATGGTGGGAAAATCTGGATTGAGAGCAATCAGCCGCAGGGCACGCGCGTGGTGTTTACGCTGCCCTACGCCTAAACGTCAAAGCCGAGTTCGGCGATAGCCGCGCGTAACTGCTCCTGTCGGAAGGGTTTGGCCAGCTTCGGGGTGGCTTGCACGAGGGGATCCTGCTTGTCAAGCACGCCAACATGCGCGCTGACGATCAATACTTTGACGTCCGACGCCTGCGCTTGCAAGTGCTTGAGCAGTTCGATCCCTGACAGGCTCGGCAGCAGGATGTCGAGAATGACCAACTGCAGGTCGGGGAGCCGCTCCAGCGTCGCGATCGCGTCGACCACATTGTCCGTTACCACCGTCTCAAACCCTAGTTTTTCCAGAAGAAAACGAAGCAGTTCTATGGTGTGGACATCATCTTCCACAATCAAGGTACGCACAAGCTATGAACCTCATCGAAACAAGCCTGACAGAGAACCACATGCGAGGCGGAGGACGGGTGTCAATGAACATTATTTGGCAGAGCCTGAGCCGCAACACAAATACATGTTACTAAATCTTAACGTAGAATTGCGAAAAATGTCACTCAGATCGACGGAATCTATTCGCCTCATTCTCCGGTGATGGCGAGCGACATGAGCGGCACGCGCTGACCACCCACGCTGATCTGCCCCGAGTCGGCATCCCGATACGAATAGAAGCTGCGCACGACGTCCTGAAAGCTGTGATTGATCGTGTCCGCGATCAGCTCACCAGCCCCGGAGTGCGTGAGGATGACGAAACGGTCGCCCTCAATGCCGACGAAATCGTCCGGCGTGCCCTGCTGACTCACTACTTCGCAGATCGCCTGCGCGGTGAACGCCAGCACATTGTCTGCCGCCATAAACCCGTAGACCTCCCCGTAGGATTTGAAACCCTCCACTTCGACATGCAGCCGCTGATAGGGGATCTCCGCGTAGTCGCGCCGCTGCAGTTCTTCGTGGATCAAGATGCCGGTGGGGAGGCCGGTACGCGCCTCGTGCAGGCTTTCGCGGGTCGCGCGCGCAATCGACGTTTGCACGCGCAGGCGCAGTTCGTCGATATCGAAGGGCTTGGTAATGTAATCGTCCGCGCCGAGCGAGAGTCCTTTGACCTTGTTGGCGCGTTCGTCACGCTGCGTCAAAAAGATGATCGGCATGTAGCGCGTGAACGAAGTCGCGCGTAGGCGCTGGCAGACATCGTAACCGTCGAAGTCGGGCAGCATCACGTCGAGCAGAATCAGGTTGGGGAAGCGGGAGCGCGCCAGTTCGACGCCTTGCTCCCCGGAATCAGCATGGAGAACTTCGTACTGGTGCACGCCGAAATACATGATGAGCATATCGGCAACGTCATGGTCATCCTCGATGAGCAGCAGTCGTTTGCGTGCGGGCATGGTCTATTCGTCACCAAACACGGCATTCACGCGGAACTGGTTGTCATCGGCATCGGGCGCATTGGCGACCACCTGCTCTGGCGGGAGCGCGGGCTGCGCGTGATCGGGTCGCAGCACGTTTTTGAGCGGGAGCACCGACGCGGTCGGCGGGATGTGTGAGGTGTCGAGTTCTTGCAGGCGCTTGAAGTAGCCGAGAACCGCCGAAAGCTGCCCGGCGTACAGCTTGACTTCATCTTCGCTCAGATCCAGCTTGGCCAGTTCGGCGATCTTGCGCACTTCGTCGTAGGAGAGTTCCACTGCTTTGTTCCTCCATGTGGGATCGCCACGATTATAACACTGTCTTTCGCAGGGAAGGCATAGGAGATGGAGTCGAGAAGTGGTGGGCTGCAAACTCGAGCTTAACGTGAATTAGGGATAAAGCAGCCAAGTAGAAGTCCTGCGAATGCCGTTAGTGTCCGACCCCACCCCCGACCCTGGTAGCCCCCGACCTCGCCCCGCTTGCGTGGGAAAGGGGCTAGGGGGAGAGGTGCCAATTCAGAAGTGAACAAATCTACGATCAGCTTGTCCCTAACTGATGGGATATTATGCATTCATGACATGCGTTACGACTTTTTGGGGGCTTGCCAACAATCCATTTTTCGCATGAAATAGTAGGTGTTGCGCATACAGGATCTGGCGAACGGATTATGAACACAGCCTTGCCGCAAGTCCAAGACATTCTCTCACTGAAGCGTGAACGGCTCGAATCGCGCAAGGCACAGACGCCTTTGAATGCGCTCCGGGCGCTGGCCGGGATGCAGCGCCGACCGGAGTCGATCCTGAGCACGATCAGCGACAATGTTCTGATTTTCGGACAAATCACCTATTCGCCGCGCGCTTATGATCCGGTGCAGCAGGCGCTCTCCTACTGGAAAGCGGGCGTCGATGCGGTGTGTATGTTCACTGACGACACAATCTACGAAGGCAGCGTCAACGACCTGACGTTGATCGCGCGGGCTGTCCCCGTCCCCACCATCAACCTGAACTACGTGTTCGACGAGTACCAGATCGTTGAAACCCGCGCGGCGGGCGCTTCCGCCTTGACGCTCTACACCCGCCTGCTCGACCGCAGCACGCTGTGGTCGCTGGCCTCCGCGACCGTGCGCAATCGCATGACCTCGATCATCAGCGTGAATCAGGCCGAAGACGTCAAAACCCTGCTCGAATTCTGCCCGCCCGCCGTGGCGCTCGGCAAGCGCACCGACGATGGCGAACTCGATCTGCGCTGGCTGCACTACGTGCGCTCGTTTATGCCCTTCTGCTCGCGCGTGGTCATCTCTACCCCACTCAAATCCGTTGACGAAGCGCGGTCACTCGTCGCGCTGCGCCCGCACGCCGTCACCATCGAGCCGGATCTGCTCCCGGAAATCCAGACGCTGCGCGCTATTTTCGCCCCGAGCTAACGCGTTACTTCCCTACCCTACTGAACCGGAGCTCTGAACGACCGATACGTTGGGACAAACGGGTTTACGCCGATTTATGATTGATTGCGCTGAAATCCAAGAATCACTAAAATTAGAACACGTGATCTGTTTTCTGAGAGCAAGGATAGGCGCAATGTCGAATTCGTCCCCGGCTTTAGGTCGACTTACCCCGTTACTTCCCGCAGGTGATGACATGCAGGCGGCACTCGATTTCTACGAACACACGCTCGGTTTTACGGTAACCTTCAAGCAGGCCGATCTCAGCCTCGCCATCCTCCGGCGCAGCGACGCTGAAATCATGCTGGTGAATACTGACGATCCGCACACAGCATCCCAGACCAGTTTGCGCATTCAGACAGCCGACGTCGATGCACTCTATAACGAATATCAGGCACAGGCGATTCCTGCCTTTGAATTGGGAGGGGGCGCTGGCCTGGGTACACTTCGGGCGACTCCTTGGGGAACCCGCGAGTTCGCCGTGCGCGATCTGGCTGGAGTCTGCATCACCTTCTACCAGGATCAGCGCTAGAAAGACGGCGAGTATTGCCAAGCCTATGTATGGCGAAGGAGAACCTCAGCATGTCGAACCAAACACCGGTGTTGGGTAAACTCATGCCGATGCTCCCTGCTGGGAAAAATATGCGCGCCGCGGTCGCCTTCTATGCGCAAACGTTGGGCTTCACCCCGACCTACACTTCGGAAGATGCAAACACGGTGATTGTGGAACGCGGCGCAGTCGCGATCATGCTCCAAAATTTCGACGATCCACACATCGCCGAGCAAACCACCCTGCGGATTGAAACGGCGAACGTCGCTGCCCTGTACGCCGAATATCAGGCACGGGGGCTTCCCTCCCTCGAAGAGAACGCTGGAGCGGGTTTAGGGATGCTCCACAATACCTTTCAGCACACCCGGGAATTCGCGGTGAGCGACCTCGCGGGAGTCTGCCTGATTTTTTACGAAGCTTTGGAAGCCTGATCGTGGATCGAGCGGCTGATGCGCCAGTGAGGATACCCTTTGCCTACCCCTGAATTTGATGATCTCTGGAATTACGGCGATCCCGCGGGGACAGAGGCGCGCCTGCGCGCCCTGCTCCCTACCCTCGATCAACCGGATTTACACCTCCAACTACTCACGCAGATCGCCCGCGCGCAGGGCTTGCAGCACCAGTTTGACGCGGCGCACGCCACCCTCGATCAGGTGGAGCATGCGCTGACGCCCGACACCCGCGTCGCGCGGATACGCTATCTGCTGGAACGGGGGCGCGTGTTCAATTCGGCGGGCGCCCCGGCGGCGGCGTGTCCGCTGTTTGAGCAGGCGCTCGATCACGCCGCGAACGACGATTTCTACGCGGTCGATGCCGCGCATATGCTGGGGATCGCCGCCCCAACGCCTGACGAACGTCTGAACTGGAATCTACGTGCCTTAGCTTTAGCCGAAGCGTCAACCAACGCGCGCACGCAGCAGTGGGCAGGTTCACTGTACAACAACCTCGGTTGGACGTATCATGACGATCAACGGTTTGTTGAGGCGCTCGACCTGTTCCAACGCGCGCTCCGCTTGCGCGAGGCGCAGGGACAGGCGGAACCGATCCGCATCGCGCAGTGGTGTGTCGCGCGGGCGCTGCGTTCGCTCGGACGGATCGACGAGGCGCTGCCGCTGCTGTATCCGCTGCTGCCCTTCGCCGATGGCTATGCCTATGAAGAAGTCGGCGAATGTCTGCTGCTGCAGGAACAAGTGGAGGCCGCCAAACCGTATTTCGCTAAAGCCCATGCGCTGCTCAGCGCGGACGAGTGGTTGGTCGCCAACGAACCCGCCCGCTTAGAGCGGCTGCAGTCATTGAGCCAGTAACCATGGAGAAAATGGGATGCGCGTGCGACGTGCTTTGTTATTCATGCCCGGCGACAGCCGCGCCAAAATTGCCAAAGGCGCAGGTTTAGGCGTTGATTCGGTCATCATGGATCTGGAAGATGGCGTCGCGTATACCCAGAAACCTGCTGCCCGCGAGACCATCGCCGCCGCGCTGCGCGAGGTCGATTTTGGACGTACCGAGCGGCTCGTCCGCATCAACCCGGTTGGCAGCGACTTCTACACCGATGACCTCATGCTCACCATCAGCGACCGCCCCGATGGGTACGTGCTTCCCAAAGTCGAATCGTCAACGCAGGTGCAGATCGTCTCCGAATGGTTGTATCAGGCAGAAAGCGAGAATGGCTTCCCGCAAGGCAGCATTCCCCTGCTCGCGATCATCGAAACGGCGCGCGGGGTCATCAATCTGCGCGACATCGCCCGCTCGGATCAGCGTCTGCAGGGCTTGATCTTCGGCGCGGAAGACTTCGCCGGAGATATCGGCGCGGTGCGCACTCCGGAAGGCGCGGAAGTGCTGTATGCGCGCAGCGCGGTTGTGACCTACGCGAAAGCCTACGGTTTGCAGGCCATCGATACCGTGTATCTCATGTTGAATGATGAGGATGGTTTGCGGGTAGAGACACAGCGGATCCTAGAGATGGGCTACACGGGCAAACTGGCGATTCACCCCAAGCAGGTCGCGCCGATTCAGGATGTGTTCACGCCGACCGCCGAGGATATCGCCGCCGCGCGCCGCTTGATCGAAGCACATGACGCGCATCAGAAAGCAGGCAAAGGCGCGTTTCAGTTGGATGGCAAGATGGTCGATATGCCGATCATCCGCGCCGCGCAGACGGTCATGGCGCGGGCCCAGGCGGCAGGGTTGGTGTAGCGCGTTTATCGACCCCACCCCCGGCCCCTCCCCGAATTCAGGGAGGGGAGCCAACATTGCCCACCGAGCCGAAGTTGTTCTCGTAGGGACGCGATTTATCGCGTCCGCTTGTGCGCACTCAGGCTTTGAGGGATGCTTTCTAAACACCCTCATGCCTCGTCCTGATTTCTGGAAACAAACTGCTCAGTTGCAAAGATAGGTTGAGCCAGTAAAATCAGCGGACATGAGCCAAAAACGAGAGAGCAAATACGTCCGCTTTGCCCGTCTAGCCTATGTGGTCGCTCAAGCGAGTGTGCCGCGCTACGCCCATCCCAAAAGCC